>NZ_NOYB01000032.1:0-640262 GCF_002258235.1 Rhodococcus sp. 06-470-2 | reverse complement strand
CACGCAAAACGCTCGGCTGGAAAACTCCAGCCGAGCGTTTACGTGATCTACTGACAGGCATCTGACCATCAGGTGTTGCGAGGACCCCTAGAATCCGCCCATCCGGGGGTCCTTCGTCGTGTCCGGGAGTGTCGGCGGTCGTCGGCACATGTCATGGTTCGGGCCGACTTTCGTTGTGATGGACAACACGTTGCCGGTGTGACGTGCGACACGCCGATATGGGTCGATTCTCGTGGCTCGACAACGCCGTGACCAGCGAATACCACGGATGTTGTTCGCAACATCTCGTGTTCTAGGCAGATGTCGGACACTAGGTGTAGTGTTTGACCGACCGAGAGGCCACAACTCGAAGAACGTGCACAAACGGGTTCGAGCAGGTCGAAGTCGCCCTGAGCGGGAGATGTTCTCGGTGCCACACGCAGAGCACATCGGTCGCGTCGGTGCACCCGATGGCGACAACGGAAAGAGGGACACCATGAGCATCACCGTTTACACCAAGCCCGCCTGCGTTCAGTGCAATGCCACCTACCGCGCCCTCGACAAAGCCGGTATCGAGTACTCCGTGATCGACATCTCGCAGGATCCCGAAGCACGTGACTACGTCATGGCACTCGGTTACCTGCAGGCTCCGGTTGTCGTCGCGGGCGACGATCACTGGTCCGGCTTCCGTCCGGATCGCATCAAGACCCTCGCAGCGAACGCTGCTTGAACAGTACGAGAGAGTGAGTGAGCGGTGAGTTCGCAACCGCAGTCCTCCCACTCACTGGTCTACTTCTCCAGCGCGTCCGAGAACACCCATCGCTTCGTCTCGAAGCTGGACATTCCCGCGACACGAATCCCTCTGCGTGATCCGAACGGCACCTTTCGTGTCGACTCTCCCTACGTACTCATCGTGCCGACGTACGGGGGAGGGACCACGTACGCCGGCCGCGACACCAACTACGTCCCCAAGCGAGTGATCAAGTTTCTCAACGACGAGCACAACCGTTCGTTGATCCGAGCTGTCATCGCTGCCGGAAACACGAACTTCGGTGACTCGTTCTGCTTTGCGGGAGATGTCATTTCGCAGAAGTGCGCAGTTCCGTATCTGTACCGATTCGAATTGATGGGCACCCCCGAGGACGTAGTGCGGGTCCGCGAGGGGCTGGAGGACTTCTGGGAACGTGAAGTCCGACGCGCCGCCCACACGCACTAGAGCATCACACCCCACATACCCAGTAGGAGCATCGCCGTGGCACCGACCATCACCGACGCAGCACCCGTACCCACCACCGTCCGCGGCGACGGCGACATGGATTACCACGCGCTCAACGCGATGCTCAATCTGTACGGCCCCAACGGTGAGATCCAGTTCGAGAAGGATCGCGAGGCTGCCAATCAGTACTTCCTGCAGCACGTCAATCAGAACACCGTGTTCTTCCACGATCTGGACGAGAAGCTGGACTACCTCGTCGAGGAGAACTACTACGAGCCCGAGGTTCTGGATCAGTACTCTCGCGAGTTCGTCAAGTTCCTGATCAACCACGCGTACTCGAAGAAGTTTCGGTTCCCCACGTTCCTCGGGGCGTTCAAGTACTACACCTCGTACACGCTCAAGACGTTCGACGGCAAGCGTTACCTCGAGCGTTTCGAGGACCGGGTGTGCATGGTGGCGTTGACGCTGGCCGCCGGCGACGAGGCTCTGGCCACCGATCTGGTCGACGAAATCATCGCCGGTCGCTTCCAGCCCGCGACGCCGACCTTCCTCAACTCCGGCAAGAAGCAGCGCGGCGAGCCCGTGTCCTGCTTCCTGCTGCGCATCGAGGACAACATGGAGTCCATCGGCCGCTCCATCAACTCCGCCCTGCAGCTGTCCAAGCGCGGCGGCGGAGTTGCGTTGCTGCTGAGCAATATTCGCGAGGCCGGCGCGCCCATCAAGCGCATCGAGAACCAGTCTTCGGGTGTCATCCCGATCATGAAGCTGCTCGAGGACTCGTTCTCGTACGCCAACCAGCTCGGTGCACGTCAGGGCGCAGGCGCGGTGTACCTGCACGCACACCATCCCGACGTCTACAAGTTCCTGGACACCAAGCGTGAGAATGCGGACGAGAAGATCCGCATCAAGACGCTCTCGCTCGGAATCGTCATCCCGGACATCACGTTCGAGCTGGCGAAGAAGAACGAGGACATGTACCTGTTCTCGCCGTACGACGTCGAGCGCATCTACGGTGTGCCCTTCGCCGACATCAACGTGTCGGAGAAGTACTACGAGATGGTCGACGACAAGCGGATCCGCAAGACCAAGATCAAGTCTCGCGAGTTCTTCCAGACTCTGGCCGAGCTGCAGTTCGAGTCCGGCTACCCGTACATCATGTACGAGGACACCGTCAATCGTGCGAACCCGGTCAAGGGCAAGATCACTCACTCCAACCTGTGCTCGGAGATCCTGCAGGTCTCGACGCCGTCGACGTTCAACGACGATCTCTCGTACAGCCATGTGGGCAAGGACATCTCGTGCAACCTGGGTTCGCTGAACATCGCCAAGACGATGGACTCGCCCGACTTCGGTAAGACCATCGCCGTGGCCATTCGCGGCCTCACCGCGGTGTCCGATCAGACGCACATCTTCTCCGTGCCGTCGATCGAGCAGGGCAACAACGATTCCCACGCGATCGGCCTCGGGCAGATGAATCTGCACGGCTACCTGGCGCGCGAGCGGATTCACTACGGCTCGACCGAGGGAATCGATTTCACGAACATCTACTTCTACACCGTGCTGTTCCACGCGCTTCAGGCGTCGAATCAGCTGGCGAAGGATCGCGGTCAGTACTTCAAGGGTTTCCCCGAGTCCAAGTACGCGTCGGGTGAATTCTTCGACAAGTACACCGACCAGGTCTGGGAGCCGGCCACGCCCAAGGTCGCGAAGTTGTTCGCCGACTCGGGTGTATCGGTTCCCACCCAGGCGGATTGGACGACGTTGAAGGCGTCCGTGCAGGAGCACGGCATCTACAACCAGAACCTGCAGGCCGTCCCGCCGACCGGCTCGATCTCGTACATCAACAACTCCACCTCGTCGATTCACCCGGTGGCGTCGAAGATCGAGATTCGCAAGGAAGGCAAGATCGGTCGCGTCTACTACCCGGCTCCGTATCTCGACAACGACAACCTGGATTTCTATCAGGATGCCTACGAGATCGGATACGAGAAGATCATCGACACCTACGCTGCCGCAACGCAACACGTCGATCAGGGTCTGTCGTTGACGCTGTTCTTCAAGGACACCGCCACCACTCGCGACATCAACCGTGCGCAGATCTACGCATGGCGCAAGGGCATCAAGACGCTGTACTACATTCGTTTGCGCCAGTTGGCCCTCGAGGGCACCGAGGTGGAGGGTTGCGTGTCCTGCATGCTGTAGCCGACCCGGTCGGTCGAGCTGTGGCCGATACCGCGATCTTGCGGCGCGTTGCGGAGCATAATCAGGCATGGACACCGAGGCGGACGACGAGGTCGAATCCGATATCGATGTGAGAATTGCTCGGAAGGATGCACGTCCTTCCGAGCAATTTCTGCGTGGCCGACACGCCCGTCGGCGCGTACCCCGCAGCGGGTTGGCCGAATGGGATCCGGTCTCGCGTGGTCACGATGCGCTCGACACGGTGCTCGCGCAGAACATCATTCGGGTGCCGGAGCTGCTGCCGATCCGCTACGCGAGAATGTCCGCATCGCCGTGGACCTACTTCCGCGGTGCCGCGGCCGTGATGGCAGCCGACCTCGCGTCGACTCCGCACACCGGCGTCGAGGTCCAGCTGTGTGGCGATGCCCACGTGTTGAATTTCGGATTGTGGGCCACTCCCGAACGGAACCTGTACTTCGACCTCCGCGACTTCGACGAAACGCTGCCCGGCCCGTTCGAGTGGGACCTCAAACGGCTGGCGACCTCTCTCGTGGTTCTCGGGCGGGAGAACGGGGTCGATGCGCGACGCTCCGATCGGGCGGTGTCGGCGATGACGGCTGCGTACAGCCGAAAGATGAGGACATACGCGAGCACGCCGGAGATCGACATCTGGTACGACCGCATCGACGTCGCCGGTCTGCTCGGTCACTTCTCGTCGGGCATCGCTCGACACGCAGAGAAACTCATCGAAACGAAAGCCGAGCGTCGTACCAGCCGTGGGGCGTCCCGCAAGTTCACCGAGACGAGGGACGGTCGTCGAAGGATTCGCGAGGACGCACCTTTTCGCACTCACGTCGGTGATTCCCAGATCGAGCTGGTGCAGGCGGTGATCGCCGGTTACAGCGAGTCGGTCGACGACCACATCTGGAGTCTGCTGACCAGGTTCCGGGTTCTCGACGTCGTGCGGCAGGTGGTCGGCGTCGGGAGCGTCGGAATGCGGGTGTATCTGGCGCTGCTCGAAGAACGTCGAACGAAGGATCCGTTCTTCCTGCAGATCAAGCAGGCAGGGCCGTCGGTGTTCGAGCAGTTTCTCGAACCGAGCCGGTACGACAATCACGGTGCCCGCGTGGTCAACGGGCAGCGAATGCTGCAGAGCGCGACCGACATGTTCGTGGGATGGACGGCAGTGGGGACCATGAACTTCTACGTTCGGCAGTTCCGTGACATGAAGGTCATTCCCGACGGCGAGATCATCGGGCCGTACCTCACCGAATTCGCCACCGCATGCGGTGAAGTTCTCGCGCGAGCGCATGCCCGCAGTGGTGACGCGGAGGCGATCGCCGACTACCTCGGCCGCGGAGACAACGTCGGTCGGGCGATGGTGAGGTTCGCCCATGCCTACGCCGATCAGAACGAGCGTGATCATGCGCAGTTGGTCGCTGCCGTCGAGGCCGGAACCGTCCCGTGCTCGGTGGGGTGGTGACCGACCGAAGCAGCCGTAGAGGTCATCCCTGCGGGCAACACTCCCGGCACACTTTGTAGTGCCTACCGGACTTGTCGGACACAACGGGTAGTGTTCGTATCAGCGGCTTTTCACGTAGCTCCGTCCCCGTCTCTCGCTCATCGACCTGTAGGTAGGCACCCATGGTAAAGCTCATCGATCGCGTCTCCGCGATCAACTGGAATCGGGTCCAGGACGACAAGGACTCCGAAGTGTGGGAGCGCCTCACCAGTAATTTCTGGCTGCCCGAGAAGGTGCCGGTGTCCAACGACATCCCGTCGTGGGCAACGTTGACCGCCGTCGAGAAGCAGTTGACGATGCGTGTGTTCACCGGGTTGACACTGCTCGACACCATCCAGGGCACCGTCGGCGCTGTCAGCCTCATCCCGGACGCCATCACTCCCCACGAGGAAGCGGTGTACACCAACATCGCGTTCATGGAGTCGGTGCACGCCAAGAGCTACAGCTCCATCTTCTCCACCCTCAGCTCCACCCGCGACATCGACGATGCATTCCGCTGGTCCGAGGAGAACGTCAACCTCCAGCGCAAAGCCGAGATCGTCCTGGACTTCTACCACGGTGACGATCCGCTCAAGCGCAAGGTGGCGTCGACGCTGCTGGAGTCGTTCCTGTTCTACTCCGGCTTCTACCTGCCGATGTACTGGTCCTCGCGGGCCAAGCTCACCAACACTGCGGACCTGATCCGTCTGATCATCCGCGACGAGGCCGTGCACGGGTACTACATCGGCTACAAGTACCAGAAGGGTCTAGAGAAGGTCAGCGAGGCGCAGCGCGAGGAACTCAAGAGCTACACGTTCGAGTTGCTGTTCGAGTTGTACGACAACGAGGTCGAGTACACCCAGGACCTCTACGACGAGATCGGCCTGACCGAGGACGTCAAGAAGTTCCTGCGGTACAACGCCAACAAGGCACTGAACAATCTCGGCTACGAGGGCCTGTTCCCCAAGGACGAGACGGACGTCAACCCGGCGATCCTGTCGGCGCTCTCACCCAACGCCGACGAGAACCACGACTTCTTCTCCGGCTCGGGTTCCTCGTACGTCATCGGCAAGGCCGTCAACACCGAAGACGAGGACTGGGACTTCTAGAGATTCGTTCGCGAGTCGGGCCGCTCACTCTTTCGGTGGGCGTCCCGGCGCGCGAATGTCCTGTGCATCCTTCGGCATTCGGCCCTGCTCGCTCAATGCTCGACGCAGTAGGAACTCGATCTGAGCGTTGGTGCTCCGGAGATCGTCGGAGGCCCAACGGGCGAGGGCGTCGTGCACCGTTGGGTCCAACCGCAGCAGAATCTTCTTACGTTCGACGGCCATGGCTCACTGATACAGCGATCCGGTGTTGACGACAGGTTGCGTGTCGCGGTCGCTGCACAGCACCACGAGCAGATTCGACACCATCGTGGCCTTGCGCTCCTCGTCGAGCTCGACGACGTGCTTCTCCTCCAGCTTCCCGAGCGCCATCTCCACCATTCCGACGGCACCTTCGACGATCTGCTGACGGGCCGCGATGACCGCCCCGGCCTGCTGACGTCGCAACATGGCCTGGGCGATCTCCGGGGCATAGGCCAGCCGGTTGATTCGTGTTTCGATCACCTCGACACCGGCCGAACGCACTCGTGCGTGCACCTCCTCCGACATGGCAGCGGTGATCTCGTCGGCGTTCTCCCGCAACGACATTCGTCCTTCGGCGTCGTACGGATAGCTGCCGGCGATGTGGCGGACGGCAGACTCGGTCTGGACGGCGACGAACTCCTCGTAATCGTCGACCTGGAACGATGCCAGTGCGGTGTCGGCAACCTGCCAGACGACGATGGCGGAGATCTCGATCGGATTGCCGTCGGCGTCGTTGACCTTCGATTGGCCGGTCTCGTGGTTGCGGATTCGCGTCGAGATGGCCCGGCGGTAGGTCAACGGATTGGTCCAACGCAGCCCCGGCGTCCGCAGGGTGCCGCTGTACGAACTCCCGAGAAGCTGAAGAACCCGAGCCTGATTCGGCTGCACCAGCGTCAGGCCCACGAGTGCGGGCAAGGAGAGGACGAACAGGACGACTCCGGTCACGACCAGTGCGACGACGGTGAACACGAGTCCGAGCGCGAACGCGGCGATTCCGCCGAGGAACAGCGCGAGACCGATGCCGAGCATCGACCAGCCGGGCAGATCCCAGCCCGGGCGCTCGGCGATGGTTGTGGTCGGGGTACCCGTCGGCTTCTCGGCGACGGTTGCAGGTGCGGACATGAGAACCTCCCTCTCGATGATGATACTAAAGTGATATCACATTAAGCATCGACGAGCACGGAAATCTTGGGAACCGCTCACTGTCGTTCGGCGGGGGAGTCAGCGCCGGAACCACGCCGACGGCTCATCGGCGATGGCCTTCTCGATTCGCAATCGCGAAGTGGCCGTGAGGTTTTCCGGGAGCGCGTCGAGTGCGAACCAGGCGACGTCGAGATTTTCGTCGTCGGCCACGTGAGGAATGCCGCCGGTGTACCGAGCAAGAAACGTGATGTCGAGATACTGCGCGACGTCGCCGTTGGGGTACGTGATCGGCTCCGTCACGTCGACACTCGTCAGTCGCACGATCGTGGCGTCGACGCCGGTCTCCTCCCCGATCTCACGCAGGGCGGCCGGAGCAGGTTCCTCGCCGGGCTCGAGGATTCCGGAGACCACGGCCCAGGTGTTGTTGTCCGCGCGCAGAGTCAGCAGCACACGCCGGTCGTCGTCGAGGACGACCGCGCTGACACCGGACAACCACAGCGGCGACGTGCCGACGACGCTGCGCAGCGCCTGCACGAATTCGGGAATGGGCATCGCGTCAGGAGACGTAGGCGTTCAGCGACGCGGACAGATCGTCCAGAATGGCCCGAGCCGCGACGACCCCACTGCCGGACCACACCGTGTCGTTCACCGCGAACACACGACCGTCGGTGACCGAGCCCAGATCGTGCCACGCGTCGCTGTCCATTACCTCGCGGCCGAACGTCTCGCCGTCGGGGCCTGCGAATCGCACGTAGACGATGTCTCCCTCCACCGGCGAGAGATCGTTCGCCTCGACCGAGAAATCGGCGTCGCGCTGGCTCTGCGGTCGCGCGACCCCCACTTCGGCGAGCACCTGGCCGGCAAAGGAGTTCGGACCGTCCACTTCGATGGAGTCCGCGTCGAATCGAACGACGGACGCCTGGGTCTGGGTGGCGTCGATCTCGCGACCGACCCGCTCGGCATCCGCGGTGAACGACGCGAGTGCCTCGAATCCTGCCTGACCGCGACCGAGCGCAGCCGCGGACTGCAGGAACGTGTCCTTCCACCCCTGTCCGGTCGCCGTGAAGACGGTCGGGGCGATGGCCGTCAGGTCGTCGTAGGTGTTCGATCCGAGAGAATCTGCACCCAGGATCAGGTCGGGATCGAGGGCGGCGATGGCATCGATGTCGGGTGCACCCACCGGGCCGACGGACGGGACGGACGCCAATCCGGTGCCCAGATACAGCGGTTGATCGCCGTCACCGCGGAAATCGGGGTCGATCGTGGCCGCTCCGACGACCCGCTCCCAGATTCCGACCGCGCAGCTCGCGTCGAGGCCGGCGGCGTCGAGCACGACGATGCGCTGCGGGTCGGCCGGAATGGCGCTGATCCCCTCGGCATGTCCTACGGGTCGGGTGTCACCCTCGATTCCGGTCGGGTCGAGAGGTGCGAGCGCGGGGCACAGTCCCACGGTGTCCCGATTGTTCCCGACCACTCCGGCACCGGCGATGTTCGTGGTTGTGCGGATGATGGTGGATGCGTCGTCCTGCGCTTCGGAATCGGAGCAGCCGACCAGCGCCATGGCGGCGGCAAGGCACACGGCGGCGACGGCGCCCATCCTGCGCGGTGCACACGAACGGGGGAGTCGTGGGTGGAGTGGCAACGCGGGACTTCCTTCGACGGGTCGGGTGGTCTCACACAGTATCGGAAGGCGGCCGTCGCAGAACACTCGAACGGACGCCGTCGAGCGTCCGGAAACGGCGACGATCGAAGCGTTGTCGAATGCGTCCGAAAGGCCGACAGCGCAGGCAGATCGCGCGATGTGGGCGTGCTCGATCGGGGCCAATACGACACACGGTAGGACCGGTTCGGCAAGTGTCGGTCCGACGGTCTACGATTCGAGGAGCGCACGACTAGATGACGTCGCCTCGTGGTTCGAGGTCCGACGCGCAATCAGGAGGATCTGTGACTGCCCTAGCGCCTAGGCCCGCACCCGCGGTGGATGCTGCTCGGCCGTTCCCGCCGCGGACGGGACCGAAGGGGTCGTTCCTGCACAAAGCGGTGACGACCACCGATCCCAAGGTGTTGGGAATCATGTACATCGCGACATCGTTCGCGTTCTTCCTGATCGGTGGACTCATGGCGCTGCTGATGCGCGCCGAGTTGGCCATTCCGGGAATGCAGTTCCTGTCCAACGAGCAGTACAACCAGCTCTTCACCATGCACGGCACCATCATGCTGTTGCTGTACGCGACGCCGATCGTCTTCGGATTCGCCAACTACATCCTTCCGCTGCAGATCGGCGCTCCCGACGTCGCGTTCCCGCGGTTGAACGCGTTCTCGTACTGGCTCTACCTGTTCGGTGCGTTGATCGCCACGGCCGGATTCATCACCCCCGGTGGTGCTGCCGACTTCGGGTGGACCGCGTACACCCCGCTCACCTCGGCTCTGCACTCGCCCGGCGTCGGTGCGGACCTGTGGATCATGGGCCTGGCCGTCGGCGGTCTCGGCACCATCCTCGGTGGCGTCAACATGATCACCACCGTGATCTGCCTGCGTGCTCCCGGCATGACGATGTTCCGCATGCCGATCTTCACCTGGAACATCCTGGTGACGTCCATCCTGATCCTGCTGGCATTCCCCCTGCTGACGGCTGCGTTGCTCGGGCTGGCGGCCGACCGACATCTGGGGGCGCATCTGTTCGACCCGGCGACCGGCGGAGTGCTGTTGTGGCAGCACCTGTTCTGGTTCTTCGGTCACCCCGAGGTGTACATCATCGCGCTGCCGTTCTTCGGAATCGTCTCCGAGGTGTTCCCCGTCTTCTCGCGTAAGCCGATCTTCGGCTACTCGGGTCTGATCTACGCGACTATCGCCATCGCCGCCCTCTCCATCGCGGTGTGGGCGCACCACATGTACGCCACGGGCGCGGTGTTGCTGCCGTTCTTCTCCTTCATGACGTTCCTGATCGCGGTGCCGACGGGTGTGAAGATCTTCAACTGGGTCGGCACGATGTGGCGAGGCCAGGTGACACTGGAAACGCCGATGCTGTTCTCGATCGGGTTCCTGATCACCTTCGTCTTCGGCGGACTCACTGGTGTTCTGCTGGCGTCGCCGCCCATCGACTTCCAGGTCACCGACACGTACTTCGTGGTCGCCCACTTCCACTACGTGGTGTTCGGCACCGTGGTGTTCGCAACGTACGCCGGCATCTACTTCTGGTTCCCGAAGATGACGGGCCGGATGATGGACGAGGCGCTGGGCAAGTGGCACTTCTGGCTGACGTTCTTCGGATTCCACGCCACGTTCCTGGTGCAGCACTGGCTCGGAAACGAGGGCATGCCGCGTCGCTACGCCGATTACCTGCCCTCGGACGGGTTCACCGAGTTGAACGTCATCTCCACGATCGGTGCCTTCATCCTGGGTGCCTCGACACTGCCGTTCGTGTGGAACGTGTTCAAGTCCTACCGATACGGCGAGGTCGTCACGGTCGACGATCCGTGGGGCTACGGAAACTCGTTGGAGTGGGCCACCTCGTGCCCGCCGCCGCGACACAACTTCACCGAACTGCCTCGGATCCGTTCCGAGCGTCCGGCGTTCGAGTTGCACTACCCGCACATGGTCGAACGGATGCGCGCGGAAGCGCACGTCGGGCCGGGAGCGCACGGTGGTAAGACCACCGCCGTCCTCGAACAGGCCCGCCGGGCTCCGATCGCCACCAGCGATCACGAAGGATCCGGAGACCCGGACCCCAAGTAGTCCACAGCACAGCGAGAGCCCCTCCCGGCTACCGGGTGGGGCTCTTCGCTTGCGACAATCTCGTGGCGTGTTCGGGCTTGCTCGTCCACCACGGGTGACACGAAGACCTATCCGGCCGCTGGCCGTGTGCGAAAGGGAGATCCGGTGACTTCGAGCGACACCGCAGTGCTGGTGACGGTGACGGGACCCGACAAGCCGGGCGTCACATCGGTGCTGTTCGCAGCACTGTCACGGCACAACGTCAGCCTGCTCGACGTCGAGCAGGTGGTCATTCGCGGCAGGCTGACTCTGGGCGTTCTCCTGTCCTGCCCCCGCGACCCCGAAGCGCTCCAGGAGGAGCTGGAGGACGCGATGGCGACGGTCGGCGTGCACGTCGATGTCGAGATCGACACCGCGCGGGGCGGCGGGCAGAGCCTGGCCACCCACGTCGTCGTCGTTCTGGGCCGACCCGTGACCGCTCGTGCCTTCAGCACCATCTCCCGTGAGCTCGCCCGCCAGGGCGCGAACATCGACGCCATTCGCGGAATCGCCGATTATCCCGTCACGGGCCTCGAACTTCAGGTGACCGCAACCGACACCTCGCCGGATGCCGATGTGCAACTGCGTGCCGGCCTCGCGGGAATCGCAGCCGGCATCGGCGTCGACATCGCCGTGCAGCGCGGCGGGATCGCACGACGATCCAAGCGACTGATCGTGTTCGACGTCGACTCGACGCTCGTCCAGGGTGAGGTCATCGAAATGTTGGCTGCCCGTGCCGGGCGAGAGGACGAAGTTCGTGCGGTCACCGAAGCTGCCATGCGCGGTGAGATCGACTTCGCGGAGTCGCTCGAACAGCGAGTTGCCGCGTTGGCAGGGCTGGACGAATCCGTCATCGACGAAGTGGGCGAGAGCCTGGAGCTGACGGCGGGGGCCAGGACCACCATCCGTACCCTCCGTCGTCTCGGATTCGCCTGCGGCGTCGTATCCGGAGGATTCCGCCAGGTCATCGAGGGACTCGCACACGAACTCGAACTCGACTACGTCAAGGCCAACACCCTCGAGATCGTCGACGGCAAGCTCACCGGCCGGGTGATCGGAGAAGTGGTCGATCGTGCTGCGAAGGCGACGGCACTGCGCGAGTTCGCGGCACAGTCGGGAGTGCCGATGGAGCAGACCGTCGCCGTCGGCGACGGAGCGAACGACATCGACATGCTGACGGCCGCGGGCCTCGGGGTCGCCTTCAACGCCAAGCCGGCGTTGCGAGAGATCGCCGACACGGCCATCTCGCATCCGTATCTGGACGCGGTTCTGTTCATACTCGGTGTCACCCGCAACGAGATCGAAGCTGCGGACGCGGTCGACGGGGGAGTCCGCCGCGTCCCGATCCCATGACCGGCGATCCCATGACCGGCGATGACATGACCGACGGTCCGGTGACCGATGCCGCACCGGACGACCTGGGCGGCACCGAGGCGGCGGCCGAGGAATTCTCACCGGACAACACGTTCGCCTCGCGCCACGCCGAACTCGCTCGTGGATACGGCGGAGCCGAGGACCCGGCCGATCCGTCACAGGTGCTGGCCATGCCGTTGGTGCTGCACATCCCCAAATCCGATCCGCCCCGGCGTAGCGAGTTGCTCGAGGCGGCTGCCAGAGCAACCGTGTCGCTGTGCCTGGACCCACGGGTGGGCGTCGGCGCGTCGTGGAACGAGGCCTTCACCGAATGGACGTCGGCTCGGATCCGAAAAGTCGCTCGACGGGCACGCGGTGCACACTGGCTGGCAGCGCAGGACGTTCCGGGTGTGACGGTCGACGTCGGGGGAGCGTCGGCACGTGCCTTCGTGCCGGGTCGGGTCGGAGATCTGGACCCGCGGATCAAGCGGCTGCAGATCGGTGGGACCGACGTGGCGGCCGAGGACGAGCCTGCGGTCTCGGCGGGCCCTGTGCTGTGGATCGACGCTTCCCTGTCCATGACGCTGGGCAAGGCGGCCGCTCAGGTGGGACACGCGTCGATGTTGCTCGCGGGTGCCATGGGCACCGAGGAATGCCGCGAGTGGGCCGCGGCCGGCTACGCATGTTCGGTCCGATCCGCGAACCCGGACCAATGGACGCGTGCACTGGGCGAGGTTCGCGGCGGGCGCGCCGTCGCAGTGCGGGATGCCGGCTTCACCGAAGTGGCACCCGGTTCGACGACGGTGATCGCCGTTCTCTAGAGCTGGGGTCCACTGTCGTATAACTGGCTATGCCGAACATATCCAGTAGCCCCGAGACTGGAGGCATGTTCACCTCACCACGTCGTGTCGTCGCCGGTCGCCGGCTTCCCTCTCGGTTGGCTGCCCTCTACGTGGGGCTGTGGCTGTACGGGGCGTCGATGTCGTCGATGATCGCGGGTGGACTGGGCGTCAACCCGTGGGACGTCTTCCACCAGGGTCTCGAACGTCACCTGTCGCTGAGTTTCGGAACCATCACCGCGATCACCGGAGTGGCCGTACTGCTGATGTGGATCCCGCTGCGGCAACGTCCAGGTTTGGGTACCGTGAGCAACGTCGTGGTGATCGCCGTTGCCGTGGACGCGACGTCCGCGGTGTTGCCGCATCTCGACGGACTCCCGATCAGGACCGTTGCCATGGTGTCGGGCATCGTGCTCAACGCGTTCGCAACCGCGCTGTACATCGGTGCCGGGATGGGCCCGGGGCCACGAGACGGACTGATGACCGGTCTGGTGGCCAGGACCGGATGGTCGATTCGCCTGACCCGCACCGGAATCGAGCTGACGGTGGTACTCACCGGTTGGTTGCTAGGCGGGACGCTCGGCGTCGGGACGGTTCTCTATGCGCTCGGCGTCGGTCCGCTCGTGCAACTGTTCATGACTCACCTGCCTGCGCTACGCAATACCAGGACAGTCGATCCGGTCACCGATATCGTCGAACCCGGTTCCAGCGCAGTGGTATCCGCGGGCACCCCGTCCGCGCACGAGGAATCGAGGACCGGAACGAACCGCGACGACGACCAACTCGGGCACGCCAGAGTGATCTCGGCGGGGCCACCGGAATGGAGCACGAGGAGCGAGCTCGCGTCGTCGACCTGCCCACCGTCGGAGGCGTAGGAGCGGACGTCGGAACCGTCCACCCAGGCCTGTATGGTGCGCACCGAGTCGTCGTTCCATCGGTCCGTGTCGAATTCGATTCCGGCGGAATCGAACCAGACCAGATCGGGTCGGCCGGTCGGTGTCGCGCGGCCGGTGAAGAACTCCTGCTGACGAAGGGTCGGCGCGCTCGCTCGGACGCGGAGCAGTCGACCCACGAAGCGAATCATGTTCTGATCCGCGCCGTCCCAGTCGATGGCCCAGCTGTCTGCCGCCGGAGCGTTCTCGGCAATGCAGTACGCATTGTTGTTGCCTCCCTGGGTGTGTCCCAGTTCGTCGCCGGCGAGCAGCATCGGCGTACCGGTGGAGAGCGTCAGGGTTGCCAGTAGCGCCCGAACATGGCGTCCCCGGGCCTCGACGACCGACGGGTCCTCGCTCGGACCCTCGATGCCGTGGTTGACCGACGAGTTGTTGTCGGTGCCGTCCCTGTTTTCTTCGCCGTTGGCCTCGTTGTGCTTCCGCTCGTACGACACCAGATCTCGGGCGGTGAACCCGTCGTGCGCGGTGACGAAGTTGATCGACGCCCACGGCAGGCGTCCGTTGCCTGCGAAGAGGTCTTCCGAACCGGCCAGGCGCGAGGCCAATTCGCGGACGCCGTGCTGGCCCGCCCAGAAGCGTCGCACCGTGTCGCGGTAGCGATCGTTCCATTCCGACCACGCCACTCCGAAGTTGCCGACCTGATAGCCGGCACCGGTGGCGTCCCACGGCTCGGCGATCAATTTGACCCGAGCCAGTACCGGGTCGGTGGCAACGGCCGTCAACAACGGTGCGCGAGAATCGAATCGCCAACCACCGGGTCGACCGAGGGTGCTGGCCAGGTCGAATCGGAACCCGTCCACACCCATGTCCTCGACCCAGTACCGAAGGCTGTCGCACACCATCCGCACCACTGCAGGCGAAGCGGAATCGAGAGTGTTGCCGCAGCCGGTCAGATCGACGTCCGATCCACGTCCGTCCAGCAGGTAGTAGCCGGGCGCATCGAGCCCACGCCAACTGATCGAGGGGCCGTCGACCGCGGATTCGCACGTGTGGTTGTAGACCACGTCGAGGATCACCTCGATTCCGGCAGCGTGCAGCGCGTCGACCATGGTGCGAAACTCGTCCACCTCGGCACCGGGAACAGCGGCGAAGCGCGGATCCGGGGCGAAGTACGCACCCGTCGAGTACCCCCAGTGGTTTCGCATACCCCGGGCGCGGACGCCCGGTTCGGTGAATGTGGTGTGTACGGGCAACAATTCGACCGACGTGATGCCGATGCGAGCGAGGTGTTCGAGTACCGCCGGCTCGGCGAGCCCGAGGTACGTACCGCGAAGATGCTCGGGCACAGCGGGATTGCGGGCCGTGAACGAGCCCACGTGCAGCTCGTAGAGAACGGTTCGGTCCCAGGGCACATCGGGGCGCGCGGGCCGGCCCACGCGATCTGCGGCCGCGCGGACGACGCCGAGCGGGAGGTGTCCGAGCGAGTCTCGAGAACTGGGTGCCCCGAACGGATCGTCCTCGTAGGCGAGCAGTGCCGATGGGTCGCCGAAGGTTCCGGACACCTGGCGTGCTGCGGGATCGAGCAGAATCTTCGCGCCGTTGAACCGTCGTCCGGAGTGCGGATCCCACCTCCCGTGGGCGCGGAACCCGTATCGGTCACCGGGCCGCACTCCCGGCACGAAGGCATGTCGAACTCCGAACGTGCGGGTGGTCAGTTCCACCCGTCGTTCACCGCCGTCCGGATCGACCAGACACACCTCGACTCCATCGGCCTCGGGCGCATGGACTGCAAATTGAGTGCCAGTCGACAGTGCAGTGGCACCCAGCGGGAACGGTGATCCGGGTGGGTTCGCGCCGGATTCCCGGTCCGAGGTCCGGCGGGAAGTGCGGGGTAGATCGTCATTGGGCGACACGCGTGCACATCCTGCCGTGAATGCGCGGTCGATGTGCGAGAAGATAGGCGTCGTGTCTGAACCGGATCCCGACCTGCTCGTAGATTTCACCGACGTAGTCGTCCGCCGGGGCGGTGCGACCCTGGTGGGACCCGTCACCTGGAAGGTGGAACTGGACGAACGGTGGGTCGTGCTCGGCCCCAACGGTGCCGGAAAGACGTCTCTGCTGCGTATCGCTGCCGCCGAGATCCATCCCACGTCCGGTGTCGCCCACGTTCTCGGAGAGGTCATGGGCAGGGTCGACGTGTCCGAACTCCGACCGCGGATCGGCTTGTCCTCCTCCTCGCTGGCGCAGCGCATTCCGGCCGACGAACTCGTGTCCGATCTGGTCGTGTCCGCCGGCTACTCGGTACTGGGGCGCTGGCGAGAGAAATACGACGCGGTCGACACCGAGCGCGCAGTCGAGATGCTCGAGAGCCTCGGTGCCGAACATCTCGCCACCCGCACCTACGGCACGTTGTCCGAAGGCGAACGAAAGCGTGTTCTCATCGCCCGTGCCCTGATGACCGATCCCGAACTGCTCTTGCTGGACGAGCCGGCGGCGGGCCTCGACCTCGGCGGACGCGAGGAACTGGTGGCACGCCTGACCGACCTCGCAGCCGATCCCGATGCCCCCGCCACCGTGCTGATCACCCACCACGTGGAAGAGATTCCGCCGGGATTCAGTCACGCGTTGTTGCTCAAGGAAGGCGGGGTGGTGGCACAGGGACTGGTCGACGACGTCATCACCGCAGAGAACCTGACCGAGGCGTTCAGCCAGTCGATCACGCTCGATCGCGTCGACGGTCGGTTCTTCGCGCGGCGAACCCGCGCTGCCGGCGCGCACCGCCGATAGCACGCACCGCCGATAGCGCGGACCGAGCGACGGCGTTGCGCAGCGCAGCGGTACGTTGCCTTTCATGAGTTCGACTGGTGCTGCCGATCACGTGCAGGCGCGGGATGCCTCGACCGTCATCTTGATTCGTGACGGTCTGTCACGGCCGGGCATCGAGGTGTTCCTGCTCGAACGCGTCGGCGGCATGGCGTTCGCGGGAGGGATGACGGTGTTTCCCGGTGGCGGCGTCGACCCTGCGGACGCGGCAGCGGACGTCCGCTGGGCAGGTCCGCCGCCGTCGTGGTGGGCCGAGCGCTTCGCAACCGACGAGGGCAGGGCGCAGGCCCTGGTGTGTGCTGCAGCGCGTGAGACGTTCGAGGAGTGCGGGGTGCTGTTGGCCGGCTCCACGCCGGAGTCGATCGTCGCCGATACCGCGCCGTTCGCTGCGGAGCGCGGTCGGCTGGAGCGCCGCGAGATCTCGTTCGCCGAATTTCTCACCGCCCACGACCTCGTCCTGCGAGCGGATCTGCTCCGGCCCTGGTCGCACTGGATCACTCCGGTCGGTGAAGCGCGACGGTACGACACCCGATTCTTCGTCGCCGTGCTGCCCGAGGGCCAGAATGCGGACGGCGAAACCAGCGAGGCGGCGTCGGTCAGCTGGCGCTCGACCGGTGATGCCTTGGCGGATTGGCGCTCCGGAAACACCATCCTGCTTCCGCCGACCTGGAGCCAGTTGGATGCGCTGTCCCGGTTCGACACGGTCGCGGAGGTCGTTGCGCACGAACGCGAGGTAACCCCGGTCCTGCCGGTACTGACCCGAGACGACGGCACCGTACGAGTGCTCTTCGACGGCGACGAGGACTACTACGCCGGAACGCGACATCCCTGGTCCGATCGCCGGGACGAGGCCCGGTAGCCTTTCGGCCCATGGCTGAGTTCGTGAATCTCGAGGTATCGGACGGTATCGGCACCATCCGCCTGGATCGCCCACCGATGAACGCATTGAACCGGCAGATGCAGGAGGAGATTCGCGCGGCGGCGCGTGAGGCCACCGTGAATTCCGAGGTCAAGGCCGTCGTCGTGTACGGCGGCGAGAAGGTGTTCGCGGCCGGTGCCGACATCAAGGAGATGGTGTCGTTGTCCGCGGCCGAGATGGCTGCCATCGCCGAGGATCTGCAGTCCGCTCTCGGCTCGCTGAGCACCGTTCCCAAGCCCGTCGTTGCCGCGGTGACCGGATACGCACTCGGTGGTGGGCTCGAGGTCGCGCTGGGAGCAGATCGTCGGATCGCGGGCGACAACGCGAAATTCGGTGTCCCCGAGGTGCTGCTCGGCGTCATCCCCGGCGGCGGCGGCACCCAACGGCTGGCCCGGTTGATCGGCCCGAGCCGTGCCAAGGACATGGTCTTCACCGGCCGCTTCGTCGGTGCCGAGGAAGCGCTGCGCATCGGCTTGGTGGACGAGGTGGTGGCGCCGGACGAGGTGTACAACGCCGCCCGCACCTGGGCCATGCAGTTCACCACGGGTGCATCGCGAGCGCTCGCAGCGGCCAAAGCGTCGATCGACCAGGGGCTCGACGTCGATCTCACCACCGGTCTGCGAATCGAGGCCCAGCAGTTCGCGGCCCTGTTCGCCACCGAGGATCGCACCGTCGGCATGACGTCGTTCGTGGCCGACGGCCCTGGAAAAGCGACCTTCACCGGGCGGTGAAGCACCGGCCCGGCCGGAGAAGAGTTGTTCCACAGCTACCGGATAGTAGGCTCGCCTGATGACTGCAAGCCCCCACGACGGTGTCGATCGCTCGCTCTCGAACTCGACGTCCCTGGCCTCGGCCGAGTCCGATGACCGCCAGGTCGATCCCGCCCCGAATCCGCACGCCACTGCCGAGCAGGTCGAGGCTGCACGCTCGGACACCAAACTGGCGCAGGTGCTCTATCACGATTGGGAAGCCGAGACCTACGACGACAAGTGGTCGATTTCCTACGACGAGCGATGCATCGACTATGCACGCGGCAGGTTCGATCAGGCCGTCTCCGGTGACGCCTCCGCACAGTCCGACGTGCCGTACGGCCGCGCGCTCGAACTGGGTTGCGGTACCGGATTCTTCCTGCTCAACCTGATGCAGGCCGGGATAGCAGAGAAGGGCTCGGTCACCGACCTCTCGCCCGGCATGGTCAAGGTCGCACTTCGCAACGCCGAGCACCTCGGCCTGGACGTCGACGGCCGCGTCGCCGACGCGGAGACGATTCCGTACGACGACAACACCTTCGATCTCGTCGTCGGGCACGCCGTCCTCCACCACATCCCGGACGTCGAACAGTCCCTGCGTGAGGTGTTGCGGGTGCTCAAGCCGGGCGGTCGCTTCGTCTTCGCGGGCGAACCCACCACCGTCGGCAATTTCTACGCACGCTGGCTCGGACGCATCACGTGGGAGGCGACCACTCGCGCAACCAAGCTCCCGTTCCTGGCGAGCTGGCGCAAGCCACAGGAGGAGCTCGACGAGTCCTCGCGAGCAGCGGCACTCGAAGCCGTCGTCGACCTGCACACGTTCGATCCGACCGATCTCGAGCACATCGCGCTCTCGGCCGGTGCGGAGTCCGTGCAGGCCAACACCGAGGAGTTCGCCGCCGCTCTCCTCGGCTGGCCGGTGCGGACCTTCGAGGCCGCAGTACCCGCGGGCAAGCTGGGGTGGAACTGGGCCAAGTTCGCCTTCGGTGGTTGGAAGACACTGAGCTGGGTCGACGAGAACGTGCTGCAACACGTGGTGCCGCGCGGGCTGTTCTACAACGTGATGATCACCGGCACCAAGCCTGCACCTCGCGATTGACAGGCAGTCACGCCGCAGGGGTCGATGGCGGGGCCTGCCGTGGGATATGACTTCACCGATGCCGACCTCGATTTCATGCACAGCGAGGTCGGCATCGAGGCACTCGACGCTGCGGACTGCCTCGAATTCGGTACGAGAACAGCGGTGCGAGACATCTCCTCGATCCGGGAGCGATTCCCCGCCCACGCGGGTGCCCTGATCGAAACCGTGACCGTCCGCCGCAAGGCGCGGGTGAAACTACTCGACTCCGACCGATGGTGGGTCACCGACGAGGCGGTGCAGCAGGCAACGCCGACGCTCGTCGCACGCAGGCGGGCCGCTCGACTCGCCGGACGACGGGTGCACGATGTCACGTGTTCGATCGGCAGCGAACTGTCGGTCCTGATCGGCACCGCGGAGTTGGCGGTGGGCAGCGATCTGGACCCGATTCGGCTTCGGATGGCCGCACACAACGTCCCGGACGCCACCGTACTGCGCGCCGACGCACTGACCCCGACGACGCGTGACACCGTCGTCGTCGCCGATCCCGGCCGCCGAGCGGGTGGGCGGCGACGCCACGACCCGGCGGCGTTGCAACCACCGCTACCGGACCTGCTCGACGCCTATCGAGGCCGAGACCTGGTCGTCAAATGTGCGCCCGGTCTGGATTTCGACTCTGTCGACTGGGCGGGTGAGGTGGAGGTGGTCTCGCTGGACGGGGGAGTGCGAGAAGCGTGCCTCTGGTCGGAAGGGTTGAGCGAGAACGGTGTTCGGCGTCGTGCTGCGGTCCTTCGGTCCGACGGCGGTGTGTTCGAGATCACCGATTCGGAATCCGACGACATTCCGGTTCGGCCCCCAGGCAGCTACATCGTCGATCCCGACGGCGCGGTGGTCAGGGCCGGTTTGGTTCGGCACTACGGTGCCAGATTCGGTCTGTGGCAACTCGATCCGAGAATCGCGTATCTGACCGGCGACACTGTCCCGGCCGGGGTGCGCGGGTTTCGGATTCTGGAGCAGTCCAAGTTCTCGGAGAAGGTGCTTCGGCAACAACTGAATCGGATGGACTGCGGCTCGGTGGAAATTCTGGTCCGCGGAGTCGACGTGGATCCGGCGCTGCTGCGGCCCAAGCTCAAACTTCGGGGATCCGTGGCTCTGTCGGTGGTGATCGCCCGAGTCAATCGGTCCGCGGTGGCGTTCGTCTGCGCGCCAGGGGCTGTCGGTCAGCCCGTGTAGGTGAAGATCTCGCCGAGGTAGCTCGCGGTGACGACCTGGCCGTCCGGGCCGATCGACGTTCCGACGGTGGTGCCGACGACGTCGGGAACGGGCTGCACATCCACCGTCTCACCGGTGGCCGCGTCGAACGTGAGCAGCGCCAGTCCGTCGTCCTCACGCACGACGGTGTGGCCGCGTCCGTCGGCGGATTGAGCTGCCGTGCCTGCCTGTTCGACGTCGTCGCGGACCCAGACTCGCTCGGCCGAATCTCCGTTGTCGCGCAAGCCGACGAGAGTGCCGTCGCCGCCCGACGGCACGATCGTGCCGTCCGAGGCGATCGACGGAGCGGCACCGATACCGAGGCCGGTACCCTCGGTCCACTTCTGTCGCCCGTCGGCGGTGTCGAACGCGGTCAGCCTGCCGTCGACATCGGCCAGGTAGACCGTCGATCCGTCCTCAGACAGCACCGGACTGGACGCGACCCCGGCGGGCAGCAGGTCCGAGGACCAACGCTCGACGAGCCCTGGCGTGCCATCGCGTTCGTACTGCAGTGAAACGAGTTGCGGTGCAATCGAACCCGGACGCCACAGGGTCAGGTAGATCGACCCGGTCGCGGCGTCGACGGCGGGTGCGGCGGGTACCGGGCACTCGGATCCGCCCGAGCTGCACCGGTCGAGTCCGGTATCGACCGGCAGAAAATCCGAATTCGGGTCGGTCAGGAAGTTCGGTGTCGGAACGAGATCGAGAATCGGTACTCGAAGTTGCCCGTTCTGCGAATCCAGAACGCTGACCTGCCCCATCTGGGTGATCGAGAGCACGCTGCCGTCCCCAAGGAACTGCGCGGACTTGGGCACTCCGTACACCGGTGTGCGCCAACGTAGTTGGCCGTGGTCGTTGTACGAGTTCATGCCGCCGTCGTCGCCGATGTAGACGTTGATCGCCGAATCGACCGTCGGCGTTGCAGTGACGACGGACGGTCCGACGCGATTGCACCAGCGCTTACGGGCGGAGTCGATCTCGAACGAGAAGAGGTTGCAACCGGATTCGGTGGCGGCAGTGACGAACATCTGACCGGTCGATCCGATGGACACCGGGGAGGTCACCGTGCCGCCGGTGGGGCGCGTCCAGTCCAGGGACAGTGGGGTCGACACCGACACCCCGGTGGCGGCGCTGTTGTGGGAATTCGCGTGCGCTGCAGGCCACGAATCGGGAGAGAGCGGCTCTATCGCCGAGGTGTCGGTACCACAGCCGCTCACGGTCACCAGCGCCAGCGCTGCTGCGAAAGCGGTGACCTTTCTGCCGGTCCTACCGTTGGCCCTGACGCCGCGCATCGATCGCTCCCCATGACTCGAGTCCGTGCCCGACACGGTGCCGGGGCGTCTGTGTTCGTTCCGCCGACGAGCAACGGTCGACAGACAACCCTAGCCCGCGTGAGGGTGGCGGCAGAGAGCGGGCGAACGAGAAACTAGGCTGAACCACCATGACGAGTATGTGGAACGCGCCGCTGCGGACACGCTGGCGCGGGTCGAGACGACGCGACACCGACCAGGCGCGGTTCCTCACGCGTGCGTCCCTCGACTGGGTGCTCGCCAACAAGGCGTACACGCCGTGGTACCTGGTGCGCTACTACCGCCTCGCGAAGTTCAAGCTGGCCAATCCGCACGTGATCCTCAAGGGCATGGTGTTTCTCGGCAAGAACGTCGAGATCCACTCCACTCCCGAGCTCTCGCGCCTCGAGATCGGGCGCTGGGTGCACATCGGCGACGGCAATGCCATTCGCTGCCACGAGGGTTCGCTGCGGATCGGCGACAAGGTGGTGTTCGGCAAGGACAACGTCGTCAACACCTATCTCGACATCGAGATCGGCGCGTCGACGCTGGTGGCCGACTGGTGCTACATCTGCGATTTCGATCATCGGATGGACGATGTGAACATGCCGATCAAGGATCAGGGAATCGTCAAGGGACCGGTGAGAATCGGGCCGGACACGTGGATCGCGGCCAAGGTGACGATTCTGCGCGAGACCCGGATCGGTCGGGGCTGCGTGCTCGGAGCCCATGCCGTGGTCAAGGGTGAGATCCCGGATTACAGCATCGCGGTCGGTGCCCCGGCCAAGGTCGTCCGCAATCGCAAGGTCGCCTGGGAAGCCGGTGCCGCCGAACGCGCGAAATACATTGCCGCGCTGGAGGATATCGCTCGCAAGAAGGCGCTCGGACAGGCCGAGGCGGCGCGAGAGAACTGACCCTGCTGTTCTCAGGTACGGCCGGGCAGAGCGCGCTCGACGATGTGCGGTCGGGCCAACGGATGCCGAACTTTGCGTTTGGCTTCCAGATAGACCTGGGCGGTCGTCTCGGCGACGTGCTTCCAGTCGAAGTCGACGGTGAGGCGTTCGCGGGCGGCCACGGCCCTCTCCTGTGCGGCGTCCGCATTGTCGAGAACGCGCCGCACGGCAGCGGCCAGCCCGCCGACGTCGCCGGGCTCGAAGGACAGGCCGGTCACGCCGTCGACGATCGCTTCACCCAGACCGCCTGCCGTGGACGCGACCAGCGGGGTGCCCGCGGCCGCGGCCTCGAGCGCGATGATGCCGAAAGGTTCGTACCGACTGGGCAGGACGATGGCGTCGGCTCCGTGCAGCCAGCCGAGGAGTTCGGTGTGGTCGAGATTGCCCAGAAACGACACAGCGCGGGCAACCCGGTGCGTGCGCGCCAGCCCGGCCAACCAGGCGAACTGTGTTCCTTCGCCGGCGATGTGCAGGGTGGTACCCGGGTGGCTCCGTCGGATGCGGGGCAGAGCTGCGATGGCATCCTGGATGCCCTTCTCGTACTCGAGGCGGCCGACGTAGAGCAACTTGGCCGGCTCGGATCGAGGCTCTCGTCGCCGAAAGTGCCAGGTGGAGCGGTCGATTCCGTTGCGAATCACCTTCACCGACGACTCCGATACTCCGAACAGGGTGGTGACCTCGTCCTTCATCGATGTCGAGCAGGCGATCACCGCATCGGAATCGTTGGCGAGCCACCACTCGACGGAGTGCACCTGGCGGTTGACGCGACCGGATATCCACCCGCTGTGGCGTCCGGCCTCGGTGGCGTGGATGGTCGAGACGAGCGGTACGTCGTAGAACTCGGCGAGTGCGATCGCCGGGTGTGCGACGAGCCAGTCGTGGGCATGAACGACGTCGGGCTGCCAACCGTCGCCCAGACCGGGCTTTCCCAGCGCGACGCCGGCGCGAACCATGGCGTGCCCCATCGCGAGGGTCCATGCGAGCATGTCCTCCCCGAAGACGAAGTGGGCCGGGTCCTCGGCGACGGCGACGACGAGCACCCCGTCCTCGATGTGGTGAGACGTCGGGTGGGTGGCGGCGTCGGTTCCGGTGGGGCGACGCGACAGAACCACGACCTCGTGCCCGCATCGAACCAACTCGGTTGCCAGGTGGTGCACGTGCCGACCGAGTCCGCCGACCACAACGGGTGGGTACTCCCACGACACCATCAGGATTTTCATCGACGCCCCCCTGCACCTTCTCGCTCGCGGCCACCGTGTGCACCGGGCAGCCGGCGCGCATCCAACGCAGGAAACAGTCCGTCCGCGCGGTTCCATTGCCGAGCCAACTCGTCTGCACGGACGGGTGATCCAGCTGCGGCCGCGGCAGCGATCTCGCGCAGCGCATGTGCATGGACGTGCGCCCGTTCCCGCGCGTAGCCTGCGGCGGAATCCTTGCTGACCATGAATGCCCAGTCGCTGGCCACGGCCATCAGTGTCTCACGCAGTATCTGATCGTTGACGCGATTGCGTAGTTCGGGTCCACCGGCGCGACGCCGAGCGTCTCGGGCGGTATCGACGGCGTCGAGAGCGGCCCGGGACACCTCGGAATTGAGCGCGACCAGATCGGCTACGTCGTCGCCCGCCCACACGCGCCAGTCCTTGCCCGATCCCCACGACGAATCCTGCAGTTCGAGCGGTGCCCCGACGTAACCCTGCTCGCGGGCGTCGTTCAGCGTGCCGACGGTGATGCCTGCGGCGGGAAGCGCGCGCATGAGCTTGCCGAGCCACTGTGGGCCCTCGTGCCACCAGTGCCCGAACAGCTCGGTGTCGAATGCTGCGACGACCAGGGCGTCGCGTCCGATGCGCTCGGATTCGGAGATCAACCGCCTGCGCACCACATCGACGAAGTCGGCGACGTGACGGTCCACCGTCGCCGCGGCCCGTTCGGGGTCGTAGGGAGCCTTGTCGTTCGACGCGACCGAGCGGCCGGTGACCCGGGCCGGTTTGAGACCGGTGGCGTGATCGTAGGTGTGGAAATCCCGATAGGAACCGTGGCCGGGATAGCCGGACTTCGGTGACCACACGCGGTAGCTGACCGGGAGATCGCGTCCGAACGCGACGACGTCGGAGTCCCACACCGGCCTGCCGAGGGAGGTGTCTCCGCGCATTGCCGGACCGTCGACCATGAAGTGCGAGACCCCGGCCGCGGCGTACTCGGTTTCCATGCCCGGGGTGAATCCGCATTCGGGTGCCCAGATCCCTCGGGGCGTTGTGCCCCAGCGGGTGTGGGCGTCGAGCAGTCCTTCTCGGAGCGAGAAGGCGCGGAGTCGGGGATCGAGCAGCGGCTGGAACGGGTGCGCCAAGGGTCCACCCAGCAGTTCGACGGTTCCGGTGTCGATCAGCGGTCGAAGGACCGCGGACCCGCCGTGCCGCCACCGGGTCTCGAATCGATCGAGCGCGGCGGCAGAACCTCGGTGTTCCCGAACGGACAGGTCTCGGTCTGTCGCCTCGTGGGCTCTGAGCTGCCAGTTCCCGAGCCAGTGGTGCATTCCGGACAGGCAGTGTGGATCGTCGAGTTGAGCGGCCAATACCGGGGTGACCCCCAGCGAGAGCACGTTGCCGTGGCCGTCATCGGCCAGCCGCTCGAGCGCCTCGGTGATCGGTAGATAGCAGTCCGCCCAGGACTGGTACAGCCATTCCTCGCCGACGGGCCAGCGCCCGTGATTGGCCAGCCACGGCAGGTGGGAGTGCAGCACGAGGGAGAACATGCCCGGCACGGTGGCACCGGATGTCACCCGATCACCGCGCTCGAACTCTTGCGGGCGACTGCGACCAGATCGAGGCTGTCGTCGATGCGGTCGGCGGCGATGTCGAAGTCCTCGATCGAGATGGCCGCGACGTCCTCGGTGAGTTCGGCCGGCCAGGGCTCACCGGCCAGGGCCCGTTCGATCTGTGCGTCGATGAACGAACCGCCGTGCTTGGCGTCGAGTGCGGCCAGCGTGCGTCCGTGCCGGACTCCGGTGATTTCGTCGACCTCGAGCCGAGCGTCCACGAGAAGCTCGGTGAGTTCGGCCGCGTCGAGTTCGCGGGTGTGGAACGGGTTGAGCGGGGTGTCGCGTCCGGGCGAGAACGTGATGCGGTTGGGCGTGCTGATCAACAGAATGCCGCCGGGCGCAAGCACTCGGTGCACCTCGGCGAGGAACGCACCCTGATCCCAGAGGTGCTCGATCACCTGGAAATTGACGACGACGTCGATCGAGGAATCGGCGACCGGGAGGCGGTCGAGGTTGCCGCGCAGCATCGTCACCCTCGGGTAGCGGGCGTGCACGTGCGCGGCGGCCGACCTGTCGTAGTCGAGACCGAGGACTGTCGTCGCGACATCGGCAATCATGTTGGCTCCGTAGCCTTCTCCCGATCCCGCTTCCAGCACCGTTCGGTCGCGGCAGTGCTCGACGAGTGCGCGGTAGACCACCTCGTGGCGGCGGAACCAGTAGTTCTCCTCGGCGATGCCGGGCACGGTGCGCTCCCCGGTGAGGGGCAGTGGTGCCGGTGCCGGTGCCTGAGCCGATGAATCGTTCACCGACGAAAGGTTAGTGGAGACGCGGGGGAGGTAAGCCAACGTGGTCTCCATAACAGTCGGGGTACAGATGTATGGTCGGACAGGCAGGGAGGTATGTTACCCACGGGTAACTACGGTGAGGTAACCTCGTCCCAGACCGTAGAACTGCACGAACCGTTAGAACACTCACGATCAGCAGAACATGACCAGGAGGTCGACGCAGACCCATGACGAACATCGTTGTTTTGATCAAGCAGGTTCCAGACACGTGGTCCGAGCGCAAGCTCACCGACGGTGACTACACCCTCGATCGCGAGGCTGCCGACGCCGTCCTCGACGAGATCAACGAGCGGGCCGTCGAAGAGGCACTGCTCATCAAGGAAGCCCAGGGCGGTGAGGTCAAGGTTCTGTCCGCAGGCCCCGATCGCGCCACCGATGCCATCCGCAAGGCCCTGTCGATGGGTGCAGACAGCGCAGTGCACCTCAACGACCCGACCCTGCACGGCTCCGACGCGATCCAGACCGGGTACGCGCTGGCCGCAGCGCTCGGCAACGTCGCATTCGAGAACGACGAGCCGGCCGATCTCATCATCGCAGGCAACGAGGCCACCGACGGCCGCACCGGTGCCGTTCCGGCGATCATCGCCGAATACCTGCAGATCCCGGCCCTGACGCAGCTGCGCAAGCTCACCGTCGCGGACGGCAAGGTCACCGGCGAGCGGGAGACCGACGAAGGCATCTTCGGCCTCGAAGCCGCGTTGCCCGCCATCGTGAGCGTCACCGAGAAGATCAACGAACCGCGCTTCCCGTCGTTCAAGGGCATCATGGCCGCCAAGAAGAAGACGGTGCAGACCATCACGCTGGCCGACATCGGTGTCGAGGACGGCATCGTCGGCGTCGACAACGCGGGAACGACCGTCACGTCGTCCACCCCCAAGCCTCCCAAGACTGCAGGCGAGCGGCTCACCGACGAGGGCGACGGCGGCGACAAGATCGCCACCTACCTCGTCGGCCAGAAGATCATCTGATCCCGCCCCACCGAGCAATCGAAGACAAACGAGGAGCAAGTCATGGCAGAAGTACTCGTGCTCGTGGAGCACGTCGAGGGAACACTGAAGAAGGTCAGCACCGAGCTGATCACCGCCGCTCGTGCGCTGGGTGAGCCGTCCGCGGTCGTCACCGGCCCGGTCGGCACCACCGACAAGGTCGCCGACGCGCTGACCGAAGCCGGTGCCGAGAAGATCTACGCCGCCGAATCCGACGCGGTCGACGGATTCCTGGTCACCCCGAAGGTCGACGTGCTGTCGGCTCTTGCGGAGTCGGTCTCGCCTGCGGCGATCATCACCGCAGCCACGATCGAGGGCAAGGAAGTTGCGGGTCGACTCGCAGCACGCCTCGGCTCGGGCTACCACAACGACGTCGTCGCACTGAACGGCGACGGCAGTGCCGTCTACTCCATCTTCGGTGGCGCGTTCACCGTCGAGGCCAAGGCCAACGGCGACGTTCCGGTCATCTCGCTGCGCCCCGGTGCAGTCGAGGCCGAGCCGAAGGCCGGAGCGGGCACCCGCGAAACCGTCGAGGTCCCCGCGCAGGAAGAAGGGGCCGTCAAGGTCACCTCGCGTGACCCGATCGTCGGCGGCGACCGTCCGGAGCTCACCGAGGCGTCGGTCGTCGTGTCCGGTGGACGCGGTGTCGGCAGTGCCGACAAGTTCTCCGTCGTCGAGGAGCTGGCCGACTCGCTCGGTGCCGCAGTCGGTGCTTCGCGCGCCGCTGTCGACTCCGGCTACTACCCGGGCCAGTTCCAGGTGGGTCAGACGGGTAAGACCGTCTCCCCGCAGCTGTACGTCGCACTGGGTATCTCCGGAGCCATCCAGCACCGTGCAGGCATGCAGACCTCGAAGACGATCGTCGCTGTCAACAAGGACGAGGAAGCGCCCATCTTCGAGATCGCCGACTACGGCATCGTCGGTGACCTCTTCAACGTCGCACCGCAGCTGACCGAGGCAGTCAAGAAGCACAAGGGATAGCTCTGAGCGCTGTTCCCCGACAGGCCCTCACCGCCCGCGCGGTGAGGGCCTGTCGTGTCGATCGGCGCAACCTTGTTCACGCAAACTCTTCCGACACGTTTCCCCGACGATGCCCGGTGGCCTTCCCCGATCGTTAGACACACCTCATGACCACTTCCGTCATGAGCTCGACTGCATCGATCGTCCCGGCCACCGACCGCTACTCGCTCGTGTTGTCCACCGACCCGGAGCACCGACTCGCCGCGCAGCGTCTGCGCTACGAGGTGTTCGCTTCCGAGCCGGGATTTTCCGTTCCCACCGATACCGACGGCCTCGACGCCGATCGGTTCGACGAATTCTGTGATCACCTGCTCGTTCGTGACCAGTGGACCGACACGTTCGTCGGCTGCTACCGCATGTTGCCGCCGCAGGCCGCCGTCTCTGCCGGTGGGTATTACACGGCAACCGAATTCGATATATCCGCACTCGATCCCGTCGGCATGAATATCGTCGAAATGGGAAGGGCTGCAGTTCATCCCGATCATCGGTCCGGATCCGTCCTTGGGCTCATGTGGGCAGGAATCCTGCACTACCTCGATGTGACGGGATACGAGTGGGTGATGGGCTGCGTGTCGGTGCCCATGCAGTCGGCACCGGGGGACCCCATCGGGGCCAACGTTCGCAGTGTTCGAGACCGCCTGTTGAGCAAGCACGCCACGCCGCTCGACCGTCGGGTCAGGCCGTACTCTCCGGTCGTCGTCGACGGGGTGGACCTGATCGACATCGAACCCGCGACGCGAACGACGATGCCGCCGTTGATGAACGGCTACCTTCGGCTCGGTGCCTCCATCTGTGGTGAGCCCGCCCACGATCCCGAATTCGGTGTCGCGGACTTCGTCGCGGTGCTCGGCCTGCACGAGGCCAACACTCGCTATCTCGACCGCTTGCGCTCGGCAGCAACGACGTTCGAGTCGGGTGTCCGGTGACTCGACCGATCGAGCACGCGTGGATGCCGTCGTCGCCGTGCAGTGACGGCTGTCTGCCGAAGAACCCACCGACGGTGGGACGAATCGTCCTCGTGCTGCGAGTCGTACTGGCGCTGGCCGCGTTCGGGTTACTGCCGGTGCTGGTCGTCCTCGGGGTCCCGTTCCCGCGGGTTCGCCGTTCGCTGACGCGGATCGGCGCTCGGACCCTGCTGTTCGCGATCGGAATCGACCTGACCGTGCTCGACGCCCGCTCGGAGCGGGAACGCTCCCGAACCGCTGCAGGCGCACTGCACGTCGCCGGTCACATCTCCTGGACCGACGTCGTGGTACTCACTGCGGTACAGCCGTCGACCTTCGTCGCGCGTGCCGACCTCATCGACTGGCCGGTGCTCGGCCGCCTCGCGCGGGCCATGAAGGTACTTCCGATCGATCGAGCTCGACTGCATCAGCTCCCCGGCGTCGTCGATCAGGTGGCCGATCGCGTCCGCGCAGGCGGATCGGTCGTCGTCTTCCCCGAAGCCACCACCTGGTGTGGTCGCGCGTACGGCTCGCTTCGGCCTGCGCTGCTTCAGGCCGCGATCGATTCGGAGACCTGGGTACAGCCGATTCGACTGCGCTACCTCGACCGGACCGGCGAACAGACCACCGCTACGTGCTTCGTGGGGGACGAGACGATCGGCGCATCCATCGGCCGGATCTTCCGATTGCGAGGCCTGCGTGCCGAGGTGGAGTTCACCGCCCCGGAGGCACCCGGTGGCGATCGACGCGACCTCGCTCGACGATGCGAGGTGGCGATTCGACGCGACGGAGTGGAGCTTGCGGAACGATACGGGAAGGACGTCTTCGACCCCACCGTGCACGAGGTGATGGCCGAGTCCGAACGCAGGCCGATGCCGCCGACGGTTGCGGCGGCCTGAACGAGCATCGATCACCGTGACCGCGGACCCGCCTCGCGCAGGTAGGTCCGCGGTCACGGCAGCGGGTATCGTCTAGCCTGTTATGCCTTCAGTGCGCAGTACGACTGCTTCCGTCCCGCCGCGGCCACCGGTGTACCTCGATCACGCAGCGACGACCCCGATGCTGCCGAGCGCGATCGAGGCGATGACCGCTGTGTTCGCCACGGTGGGCAACGCGTCCTCGCTGCACACCTCCGGGCGGTCCGCTCGGCGCCGAGTGGAGGAATCGCGCGAGTCGATCGCTGCGGACCTCGGCGCGCGCCCGTCCGAGGTGATCTTCACCTCCGGTGGTACCGAGAGCGACAACCTCGCCGTCAAGGGCATCTTCGCGGCCCGGCGCGATTCGGACCCCGCACTGACCAGGATCATCGCCAGTTCGGTGGAGCATCACGCGGTGCTCGACGCGGTGGAGTGGCTCGTCGCACACGAAGGTGCGAGCGTCACCTGGCTCCCGGTCGACACAGAGGGGCGAGTCACTCCGGACGCGCTGCGCGCCGAGCTGGCCCTGCATGCCGACGAGACTGCGCTCGTGACCGTGATGTGGGCCAACAACGAGATCGGAACCGTCATGCCGGTCGCCGAGCTCGCGGCCGTGGCCGCCGAATACGGAGTTCCGATGCACAGTGACGCGGTCCAGGCGGTGCCGCATCTGCCCGTCGGCTTCGCCGAGAGCGGTCTGTCCGCGCTCAGCATCGCGGCACACAAGTTCGGTGGACCGCAGGGGGTCGGTGCACTTCTGCTCGGCCGCCAGGTCCCGTGCGTTCCGCTCTTCCACGGCGGGGGGCACGAGCGAGACGTTCGATCGGGCACTCCGGACACTGCGGGCGTCGTGGCCATGGCGGCTGCGCTGCGTACGACCGTCGAGAACTCGTCGCGGCACCGCGCCGAACTGAGAGCACTGCGCGACCGGTTGATCGTCGGGATCAGAGACGCCGTTCCCGACGCCGTCCTCAACGGGCCGGAAGGCGACGATCGGCTGGTCGGGAACGTGCACTTCACCTTTCCCGGATGCGAGGGTGATTCGCTGTTGATGTTGCTCGATGCGGCAGGCATAGAATGCTCGACGGGCTCGGCGTGCACTGCCGGCGTGGCCAGCGCCAGTCATGTTCTGATCGCGCTCGGGTGCGATCCGGCCGTCGCCCGCGGATCACTGCGGTTCTCGTTGGGAACCGGCTCGTCCGAATCGGACGTCACCACTGTGCTTGCGGCTCTGCCGCAGGTCGTCGAACGCGCTCGTGCCGCCGGATTGGCCGGCGTCGGAGCTCGAGGAGGAAATCGCTGATGCGTGTTCTGGCTGCTATGAGCGGGGGAGTCGACTCGGCCGTTGCCGCGGCCCGTGCCGTGGACGAGGGCCACGACGTCGTCGGTGTGCACCTGGCTCTGTCGACCGCTCCCGGCGCTCTGCGCACCGGTTCACGTGGTTGCTGCTCCAAGGAAGACGCCGGTGACGCTCGTCGAGCTGCCGACGTACTCGGAATCCCTTTCTACGTATGGGATTTCGCGGATCGCTTCAAAGAGGACGTCATCGACGATTTCGTCGCGTCCTATGCCGCAGGTGAGACCCCGAATCCGTGCCTGCGCTGCAACGAGAAGATCAAGTTCTCCGCTCTGGCCGACCGCGCTCTCGCACTGGGCTTCGATGCCGTCGCGACCGGGCACTACGCGCAACTGCACGACGGAGTGCTGCGACGTGCCGTGGACGCGGACAAGGATCAGTCGTACGTGTTGGCCGTGCTGAACCGGGCCCAGCTCTCGCGTGCGATGTTCCCCATCGGGGACACTCCGAAGTCCGAGATTCGCGAGGAGGCTGCCGAGCGTGGGTTGGCCGTCGCCGACAAGCCGGACAGTCACGACATCTGCTTCATCCCGTCGGGCGACACTCGCGCATTCCTCGGCGCGCGGATCGGCGTACGCCCGGGCAAGGTCGTCGACTCCGAGACCGGAGCCGAACTGGCCGATCACGAAGGCGTGCACGGGTTCACCATCGGGCAACGCAAGGGCCTCGGCGTGGAAGGCCCGGCCGCGGACGGCCGTCCCCGCTACGTGACGTCGATCGAACCCGACAGTGGCACCGTCATGGTCGGCTCGGCACAGAAGCTCGACGTCTGGGCGATCAGTGGAGATCGCGCGGTATGGACCGAAGGTACCGCCCCGACCGGCCCCATCGAGTGCGTCGTCCAGGTCCGTGCGCACGGCGGACTGACCGAGGCGGTCGCCGAGGCAGCGGGTGACGGCATGGAGATCCAACTGCGGGCTCCACTGACCGGTGTGGCCAAGGGCCAGGCTGCGGTGCTGTACCGCAAGGACATTCACGGCGACATCGTCATCGGCAGCTCGACCATCTCGGGTACTCGATCCGAGCGCGAGTGACCCCGGGCGTCTTCGCTGGACTGGCGACCGGCATCGGTTCGTGGCCGGGCACCGACATCCGTGAGGCCGCTGCGGTCGTCGTCGGGGAGTTCACCGAGCTCCCACACGTCGTCGAACTTCCGGCTCGCGGCCTCGGTGCGGACATGATCGGACGCACCGGAGCCATCATGGTCGACGTCGAGCTCGACGTGCGCACCTCCGGTTATCGCGTCGTGCCACGCCCGATGCTCGCCGGCCGGCGGGCGACCGATTTCCTGGCCGAGGACCTCGACGTGCTCGAGGAACTGTGGGAGGTGTCGGGGCTTCGCGGCAGCGGCCGCACCATCAAGGTCCAGGCGGCCGGTCCGTTCACGATGGCGGCGCAGGTCGAACTTCGGCACGGGCATCGGGCCCTGACCGATCGCGGTGCGCTGCGGCATTTCGCCGAATCCCTCGGCGAGGGACTGCGCCTGCACTGCGCGGAAGTGACGCGTCGGCTCGGAGTCGACGTCCTCGTTCAGCTCGACGAACCCAGTCTCGCAGCCGTTCTGGCCGGCAGCCTGACGGGCATCACCGGGCTCGATTCTGTGCGGGCAGTCCCGGAACCGGATGTTCTCGACCTGCTCGATTCGTTGATCGAGACGATCGATCGTCCCGTTGCCGTCCACTGTTGTGCCGGCGACGTTCCGTTCGATCTGCTTCGCCGTTCGCGCGCGGTCGCAGTCGCCGTCGACGCGACTGCGCTGCGCCGCAGCGATTTCGACGGAGTCGGCGAGCTGCTGCAATCCGGCAAGACACTGATGCTCGGGTTGATTCCGTCCGAAACGCCGGAGCGGCCACCGCATTGGCGCGAACTGGCCGAGCCGGGCGTCACGTTGATCGACCGACTCGGATTCGACAGATCGATTCTCGCCTCCCATATCTCCGTGACGCCTGCATGTGGATTGTCCGGAAGTACACCGGAGTGGGCCCGTCGCGCAACAGGACTCGCCCGCGACGTGGCTGCCGCGTTCGCGGATTCCCCCGATTCGTTGTGAGATCACACAGCCGCTCGGAGTGAAACGCCGTCGACTTTGGGCCGATCGAACCCACTGCTGTTAGGACGCCGAACAGGTGTGACACTATTCACATGGCCGTCGGGGGTCTGTTGAACACGCGGGAGTTCGGAAATGGCATCAGGTGGTCGCGACTTCGACGAGGTCGCCTCCCTCCGGCGTTCCGGCAGGCACCGTCGAGGACTCGTGGCGAAACTGGCCGCGGCCACCTCCGACTGGTACCGAGCGCCGCACGATTTCGAGTGGATCATCAATCACAGATCGACCCGTCCGCTGACCGGGATCATCCGCGTGGTGTTCGGCACCGCCACGCTGATGTACGCCGTCACCTCGATCTTGATGCTGTTCAGCGATCTCGGGCCGCAGGGACCGACGGCCATCGGCTGGGTCCTCTTCGTTCTGGTCACTCAGGTGTTCGTCGCCGCCCGGTGCGTGCTCGGCCCGATCCCGGGAAAGAAGTTCTTCGTCGCGTTCCTGGCCTTCGGGGACATTCTCACGACCTCGGTGTTGATTCTGTACGCGCCTGTCGCGTCCCTGATCGGAACGGTGTTGTTCGCCGTCACAGGAGCGTTCTGCACCTACTTCCTCAGTCCGCGACTGCTGGTGGCGCATCTGGTGTGGACCGCAACGTTCATCGTCGGTTTCGGTATCCGCACCTTCCTGTCGGTGACGAGCGACGAGGTGGACTACATCGACGGGCCCGCGGTGGTGACGGCGACGGTGGTTCTGCTCCTGGCGACGGTGGGAGTACCGGTGTTCGCTCAGGTGGCCTGGACGACGCTGTCCAACGACGCCAAGCGGTCGGTTCTCGATCCCCTGACCGGGGTGTACAACCGGCGCGGCATCGACAGTGAACTGCTGGACTTGTGGCACGAAGCCGGTAAGCGCGGCATGTCCATGGCTTTCCTGGTTGTCGACATCGACAAGTTCAAGGCCGTCAACGACCGATTCGGGCACAGCCGCGGCGACGAAGTGATCGTGCGGGTCGCAGATCGGCTGCGCCGCGTGGTCCGGCATCAGGGGGGAGTGCTCGCTCGAACCGGTGGCGAAGAGTTCCTCGTCGCCATGGTCGGTGATGCGCGGGGGATGGTCGATCTCGGCTTCGACATCGTTCGGGTCCTCTGGGACCGCCGCGACGACATCCCCGTCACCGTCAGCGTGGGAATGGCGTTGCTGCGCGAGGACTCGGCTCTGTGGGACGTCGGTACGTCCGTCGTCGGCAGAGCAGCCCGTACGGCGGATGCGGCGATGTACCGGTCCAAACAGTCCGGTGGAAACAGTTTGGTCGTCGAAGAGATCTGAGGCCTCGAACCGACGTGCGTCGATGCGTCGATGCGCCGGTGTGCTCGGGTGCGACCTCTGCGATGATCGTGCGATGTATCGGCTATCGGATGCCCAGCGACGTGGACTACCCGCCGGAGTGCTGTTGTCGGTGATGGCGTCCGTGCTCGGCGGCATCTACGCGGACTCTTTCGTGACCGGCTTCGCTCTGACCGCCGGAATCTGCGCGGTGGCGATCGTCGCCGCGACATTGCTGCTGGGACTCATGGGTCGCTAGCCGCACGGTGTCGGCCGATGGGGCACTGTCGGTGGGGTCGGATAATCTTCGATACGTGCCCGAGCCGACCGAATCACCCGCAGGAACCGACGACAGCGCAGGGACGGTCGGTGTTGAACTCGATGCTGCGTCCTCTGCCGATCGCGAGCGATGGCAGACGCTGGCCGAGGAAGTTCGCGGGCACCAGTTTCGCTACTACGTCCGAGATTCGCCGATCGTGTCCGACGGCGAGTTCGATGCCCTGCTGCGCGAGCTGAACGAGCTGGAAGAGGCGCATCCGGATCTGCGCACGGCGGATTCACCGACCCAACTCGTCGGGGGCGGCTTCGCCACGGAATTCACCGCCGTGGACCACCTGGAACGAATGTTGAGCTTGGACAACGTGTTCGATCACGACGAGCTACGAGCCTGGGCCAAACGGGTCGAGACCGAAGCAGGGCCGGATCTGGAGTATCTGTGCGAGGTCAAGATCGACGGCGTCGCATTGAATCTGGTGTACGAGAACGGCACGCTCGTGCGCGGCGCCACCCGAGGTGACGGACGTACCGGGGAGGACGTGACGCTCAACGCGCGCACGATCGACGACATCCCGGACACCCTGACCGGGAGCGAGCAGTACCCCGTCCCGGAGCTGTTGGAAGTGCGCGGCGAGGTCTTCTTCCGGCTGGAGGACTTCCAGGCGCTCAACGCCGCACTGGTGGCGGAGGGCAAGCCCCCGTTCGCGAATCCACGAAATTCGGCGGCAGGGTCGCTGCGACAGAAGAATCCGGCGGTCACCTCCAAGCGGCGTCTGGGAATGATCTGCCACGGCTTCGGTCGCATGGTGGGTTTCACGCCCGAGTCGCAATGGCACGCCTACGAGGCTCTCCGCGCCTGGGGTCTGCCCATTTCCACCCACACGACCCGAGTGCAGGGCGTCGACGCCGTCATCGAGAAGGTCGTCTACTGGGACCAGCACCGACACGACGTCGAACACGAGATCGACGGCCTGGTCGTCAAGATCGACGACATGTCGCTGCATCGTCGACTGGGGACGACGTCTCGCGCGCCGCGGTGGGCGATCGCGTACAAGTACCCACCCGAGGAGGTCACCACGACGCTGCTCGACATCCGGGTCAGCGTCGGCCGCACGGGCAGAGTGACGCCGTTCGCCTACATGACGCCGGTGCTCGTGGCCGGCTCGACGGTGTCGCTGGCGACGCTGCACAACGGGTCGGAGGTCAAGCGCAAAGGCGTTCTGATCGGCGACACGGTGACCATTCGCAAAGCGGGAGAGGTCATTCCGGAGGTTCTCGGCCCCGTCGTCGACGCCAGGACCGGTGCCGAGACCGAGTTCGTCATGCCCACCGAGTGCCCGGAGTGCTCGACGCCTCTGGCCCCGGCGAAGGAGGGTGACGCCGACCTGCGCTGCCCCAACTCGCAGTTCTGCCCGGCGCAACGTCGCGAGCGGGTGTTCTTCGTGGCCGAGCGGCAGCGATTCGACATCGAGGGACTCGGCTACGAGGCCGCATCCGACCTGTTGGCCACCGGGGCCATCGAGGACGAAGGTGACCTGTTCTCGCTCACCGAGGACGATCTGATGAAGACGGCGATCTTCCGCACTAAGTCCGGGGCGTTGTCCGCCACCGGTCGAAAGTTGCTCGACAACCTGGCCACCGCACGGAACCAGCCGCTGTGGCGGGTGCTGGTCAGTCTGTCCATCCGGCACGTCGGTCCCTCGGCAGCGCGCGCATTGGCAGGGGAGTTCGGCAGCCTCGACCGAATCCGGGCAGCGTCGGTCGAGGAACTCTCGGCGGTCGACGGGGTGGGCGGCACCATCGCAGCCGCAGTCTCCGAGTGGTTCGAGGTCGACTGGCACCGCGCCATCGTCGACAAGTGGCAGGCCGCGGGCGTGCGCATGGAAGACGAGCGGGACGCGTCCATCGAGCGCAATCTCGAGGGACTGTCGATCGTGGTCACCGGGTCGCTCACGTCGTACTCGCGTGACGAGGCCAAGGAAGCGATTCTGCTGCGCGGTGGCAAGGCTGCAGGTTCGGTATCGAAGAAGACGGCGTTCGTTGTGGTCGGCGACGCTCCGGGGTCCAAGCACGACAAGGCGATCGAGCTCGGCGTGCCGGTGCTCGACGAAGAGGGATTCACCCTGCTTCTGACCGAGGGCCCCGATGCCGTGGCTCCGACCGACGCAGAACCCGAATCCTCGGACTGATCGGGCCGGGAACTCGTCGGTTCGGACGCGTCAGTTCAGAACCGTCGCGACGATGCCGGCGAGATACCCGAGTCGGGCGATCTCCGAGGGCCTGAACTCCGGGCCCCCGGGCCTGCCCAACATCAGCACGGTTCCGGTGGTACCGAGGGGAGCCGCGGCGATCTTGGTGTCCATGTCCCGCCAGACCTGGGGCACCCAGTCGGCGTCCGAGTCCAGAGCGGCAGGGGCGTTCAGTGGGAACCAGGGCAGCTCGGCGGCGTGCGTCTCGGGAGCCCCCGAGCTGCCCACCAGACGGAACGGGCCGTGTGCGTTGGTGGCAACGACTGTGCTCCACCCCACCCGCAGAACGCGGGGGGCTCCGTCGACGAGCACCTGAAGTCGGTCGTCGGACGCCGCCGCGACCCGATCGATCAGTTCCAGTTCTCGGTGCGTATCGAGGACGCCGGTGTACGGGCGGATGGAATCGACCCGAACGTCGGTCAGGTTCTCGGCCGCAGTGATGAGCGTGTCGGGAAGCGAACCCGGAGCGACGTCGACCACAAGATCGTCGACTGCGTAACCGTCACCGCGTTCGATGACGTCGAGGGAGAGGATGTCCGCCCCGACCGAACCGAGCGCGACGGCCAACGATCCGAGGCTGCCCGGCCGATCCGGCAGTTGGACGCGGAGCAGGTAGGACATGTCACGCTCCCTTTCGACTTCTGGCGTATTTCGGCCACCCCAGCGTCATCGGTCGTTGCTGGCGAGTAGCGTGCCGCTCTTGGGTCGTTCGGCAGGCTCCGCTCCTGGGAACACTGTGCACCCCGGCGCGAGCAATCCTTGCATCTTCGACCCGTCGGGTACGTCGCGCAACGCGGGCCGTGACAATTCCGACACTCCACGCGGCCGCGAGGCGTGAGTGAAGTCCGCGTAATGCTGCGCACTAGGCTGGACCGCGTTCGCGAACCCACGAGGTTCGCTCTGCACGAATACGGGGCCGCTTCTGCAGGCTCCGCTCCTATGTCCGAAAGGGGTCTACGCGGTGCCAGACATCTCCCGCGACGAGGTCGCTCACCTCGCCCGGCTGTCGCGCTTGGCTCTCAGCGACGCCGAACTCGACGAGTTCGCCGGCCAGTTGGATTCGATTCTTCATCACGTCAAGACGGTGGCGGAGGTGGCAACCGACGACGTCCCACCGACCGCCAACCCCAGCGACATCGTGAACGTGACGCGTCCCGACGTGATCGTTCCAGGCCTGACGCCGGAACAAGCACTGTCCGGCGCACCGAACGCCGAGGAGGGCCGTTTCGCGGTGCCGCAGATTCTGGGAGAGAGCGAATGACCGACCTGACGAAGCTCGACGCGTCCGAGCTCGCCACCCGAATCCATGCGCGTGAGGTCAGCGCCGTCGAGGTGACTCAGGCGCATCTCGACCGGATCTCCGAGGTCGATGGTGACCTGCACGCTTTTCTGCACGTCGCAGGATCCGAGGCACTCGCAGCGGCGACCGACGTCGATGCGGGATTGTCCGCCGGACACGCACCTGCCTCGGCTCTGGCAGGCGTGCCGCTGGCCCTCAAGGACGTGTTCACCACGACCGACATGCCGACGACGGCCGGATCGAAGATTCTCGACGGGTGGATGTCGCCGTACGATGCGACGCTCACGACGAAGCTGCGGGCCGCGGGCATTCCGGTGCTGGGCAAGACCAACATGGACGAGTTCGCGATGGGTTCGTCCACCGAGAACTCGGCCTACGGACCGACCAAGAACCCCTGGGACACCACCCGCATCCCCGGTGGCTCGGGCGGCGGCAGTGCTGCGGCGCTCGCGTCGTACCAGGCCCCGCTGGCCATCGGCACCGACACCGGAGGATCGATCCGCCAGCCGGCGGCGCTCACCGGCACCGTGGGAACCAAGCCGACCTACGGCAGCGTCTCGCGCTACGGACTGATCGCCTGTGCCTCCTCTCTCGATCAGGGTGGCCCGTGCGGTCGAACCGTGCTCGATACCGCGTTGCTGCACGAGGTCATCGCCGGCTACGACTCGCGCGACTCCACGTCGGTGGAGACTGCAGTTCGACCGGTGGTCGAGGCGGCACGAGAGGGTGCTCGCGGTGACCTGACCGGAGTGCGTGTCGGTGTCGTCAAGGAATTGCACTCGGACAAGTACCAGCCCGGTGTGATCTCGTCCTTCGACGCTGCGGTGGCGACACTGACCGAACTCGGTGCCGAGGTGGTCGAGGTGTCGTGCCCCAACTTCGTGCACGCACTGGCCGCCTACTACCTGATTCTTCCGTCGGAGGTGTCGTCCAACCTGGCTCGGTTCGACGGCATGCGGTACGGGTTGCGGGCGGGTGACGACGGCAAGCACAGCGCCGAGCAGGTCATGGCCACCACGCGCGCACAGGGGTTCGGACCGGAAGTCAAGCGTCGCATCATGATCGGGACCTATGCCCTCTCCGCGGGATACTACGACGCCTACTACGGCTCTGCCCTGAAGGTGCGCACCCTGATCGCCCGTGACTTCGACGCCGCGTACGAGAAGGTCGACGTGCTGGTAACGCCGACTACCCCGACCACGGCATTTCCGTTGGGGGACAAGGTCGACGATCCGATGGCGATGTATCTCAACGACCTGTGCACCCTGCCCACGAACCTCGCGGGTCACTGCGCGATGTCGGTGCCGTCGGGTCTTGCTTCCGAGGACGGACTGCCCGTCGGTCTGCAGATCATGGCTCCGGCGTTCGCGGACGAGCGGCTCTACCGTGTCGGTGCCGCATACGAGGCCGCCCGCGGCGATCTGAGGTAGTTCGAGGTGCTGCATCGGTGGGCTGCCGATCTGGCTCATCAGCCACTGCTGTCCGGTGCAGTGCCCGCGGTCGCACTGACTGCGACGGCGGTCCTGACGACCGTCCTCGTGTTCGCGGTCGTCCGAAGGACACGGCGAGGTCGAACGCTGGGAACGGTGTTCGGCCCGCTGAGTGCTCTGGGTCTCGTGGGATCGCTTGTGGTGGCGGCGACGGTGCTCACCAATCTGACCGTCACTCGGTACCCGACGGTGGCCGTGGCGCTCGGCCACCGACCGGCCGTCCCGATCGAGGGCACCGGCAGGTTGATCGATATGGACGTGCCCGGCACGGTGTCGCACTTCGACGCGCGACCCGCGACCGTCTACGTTCCGGCGTCGTACGACGCAGGAGCGAGCGACCTACCGGTGCTGGTGCTGCTCACCGGCCAACCCGGCCATGTCGTCGACTGGATCGAGGGTGGTCGTCTGGCCCAGACGATGGACGCCTTCGCGGCACGTCACGACGGCGCGGCCCCGATCGTCGTGGTGGCCGACGGCCTCGGCGACACCGAGGCGAATCCGATGTGCATGGATTCGGACCTCGGGAACGCCGCGACGTACCTGTCCGTCGATGTGCCGCAGTGGGTTCGGTCGAACTTCCGGGTGTCCTCGGATCCGAGGGCGTGGGCGGTGGGCGGCTATTCCTACGGCGGAACGTGCGCGCTGCAGCTGGCGGTGACTGCACCGTCGGTGTACCCCACCTTTCTCGACATCTCCGGCGAGGACGAGCAACGGCGCGGGACGAGAAGCGAATCCGTTGCGGCGGCATACGGCACGGACACCCCGGCGAACGAGGCGCGTTTCGAGCGATCGACGCCGCTGAACATACTCTCGCGCAACAGATTTCCCGATTCGGCCGGTGCGTTCGTGGTAGGTGCCGACGACGAGGAATTTCGGCCGCAGACCGAGCGAACCTTCAAGGCTGCAGAGGCTGCGGGTCTCGAGGTGCACTACAGCGAGCTGCCCGGCGGGCACTCGATGCAGGTGTGGGCTCCCGCGCTGGAGCAGGAAATGGACTGGCTCGGTGGGCGATTGGGGCTTGCCGACTGAATCGCCCGGCGTGGTCGTCACCGACACCGTTGCATGCTCGTACCCTGGTCGGTTCCGTACCGATGGCCGTGACCGGCTCCGACGTCGAGTGCGGCCGTAAGATCGACGGACGTCTGGAGGAAGCTCACGCCGGGCAGCCACATCGGTGTGGGCGCGTCGGGTCGGGTGCTCGACGTGTTCGGCGGTGACCACAGCAGGTCGGTCGACCACCGGACGACGGGGTCCGAGGAATTGGCCACCACCGTTGCGCCGTCGGTGTTCACGGCCCCGGCGGGCGGACCCGCCCACACGGCACCGCAGATACCCGGATCGCTCCGTCCGATCGAGAGGAACACGTCGCTTCCCGCCACCGCGCCCAGACTCTGGCCGTACACGATGATGTCGGGCGGTGTCGGTTCCGATGCCGCGCGCGTCGCCACAGCGCGAACCACTGCGTCCGCGGAACTACGCGCGTCGTCCTCGGCGAACAGGAATGTCGCCCAACTGGGCGCGCTCGAGTACTGCACCGCCACTGTGGCGACGTCACCACCGAATCTGCTCTCGGCACCGGTGACGGCGTTCTCGTCCACCCACCCCGATCCGGTCGGTATCGCGACGACCACGACGCTGCGCTGGAACCCCCCGGCTCGATCCAGGTCCGCGACGGCCAACGCCACCCTGCGATCGACCGTCGGGGCCGAATCCAGACCCGCGTAGGCGCGCACGGTGCCGGGAGCGAGACCGCCGGAGACGAACTTCCGGCCCTCTGCGCCGAGCGTGCGCCACGGGACGAGCGAGGCCGGAGCTCCTGATCTCGTGTTCGAGCTCGGAGCGGGCTCCGCGTCGTCCACAACGGAGTTCGAGGCCGAGAACGAGTCCGATACGGCCGACCCGACCGAAGGCGCGGCGACGAACGACGCAAGACCGACGATGGTAACCGCAATCACCGATCGACCACGGCCGAGTGCGCCGCCGATTCCGACAGCCGCACGGCCCAGTCCGCAGAGAACCACCGCAACACAGATCGCCCCTGCCGCCACCTCCGCTGCGTACCGCCAGTCCACCGTCCCGACGTCCATAGAGATCCGTAATCGGTTCTGCCACAGAATATTCGCTGCAAAAGAGCAGGTCGATATCCCTGCCCCGACACCCGCCGACCAGGCCTGCAGGCACCGCCGAGCGGGCGTGCGCGAACCGAACACGCGCCGGGCCGACCATGCGGCCGCGAGTGCCGTCGCCATCACAGTGCCGGTGAACAGGGCCTGGGTGACGGCCGACCGAGGGAGCAACGAGGGAGCCGAGGACACCATCACTGCAACGGTGAGGGCCACCGAGGTGCCGATTCGGGGGAATCGGACACCCGTCTCGGCCGGGGCAGTCGGGTGAGCCGAACCGGCAACTCCGGTGCCTGCGACGATCGGCGCGATCATGCGGGCTCGATCGTCCGGGACACCGGCTCGGTGGTCAGCAGGCGTCGGCGCGCATGTCGGCCGGTCGCGATGCCCCACAGTGCAATCGGAACGATCCCCGCGCCGCCGAACACGAAGGGCAATGCCGGCTCGGCCACCGGTGCGCCGAAGAACTGTCGCCAGGAGTTGAGGTCGACGGCCGTGGCAGCCACCGATGCGGCGGCGTCGCAGACCTGACGGGGCCCGTCGTCGGCCCGGTCCGTGCAGGCGGCGTGCATACGCCCCTCCAACTGGGCATCGAACGATCTGCGCCACTGCGGATCCACTGTCGTTCCTGTGGCAGCGGCGTACCGAATCAGGTCGTAGCCCAGGTCGTGGGCCCTGCATGCGGAATCGAACTCGGACGGAAGCGGAACGGGCGACGAGCAATCGCCGTGTGGGTTCTCTGCCATGTCGTCCTGCACCCGAGGCCGGTATCCCATCACCGATCCGAAGTCGTCGGGGATGGTCAGGGCGGCGACGTCCGCCGACTCGGTGACCAGTGCGTGTACCGAGACCGCGACAGGCGAAGTCGACTCGGCAGCAGGCGGTGTCGATGCCGCGCCGGTCGTTGCCGTCACCGCTGCGATCGCCGCCGCCGCGCACAAGACGACGCGAGAAGTGTTCCTGTTCATGGCTTTCGACGCTAGGGAGCGGCGTATTCATCGGTCATCGCACCGAAGTCTCGTTCTGCCGTACGTGCATCGGTGGTCCCCCAAGGGGGATCCGATACCTGGATACTGCACAGAACTGATACCCAGGTATGACGACCTCGTCGGCTCACAGTCCCTAGGCTCGGTGCGTGCGAAGGAACAGATCAGGCGACGCCGAACTCGGAGCGATTCGGCGTCGAGTGCCGACCCGACTCGGTGGCTTCCGCGCGATCGACGTGCTGATCGTTGCGATCACTGCAACGCTGTATTCGATTGCATGGCCGACTCTGCCGGTCACCCATCAGGTCTCGGGTCCGTTACTGCCCATCGTCGGCGCACTCGCCGCGTTTCCTTTCGCGTTGATCCGCGTCAATCCCGCACTGGGATGGGCCGTCTCGGCTCTGTTCGCTCTGGTGATACCGGTAGCGTTCGACCGTGTACCCGGCTACGACTACCCGTGGCAGGTGGTGCACATACTCGTTCTTCTGGCGTTGTTGTTCGCCGTCGCGGTTCGCTCGCCGATATCGGTGCTGCTCGTCGCTTGGCCGGCCAGCATGCTGGTGTTCTTCGCCTACATGCCGGGCGCGGACGGCGTCGGCTGGTCGGTGGGTCTGACCGCGATCGTGGTGTTCGGACTGTTGATCCGCTGGCTCGTTCTCTCCCGTAGGCAGCTCGCGCAGCAAGAGGAAGTCAGTGAGCTCGAGCGCACCCGACGCACCGTTCTCGAGGAGAAAGCCAAGATCGCCCGCGATCTGCACGATGTCGTTGCGCACCACATGTCGATGGTCGTCGTCCAGGCGCAGAGCGCGCAGTATCGACTCGATGATGTATCCGATTCCGCAGCACAGGAATTCGAGTCGATCGCCGTCACCGCCCGGGAAGCGCTCAACGAGATCCGGGGAATGCTGGGGGTGCTGCGCAGTGACGGAGCGCAGTGGCAGGACGCACCGGCACCGAATGCACTCGACCTCGAACGTACCCTGCACGCGAGCCGCAAGGCCGGTATGGACGTGCGGTGGACTGTCACCGGCCGGATCGAATCGATTTCCGACACAACAGGGTTGGCGCTGTACCGAGTTCTGCAGGAGTCGCTGTCCAACGCTGCCCGGCACGCCCCCGGGGCCGCGGTGACCGTCGACATCACGGTCGGGCCGAGTACGGTCGTCATGACCGTGATCAACACTGCGTCGCCGAGCACGAGTGTCCGACGCACTGCTGGAGCCGATACCGGTGGGCACGGGATAACAGGTATGCGCGATCGTGCGCGCGCGGCGCACGGCACGCTGCACGCCACCTATCTGCCCGACGGAGGATTCGAGGTCGCGGTGCACGTTCCGAACGGCATGCCGATCTCGACGGCACCGGTTGTTCGGCACGATCTCGCCTAGGCTGTTGCGCGTGGCTACAACGGTGTTCATCGCCGACGACCAGGCAATGGTGCGGCAGGGGTTCGGTGCCCTTCTCGGTGCGCAGGCCGACATCTCGGTCGTCGGAGACGCCGACAACGGCAGGACCGCGGTCGGCGAGGTCGCCCGGTTGTTGCCCGACGTGGTGCTGATGGACGTTCGGATGCCCGAGATGAACGGTCTCGATGCCGCTCGCGCCATTCTCTCTGCGTCACTTCCGTCGCCGGTGCGCATTCTGATGCTGACGACGTTCGACATCGACGACTACGTCTACGAGGCCCTGGCGCTCGGCGCGAGTGGCTTTCTGCTCAAGGATGCTCCGGCCGAGGAGTTGATCAGGGGTGTTCGGGTCGTCGCCGCAGGCGAGGCGTTGTTGGCGCCGTCGGTGACGAGACGGCTCATCGCCGACGTCACCTCCCGGCGGGGAGCTCGGCGGCACACGTCCGCGCGTCTGAGCGATCTGACTCCGCGGGAACGCGAGGTTCTCGAACTGATCGCCACCGGTATGTCCAACTCCGAGATAGCGGGTTCGCTGTTCCTGGCCGAGCAGACCGTGAAAACGCACGTCGGCAAGGTCCTCGCGAAGCTCGGACTGCGCGATCGCGCTCAGGCGGTCGTCCTGGCCTACGAGACCGGCGTCGTCACGCCGAAGTGAGGACCGGACGGTACCGACGCGCGCAGCATCCAACGCCCGATTAGGCTGACGTCCGTCACCGGGTCCGCTTCACGGACCCGCGAGCAGAGAGGCGAAAATCGATGCGCATCGGAGTTCTGACCGGAGGCGGCGATTGCCCGGGGCTCAATGCGGTGATTCGCGCAGTCGTACGCACCGCCGACGCGCGGTACGGCTCCACTGTCGTCGGTTTCCAGGACGGATGGCGCGGGCTTCTCGAAGACCGTCGGGTGCAACTGCGCAACGACGACCGTAACGACCGGTTGCTCACCAAGGGCGGCACGATGCTCGGCACCGCGCGCACCAATCCGGATGTGTTGCGCGCCGGACTCGATCGGGTCAAGCAGACTCTCGAGGACAACGGCATCGACGTGTTGATCCCGATCGGCGGCGAAGGGACCCTGACCGCTGCCGCGTGGTTGTCGGAGGAGGGTGTGCCCGTGGTCGGCGTGCCCAAGACGATCGACAACGACATCGACTGCACCGACGTCACATTCGGCTTCGACACGGCGCTGACGATCGCCACCGATGCGATCGACCGTCTGCACAGCACCGCCGAATCCCACCAGCGCGTGATGCTGGTCGAGGTGATGGGTCGGCACGCGGGGTGGATCGCTCTGCACGCCGGTCTGGCGTCCGGTTCGCACATGACGCTGATCCCCGAGCAGCCGTTCGACGTCGAAGAAGTATGCACGTTGGTGCGCAAGCGTTTTCAGCGCGGAGACTCGCATTTCATCTGTGTCGTCGCCGAGGGTGCCAAGCCGATGGAGGGCTCGATGAAGCTTCTCGACGGCGGTATCGACGAGTTCGGCCACGTTCGATTCACCGGAGTCGCCCACCAACTCGGTGTCGAGATCGAACGCCGCATCAACAAGGAAGTACGGACCACGGTGCTCGGCCACGTCCAACGCGGTGGAACACCGACGCCGTACGATCGCGTTCTCGCAACACGATTCGGCGTCAATGCGACCGATGCGGCCCATTCGGGCGACTTCGGCAAGATGGTCTCGTTGCGCGGAACCGAGATCGGCCTGGTGTCTCTGGCCGAGGCCACCAAGCAACTCAAGCGGGTACCCCAGACCCGATACGACGACGCCGCCGCGTTCTTCGGCTGATCGGGCGGGGCGTCGGCCGTCAGATACGTCCTGAGGCTTCCTGGATCTCGGCCTCACGTTCCTCGGTCTCGCGGCGTAGTTCGCGCCGTCGTCGCGCCGCCTCGAAACGCTGGGCACCGACCTCGGTGGTCGGCGTCAACTGGGGCAGTGTCTTCGGCTTGCCGTCGTCGCCGATCGCCACCATGGTGAAGTAGCAGCTGTTGGTGTGGCGTAATTCACCGCACTGGATATTCTCGGTCTCCACTCGGATGCCGACCTCCATGGACGTGCGGCCGGTGTAGTTGACCGACGCAGAGAACGTGACCAGTTCTCCGACGTGGATGGGTTCGCGAAACACGACGCGATCGACCGACAGGGTGACGACGTAGGCCCCCGCGTAGCGACTGGCGCAGGCGTACGCAACTTGGTCCAGGAACTTCAGAATCGTGCCGCCGTGGACATTGCCGGAGAAGTTGGCCATGTCGGGTGTCATCAGCACGGTCATGGACAATGTCTGTCGCTCTGGGGGAGTCACCCGTGCACGGTAACGAGGACTCGTTGTTACTCGCGCGTTGTAGGCGGGAGTGGAGCCTGCGGGAACGACCGATGGAGGCGGGAGTGGAGCCTGCGGGAACGACCGATGGAGGCGGGAGTGGAGCCTGCGGGAACGACCGATAGAGGCGGGAGTGGAGCCTGCGGGAACGGCTGGCGGTGGGTAGGACATAAACTTGCGTGCATGACTGCTGCAACCGTCGATTTGATCGATTACGACGATGTGCTCGCCAAGTTCGACCCCGTGTTGGGCATGGAGGTCCATGTGGAGTTGGGCACGGCGACCAAGATGTTCTGCGGCTGCCCCACCGAGTTCGGTGCGGAGCCGAACACCCAGGTGTGCCCGGTGTGCCTGAGCCTTCCCGGCGCGCTTCCGGTGGTGAACGCTGCTGCCGTGGAGTCGGCGATTCGGATCGGGCTGGCTCTCAATTGCTCGATCACCCCGTGGGGGCGGTTCGCTCGCAAGAACTACTTCTACCCGGATCAGCCGAAGAACTATCAGATCTCGCAGTACGACGAGCCCATCGCGACCGAGGGTTACCTCGATGTGCTGCTCGACGACGGCAGCACGTTTCGTGTGGAGATCGAGCGCGCGCACATGGAGGAGGACACCGGTAAGTCGACGCACGTGGGCGGGGCTACCGGGCGCATCGAGGGGGCGTCGCACTCGCTGCTCGATTACAACCGTGCCGGTGTGCCGTTGGTGGAGATCGTGACCAAGACCATCACGGGGACCGGTGCGCGTGCGCCCGAGGTCGCACGTGCGTACGTGACCGCACTCCGTGACCTGTTGAAATCGCTGAACGTGTCCGATGTGCGGATGGATCAGGGCTCGTTGCGTTGCGACGCCAATGTGTCTCTGATGGAGAAGACGGCTACCGAATTCGGCACCCGCACCGAGACGAAGAACGTCAACTCGCTCAAGAGCGTCGAGGTTGCCGTTCGGTACGAGATGCGGCGTCAGGCGGCGGTTCTCGAATCGGGTGGGGAGGTGACGCAGGAGACTCGGCACTTCCAGGAGTCGGACGGCACCACCACCGCAGGCCGCAAGAAGGAGACCGCCGAGGACTACCGCTACTTTCCCGAGCCCGATCTTGCGCCCGTCGCTCCCGACGCGGCCTGGATAGAGGAGCTTCGGACGACGCTGCCCGAGCTGCCGTGGTTGCGCCGTGGTCGGATTCAGAAGGAGTGGGGTGTCTCCGACGAGGAGATGCGCGATCTGGTGAATTCCGGTGCACTCGAGCTCGTTTCGGCGACGGTCGAGGCGGGTGCGTCGGCGCAGGCGGCACGCTCGTGGTGGGTGTCGTACCTGGCGCAGCAGGCCAACATCGCCGGCGTCGGACTGACCGATCTGTCCATCACCCCGGCTCAGGTTGCCGAGGTGGCTGCGCTGGTCGCCGACGGCAAGCTCAACAACAACGGTGCCCGTCAGGTGGTGGACGGGGTGCTGGCGGGCGAGGGTGAGCCTGCGCAGGTCATGGCGGCGCGCAATCTCGTACTGGAGAAGGACGACACCAAGTTGCAGGCCGCCGTGGACGAAGCGCTCGCAGCGAATCCCGGTGTCGTCGAGAAGATCCGCAGCGGCAAGATTCAGGCCGCCGGGGCGATCGTCGGTGCGGTGATGAAGGCGACGCGCGGCCAGGCCGATGCCGCCCGCGTCAAGGAGCTGGTACTCGAGGCCTGCGGTCAGCCCTGATCACGACCGAGAACGACTGCGGCCGAGCGCGTATCGCGCTCGGCCGCAGTCGTTCGTCGTTCAGTCGAAGCCGCCTCCGCCGCCGCCGGGGAACGGCACCTTGACGACGCGGTCGTCGGTGGGTCCGACGGTCGGCCCGTTCTTGTTGACGGTGCCCACCAGGATCTGTCCGTCGGCCGAGCTCGTCGCGCCGTTCAACTGGCCGTATTCGTCCTGGATCAGCAGTGTCGGTTCGGCCGAGACAGCTCCGGTGTTCGGGTCCGTGGTCAGTGCTGCAACAGCTTTGGCCGTCGTGAGGGCCACGGCCACCCCACCTGCGCCCGCTGCGCATCCGGCAACACCGGGACGGTCCGGCCACGTCCACACCGGGTTGAACACTGCACCGAGAGTGTCGATGCGCTGCAGGCGATCCTCCAGCGCGGTCCGGTCGGTGACGTAGATGTTTCCGGTGCCGTCGGTGCAGACGTCGCCCGCCGTGCCGATGCCGCTGAGTGCGATCTGCGGGCGTGGGGGGTTTGTCGTCGGGGACAGCGACGTCACCCGTAACAGCTTGCCGGACAGGGAGTTCGGGCTCGCGGCCGCGGCCGGATCGCCGTTGTCGCCGGTGAGGACCAGTAGTTCGTTCGGTGTGTAGAAGTCGATGGCTCCGCGATTGCCCGTCGCGCCGCGGGGGATGCCGGTCAGGATGTCCTTGGGTACATCGCCCTGAGCGAGTCTGACCACTCTGGTGTCCGCGGATGTGGTGATGAGGGCGTAGAGCAACCCGTCCTCGATGTACGTCGGAGACAGCGCGATGTCGAGCAGGCCGCCGTCGCCGGTGCCGTCGACATCGATTCGAGCCACCTCGACCGGCGTGCGGCCGGCAGCGACCTCCATGATGCGACCGGTGCGACGCTCGGCGACCAGTGCCGACTGTCCGTCGGGGAGCGCGACGAGACCGCCCGTGGTGTCCAGACATGTCGCGATCACCGCCGAATCCGGGTCGACACACGGACCGGACGGCGGCGGCGGAGCGTTCGGATCGGACGGCGGCGGCGTGTCGCTGGGAGTCGTCGGCTCCAGCTCGGCCGCGCCCACCTCCGGCGCAGGAGTGAACGGAGAGGCGTTCGAGTCGTCGAAACGGGCGCACCCGGCGAGCAGGGCTGCGGTCATCGACAGGGCGACGACGGCAGCGGTTGCAGTTCGTGGCGACGCTCCGACCGGCTTCATGCTTCGAACGTTACGGAACGTGGAGGGAGACACGCCACGCGGCCGTGAGCGTCGACGTCGGTGAGGAGCGCACTTCGGCTCTACTGTGGGGAGGTGACCGATACACCGCGCGACCCCAACCGGCCGGATCAGTCGTACGAACCGGCCGAGAGCCCGTACGACAATCCCACGGAGAAGATTCCACCCTCGCGCTCCACCTCGGAGACGTCGGCGTCCGACCGCACCGACGCCGCGGGTCCGCCGACCACGGCGTTCGGTGCCCAGCGCTCGGACCGGCTGCCGCGAACCGACGACGAACTCGACTTTCCGTACTCGTCGTCGTCCGACGCACGCTCGGCAGACGCACAGCCCACGGAGAAGATGCAGACGTATCGACCGTCGGCCTTCGCCGATTCGACGTCCGATCGCCCGTCGACCTCCGAGAGCACGACGTCGAGTGCGTACTCCGATCGCTCCACCGAGTACCTCGGGACCACCGCAGCGGCAGCGCCCGCGGCGGCCGTTGCCCCGGAGCCCGAAGTTCGTACCGAGACCGTCGAGGTTCCCGCACGCCGCGGCAGCACCGACCTCGGTCTGTTCGTCCTCCGTGTCACCATCGGAGCGGTGTTTCTCGGTCACGGACTGCAGAAGCTCGTCGGACTGTGGAACGGCCCCGGTCTCGACGGATTTCAGAACCTATTGGAGAGTTCGGGATTCCGCTACCCCGAGATTCTCGCGATCGCGGCCGCGGCTGGCGAAACCCTCGGTGGAGCGCTGCTGATCCTGGGTCTGGCGACACCACTTGCGGGCGCGGCCGTGCTGGCCACGATCATCAACGCCTGGTGCTTCAAGCAGGCCGTCGAGCCCGGATTGCAGTTCTCGGGCAGCGGCGGTGTCGAGTACGAGACGGTCCTCGGCTTCGCTGCAGCGGCGATCATTCTCACCGGCCCGGGACGCATCGCGTTCGACGGCCGACGTGGATGGGCCACCCGGCCGCGGATCGGTTCGTTCCTGGCGCTCGTCGTCGGCATCGCCGCAGGCGTGTGCATCTGGATCTTCCTCAACGGGGCCAACCCCGTCGTTCGCTGACCTCTGACAGCCACCCGACCACGTGAGCGGAACTTCGTAGCCTGCTACGAGGTTCCGCTCACGTGGTTTTCACCCTCAGGGGACGTAGCGAACGGCACCCTTGTCCGCCGATGTCGCCAGGGCGGCGTAGGCGCGTAGCGCGGTGGTGACCGTGCGCTGGCGATCGACCGGCTGCCACGGCCGCTCGGACGCGTTCATCTTCGCGCGTCGCGTCTCGAGGGTCTCGTCGTCGACGAGGATCTCGAGGGTGCGGGTGGCCACGTCGATTCGGACCTGGTCGCCGTTCTCGACGAGCCCGATCACACCGCCGGCGGCGGCCTCGGGGGAAATGTGTCCGATGGACAGTCCCGAAGTTCCGCCGGAGAAGCGGCCGTCGGTGATCAGTGCGCAGACCTTGCCCAGTCCGGCCCCCTTGAGGAAGGCCGTCGGGTGCAGCATTTCCTGCATGCCCGGGCCGCCCTTGGGGCCCTCGTAGCGGACGACCAGCACGTCACCGGGCCGAATCTTCTTCTGCAGGATGGCCGAGACCGCTTCTTCCTGCGACTCGACGACCAGTGCCGGACCCTGGAAGGAGAACAGGTCCTCGTCGATCCCTGCGGTCTTGAGGATTGCACCGTCGACGGCGATGTTGCCGCGCAGTACCACCAGACCACCCTCGACCGTGTAGGCATGCTCGAGATCGCGGATGCAGCCACCTGCGGCGTCCGTGTCGAGCGAGGACCAGCGGTTGCCGGTGGAGAACGGTTCGACGGTGCGGACACCGCCCGGGGCGGCGTGGAACAGCTCGACGGCCTCGGCGGAGGCCTTGCCGGATCGAATGTCCCAGGTGTCGAGCCATTCGTCGAAGCTCTTCGTGTGCACGGTCGAGACATCGGTTTCGAGCAGGTTCGCGCGTCGCAGTTCGCCGAGCAGGGCCGGGATTCCGCCGGCGCGGTGCACGTCCTCCATGTGGTAGTCGGAATTGGGGGAGACCTTCGACAGGCACGGGACCTTGCGGCTGATGGCGTCGATGGAGTCCAGATCGAAGTCGACCTCGCCTTCCTGCGCGGCAGCGAGGGTGTGCAGCACCGTATTGGTGGATCCGCCCATCGCGACGTCGAGAGCCATGGCGTTGCGGAACGCGGCCGGAGTGGCGATGTTGCGGGGGAGGACCGATTCGTCCTCGTCGCGGTAGTACTTCAGCGCTGCCTCGACGATGGTGGTGCCTGCACGTGTGAACAGCGCGCGGCGGGCCGCGTGAGTGGCCAGCGTGGAGCCGTTGCCGGGCAAGGCGAGACCGAGCGCCTCGGTGAGGCAGTTCATCGAGTTGGCCGTGAACATGCCCGAGCACGACCCGCACGTGGGGCACGCGCTGCGCTCGACCTCGTCGAGGCCCGCCTCGGACACGGCGTCGTTGGCGCTGGCGGAGATCGCGGTGATCAGGTCGGTCGGTGCCTGCGCGACGCCGTCGACGACCACGGCCTTGCCTGCCTCCATCGGTCCACCGGAGACGAAGACGGCAGGGATGTTCAGGCGCATCGCGGCATTGAGCATGCCGGGAGTGATCTTGTCGCAGTTCGAGATGCACACCAAGGCGTCGGCAGTATGGGCGTTGGCCATGTACTCGACGGAGTCGGCGATGATCTCGCGGCTGGGCAGCGAGTACAACATGCCGCCGTGACCCATGGCGATTCCGTCGTCGACGGCGATGGTGTGGAACTCCCGGGGTACCCCGCCTGCAGCTCGTACGGCGTCGGCGACGATCTCGCCCACGTTCTTCAGATGCACGTGGCCGGGGACGAACTGGGTGTACGAGTTCGCGATGGCGACGATGGGTTTTCCGAAGTCCGAATCGGTCATTCCGGTGGCGCGCCACAGCGAGCGTGCGCCCGCGGCGTTGCGTCCGACAGTGGTGACCCGTGAGCGTAGCGGCGGCATAGTGCGTTGTCCTCGTTCGTTGCAGCGGTTTCTCGCACCGAGGAGATTACTCGCCGTCGACTACCGGTCCTTCGGTGCCTGTTCGCCGTCGCCCTCGGTGTCGTCGGCTTCCTCACGGTCCCGATCCTCCGCGGCGGCAGCAGCGGCGGCCGCGGCGTAGGGGTCGGTGATACGGCCGCCGCTGGCCGCGGCGAGCTGGGGGAGTAGGTCGAATCGCACGAGCGGTAGGGACTTCTCGCTCTTGTCGGTCAGGACCACACGCGCCCATCGACGGTCCGGGAAGTGCAGACCCGCCACCGAGTCCCACGCGATCACATCCGAACCCACGAACCGTCGCGCCGTGATCGCCTCGGGAGAGACGACCGTGCGCACCCGAAACACCCAGATGCCGGCGACGATGGGCAGTATGAGCAGCCAGCCCATGGCCAGGGGCCAGCTGGCGGCGGTCAGTCCGGTGCCGAAGAGCAACAGGCCGACGCCGAGGAGCGCGAGGCGTGGGACTCGAATGACCTGCGCTGTCGGTGGTTGCGGTCCCTCGGCACCTTTCGGTGACTCGGGTGCGGTGTGGGATGATGGCCGAGGTGGTTCGGACTGCTGCGAAGACGACACCCATTCATCTTCGCATTGCATCTACGCGATCTCACATAATGGGATTGCGTCGTGACGAGTTTGACTCTTCCCTGTGCGCGCGCCTACCGTCGAGCGCGTGAAGCGGAATTGGATACTCGTAATCGGCCGGCGCGTCAACGCCTGAGCCGGTTGTTCAAACTCGCATCGACGCGCCACCCTCGTACAGCTCACGCTGACGGGGGTTTTTTCTTGCCCAGAGATCGCCCAGCAATTTCACATTCCTGAGGAAGCAATCAGTGAGCGCACCAACCGCACGCCCAGGGCCCACGACCCGTAAGTCGGGGACAGCCGCCAGCCCGTCCGCAGACGCAGTGACCAACGGATCGCGACGCCACGTCGCACCGGAGAAGGTCACCGGCGCACAGTCGGTCGTTCGGGCCCTCGAAGAACTCGACGTCGACACCGTATTCGGCATTCCCGGTGGCGCGGTTCTCCCGGTCTACGACCCGCTCTTCGACTCGGTGAAGGTGCGCCACATTCTGGTGCGCCACGAGCAGGGTGCAGGCCACGCCGCGACCGGCTACGCCCAGGCGACCGGCAAGGTCGGCGTCTGCATGGCAACGTCCGGTCCCGGCGCGACCAACCTCGTCACCCCACTCGCCGACGCTCAGATGGATTCGGTTCCCGTCGTCGCGATCACCGGCCAGGTCGCCCGTAGTCTCATCGGGACCGACGGCTTCCAGGAAGCCGACATCTCGGGTATCACGATGCCGATCACCAAGCACAACTTCCTCATCACCGACGGTGCCGACATCCCGCGCATCATGGCCGAGGCGTTCTACATCGCCGCCTCGGGCCGTCCCGGTGCGGTGCTCGTCGACATCCCCAAGGACGTCCTGCAGGCGCAGACCACGTTCTCGTGGCCGCCGGAGATGCGTCTGCCCGGCTACCGTCCGGTCACCAAGCCGCACGGCAAGCAGGTCCGCGAAGCGGCCCGCTACATCGCCGACGCCAAGCAGCCGGTGCTCTATGTCGGTGGCGGCGTCATCAAGGCCGACGCCTCGGCGGAGCTGCTCGAGCTGGCCGAACTGACCGGAATTCCTGTCGTGACCACTCTGATGGCCCGCGGCGCGTTCCCCGACTCGCACAATCTGAACCTCGGCATGCCGGGTATGCACGGCACCGTCGCCGCGGTGGCCGCATTGCAGCGGAGCGATCTGCTGATCACGCTCGGTGCCCGGTTCGACGACCGAGTCACCGGCCAGCTCTCGTCCTTCGCACCGGATGCCAAGGTCATCCACGCCGACATCGATCCGGCCGAGATCGGCAAGAACCGCTACGCCGACGTGCCGATCGTCGGCGACTGCCGTGAGGTCATCACCGAGCTCATCGAGGCACTGCGGGCGGACCGTGCGACCGGAACCACGCTCGATCTCGAGCAGTGGTGGGTCTACCTGAACGGCATCCGCAAGACCTACCCGCTGAGTTACGACCGCCCGTCCGACGGATCGATGTCACCGGAGTTCGTCATCAGCTCGGTCGGCAAGTTCGCCGGCCCCGACGCGATCTACTGCGCCGGCGTCGGTCAGCACCAGATGTGGGCTGCACAGTTCATCAACTACGAGAAGCCGCGTACGTGGCTCAACTCGGGCGGCCTCGGCACGATGGGGTACGCGGTTCCGGCCGCAATGGGTGCCAAGAGGGGCCTCCCCGACGCCGAGGTGTGGGCCATCGACGGCGACGGATGCTTCCAGATGACCAATCAGGAACTCGCGACCTGCGCGGTCGAGGGCATCCCGATCAAGGTCGCACTCATCAACAACGGCAACCTCGGCATGGTTCGCCAGTGGCAGACCCTGTTCTACGAGGAGCGCTACTCCAACACCAATCTCGGTACCCACGGTGCCGTTCGCATCCCCGATTTCGTGAAGCTCGCCGAGGCGCTCGGTTGCGTCGGGCTGCGGTGCGAGCGGGAAGAGGACGTCGACGCGGTGATCGCTCAGGCACGAGCGATCAACGATCGTCCGGTCGTCATCGACTTCATCGTGGGAGCCGACGCACAGGTGTGGCCGATGGTCGCTGCCGGTACCGGCAACGACGAGATCATGGCCGCGCGCGGAATCCGTCCGCTGTTCGACGAGGACGAGACCGTGGGAAGCGAGCCCGGCCTCGACGAGGCCATGGAGCGCGAGCAGGCCCCACACCCGCAGATCGACGACGTGAAAGGCACCGACAAGTGAGCACGAGCCATACCCTCAGCGTCCTCGTCGAGGACAAGCCAGGTGTGCTGGCCCGCGTCGCCGCGTTGTTCTCGCGCCGTGGTTTCAACATCTCCTCGCTTGCCGTCGGCGGTACCGAGATTCCCGAGATCTCGCGGATGACGATCGTGGTCACCGTCGACGAATTCCCGCTCGAGCAGGTGACCAAGCAGCTCAACAAGCTCATCAACGTCATCAAGATCGTCGAGCAGGACGACGACTCCTCGGTGGCTCGCGAGTTGGTGCTGATCAAGGTCCGCGCCGACGCCAGTGTGCGCAGTGAGGTCATCGAAACGGTGAACCTGTTCCGCGCCAAGGTGATCGACGTGTCTCCCGAGGCCGTGACGGTCGAGGCGACGGGCACCCGCTCGAAGCTCGATGCGTTGCTGAAGATGTTGGACCCCTATGGAATTCGAGAAATAGTTCAGTCGGGAGTCGTTGCCGTCGGACGTGGACCGAAATCGATCACAGCGTCGCGCTGAGCGACGGACGTGATTTTCAGCGAAATCGAAGAGGAAAGGTTACAAACAGTGGCAGTCGAGATGTTCTACGACGACGATGCTGATCTGTCGATCATCCAGGGCCGCAAGGTCGCTGTGATCGGTTACGGAAGCCAGGGCCACGCGCACTCGCTGAGCCTGCGCGACTCCGGTGTCGATGTGCGCATCGGCCTGGCCGCGGGCTCGAAGTCCCGCGCCAAGGCGGAGGAGCAGGGCCTGAAGGTCGGCACTCCCGCCGAGGTGTCCGAATGGGCCGACGTGATCATGGTGCTCGCACCCGACACCGCGCAGGCCAAGATCTTCTCCGAGGAGATCGAGCCCAACCTGAAGGACGGCGACGCGCTGTTCTTCGGGCACGGACTCAACATCCACTTCGACCTGATCAAGGCACCGGAGTTCGTCACCGTCGGCATGGTCGCACCCAAGGGCCCCGGCCACCTCGTGCGTCGCCAGTTCGTCGACGGCAAGGGCGTTCCCGCGCTCATCGCCATCGACCAGGACCCCAAGGGCGAAGGTCAGGCACTGGCTCTGTCCTGGGCCAAGGGCATCGGCGGAACGCGCGCAGGCGTCATCAAGACCACGTTCAAGGAAGAGACCGAGACCGACCTCTTCGGCGAGCAGGCCGTGCTGTGCGGCGGCACCGAGGAGCTCGTCAAGACGGGCTTCGAGGTCATGGTCGAGGCCGGATACGCGCCCGAGATGGCGTACTTCGAGGTGCTGCACGAGCTCAAGCTCATCGTCGACCTCATGTACGAGGGCGGCATCGCTCGGATGAACTACTCGGTGTCCGACACCGCGGAGTTCGGTGGCTACCTCTCGGGACCGCGCGTGATCGACGCAGGCACCAAGGAGCGCATGAAGGCGATCCTGGCCGACATCCAGTCGGGTGAGTTCACCCGTCGCCTCGTCGCCAACGTCGAGAACGGCAACACCGAGCTCGAAGGCCTGCGCAAGGCCAACGCCGAGCACCCCATCGAGGTCACCGGCAAGAAGCTGCGCGACCTGATGAGCTGGGTCGATCGCCCGATCACCGAAACGGCCTGATTCTCATCGAATCACGTTCTCACGCATGCTGATCGAAGGGCACCCCTGCATCCGTAGGGGTGCCCTTCGATGCGTGAGGCAGGTGGCGTCACAGTTCGACGTCTCCGGCCTCTAAACTGTTTCTGCTGCACCAGCTCCGACTTTTCACCGACAACAGTCTCGAACCGACATAGGGAGTTCTTCACGTGAGCCAGCCAGGCCGTCCTGTCGTTCTGATCGCCGACAAACTTGCGCCGTCCACCGTCGAGGCATTGGGCGACGGCGTCGAGGTCCGTTGGGTCGACGGCCCGGATCGCCCCGCGCTGCTGGCCGCGGTCCCCGAGGCCGACGCGATCCTGGTGCGTTCCGCGACCACGGTCGACGCAGAGGTTCTCGCCGCCGGAACCAATCTCAAGATCGTCGCCCGCGCCGGTGTCGGCCTGGACAACGTCGACGTACCCGCAGCCACCGAGCGCGGTGTCCTCGTCGTCAACGCCCCGACGTCGAACATTCACACCGCCGCCGAGCATGCGGTGACACTGCTGCTGTCGGCCGCGCGCCAGATCCCCGCTGCCGACGCCACTCTGCGTCAGCACGAGTGGAAGCGCAGCAAGTTCAACGGTGTCGAGATCTTCGGCAAGACCGTCGGTGTCGTCGGACTCGGCCGGATCGGTCAGCTGTTCGCGCAGCGTCTCGCTGCGTTCGAGACCCACATCATCGCCTACGACCCCTACGTCTCGGCTGCGCGTGCCGCCCAGCTCGGCATCGAACTGGTGAGCCTGGACGAGCTGCTCGAGCGCGCCGACATGTTCTCGGTTCACCTCCCGAAGACCCCGGAGACCAAGGGCATCATCGGCAAGGAAGCCCTGGCCAAGACCAAGCCCGGTGTCATCGTCGTCAACGCCGCTCGCGGTGGACTGGTCGACGAGCAGGCCCTGGCCGACGCCATCACCAGTGGCCACGTGTTCGCCGCCGGAATCGACGTCTACGCCTCCGAGCCGTGCACCGACAGCCCCCTGTTCGAGCTGCCGCAGGTCGTGGTCACCCCCCACCTCGGCGCGTCGACGACCGAGGCCCAGGACCGGGCGGGCACCGATGTCGCCAAGTCGGTTCTGCTCGCTCTCGCAGGCGAATTCGTGCCCGACGCCGTCAACGTCAAGGGTGGCGCCGTGGGCGAGGAGGTGTCGCCGTGGCTCGAGATCGTGCGTAAGCAGGGTGTGCTGCTCGGCGCTCTGTCCACCGAACTTCCCACGTCGCTGTCGGTCGACGTCCGCGGCGAACTCGCCGCTGAGGACGTCGAGATCCTCAAGCTCTCGGCGCTGCGCGGTCTGTTCTCCGCCGTCATCGAGGACTCGGTCACGTTCGTCAACGCCCCGTCGCTCGCCGAGGAGCGTGGCGTCACCGCCGAGGTCACCACCGCGTCCGAGAGCGAGAACCACCGCAGTGTGGTCGACATCCGCGCCGTCTACGGCGACGGCTCGGTGCTCAACGTCGCGGGCACTCTGACCGGCACCACGCAGGTCGAGAAGATCGTGAACATCAACGGCCGCAACTTCGACCTCCGTGCCGAGGGCAAGAACCTCATCGTCAACTACGCGGATCAGCCCGGCAGCCTCGGCCGGATCGGCACCCTGCTCGGCGATGCCGGCATCGACATCCAGGCCGCCGCACTGAGCCAGGACTCCGAGGGCGACGGCGCAACGATTCTGCTGCGCGTCGACAAGGACGTGTCGGAGGAGTTGAGCGCGAGCATCGCCACCGCGGTCGGCGCGTCCACCATCGAACTGGTCGACCTGTCCTGAGCATCGCTCGCAGTCGATCGAACGAAGTCGAAGAATCACGAGGAGTGAGATGAAGCTGGCCGTCATCGCCGGAGACGGTATCGGACCGGAGGTCGTCACCGAGGCGCTCGCCGTGCTCGACGTCGTTGCACCCGGCGCCGAGAAGACCGAGTACGACCTCGGCGCGCGTCGCTACAACGCCACCGGGGAACTGCTGCCGGACTCGGTGTTGGCCGAACTGCGCGAGCACGACGCAATTCTGTTGGGAGCCATCGGTGATCCGTCGGTTCCGAGCGGAGTGCTCGAGCGCGGACTGCTGTTGCGCGCTCGGTTCGAGCTCGATCACCACATCAACCTGCGTCCGGCCAAGCTGTACCCGGGTGTCGTCGGCCCACTCGCCGGTGACAAGGACATCGACGTCGTGGTCGTGCGGGAGGGTACCGAGGGGCCGTACACCGGCAACGGTGGCGCGCTTCGCATCGGCACCCCGCACGAGGTGGCCACCGAGGTCAGTGTCAACACCCGTTACGGGGTCGAGCGGGTGGTGCGCAACGGTTTCGAGCGGGCTCTGACTCGGCGCAAGCATCTGACGCTGCTGCACAAGACCAATGTGCTCACGTTCGCAGGCAGCCTGTGGGCTCGCACGGTGGACGAGGTCGCGGCCGAGTTCCCGGACGTCGAGGTCGCGTACCAGCACATCGACGCCGCGATGATTCACCTCGTGACCGACCCGGGCCGGTTCGACGTCATCGTCACCGACAATTTGTTCGGAGACATCGTGACGGACCTGTCGGCGGCGGTGACCGGCGGAATCGGTTTGGCCGCAAGCGGAAACATCGATGCGACCGGAACCAATCCGAGTATGTTCGAGCCCGTGCACGGCAGTGCTCCCGACATCGCAGGGCAGCAGAAGGCGGACCCGACGGCCGCGATCCTGTCGGTGTCGTTGTTGCTCGATCATCTCGGCGATGCGGCAGGTGCGGCGCGGGTGGAAGCCGCTGTCGCAGCGGATCTCGCCGAGCGAGGAACCACAACCGCGTCGACGAAGGACATCGGCGCGAGAATCGCAGCGCGTCTGTAGCAGGGCCGTCACGACATGCCACGGTGGGCCGACTGCCCACCGTGGCATGTCGTTTTTCTCGGGCATCCCCGCAGGTCTGGATCAGCCGGCGCTGTCGGAATTCTCGTCGGGAGTCTCGGAACGTGGATCGTCGGGGACGATCGGCACGGAGAGTGCAGGGAAGATCGCCGACACCAGGAATGCGACGGGAAAGCTGACCGTCGCAAGCGCCCCGAAGATCGGCGGTACGGCCGACGCGAACACGTACTGACTCGTGTTCTGCACGCCGAGGGCGCGTCCGCTCCAATACGGTCCCGATATCTCTGCGACAGCAGTGAAGGCAAGGCCGTTCGGTGCAACGGTGGCGACGGACGCGACGACGAGCAGGACGATCGCGGCGGGGGAGTCGAACCAGTCGGCGATGCCGAGCCCCAGCATGCTGACGGTGGCGGTGGCCGCAACCCACCGTAGGGGCCGCATCCGGCTACCGACCCGATCGGAGAGCGCTCCGACGCTCATCCGGCCCAGTGCACCGAGGATCTGGGTGACGGTCACGAGGACGCCCGCGGCCGCAGCAGTCCACCCTCGGTCGGTCATCAGCCACACGAGTGCAAATGTCCAGACCACGTACTGCGGAACCACCAACAGGATGGACGTGGCATGAATGCGCCACAGTTGGCTGCTGCCTCGGTACGGATTGTCGAGCAGACCCTGCGCCGCCGCGTCGATACGATTCGGACGGGGAGGGTCGACGACCGCCAGGCACAGCAGGGCGCTCGCAGCGCACACGGCAGCGGGTACGAGCAGTGCCACTCCGACGCCGTGGTCACGGGCGATGGGTGGGATGGTGAGGGCGGCAAGGGCAACGCCCAGGGGCACCGACATCTGCCTGATGCCCATTGCCAGTCCACGGCGATGCGGCGGGAACCATCCCACCACCACGCGTCCGCTCGCGCTGTTCGCACTGGCCGCTGCCATACCGCCGACCAGCAGCAGGACGGCGAGCACCGGGATGGACGTGCTGACCACCGCGCCGAGACTCGCTGCGGCCGTGAGCCCGAGCCCGATCACCAGAACGAGACGTTCGCCGATGCGGTCGACGAGCACGCCCCATGCGATGAGGGTCAGCATGATGCCGACGGTGGGCATCGCAACCACGAATCCTGCAGTCGCAAGGCCGAGTCCTCGGTCGTCGTGCAGGGCAGGAATGAGAAATGCAGCACCGTTGATGAAGACGGCGCCCGCAGTCTGCGCGAGCATCCCGAGCACGAGCATGAACCACCGTCGCGTCTCGCCGATCCTGGACAACTGCTTCGTGTCACTCATTCCGGCCTTTCGTCTCAAAATATGGACATGTGATCTTGCTATGTGGATAAACGCGAACTTTACACCGGCGAAAGATCGGTGGATCGGACGGCGTCGACGTGCGGAGAACGACGGTCGATAGACTTCCGGCATGCGTCTCGGTCGAATTGCAAGTCCTGATGGTGTGGCATTCGTGAGTATCGAAGGTGAGGGTGACTCGCAGACTGCGAAGGAAATCGCCGAACATCCTTTCGGCACACCCACGTTCACGGGTCGGTCGTGGCCTCTGGCCGACGTGCGACTGCTCGCCCCCATCCTCGCCAGCAAGGTCATCGCCATCGGTAAGAACTACGCCGCGCACGTGGCCGAGATGGGCGGTGAGGCTCCGAAGGACCCCGTGATCTTCATCAAGCCGAACACCTCCATCGTCGGGCCCGGAGCGCCCATCGTGCTGCCACCGTCCTCGAACGAGGTGCACTTCGAGGGTGAACTGGCGATCGTCATCGGCCGCCCGTGCAAGGACGTCCCGGCCTCCAAGGCGTACGAGGTGGTGCTCGGATACACCGTCGCCAACGACGTCTCGGCCCGTGACCACCAGAAGCACGACGGACAGTGGACTCGCGCCAAGGGACACGACACCTTCTGCCCACTCGGGCCCTGGATCGAGACCTCGCTCGACCCGACCGATCTCGAGATCAAGACCGAGGTCGACGGCGTGGTCAAGCAGCAGAGTCGCACTTCGCTTCTGCTGCACGACATTCCGAAGATCATCGAATGGGTGTCCGCGGTGATGACACTGCTCCCCGGAGACGTCATTCTCACCGGAACCCCCGAGGGAGTCGGACCGATCACCGACGGAGACAGCGTGTCGATCACCGTCGAGGGAATCGGTACCCTGACCAACCCCGTCGCAGCGAAGAAGTAGGGCGAGCATGACCACAGCAACAGATGTCCGCGTTCGGTTCTGCCCGTCGCCCACCGGGACCCCGCACGTCGGTCTGGTCCGAACCGCACTGTTCAACTGGGCGTTCGCCCGGCATCACGGCGGCACCTTCGTCTTTCGCATCGAGGACACCGACGCAGCACGCGACTCCGAAGAGTCCTACGCCGCCCTGCTCGACGCGTTGCGCTGGCTCGGCCTCGAGTGGGACGAAGGCCCCGAGGTGGGTGGCCCGTACGAGCCCTACCGGCAGTCGCTGCGTCGCGAGCAACACGTTGCCGTCGTGCAGCAGTTGCTCGACGCCGGCGAGGCCTACGAGTCGTTCTCCACGCCGGAGGAAGTGGAATCCCGTCACAGGGCAGCCGGACGCGACCCCAAACTCGGTTACGACAACTTCGACCGCGACCTGACTCCGGAGCAGCGCGAGGCCTATCGAAGCGAGGGACGCGGGGCCGTCGTGCGACTGCGGATGCCCGATCACGATCTGACGTGGAACGACCTCGTGCGCGGGGAGACCACGTTCAAGGCCGGGACCGTACCGGATTTCGCTCTGACCCGAGGCAACGGAGTTCCGCTGTACACGTTGGTCAATCCGGTGGACGACGCACTGATGAAGATCACCCACGTCCTGCGCGGCGAGGACCTGCTGTCGTCGACGCCTCGTCAGCTCGCTCTCTACGAGGCACTGATCCGGATCGGCGTCGCAGAACGCACCCCCGAGTTCGGGCACCTGCCGTTCGTCATGGGCCAGGGCAACAAGAAGCTGTCCAAGCGTGACCCCGAATCGAATCTGTTCATCCACCGCGATCGTGGGTTCGTTCCGGAAGGTCTGCTGAACTACCTCGCTCTTCTCGGCTGGGGCATCTCGGACGATCACGACGTCTTCTCTCTCGACGAGATGGTGGCGGCATTCGAGATCTCGTCGGTCAATTCCAACCCGGCACGCTTCGATCAGAAGAAGGCCGACGCGATCAACGCCGAGCACATCAGGATGCTGGCAGCTGACGATTTCGCGGCGCGGTTGCGCGAATACCTCGTCGCGCAGGGCCATCTCACCGAGCCGGTCGACGAGAAGGTGTTCGCCGTCGCGGCCGATCTGGTGCAGACCCGCATCGTCGTCCTCTCGGATGCCTGGGGACTGCTGAAGTTCCTGTTCGTCGATGAGGCGGACTTCGAGATCGACCCTGCAGCCGCGGCGAAGAACCTCGGTGCCGATGCCGCACCCGTTCTCGACGCCACGGTCGACGCGCTGACGGCGTTGCAGACCTGGACCACGGCCGATCTGGAGGCGACTCTCAAGGACGCGCTGATCGAGAAGCTCGAGCTCAAGCCGCGCAAGGCTTTCGCCCCGATTCGGGTGGGAGTGACCGGGTCGCATATCAGTCCGCCTCTGTACGAGTCCATGGAACTGCTCGGGCGCGAGAAGACCCTGGCACGCTTGGCTGCAGCACGCGCCCGGGTGGCGTGACGGCGCACGGCCGCAGGCGCACCGCGGGCCGCGGGGGCGGCCTCGAATGAGTGTCTCCGATCGACTGGATCGACTCCAGCGCAGGCGGCCGGTCCTCGGCTATCCCATTGCGGTGGTGTACAAGTTCGTCGACGATCAGGGCGGCTACCTCGCCGCCCTGATCACGTACTACGCCTTCGTCTCGCTCTTTCCTGCGCTGCTGCTCTTCTCCGTGATTCTGGGCATCCTGTTGATGGGCAACCCGGAGCTGCAACAACAGATCCTGAACTCGGCACTCGGTCAGATCCCGGCGGTCGGTGAAGAATTGGGGCGTCCCGAACGGATAGGTGGCGGAACGGTCGGCCTGACGGTGGGTATCCTCGGGTCGCTGTACGGCGGGCTCGGTGTGTCCGTTGCGCTGCAGAACGCGATGAACACCGCATGGGCCGTACCGAAGAATCTCCGGCCCGATCCGATTCGAGCCCGAGTGCGGGGACTGGGTTTGCTGAGCACCGTCGGTTTGGCGGTACTGGCTATCACCGCACTCAATGTGCTCAGTGCCGCAGGATATTTCGGCCCGGAATCAGGTCTCGTCGTCTTCGTGATCGGAACGCTGCTGTACGTCGGGGTGTTCGTCGTTGCGTTTCGGCTCGCCACAGTGCGAGCGGTGTCGATCGGACAGGTACTCCCGGGAGCCCTAGTGGCCGGTCTGACGTGGCAGCTACTGCAGACGTTCGGCGGTGTGTACGTGAAATACGTCGCCGCGAGTTCGACGGTGACGAACGGTGTCTTTGCAGTCGTGCTCGGGCTGTTGGCCTTTCTGTACGTGACCTCGGTATCGATCGTGATCTGCATCGAGATCAACGTGGTTCGTGTCGACAGGCTGTTCCCGCGGTCCCTTCTGGCCCCGTTCACCGACGATGTCGAACTGACCGAAGGTGACAAACTCACCTACACCGGACAGGCAGAAGCACAACGCAGCAAGCCGTTCGAGGACATCGACGTGACGTTCGCCGACCCACCGGGAGCTCAGTCCGAATCCGGCTCCGAGCCGGCAGCCGAAGCGCCGTAGAAGCGGTCGATTCTCGTCTCCATCGGAAACCGGACGGCCGTGTCGCCGAACATCAGCCGAGTTGCCGACAACGCCGATGCTGCAATCGCTTCGGCGGCACGCTCCGAATCGGCGACGGGACAATGCACCACCACCTCGTCGTGTTGAAAGAACACCAACTCGCTGCTGGTCCCGGCATTCGGGTCGCTTCTGCGGGCTCCGCTCCCGGCATTCTGGTCACTCCTGCGGGCTCCGCTCCCGGCATTCGGGTCACTCCTGCGGGCTCCACTCCCGGCCAACCGGCCACGCAGATCGGCCAACAAGCACAGCGCCCACTCGGCGGCGGTGGCCTGCACGACGAAATTGCGCGTGAACCGGCCCCGCGCGTGCGCGTCACCTTCCGACCACCACTGCGGCGAGGGCGGTGGGCAGGCCCGTCCGAGCCACGAACGAACGACCTCGCCCCGTTCTCCCGCGCGGGCGGCCTCCTCCACCAGTGCGACGGCACCGGGGAACGAGGCCCGTAGTCGCGTCAGCAGCGAACGCGCCTCGCCGGAGGTCGCCCCGTACAGGACCCCGAGAACGGCAACCTTGGCGTGGCTGCGATCGCCGCCGAACGATGCTGCCGCCACCGGTGCATACAGATCTGCGGTGCCTGCCGCGGCGACCATACCGGGATCGCCGGACATCGCAGCGAGAATGCGCGGTTCGAGCTGACCGGCGTCGGCGGCCACGAAGGTGTAACCGGGATCGGCGATCACACTGGCGCGCAGGGGTTTCGGAATCTGCAGGCCGCCTCCGCCGCGACTGGCCCACCGGCCCGAGACCACAGCGCCGGGAACATAGACCGGACGGAAACGATCGTCGCGAACCCACGCGTCGAGCCATGCCCACCCGTTCGCAGCGTGCAGCTTCGACAGATCGCGGTGGCGCAGCAGCAGCGGAACTGCCGGGTGGTCGATGTCGCGGATGACGTGTGCGCGAGTCGATGTCAGTTCGATACCGACGCGCGCGAACGCGGCCACCAGCTCCACGGGAGAGGCAGGGTTGACGCGCCGCCCGAACGCCGACGAGATCTGGTTCTCGAGCTCGACGAGAGCCGGGGGTGGAGAACCGTCCAGCGGCCGCGCACCGAGCATCGTGTCCAGATGACGGCGATGTGCCGACGCGGAGAACGGCAACCCGTCGAAGGTCATCTCCGCGGCGGCCAGGCCCCCGGCCGACTCGGCCGCCGCCAGCAGGTGCAGTGCGCGATCGTCACCGATGTCGCGAAGCTGACGCCGATACTCGGTGAGCACGGCCGCGGGATCGGAGTTGGGGTTCGCGTCGAACAGCCCCGGCCGCAGGTCGGCGGGAGCCGAAGGGGCAGTCGCCGAGCCGGCGCGCATCGCCAGAATCGCACCGACCAGGGCCAGATCGTGACAGCGGCGTACGCGTACTCCTCGTTCGAGCAACCGAGGGTAGATCCGGCTGGTGTCCTCCCACACCCACCTCGGCCGTTCGTCTCGCTCCAGCCCGGCAACGGCCGCGACCGGATCCTCGGCCACCGTGGGTTCACTCTGCATCGAGCCGTCGTCGGCGAGGTACGTCAGTACCGCCTGCTCGCCCTGAGGAACGAGCAGAACCCTCATCGGACTCGGCTGGGTCTGCGATCGGTCACGGAGAACAAGTCTGCTCCACTGGTCGGACGAGGCGTTGAGGGGGCTCCTGGGGCCCGACGAAGCAGCGACTCGGGCCGGCCCCGAAGTCTGCGCCGCGCGGTTTCGGTGGCTCTGAGCAGCCGATTTGCAGAATGGGTAGTCACCTTTGATAGTCTCTATCCCGGCTCGAAACGCAGTGCACATCGATCGTGATGCGCAGTTCGATTCAAGTCCATTGGGGTATGGTGTAATTGGCAACACAGCGGTTTCTGGTACCGCCATTCTAGGTTCGAGTCCTGGTACCCCAGCGAGCAGGTGAAGGCGATTTTGTCGCCGAGGCCGAGGCAGTTAAGCTGGCTCAGCGTTACAAGCTCGAATAACAATGCAGGTGAAGTTCCTGGCCCCGTCGTCTAGCGGCCTAGGACGCCGCCCTCTCAAGGCGGTAGCGCGGGTTCGAATCCCGTCGGGGCTACAACAGACAACACCCTCTCGATCCGTGGATCGGGAGGGTGTTGTCGTTTCGGTGTGGGCGTCTCAGACGCTCTTGCGGCGGAACATCTTCTGATGGTCGGCCGGACCGTGAGCGTTGTTGACCTTCGGCCCACCGTCCTTGTGTTCGACGGAATTGTGGGACTTGCTGTTCTTCTGTTCCAGGACTTCGCGGAATTTCTTCTTCAGTTCTTCACTGCCGGATTCGGGCATGGGTGACTCCTCGCAGTCGACGACCGGCCGGGTAGGCCGCTCGAGACGAAGGTACCCCACTCTCGCAGCGCGATCAGCTGGTTTTCCTCGGGCCGTGAGGTCTGCGCCCTGCCTCAGAGTCGCTTGTGCAGTGCGTCCGCGGCCGCCAGGAGATCGGCTGCCCAGCGCGCTCCGGGCTTGCGCCCGATTCGATCGATCGGTCCCGACACCGAGATCGCCGCCACCACAGCGTCGTTGCTGTCGCGCACCGGCGCGGCAACGCTCGCGACGCCCGGTTCGCGCTCGCCCGCACTCTGCGCCCAACCGCGCCGTCGAACCTCGAGGAGGGTGCGCTCACCGAATTCCGCATCGGGCAGAACTGTTCGTTGAGTCTGTGAATCTGCCCATGCGAGAAGCACTTTGGCACCCGACCCGGCCGTCATCGGCAGGCGTGCTCCGACGAGCACGGTGTCTCGAAGTCCGGTCGGCGGCTCCATGGACGCCACGCACACCCGCACCGTTCCTTCGCGCCGATAGATCTGCACACTCTCGCCGGTGATCTCGCGTAGGCGGGGGAGTACCGAGGCAGCAGCATCGAGGAGGGCATCCGATGCGCTCGCCGCGAGCTCGCCCAGTCCCGGCCCGGTCCGCCACAGGCCGTCGGCATCTCGTACCAGAAGCCGGTGGGTCTCCAGGCCGACCGCGAGCCGGTGGGCCGTGGCCCTGGGCAGGCTCGTTCGAGCGCACAGATCGCCCAGATTGCAGGGCTTCTCGGCCACCGCGTGCAGCACCGCCATCGCCTTGTCGAGGACACCGATACCGCTCGATTTGTCGACGAGGCCATTGGGGCTATGCTGTCTCATAGAACGATATTAGCCTCCCGCATGCTGAGATTGCACAACTACGACATCTTCGGTGCGCGCCGGGGGCATGATGTCGAGACGATCACGCGAGGTGAACCAGCCCGTTCACCGGCGCGACGACGACAGGGAAAGACGAGGTCCGCGACAGCGATGTCCGAAACACCGAAGACTTTGGCGGAGAAGGTATGGGACCAGCATGTGGTGGTCCGAGGCGGCGGCGAAGGCGGGGCGCGTGAGCCGGATCTGATCTACATCGACCTCCATTTGGTGCACGAGGTGACGAGCCCGCAGGCGTTCGACGGACTTCGGTTGGCCGGCCGCGGGCTCCGTCGTCCCGATCTGACGATCGCGACCGAGGACCACAACGTCCCGACGGCCGACATCTTCGCGCCCATCGCCGATCTGGTCTCGCGCACGCAGGTCGACACCCTTCGACGCAACTGCGAGGAATTCGGTGTTCGGCTCTACCCGATGGGCGATCTCGATCAGGGCATCGTGCACATCATCGGCCCACAGCTGGGTCTCACCCAGCCCGGCATGACCGTGGTGTGCGGAGACAGTCACACCTCGACGCACGGTGCCTTCGGCTCGATCGCAATGGGCATCGGCACCAGTGAGGTCGAGCACGTCATGGCCACGCAGACCTTGTCGCTGCGTCCTTTCAAGACGATGGCCATCACCGTCGACGGAGAACTCGCCCCCGGTGTGACGAGCAAGGATCTCATCCTCGCCGTCATCGCACAGATCGGCACCGGCGGCGGTCAGGGCTACGTCCTCGAATACCGCGGTGAGGCCATTCGCAAGCTGTCGATGGAAGCGCGAATGACCATCTGCAACATGTCGATCGAAGCCGGAGCGCGGGCAGGCATGATCGCACCCGACGAGGTCACCTACGAGTACCTGAAGGGACGCCCGCACGCTCCTCGCGGAGCCGACTGGGATGCGGCGGTGGCCGCGTGGAACGAATTGGCGACCGATCCGGATGCGGTGTTCGACAACGAGGTCCACATCGACGCCGACACGTTGACGCCGTTCGTCACGTGGGGAACGAATCCGGGTCAGGGTGCGCCACTTGGCGATACGGTGCCCGATCCGCAGGCGATGGTCGACGAGAGCGAGCGGGTGGCAGCCCAGAAGGCCTTGCAGTACATGGGTCTGGAAGCGGGAACGCCCATCCGCGATATCGCCGTCGACACCGTGTTCGTCGGCTCGTGCACCAACGGCCGAATCGAGGATCTGCGGGCCGTCGCGTCCGTTCTCGAAGGACACCGGGTTGCCGACGGAGTGCGAATGCTGGTGGTACCGGGTTCCATGCGGGTGCGAGCGCAGGCCGAGGAGGAAGGACTGGGTGAGATATTCACGGCCGCAGGAGCGGAGTGGCGTCAGGCCGGTTGCTCGATGTGCCTGGGAATGAACCCGGACCAATTGGCGTCGGGCGAGAGATCGGCGTCGACGTCCAACCGCAATTTCGAGGGTAGGCAGGGCAAGGGTGGGCGCACCCATCTCGTGTCACCGTTGGTAGCAGCGGCAACGGCAATCCGTGGAACCCTGTCGTCTCCGGCGGATCTCGCGTAAACGCGTCTTCGCTCGGATCGATCGAACTCAGAGGAGCACATTCGATGGAAGCTTTCACTCGACACACCGGTATCGGAGTTCCGCTCCGGCGGTCCAACGTCGACACCGACCAGATAATCCCCGCGGTCTACCTCAAGCGCGTCACGCGCACCGGATTCGAGGACGGGTTGTTCGCCGCCTGGCGCTCGGACCCGAACTTCGTGTTGAACCTCGAGCCCTACGACCGAGGCTCGGTGCTCGTTGCCGGGCCCGACTTCGGTACGGGATCGTCACGCGAGCATGCCGTCTGGGCACTCTCGGACTTCGGATTTCGGGTCGTGATCGCCTCCCGTTTCGCCGATATCTTCCGCGGAAACTCGGGTAAGGCCGGGCTGCTGGCTGCCGAAGTGGATCAATCCGACGTCGAATTGCTGTGGAAAGCCTTAGAAGAACAGCCCGGTCTGGAAATAATTGTCGACCTCGTCGACAAGACCGTAACGGCTGGAACGTTGGTGGTGCCCTTTGCGATTGACGACTACACGCGGTGGCGTCTGCTGGAGGGCCTGGACGACATCGGATTGACATTACGCCAGGTAGAGGCCATTACGGAGTACGAAAAGTCAAGGCCTTCATACAAACCCCTGACCCTTCCGGCGCGGATCGAGACACCCGCCGAAAGCTGATCGGCGGCGGTCCGACACGCTTTGCGGCCGTGAATCATTCCGCGACACCAGAATGAAAATTGGCGTGGCGCATAGACTCTTGACGACTTGGGGTTTACCGTTGTAGTAGTCGGTCCGACGATGGGCCACCATATAGCGGAGGAAATCCATGAACAAGGCAGAGCTGATTGACGCCCTGACCGAGAAGTTGGGGTCTGATAGGCGGAGCGCCACAGAGGCTGTCGAGAACATCGTCGACACCATCGTGCGCGCAGTGCACCGCGGCGAGAGTGTCACGATCACGGGCTTCGGCGTGTTCGAGCAGCGTCGTCGCGCAGCCCGCGTCGCCCGTAACCCCCGCACCGGCGAGACCGTTCGCGTGAAGCCGACCAACGTTCCGGCATTCCGTCCGGGTGCGCAGTTCAAGGCCGTCATCGCCGGTGGGCAGAAGCTGCCCGCCACCGGTCCTGCCGTCAAGCGCGGTGCCGCTGCGGCTCCGGCCAAGAAGACTGCGGCTGCGAAGAAGACGGCTGCGAAGAAGGCTGCCGTGAAGACGACCGCCCGCAAGGCAACCACCGCTGCCGCCAAGAAGGCAGCGCCGGCCAAGACCACTGCTCGTAAGGCAGCGGCTCCCGCGAAGACCGCCGCCAAGAAGGCAGCTCCCGCGAAGACCACCGCACGCAAGACCGTTGCGAAGAAGGCTCCGGCCAAGACGACTGCGCGCAAGGCCGCAACGACTGCTGCTCCCGCCAAGAAGGCTCCGGCCAAGACAGCGGCCAAGAAGACCGTTGCCAAGAAGGCTCCGGCCAAGAAGGCACCGGCCAAGAAGGCACCCGCGAAGCGCGCACCGAAGAAGTAGAGCCTGCCTGCTTCACGTATGACAGTGTGAACACCGCGGAAGGCCCCCGACTCGAACATCGAGTCGGGGGCCTTCCGTCGTTGGTGTTGCGCCGCTCAGCCGTCGGCGGTGAGGGTGGGCAACGGACTGGCGATGTGGTCGGCAGCGATGAGCCGACCGTCACGGCGCGAGAGCACCCAAACACTACCCTTACGATTTCGGTTGGCAGGCAACGTGATTCCGTCTTTCTCCGCCCACCATCGCATCAGGTCGGGAATCACCTTTCCCTGGCTGCAGACAACAGGGGTGCCGGGCAGTTCGGCTATGTCGCGAGCGCGATGTCGCCCCTTGCGAGGGTCGTCGGCGTAGCCTTCCTCGGACAGCAGATGCTCGGGAGTGATGTCCACCCCCAACGATTCGGCGAACGGAGCGACTGTCTGGACGCATCGAGCGCGGTCGGCTGCGTACACGGAATCACCGCCGAAGGCACGAAGCAGCGAGACCAAGGATTGGGCCTGCCGCCGTCCGGTCCTGTCGAGCGGACGGTCGACATCGTTGCCCTTGAACCGCGAGCGCGACCCGGCACTGCCGTGACGAACCAGCAGCACCGTCGAGGTGTCGGCAGGCTTGGCCACGAACCGGCGAAGGATCTTGTGGTCCATGGGGTACGAGAGTTCGCGGCCGACGTCCTCGGGTGCCACCCAGCGCAGTTCGTCCACCTCGACATTGGGGACGAACTCGCCCCCGGTGACCTCGGCCGCCCAGTACAGCACCTTCTTGACCCGACGGTGCCCCGGAATCGGGTAGGTGACGTAGGACAGCGACCGCCCCAGTCGTGAGTCGAATCCGGTCTCCTCCTTCACCTCTCGGACCGCTGCGTCGACAGCTGTCTCGCCGGGATCGAGCTTGCCCTTGGGGAACGACCAGTCGTCGTACTTGGGCCTGTGCACCAAGGCGACCTCGACGCCGGAGTCGCCGCTCGGTGAACGACGCCACAGGATCGAGCCGGCCGCAAAGATGTTGGCGCGGGGAGAACCGTCGGAAGTGCCCATCAGGACGCCTGATTCCTCCGACTGCGCATCAGGTCGACCTGATGTTCACGAACCTTCTCGCCCCGAGCAGGTGAGGCGACCCAGCCGCCGTCCGGTCCCAACTCCCAGCATCGAGTGGTGGGGTCGAGGGCGGAATCGAAGATGTCGCTGAGCTGGTTCGCCAGTCGGGGATCCTTGACCTGAGCCATCACCTCCACTCGGCGATCGAGGTTGCGGTGCATCATGTCTGCGCTGCCGATCCAGAACTCGTCCGCACCCTGGAAATGCAGAACCCGTGAGTGTTCGAGGAATCGACCGAGGATGGAACGAACTTCGATGTTCTCCGACAGCCCGGGAACTCCTGGCTTGAGCGCACAAATTCCGCGCACCACCACCTTCACCGGCACTCCGGCAATCGATGCTCGGTAGAGCGCGTCGATGACCTGCTCGTCGACCAAGGCGTTGGCCTTGAGGCGAATTCCGGCCGCACGGCCACTCTTGAGGTGTTCGACCTCCGCTTCGATGCGCTCGACGATGCCGCGCCGCACCCCGTACGGAGCGACCAGAAGGTTGCGGTACTTGGACTTTCGCGAGTATCCGGTCAGCGAGTTGAACAGATCGGTGAGGTCGGCCCCGATTTCGGGCGATGACGTCAGCAGGCCCACGTCCTCGTAGATACGCGCTGTCTTGGGGTTGTAGTTGCCGGTACCGATGTGGCAGTACCGGCGAATGACCGACCCCTCTCGGCGCACCACCAGGCAGGTCTTGCAGTGCGTCTTGAGGCCGACGAGGCCGTAGACCACGTGCACGCCCGCCTTTTCGAGCTTGCGTGCCCACTCGATGTTGGCTTGTTCGTCGAAACGCGCCTTGATCTCGACCAGTGCAACGACCTGCTTGCCCGCTCCGGCCGCGTCGACGAGTGCGTTGACGATCGGCGAATCTCCCGAGGTGCGATAGAGAGTCTGCTTGATGGCGAGCACCTGAGGATCGGCCGCTGCTTGCTCGATGAAGCGTTGGACGCTGGTGGAGAAGGAATCGTACGGATGGTGCACCAGGACGTCGCCGTCGCGCAGAGTCGAGAACACGCTCTTGGGGGTCTCGCGTTCACCGAACGCGGGGTGGGTGGCAGGAACGAAGGGTGCGTCCTTGAGGTTGGGGCGGTCGACGCTGTAGACCTGCCACAGGCAGGACAGATCCAGCAGTCCGGGAACCTGGATGACATCGCCGGGATCGACGTCGAGCTCACGCAGCAGCAGTTCGAGCATGTGCTCGGTCATGTCGTCGGCGATCTCGAGACGGACCGGCGAGCCGAAGCGCCGCCGAGCGAGTTCTCGCTCCAGAGCCTGCAGCAGGTCCTCGTCGCGGTCTTCCTCGACCTCGAAATCGGCGTTGCGCGTGATCCGGAACGCGTGGGACTCGACGACCTCCATGCCGGGGAAGAGCACATGGAGGTGAGCGGAGATCAACTCCTCCATCGACAGGAAGGCGTCGATGCGGTGAGTGCCCTCGCCGCGCTTGACGCGCACGAAGCGATCGACGTTGTCGGGGACCTTGACGCGGGCGAAGTGCTCCCCGGTCGTGGAGTAGTCCTTCACTGTCACAGCGAGATTGAGGCTCAGGCCGCTGATGTAGGGGAACGGGTGCGCCGGGTCGACGGCCAGCGGTGTGAGAACCGGGAACACCTGTTCGGTGAAGTAGTCCGACAGTCGCGCACGTTCGTCGCTGTCCAGATCGGACCACCGGATGATCGCGATGCCCTCGGCGGTGAGCTCGGGCAGAATCGAATCCAGCAGCACTCGCGCGTGTTTGAGCGCAAGTTCCTGGGTGCGCTGCCCGATCACCGCCAGCTGTTCGCGAGGAGTCATTCCGTCGGCCGATCGAACCGACAGACCGGTTTCGTCGCGACGTTTGAGACCGGCGACCCGGACCATGTAGAACTCGTCGAGATTGGACGCGTAGATGGCGAGAAACTTCGCCCGCTCCAGCAAGGGCAGCGAGGAGTCCTCGGCGAGAGCGAGGACACGCGAGTTGAAATCGAGCCAGCTCAATTCTCGGTTGAGATAGCGATTTTCGGGAAGAACGGTCGCAGCGTCCACCGATTCCGGTGTGGCGGCCGGTAGTGCGGACGGGATGCTCGGCATCGTCGACGCGATCGGCGCGCTCCACGCCGGCTCCGAGCCTGCGGCCTTTCCTGTCTCGATCGGCGGATCCTGGTTCGCTGGCTGCACGTCGTCTTTGCTCACCGCACGATCATCCCCCATACCCGGCGTCGGTGAAACTCCGATGGCCGAACTCGGGTCGGTGTTCACCCGGCTGCCGTGGCGGTCCCTACCGTCACGCAGTCGTCGCGGATGCCTCGTCGTTCCACCCGAGCGAGTGGAGAACGGCCGCCGTCGCCGGTCCGACTCCCAGACGATGCGCTCTGCGGACGTCGTCGGCGGTGTCCACGTCCAGTCGAAGGCCAGGCCACTCGCCGTCGAGTTCCCGTGCGCCCGAGGCGGTATGGCGGCGTGCGGAGTCCGGTCCGAACAGTGGTGCCAACTCGTCGGGGGAATCCTTGAGGATCAGAGCAGCGGTTCCCGTGCCGTGATGATCGACCACGAGTGATCTGCCTCCCCGCCGGGCGCGGTCGTAGGCCTGGGCGAGTTCTGTCGAACGCATCGCCGGAAGGTCTGCCTGCAACGCGATGATGTCGACGTGGCCTGCGCTGACGGTTTCGTCCCCATCGACGTCCGCGCCGACGTGACCGTGACGCAGTACGTGCGCCGCGGCCGCGAACGCGTGATTGAGGCGTTCGTCAGGTTGCAGTGCCGGATCGCGGACCGGTTCGTCGAACACCCGTGCACCGATTCTGCGGGCGGTGTCCGCGACGAGAGGATCCGGGGTGACCACAGTGACCGAATCGACCGCCGACACCGAGTCTGCGGCCGCCACGGTGTCGCTGAGCATCGCGAGCACCAATCGTGTCCGGTCGGGTGCCGAGAACTCCGCCGCCAGGCGCGACTTCGCCGTGGCCAGATCCTTCACCGCGATGAGAACCCTGACGACGCGGTCGCCGTCGTCGTCTCGTGATGCACCCATGGTGCTCGATCCTGCCAGCGTCATGGATCTGTGCCGACTCCGACCGCCCGAGCAGGTCTGCGAGTTAGGGTGATGCGCGCGTGGACAGGGCATCGGCGAAGTAGGCGAGGGGTTGGCGGAATGAGCAGAGCAGCGGTATTGGGGTCGGGTTCGTGGGGCACCGCATTCGCCAAGGTGTTGGCCGATGCCGGAACGGACGTCACCATGTGGGCCCGCCGTGAGGAACTCGCCGCATCCATCACCGACGACCACGAGAACAAGGACTACCTTGCGGGAATCGAGCTGCCGTCCTCGATTCGCGCGACGAGTGATCCCGTCCGTGCACTCGACGGAGCCGACATCGTGGTGCTGGCCGTGCCCTCACAGAGTCTGCGGGCCAATCTGGGGGCGTGGACCGACTCGATTCCGCCGCACGCGACGCTGCTCTCCCTGGCGAAGGGGATCGAGACCGGAACGCTCATGCGGATGAGCCAGGTGATCTCTCAGGTCACCGGTGCGGATCCCAGCCGGGTCGCGTGCCTGTCCGGTCCCAACCTCGCGCGCCCGATCGCCGAGGGCCAGCCCGCCGCGACGGTCATCGCGTGCTCGGACTCCCAGCGTGCCCTCGAGATTCAGAAATCTTGTGCCACAGGATATTTCAGGCCCTACACCAACAGCGATGTCATCGGTGCCGAGATCGGGGGTGCCTGCAAGAACGTCATCGCCCTCGCGTGCGGGATGGCCGCAGGCGTCGGATACGGCGAGAACACCCTCGCGTCGATCATGACCAGGGGCCTGGCCGAGATCATCCGCCTCGGAGTAGCACTCGGTGCCAAGCCGTCGACGCTGTCGGGCCTGGCCGGCGTGGGCGACCTGGTCGCCACCTGCTCGTCCCCCCTCTCGCGTAATCGCACGTTCGGAGAACGACTGGGTTCGGGTGGCTCCCTCGAGAGTGCGCAGGAAGCAGCGCACGGGCAGGTTGCCGAAGGCGTCAAGTCGTGTACCTCGGTCCGGGCGCTCGCCGAGAGTTACGACGTCGAGATGCCGCTGACCGACGCCGTGCATCGCGTCTGTCACGGCGGCATGTCCGTACCGGATGCGGTCGGGCACCTGCTGGGACGTCGCATCAAGCCCGAGTGAGGCAGTGATCGCGGTCTCGCGACGAACAGGGCGAATCCGCGTTCGACGAGCCGCGGCGGTACGGTTTCTCATCGTGAGTACTCCCCGCATCAAAGTTGCCGTCGTCTTCGGGGGCCGCAGCAGCGAGCACGCTGTGTCCTGTGTATCGGCAGGTAGCGTGCTGCAGAACCTCGATCCGGCCAGGTACGAGGTGGTTCCGGTGGGAATCACCCCGGACGGTGCGTGGGTACTCGGCTCTTCCGACATCGACGCGCTGACGATTCACGACCGCGTCCTGCCCACCGTGGACAAGACCGGGGCAGCGCTCGCTCTCAGTACGGACCCGGGTCACGCCGGCGCTCTGCTCGCCCTCGGCGAGGGGGAAGGCGGGACGGTGCTCGCATCCGTCGACGTCGTGTTCCCGGTTCTGCACGGACCGTACGGCGAGGACGGCACCCTGCAGGGTCTGCTCGAGTTGGCAGGCGTTCCGTATGTCGGGCCGGGCGTGCTGGCCAGCGCTGCGGGGATGGACAAGGAATTCACCAAGAAGCTGCTCGGTGCCGAAGGATTGCCGATAGGTCGCCAGGTGGTACTCCGACGCGGGGTCGACGACCTGACGGCAGGCGAGCGTGACCGAATCGGCCTGCCCGCATTCGTCAAGCCGGCCCGAGGCGGATCGTCCATCGGAATCTCGCGCATCACCGCGTGGGACCAACTCCCCACCGCGATCGCCGTCGCACGCGAACACGACCCCAAGGTCATCGTCGAAGGCATGATCCACGGCCGCGAGGTCGAGTGCGGAGTGCTCGAATTTCCCGACGGCACCGTGCGCGCGAGCGCCATCGCCGAGATCCGAATTCCCGACGCGGACATCGACGATCATGCCTTCTACGATTTCGACACCAAGTATCTCGACGATGTCAGTGAGTTCGACATCCCGGCTGCCCTCGACGACGCCACGAGCGACCGCATTCGTGAGCTCGCCGTCGCCGCCTTCCGCGCGTTGGACTGCCAGGGTCTGGCGCGGGTGGATTTCTTCGTCACCGAGAACGGCCCGGTCATCAACGAGATCAACACCATGCCCGGATTCACCTCGATCTCGATGTACCCCAAGATGTGGGCCGAATCGGGCGTCGACTACCCGACGCTGATCGCCACCCTGATCGACACCGCTCTCGCCCGCGGTACCGGTTTGCGTTAGAGCTGTTGCGGCCCGGCGCTACTGCAACGGAGCCGGGTCGAGAGGTTGCTGGGGCAGCGCGCCCGACACGGCGGAGGACGCGTCCTGCAACGGGGTGGGGCCCGAGTCGCCCGGAATCGTCAGGGCGACGTACACACCGCGATCGACGACGAACCACGTGCTGGCGTCGATCCCGTCGTCTGCGCCGGACACCTCGAACCACTGAACGCCGTTGATCACCTGAAGCGGCGCGGCCACATCGAACCCGATCGGCCGGGGCAGACCGCAGCGCAACACGACCGGCTCGGCGTTCTCCTCGGCCGAGACCCACGCGCGGACTCCGACCGGGGCCGGGTCGGCCAGTTCGGCTCTCGTGTAGTCGCCGAGGTCTTCGGGCAGGGCGTCGAGCAGCGACGTGCACTGCGCACTCGCGGCATCGGGGGAGTCGACCGGGCCGAGCGCGACCGGATCGAGGACGGCTGAGCGATTCACCGCGATGGCGGCAACCAGAACTCCGACGACGAGCGCGACCGGTAGCGCGATCGCGGTGGCGATGACTGCGGGGTGGCGCTGCTCGCGAGTGCCCTCGGTCTCGGCGGGGCCGTCTTCGGTGCCGGCGTCGTTGCCGGTGTCGGGTGAATTCACGAGCTATCCGACGGACGTCGTCGACCGAGGGGCCACGGGGCAGGTGAGGGTGCGAGTGATGGCATCGACTTTCTGGATGCGGGAGACGATCTCGGCGATCTGGGCGTCGGAGGCACCGTCGGCGCGCGCGATCACGTCGTAGGGCCCGACCACTGCCTCGGCCGACACGACACCGTCGACGGCCTCGATCTGTTGTGCGACGGCCGTCGCACGACCGACCTCGGTCTGAACGAGAACGAATGCTTGCACCATCGGTGGTCCCTTTCCCCTGCCGGACTTCTCGACTGTAGGTTGGTTCGACTACGTTCTCTTCGCACGTAACCTGCTGCATCGGTACTGTCCCGACCGCCGCTAAAAGGTACCGCAGGCGCGGCACTCGCTCCGCGCGAGACCGTCGCGCACGCACCGCGTTCTCAGGGAGGAACATCATCGACGACACCGTCATCGACTCGGCCACCGGCAGCGAGCGCACCGTCGCGCAGGTCGGCGAGTTCGACGTGATCGCTCGCGCCATCACAGGCCGCGAGCAGCCGTCGTCGACCATCGTCGGGCCCGGCGACGACGCAGCCGTGGTCGCCGCGCCCGACGGTCGGATCGCGGCATCGACCGATATGTTGGTGCACGGCAGGCACTTTCGGCTCGACTGGTCGAGTCCGATACAGATCGGCCGCAAGGCGATCGCGCAGAACGGCGCGGATATCGCCGCGATGGGCGCGCAGTGCTCGGGTTTTCTGGTCTCTCTCGGGTGCCCGGCCGACACTCCGGTGAGTGTGACCGACGGTCTCAACGAGGGCATGTGGCGCGAGGCGGTTGCTGCGGGATCGGCCGTCGTCGGTGGCGATGTGGTGCAATCGCCGGAGCTGGTGATCTCGATCACCGCGCTCGGCGATCTCCAGGGCCGGGCCCCGGTTCTGCGATCGGGGGCGCGTGCCGGTGATGTGATCGCCTATGCGGGGCGGCTCGGCTGGTCCGCGGCCGGCCTGGCCCTGCTGCTCGGCGACCGGGACGGAACGGGCCACGACGCCGTGTTGGACGCACACCGAGTGCCCGTCCCGCCGTACCGCGCCGGGATCGACGCCGCAGAGGCGGGTGCGACCTCGCTCACCGACGTCTCCGACGGGCTGCTGGCCGATCTCGGCCACATCGCCGACGCATCGGGCGTTCTCGTCGACCTCGATCCCGACCTGCTGGAGATCCCCGTCGAACTGCGTTCGGCAGCAACGCTGATGGGGCACGATCCGCTGGAGTGGGTACTGACCGGAGGCGAGGATCACGCGCTCGTCGGCACCTTCCCCGATGCCGCCGCCGTTCCCGGGGGATGGACGGTGATCGGCCGCGTCGAGCACGGAGACGGTGCGCCTGCGGGTCGAGTGACGGTCGGCGGACGCGTCCACGCGGGTAGCTCGGGATGGTCGAGTTTCGAGGGCGAGTGAACGCGGGTCGGGTCGGTCGAGTCGGCTAAGTTGCAGAGATGGCTATCTATGCGCTCGGTGATCGCGAACCCGACATCCACCCCGACGCCTACGTTCATCCCGACGCCGTCGTCATCGGAGCGGTGACCTTGGCTGCCGGATCGTCGGTGTGGCCCACTGCGGTTCTGCGGGCCGACTACGGCACCATCTCGATCGGCGAGGGCACCAACGTGCAGGACGGGACCGTGGTTCACTGCACTCCGATCGACGCAACGGTCATCGGTTCCGGGTGCGTACTGGGCCACAATGCGCACGTCGAGGGTGCGACCATCGGGGACAACTGCCTCATCGCGTCGGGCTCGGTGGTCCTGAACGGATCGAAGATCGGTGCGGGCTCGATCGTCGGTGCAGGCGCGGTGGTGCCGTTCGAGTTCGTCGTTCCCGAACGTTCCATGGCGCTCGGCGTGCCCGCCAAGATCCGCGAGGGCTACCAGGTTCCCGAGGGGCATGTCGACATCAACGTGCAGATGTACTCCGCCAATGCCGCGTACTACCGCGACGCGCTGCGCCGGATCGACCGGTGACGCCCCGGCCGCTGTCCGAGAGCGTCGAGTCGGGCTGGGCTGCTGCCCTCGCTCCGGTCGAGACGAATGTCTCTGCGATGGGCGACTTCCTGCGAGCCGAACTCGCCGCCGGACGGCACTACCTGCCCGCGGGTGAGAACGTGCTGCGCGCTTTTCGCTACCCCTTCGATCGGGTTCGCGTGCTCATCGTCGGTCAGGATCCGTATCCCACGCCGGGACACGCAGTGGGCCTGAGCTTTTCTGTCGCGCCCGACGTGCGACCCGTACCGCGGAGTCTGAGCAACATCTTCAAGGAGTATTCCGACGATCTCGGTCTGCCCACGCCGAGCACCGGCGATCTCACACCCTGGTCGGAGCAGGGAGTGATGTTGCTCAACAGGGTGCTCACCGTCGAACCGTCGCAGGCGGCGTCACACCGCAAGAAGGGCTGGGAAGCGGTGACCGAGCAGGCGATTCGGGCATTGGTCGCCCGAGCGGAGAACCCCGACGCGCCCGGACTGGTGGCAGTTCTCTGGGGACGTGACGCGGCAACCCTGAAGCCGATGCTCGGATCGGTGCCCTTCATCGAATCCGCTCATCCGTCACCGCTGTCCGCCTCACGCGGTTTCTTCGGATCCAAGCCCTTCAGCCGCGTCAACGAACTGTTGGTCGAAGGCGGAGACGAACCGATCGACTGGACGTTGCCGTGACCGGTTCAGGAGAAGTCTGGACGACGCTTCTCGACGAACGCGTCGACGCCTTCACGTCCGGCCGGTGACGCCGCAGCGACCGATATCGAGGCGGCTTCGGCGTCCAATTGTTCTGTCAGAGTTGCTGATTCGGAGCTTCCGAGTAGTCTCTTGATGCCCTGGTACGCCGATGTCGGGCCGTTGGCGAGGGTTCGAGCGAGGCGCTCGGCCTCACTGTCGACGATGTCGTCGCCCACCAGCCGGCTGAGGATTCCGAGCCGAACGGCATCCTCTCCGTTGATGATCGAGTCACCCAGAAGTATGTCCATCGCGCGGCCCGAACCGACGATTCGGGGGAGTGTCCAGGACATTCCTCCGTCCGGGGTGAATCCGATGGAAGGGTACGCAGGGCGCAGTTTGGTCGACGGTCCGCCGATGGCGATATCGGTGAGACAGACCAGACTCATGCCTGCCCCGGCCGCCCAGCCGTGGACCCCGGCGACGACCGGGACGGTGACGGCGGCCAGTTCGCGGACGAATGCATGGAACGTGTCGGCAACCGAACCGACGAATGCGCCGCGGTCGTCGGCTCCGGCGAAATCGCGTACGTTTCCGCCTGCGCAGAAGTTGGGCCCGCGGCCGATGAGGAGCACACTTCCGATCGCGGTGGTACCGGCGTTGACGGATCGCAGTGCCGCCGTGCCTGCGTCGATGCCTTCGAGGTCGAGGGAGGCACCGCCCGCCTCGGTGGCGACGACGATGCGCAGCACGCCGTCCTCGATGCTGACCTTGCTGGGACCGTAGTCATCCGAATCACTCACGATCGGAATTCTAATGGACGTCCAAGTGTTCGAGTGCACCGACGACTGTGCCCCGCCTCCGAATACGGGGGCGGGGCACAGTTCTCGCACGCGAGGAACGCCGTGGAGGAAAACGAAGAGCGAGGCCGAAATCAGCCCCGGACCACCTTGCCTGCCTTCAAGCAGGAGGTGCACACGTTCATGCGCTTGGAGTTACCAGGCGCAACCTGAGCGTGAACGGTCTGGATATTCGGGTTCCAACGACGGTTGGTCCGTCGGTGCGAGTGCGAGACCGACTTACCGAAGCCGGGCCCCTTGGCGCATACGTCGCAGACGGCAGCCATAGTCGCGAACTCCTTGATAGATGTTGATCGATACATGTGGTCGAAGACATCGAAACGAACTACGAGCAGATGCAAGGATTGCAATGCGTGAAGATCGCCTCGAGGCAACCCTGCAAGAATAGCGGCGTCGCACGCAATCACCAAACCGCCACGGCAGACGCTCCGCGGGGCTCACGTACGGCGCGCCACCGATCATGCCCGACTAAGCTTCGGGCACTGTCCGCGAGGGAGTTCGGACGAGGTGAGGGACGTGACGCGGGGGGAGGCTGGCCGAGGTGGTCGACGTTCTCGAATCGATCGATGCCGCGGCCCTGCGCCGGTGGGCCTACCACTGCGTCGATTCCCTCACCGCACGGTGCGACGAGATCAATGCACTCAACGTGTTCCCCATCCCCGACTCGGACACCGGCACCAATCTCATGTTCACCTTCCGCGCCGCGGTGGAATCGATGCGCGCAGCCGGGCCCGCCGCGGACGCCCGCTCCATCGGGCGAGCGCTGGCAGTGGGGGCGGTCGCGGGGGCGCGGGGGAACTCGGGAGTGATCGTGTCCCAGCTGTTGCGCGCCGTCGCCGAGGCCGCAGCGGACGGCCCGCTGGACACGGTGTCGATGCAGGCGATGCTGCGTCGCGCCAGAGTCCTGGTCGCGGGCGCGGTCAGCGTTCCCGTCGAGGGCACGATGCTCACCGTTCTGGCCGCAGCCGATCGCGAAGCCTCGGCGCACGATGCCAATGTCAGCCTCTCCACGCTGGTGGTCGACATCGCCGAGGCCACTGCTCGAGCCGTCGACAGCACGACGGACCAACTCGCCGAACTCCGCGAGGCCGGTGTCGTGGACGCAGGAGCTCTCGGTCTCTCGGTGATCGTCGACGCGTTCGTGGAGGTGGTGATCGGCCGCACGCCGCCGCGCAGGCGATACCGTCGCCCACACGAGCACGAACGCCGGACGGGCGACGATGCGCCGAACCTCTCGTCGGACTGCGGCCGTGCACCCGTCGCGGTGTCGGAGTACGGATCGTCTCGCTCCCTCGGGTACGAGGTGGTCTACGTCGTGCACGGGCCGGACGACGCGGGGGCGGCGGAACTTCGCCGAGCACTGGCCGACATCGGAGACTCGGTCGTCGTCGCCGGTGACGGTTCCGGGGCCTGGTCCGCGCACGTACACACCACCGACCCCGGTGGTGCCGTCGACCGCGGCATCGCCGCCGGAGATGTTCGCGGAGTGCGTATCTCGTGTTTCGGTCCGGCCGAGTTCGCCGCAGTCGCGATCCCCGAAAGCCGCGACGCAGCGGTGCTGTCGGTCGGTCGCGATATTTTGGCGCTGGTGGCCGGTGACGGTGCCGCAGACCTCTACGTTCAGGAAGGTGCGACGGTGGTGCGGTGCGACGAGGCGATCGACTCCTCGGTGCTGCATCGCGCGATCGTCGGGATGAAGCATCGTGAGGTGTTGGTGTTGCCGAACGGCGCGTTGTCCGCGCAGGAACTCGTAGCGGTCGGCGCCGCTGCCCGAGCGGACGGCAAGGACGTGGTGATGTTGCCGTGTTCGGCGATGGTGCAGGGACTGGCCGCGCTCGCGGTGCACGATGCCGCCCGCGCCGCAGTCGACGACGCGTTCACGATGTCCGAGGCGGCGGCGGGCACGAGGTGGGGTTCTCTGCGTATCGCACAGGAGCGATCTCTGACGTGGGTCGGCACCTGCGAGCCGGGCGACTGCATCGGGCTGGCGGGGCAGGAGGTGGTGATCGTCGCCGCTCGTCCGCTCGATGCGGGGTGTCGGTTGCTGGATCAGCTTCTGGCCACGGGAGGGGAGCTGGTGACGGTGCTCGTCGGGGCCCAGGCGTCGGATGACTTCGGTGATCGGTTGGCCGAGTACGTGGCGGGCGCACATCCCGGAGTCGACGTGGTGGTCTATACAGGTGGACAGCCGGGGGATCTCGTGCAATTCGGAGTGGAATAGGGAATCTCGGACAATGGCAACGCTGGTGGATCGGCTCGATCACATCCTGGGAGCCGCGGCGGCGACGCCGCTGGCCGACGTCTTCGGAATTCACACTGTCGAGGACCTGCTGCGGCACTATCCGCACCGCTACATGACGCACGGTTCGGAGCTGGGGGAGAAGGAGCCGCCCGAGGGCGAGCACATCACCATCGTCGCAACGGTCGAGTCCGCGACGCTGCGTTCGATGAAGAACCGCAACGGTCAGTTCCTCGCCGTGACACTCGCCGCCGACGGGCAGCGGATCGACGCCACCTTCTTCAGTCCGCACAAGCTCAAGCACGTTCTGCTGCCCGGTCGTCGAGGAATGTTCTCGGGCAAGGTCAAGTACTTCGGCAAGCGGTGGAATCTCACGCACCCCAGCTACGTGATTCTCGGCGGAGACGGTAACGACGGTGCCGTCGTGCCTGCAGGTCGAATCGTCGGCGGTGGCACCCTGGCCGGACTCGCTCGCGGCTCGGTCGATTCCTCCGGTGCCGTGGACATGTCGGTGTTCGATCGCGCGTTCGTGCCCATCTACCCGGCCGCGAAGGACGTCGAGAGCTGGACCTTCATGCGCTGTGTCCGACAGGTGCTCGACCAACTCGACGACGTGGTCGATCCGTTGCCCGAGTCGGTTCGTGCGCAGCGCGGTCTCGTCGACATCGACACCGCGCTGCGGTCGGTCCATTTCCCGGATACCGCACAGGACAAGGACTCTGCGCGCGAGCGGCTGAAGTTCGACGAGGCGCTCGCCGTTCAGCTCGTCCTCGCCGACCGCCGACGCGACGCATCCACCCGCGTGGCTCCGCGATGCCCACCGATCACCGACGGTCTCGCCGCGGAGTTCGATCGGCGTCTGCCGTTCGAGTTGACGGCCGGCCAGCACCAGGTGGCAGCCGAGATCGCCCACGATCTGTCGGCACCGCATCCGATGTCGCGACTGTTGCAGGGTGAGGTCGGCTCGGGCAAGACGATCGTTGCACTGCGGGCGATGCTGCAGGTGATCGATGCTGGGCATCAGTGTGCGTTGCTGGCACCGACGGAGGTTCTCGCCTCCCAACACGCGCGCTCGATTCGGTCGATGCTCGGGAGCCTCGCGGCCGGCGGCGAACTCGGATCGCACGAGCTGGCGACCAAGGTCGCCTTGTTGACCGGTTCGATGTCCACTGCGGCCAAGCGATCCGCGCTGCTCGACGCCGTCACCGGTGATGCAGGCATCGTGATCGGCACCCACGCGCTGATCGAGGACCGCGTCGAATTCCTCGATCTCGCGATGGTCGTCGTCGACGAACAGCACAGGTTCGGCGTCGAGCAACGAGATGCGTTGCGCGCGAAAGCTCGCGACAACACCAGTCCGCACTTGCTCGTGATGACCGCAACCCCCATCCCGCGGACCATCGCGATGTCGACGTTGGGCGACCTCGAGACGTCGGTGCTCGCCGAACTGCCCCGCGGCCGATCGCCCATCGTCAGCAACGTGGTGCCTGCCAGGAGCAAACCGGGCTGGGTGGATCGAGCGTGGCAGCGTATTCACGAAGAAGTGGCAGCCGGTCGCCAGGCCTACGTGGTGTGCTCCCGCATCGGCGACGACGAGGACGCGGAGACGGGGAAGAAGAGCGCTGCGAAGAAGAAGAGTGCGAGCGCGGAGGACGGCCCCGAGACCACGGCTGCGGTGGATCTGTACGAGACCCTCTCCACCGGACCGATGCACGATCTGCGCGTGGGTCTGTTGCACGGACGACTGTCGGGAGACGACAAGGACATCACCATGTCCGAGTTCAACTCCGGCGAGATCGACGTCCTGGTCTGCACCACGGTGGTCGAAGTGGGAGTGGACGTTCCCAACGCGACGGTCATGGTCATCATGGATGCGGACCGATTCGGCGTGAGCCAACTGCACCAGTTGCGAGGCCGAATCGGCCGAGGTGGGCATCAGGGCCTGTGCATCATGGTCAGCTATCTCAGCCCCGCGGGCGGCTCGTTCGCCCGGCTCGAGGCGGTGGCAGCGACCAACGACGGTTTCGAGCTGGCCAAGCTGGATCTGGCCACTCGTCGCGAGGGCGACGTTCTCGGAGCTGCACAGTCGGGCACGGTCAGCGGGTTGCGGCTGCTCTCGTTCATCGACGACGAGGACATCATCGCGGACGCGCAGGACTGCGCCCGGTCCCTGTTCGCGCAGGACCCGTCGCTGGCGAACGATCCCGGCATCGCGTCGATGATGCGATCGGCTTGGCGATCGGATCGAGTCGATTACCTGCAGAAGTCCTGACGGGTGGGCAGGAGCGGTCGAGGGGGCGATCGTTACCTACTGCACCGTTTCAGTGGAGAAAATCGAGCACATCGTCCCGCATGATGAGATCAGTACGCCTCGGTGGCCGACGCTGCCGGGTAAGTTGAGCCAATGTTCTCCAAAGTTTTGGTTGCCAACCGCGGTGAAATTGCCATCCGTGCCTTCCGCGCCTCCTACGAACTCGGGGCCTCGACCGTTGCGGTGTTCCCGTTCGAGGACAGGAACTCGGTACATCGGACGAAGGCCGACGAGGCGTACCAGATCGGGGAGAAGGGCCATCCCGTTCGCGCGTATCTCTCGGTCGACGAGATCGTCGCCGCTGCCAAGCGCAGCGGCGCGGACGCGGTGTACCCCGGATACGGATTCCTTTCCGAGAACCCGGATCTGGCCGCAGCGTGCGCCGAAGCAGGCATCACCTTCGTCGGCCCGTCCGCCGATGTTCTCGAACTGACCGGCAACAAGGCCCGCGCGATCGCGGCAGCCAAGGCGGCTGGACTTCCGGTGCTGGCGTCGTCGGAACCGTCGTCCGATGTGGACGCGCTCGTCGCCGAGTCCGAGTCGATGACGTTCCCGCTGTTCGTCAAGGCCGTCGCGGGCGGTGGCGGCCGCGGTATGCGCCGAGTGGCCGAGCCCGAGCAGCTGCGCGAAGCCATCGAAGCTGCTGCGCGCGAGGCGGAATCGGCCTTCGGTGATCCGACCGTGTTCCTCGAGCAAGCCGTGATCGATCCCCGGCACATCGAGGTTCAGATCCTGGCCGACGGCCAGGGCAACGTGGTGCACCTGTTCGAGCGCGACTGCAGCGTGCAGCGTCGGCATCAGAAGGTCATCGAGCTCGCTCCGGCTCCGAATCTGCCCGAGGGATTGCGGGAGAAGATCTGCGCCGACGCCGTCGCGTTCGCGAAGCAAATCGGCTATTCGTGTGCCGGTACCGTCGAGTTCCTGCTCGACACCCGCGGCAATCACGTCTTCATCGAGATGAACCCTCGAATTCAGGTGGAGCACACCGTCACCGAAGAGGTGACCGATGTGGATCTGGTGCAGTCCCAGCTGCGGATCGCCTCGGGAGAGACACTTGCCGATCTCGGTCTGCAGCAGGAGAACATCGTGCTGCGTGGTGCGGCCCTGCAGTGCCGCATCACCACCGAGGATCCGGCGAACGGATTCCGCCCGGATGTCGGACGCATCACCGCGTACCGGACGCCGGGCGGTGCCGGAGTGCGCCTCGACGGTGGTACCACTCTGGGTGCCGAGGTCGGTGCCTACTTCGACTCCATGCTCGTCAAGCTCACCTGCCGAGGCCGTGACTTCGACACCGCCGTGGCGCGTGCCCGACGAGCCCTGGCGGAGTTCAGGATTCGCGGTGTCGCCACGAATATCCCGTTCCTGCAAGCGGTTCTGGTCGATCCCGACTTCACCGCGGGCCGGGTCACCACCTCGTTCATCGAGGAGCGCCCCGAACTGCTCACCTCGCGCTCCTCGGGCGACCGCGGCACCAAGATTCTCGCGTACCTGGCCGACGTGACGGTGAACAAGCCGCACGGCGAGCGTCCGTCGTCGGTGTACCCGCACGACAAGCTGCCGCCGGTGGACTTCGCAGCCCCGATCCCGGACGGTTCGAGGCAACGGCTGCTTGCGCTCGGACCCGAGGGGTTCGCTCGCGATCTGCGCAATCGAAAAGCCCTCGGCGTCACCGACACCACGTTCCGCGACGCGCATCAGTCGTTGCTGGCCACGCGCGTGAGGACGAGCGGACTGCTCGGAGTCGCTCCGTACGTCGCGCGCACCACGCCGCAGCTGCTCTCCATCGAGGCGTGGGGCGGTGCCACCTACGACGTGGCACTGCGATTCCTGCACGAGGATCCGTGGGAGAGATTGGCCAGCCTGCGAGAGGCCGTGCCGAACATCGCAATTCAGATGTTGCTGCGCGGCAGGAACACCGTCGGCTACACCCCGTACCCGGAGAAGGTGACCCGCAGCTTCGTCGCCGAGGCCACCGACACCGGCATCGACATCTTCCGCATCTTCGACGCGCTCAACAATGTCGATCAGATGCGTCCGGCCATCGATGCCGTGCGCGAGACCGGCACGGCGCTCGCCGAGGTGGCACTGAGCTACACGGGTGATCTGTCGAACCCCAACGAGAACCTCTACACCCTCGACTACTACCTGAAGTTGGCCGAGCAGATCGTCGACGCAGGCGCGCACGTGCTCGCCATCAAGGACATGGCAGGACTGCTTCGCGCACCCGCAGCCAAGACTCTGGTGACGGCACTGCGCTCGAACTTCGATCTGCCCGTTCACGTACACACCCACGACACACCCGGTGGTCAGCTCGCGACCTACCTCGCCGCATGGGAGGCCGGGGCCGACGCCGTCGACGGTGCCAGCGCCGCGATGGCAGGCACCACCAGCCAGCCTGCGTTGTCGGCGATCGTGGCGGCTGCCGCGCACACCGAGCGCGACACCGGCCTGAATCTGCAGGCCGTCTGTGACCTCGAGCCGTACTGGGAAGCCGTGCGAAAGGTGTACGCGCCGTTCGAGTCCGGTCTGCCGGCACCGACGGGTCGCGTGTACACCCACGAGATCCCCGGCGGACAGCTCTCGAACCTACGGCAGCAGGCCATTTCGCTCGGGCTCGGTGATCGGTTCGAGACCGTCGAGGCCAATTACGCTGCAGCCGACCGCATGTTGGGCCGTCTGACCAAGGTGACACCGAGCTCGAAGGTCGTCGGCGACCTGGCACTTGCTCTGGTCGGTGCAGGCGCGTCCGCCGAGGAATTCGCCGAGAATCCCGGTCGCTACGACATCCCCGATTCGGTGATCGGATTCCTGCGCGGCGATCTGGGTACGCCTGCGGGCGGATGGCCGGAACCGTTGCGGACGAAGGCGCTGGAGGGTCGTGGCGAGGGCAAGCCGGTGACACCGCTCACCGATGAGGACGAGAAGAACCTCGACGGCACCTCGGCTCAGCGCCGCGAGACTCTCAACCGTCTGTTGTTCCCCGGTCCCACAGCCGAACTCGCCGCTCACCGCGAGAAGTACGGCGATACGACGCGGCTGTCGGCCAATCAGTTCTTCTACGGCCTGCGGCAGGGCGAGGAGCATCGGGTGGCCCTGGAGAAGGGCGTCGAACTGCTGATCGGGCTCGAGGCGATCTCCGACCCCGACGAGCGCGGAATGCGCACCGTCATGTGCATCCTGAACGGACAGTTGCGTCCGGTCTCGGTGCGTGACCGGTCCATCTCGAGCGAGGCCCCCACGGTCGAGAAGGCGGATCGATCCAACTCCGGTCATATTCCGGCACCGTTCGCCGGTGTGGTGACGCTGTCGGTCGAGGAGGGACAGAAGATCTCGGCCGGAGACACCGTCGCCACGATCGAGGCGATGAAGATGGAGGCCGCGATCACCGCTCCCCGCGGCGGCACCGTGACCCGGTTGGCGATCTCCGGTGTGCAGCAGGTGGAAGGCGGCGATCTGCTCGTCGTCATCGGTGGGGGGTCGACGGGCGAAGAGGCCGGCAGCGAATGACGCGGATCGTGGCGGGTGTCGCGGGTGGTCGACGATTGTCGGTTCCCGGCCAGGGCACCCGCCCCACCTCCGAGCGAGTTCGCGAAGCGCTGTTCAGCTCGCTGGAGAGTCGGATGGAACTCGGCGGTGCCGCGGTACTGGATCTGTTCGCGGGATCGGGAGCACTGGGGCTGGAGGCACTCTCGCGTGGAGCGTCGTCGGCGGTGCTGGTCGAGTCCGATGCCCGAGCGGCGGCGGTGGTGCGAAAGAACATCGAGTCGGTGGGATTGCCCGGCGCTTCGGTCCGCTGCGCCCCGGTGGCCTCCGTGCTGGCCGGGGCAGCGGATGCCGAGTACGACCTGGTGTTGGCCGACCCGCCGTATGCCGTCACCGACACTGCCGTCGCCGGGCTGTTGGACAGGCTCGTCGTCGGGGGATGGCTCACACCCGATGCGGTCGTCGTCCTGGAGCGGTCGTCGCGTTCGCCGGAGACCCGATGGCCGACCGGACTGGTCCCGGAGAAGTCGAAGAAGTACGGCGAGAGTCGAATCGAGATCGCTGCACGTGCGTAGCGAGCGTGCACGGGATCGGCTGATAGGTTCGCGGGCATGACTGGCGCACTCTGCCCTGGATCCTTCGACCCGGTGACCAACGGTCACCTCGACATCTTCGAGCGGGCGGCCGCAGCCTTCGACGAGGTGGTGGTCACGGTGATGGTGAACAAGAGCAAGAAGGGAATGTTCAGCATCGACGAGCGGATCGAGATGCTCGAGGTCGCCACGGAGCATCTGCCGAACGTCAGGATCGGCTCGTGGTACGGATTGTTGGTCGATTACGCTCGGCAAGAAGGCTTTTCGGCGATCGTCAAAGGTTTGCGCAGTTCGGTCGATTTCGACTACGAGTTGCAGATGGCGCAGATGAATCGAACCCTCACCGGAGTGGACACGCTGTTCCTCCCGGCGAATCCAGCGCACAGCTTTCTGTCCAGTTCGCTGATCAAGGAAGTCGCGACCTTCGGGGGAGACGTCACCGGGATGCTGCCGCCCTTCGTTCAGGACCGCCTGACCGCCCGTATCGCCGAGCGGGCCGCAGAGTAGTTCGAAGAGCGACACACCGAGCCGGTATAGCGCAGACGTCCGCCTCGGCGGGCAGACTGAACAGCGCAGCACTGCGAGTGAAGACCGCGCAGTGGCAGATTCGACGATTGGGGTAACCGGTGTACCGCGTATTCGAGGCGCTCGACGAGCTCGTCGCCATTGTCGAGGAGGCGCGCGGCGTTCCGATGACTGCCGGGTGCGTCGTCCCTCGCGGCGATGTCCTGGAACTGCTCGACGACGTTCGGGACGCGATCCCCGGCGAGCTGGACGACGCCCAGGACGTACTGGACCATCGTGACAAGCTCGTCGGCGATGCCAGGGCCACCGCGGAGAAGACGGTCGGCACCGCCAACGCCGAGGCCCAGAACACGGTCGAGAACGCTCGGGATTCGGCCGATCGCATTCTCGCCGACGCCAAGGCGCAGGCAGATCGCATGGTGTCCGAGGCGTCGGCGCATGCCGACCAGCTCGTGGCCGATGCCGAGGCGGAGGCCGAGCGAACGGTGCTCGAAGGCCAGCGCGAGTACGAGGCTCTGACCGTTCGCGCCCGCACCGAGGCCGATCGGATGATCGAGTCCGGGACGGCGTCGTACGAGCGGTCCGTCGCAGACGGTACTGCCGAACAGAACCGTCTCGTGTCGGAGACCGAGGTCGTTCAGGCGGCGCACGCCGAGTCGGCTCGGGTGATCGACAGCGCTCACGCCGAATCGGACCGGATGCGCAGCGAGTGCGACGTCTACGTCGACACCAAGCTTGCAGAGTTCGAGGAGTTCCTCAGCGGCACCATTCGTTCGGTCGGACGTGGGCGTCAGCAGCTGCGAACCGGCTCGGGCGTGCCCGAGTACGGCAGTGAGCCGTACGGAGAATCCGCGTACGGGAGCCAGGAGCAGGGGCGTCGCAGCCGCCACTGATCGGCAGCGATTTGCCCTCGTATGCACGTATGCGTATCGTTGTGGGGTTGCTTACCGACAGTAGGCATACCGACAGTAAGGAAGAACAGACGTGCCCCCGCCCAAGAGAACGACCCGTCCGGAATTGGACGACGGATTCGTTCTGGACATTCTCAACCTCGGTCGTCGACCCGGGTCGACGAAGGCCATCGAGCGGACGGTTCCGGCTCCTTCCCGAATCGGCCTCGATGCCATAGCCATCGAAGCCGGTGTTCCGGTCTCGCTCGATCTGCAGTTGCAGGCGGTCTCGGAGGGCGTTCTCGTCACCGGCTCCGTACGAGCGGCCACGGCCGGGGAGTGCACTCGTTGCCTCGACCCGGTCGGTGGCAACGTCGACGTCTACTTGACGGAGTTGTTCGCGTACCCGAACAGCATCACCGAGGAGACAACCGATGCGGACGAGATTCACCGCATCGTCGACGACCTGATAGATCTCGAACCCGTCATTGTCGACGCGGTCGGTCTGGAGCTTCCACTCCACCCCGTGTGCAGCGACGAGTGCGAGGGATTGTGCCCAGAATGCGGCGTTCGCCTGGCGATTGCTGAATCCGGCCACAGTCACGATACAATTGATCCTCGCTGGGCTGGTCTTGCAGCCAAATTTGGCGTGGATCCAGAACCGAGCACAGAACTTGTGAACAACGAAGCCGAGGAGAAGTAAGTGGCTGTCCCGAAGCGCAAAATGTCGCGTTCCAACACGAGGTCGCGTCGTGCACAGTGGAAAACCACTGCGCCCACCCTCGTGACGTGCCCCAACCGCGGTTGCGGCGAGAAGACTCTGCCCCACATCGCGTGCCCCTCGTGCGGCACCTACAAGGGCCGCCAGGTCGTCGCAGCGGTCTGATTTCCGCTTACGTGACAAACGAAGTAGTGGACCGGCACAACAGCGGTTCACAGAAGAATAGCTCCACTGCCGCCGGCGGCGGGGACGACCGAGAGTCGCTCCTCGCCGCTATCGGTGTTTCCCTGTCGGAACCTCTGCTGACGTTGGCGCTGACGCACCGATCGTTCGCGTACGAACACGGTGGTCTGCCCACCAACGAGCGGCTCGAGTTCCTGGGAGATTCCGTCCTCGGTCTTGCGGTGACCGAGCACCTCTACGCGGTGCATCCCACCAAATCCGAAGGTCAGCTGGCCAAGATCAGGGCGAGCGTGGTCAACATGCACGCCTTGGCGGAAGTCGCGCGCGGTCTCGGTGATGGCGGACTGGGTCGCCATCTGCTGCTGGGTAAGGGCGAGGAACAGACCGGTGGGCGCGACAAGCCGAGCATCCTTGCCGACGGCATGGAGTCGTTGCTGGGTGCAATCCACCTCCAGCACGGCATCGACGTCGCTCGCACCGTTGTCCTGACGCTGTTCGCAGGCCTCCTCGATCGGGCTCCCAAGCTCGGTGCCGGGCTGGACTGGAAGACGAGCCTGCAGGAACTGACCGCCGAACGTGCACTCGGCGTCCCGGCGTACGAGATCTCGTCGACCGGACCCGACCACGACAAGGAATTCACCGCGACCGTGTTGGTCGGCGGATTCCCGCGCGGCGTCGGTATCGGTCGGTCGAAGAAGGAAGCCGAGCAGAAGGCCGCCAGTCTGGCGTGGAACACGTTGTCGAACAACGACACCGCGATTCCCGGCGAGCCGGCAACCGACGAATCCTGATGCCGGAACTCCCCGAGGTCGAGGTCGTCCGGCTCGGTCTGGAATCTCACGTCGTGGGCAGGACGATGCAATCGGTGGAAGTGCTGCACCCTCGCGCCGTGCGGCGTCACGATCTCGGTGGCCTCGATCTGATCGGCCAGCTGCGCGGTCAGCGCGTCTCCTCGGCTCGGCGGCGCGGTAAATACCTGTGGCTGGTGATGGAACCCGGCGACTTCGCCACCGTCGTGCACCTGGGCATGAGCGGACAGATGCTGGTGCAGCCGCCATCCGCCCCGGACGAGAAGCACCTCCGGATCCGGGCACGACTCGACGACGGCGCCGATCTGCGCTTCGTCGATCAACGCACCTTCGGCGGCTGGGCGCTCGCCCCGATCGTCACCGTGGACGGCACGGAGTTACCCGAACCGGTCGCACACATCGCCCGTGATCCGATCGATCCACTGTTCGACGCCGAATCGGTGGTCGACGTGTTGCGCGGCAAGCACACCGAGATCAAGCGGGCACTGCTCGATCAGACGGTGCTCTCGGGCGTGGGCAACATCTATGCCGACGAGGCGCTGTGGCGCGCGAATATCCACGGCAATCGAATCGCGGAGGCGCTGACGCGGCCGGCGCTGCGGCGCCTTCTGACCGCAGTGCACGCCGTCATGGGCGAGGCCCTCGCGCAAGGTGGAACCTCTTTCGACGCGTTGTACGTCAACGTCAACGGACAGTCCGGCTACTTCGATCGTTCCCTCGACGCCTACGGTCAGGAGGGTCTGCCGTGCTCGCGGTGCGGAACCCCGATCAGACGCGAGAAGTTCATGAACCGCAGCTCGTTCAGCTGCCCCACCTGTCAGCCGCGACCCCGACACCTGCGCAGCTGACAGCGCCCAGGTCATTCCGCGGGTTCGACTCCTGAAGAGCCCGCCTAGTATTTCCGTCATGGCAGAACAGAGCACGCCGACCAACCTCTGGGTCGAGCGCACAGGCACCCGTCGCTACACCGGCCGCAGCTCCCGAGGAGCCGAAGTGCTCATCGGGTCGGAATCGGTGGAGGGCGTCTTCACCCCCGGCGAGCTGCTCAAGATCGCACTCGCCGCATGCACCGGCATGAGCTCGGACCTACCGCTCTCGCGGCGACTGGGCGACGACTACGCCGCCACCGTCGAGGTCTCCGGGGCCGCCGATCGCGAAAACGAGCTGTACCCGGAACTGAACGAGATTCTCCGAGTCGACCTCGGCGCGATGGACCCCGAGGCGCAGGAGCGTCTGCTCACCGTCGTCGAGCGCGCCATCGACAAGGTGTGCACCGTCGGGCGCACCCTGAAGGCGGGTACGAAGATCACCTTGGACATCGACGTGGACGCCTGATGAGAGCCGGGGCGGCCGTAATAGTCGCGGGTCTGATCCTCGGCACGGCGACCGCCCTGGCTCCCACCGCCGAGGCGTCGAGCAGTTGCACTCCGTGGTCGGTGAGCACGGTGGCGTCGGGATTCGGGGTGCTCGAGAACCTCGAGTTCGACGGCCGCGGCTCGATGATCGTGTCCGAGACCTCTCTCATCGGACCCGGCGCGCTGCGTACCGTGGCCCCCAACGGCGCACGGGGCACACTCGTCGCCGACGTCCAGTCGCCTGGCGGACTGGTCCGCGACGCCGACACGCGGTACTTCACGACCGGAAACAGCGCTGCCGCAGGTCTTCTCGATAGCCGAACCGGCACCGTCGACACGATCGATCTCGGCACGGGGGTTCGGTCGACGTACGCGTCGGGCCTGACGATGCCCAACGGGCTGGCGCGATCGGCGACCGGTGATCTGTTCACCACCCGCAACCTGGGTGGCCACTCCGGCCTGACGCGCGTTGCGGTCGACGGTTCGGTGTCGACGGTGCGTACCGATCTGGGATCGGCCAACGGCATCGGAATCGGTAACGGAAAGATGTACGTGGCCAACACGTTCGATCTCGAGACCACGCTCACCGTGCTCGACGAGCAGAATCCGTCCGGACCGTCCGCGCGCATTCGCATCGACGAGCAGAATCCGTCCGGACCGTCCGCGCGCATTCGCATCGACGGTGTCGGACCACTGGCGATGTCGGACGACCTGACCGTCGGCGACGACGGAACGGTCTATCTCGCACAGAATCTCGCCGGCAGGGTGGTCCGTATCGATCCGGAATCCGGCGCCTCCTGTGTGATAGCGACCGGCGTTCCGCTGACCTCGTCGGTCGCCTTCGGCGGCGTCGGATTCGACGAGAAAGCGTTGTACGCCACCAGTTTCGATGGAACTGTCAGGAAGCTCGAGCCCGGATGGCAGGCATGAAGGACGAACGGTTGACGGCGTGGGTGCACGGGCTCGTTCAGGGCGTCGGGTTTCGGTGGTGGACTCGCTCGCGCGCACTCGAACTCGGACTCGTCGGTCACGCGACCAATCACGCGGACGGACGAGTCCTGGTGATAGCGGAGGGCCCACGTGAGCATCTCGAGGCGCTCCTGGCCCTGCTCCGAGGTGATCGGACTCCGGGCAGGGTCACGCTCGTTGTGGAGAGTTGGGACACCGCCCGCGGAGATCTGACGGGATTCGTCGAACGCTGATCGTCCGTTGCGGGAGGCTCGGCGCACTTTCGGGCAGCGTGCCGGTAAAGTACGGACGCTATGTATCTCAAGAGTCTGACGCTGAAGGGCTTCAAGTCCTTTGCTTCGGCGACGACTCTTCGTTTCGAGCCCGGAATCACCTGTGTCGTCGGCCCCAACGGCTCCGGCAAATCCAATGTCGTCGATGCCCTGACCTGGGTGATGGGTGAACAGGGCGCCAAGGCGTTGCGCGGCGGGAAGATGGAAGACGTCATCTTCGCGGGCACGTCGGGTCGAGCCCCGCTCGGCCGCGCAGAGGTCACTCTGACGATCGACAATTCCGACGGCGCACTCCCGATCGACTACTCCGAGGTCTCGATCACCCGCCGTATGTTCCGTGACGGCGCGGGTGAGTACGAGATCAACGGCAGTTCGTGCCGATTGATGGACGTTCAGGAACTGCTGAGCGACTCCGGTATCGGTCGCGAGATGCACGTGATCGTCGGGCAGGGCCGGCTCGCCGCGATCCTGGAATCGCGGCCCGAGGACCGTCGAGCCTTCATCGAGGAAGCAGCCGGGGTGCTCAAGCACCGCAAGCGCAAGGAAAAGGCCGTTCGCAAGCTCGACGCGATGCAGGCCAACCTGGCGCGGTTGACCGACCTCACGACGGAATTGCGCCGCCAACTCAAGCCTCTCGGGAGGCAGGCCGAGGTCGCGCGTCGCGCGCAGACCGTCCAGGCCGACCTGCGCGACGCCCGGTTGCGACTGGTGGCCGACGACCTGGTGGCCAGGCGCGAGGAATTCGCGAACCAGACCCAGGACGAGGAAGCGGCGCGTGAGCAGTACGCGATGGTGCAGGACGCCCTCGAAGCCGGCTCGGTGGCACTCGGCGAACACGAACAGGCCGTCGCCCGGCTGACCCCCAGCGCCGAGGCCGCCGGGCAGACGTGGTTCCGTCTGTCGGCCCTCGCCGAACGCGTCAACGCGACGGTTCGAATCGCCCACGAACGTGCTCGGCATCTCGACGCCGTGCAATCCACCGGTCGGGGACAGGACCCGGACGAGCTCGAAGCGCAGGCCGATCGAGTCGCCGAAGAAGAGATGGAACTCGTCGAGGCCGTCGAGATGGCACGCGAAACCCTCGAGGCGGCACGTGAGCAGCTGGCCGAGCGTGAAGCCGCCGCTGCGGCCGCCGAGCGTGCCCACCTCGCTGCCGTGCGCGCGGTGGCCGACCGCCGCGAGGGATTCGCGCGTCTGTCCGGCCGAGTCGATACTTTCCGAACCAAGGTCGAGTCGATCGACTCGGAGGTGGCGCGTTTGTCGGTGGCCATCGACGAGGCCCGCGAGCGCGGCGAATCGGCTCAGCGCGAATTCGAGAGTGTGCAGGATCAGATCGGCACCCTCGACGCGAGCGAACTGAGCCTCGACACGCACTACGAGCGAGCCATCGCCGCGCTGCGACATGCCGACGCCCGAGTGACGGAGCTGCAGGCAGAAGAACGCATCGCGGGCAAGAAGGTGGCGTCGTTCGAGGCCAGGATCGAAGCGCTCACGATGGGCCTCGAACGCAAGGACGGTGCCGGGTGGCTGGTGGAGAATCAGCAGGACGGTCTGTCGGGTCTGCTCGCGGGCCATCTCACGGTCGAGCCGGGATACGAGATCGCGGTGGCAGTGGCCATGGGTCCGGCCGCCGATGCCGCACACGCCGAATCGTTCGATGCCGCGCGTGATGCCGTGCTGGCGCTGCGTGCGGCCGACGGTGGTCGCGCGTCCATCGTGCACGGCAATGTCGTTGCAGCGCAATCGGTTCCACGTCCGGACCTCCCGAACGGCGCTCGATGGGTGCTGGACCTGATCGAGTATCCGGACCGGCTGGCCGGGGCCATGGCGGCCCTGCTCGACGGTGTGGTCGCCGTCGACTCGCTCGACGCGGCCCACCGTCTGGTCTCCGATTCCGGTGAGCTGCGTGCGGTGACCAAGGACGGCGACGTCGTCGAAGCCGGTTGGGTCACCGGTGGCTCGGACCGTCGTCCGAGCACCCTCGAGGTTCAGTCGGCCATCGACACGTCGACGGTGGAGTTGGCCGCGGCGGTCCGCCGCGCGGAGGAGCTCGACGCGGCGTTGGCAGGCGCGTTGGAAGAACAACGGGATCGGCGCGAATCGGCCGAGCAAGCGCTCGCAGCACTCAACGAATCCGACGCCGCGATGGCCGCGGTGTACGAACAGTTGGGCCGATTGGGTCAACTGGCGCGTTCGGCTCACGCGGAGTCGGCGCGATTGACGACGCAGCGTAGCTCTGCCGAGGCCAGTCGAGAAGAAGCGATCGCGCGGCTGGCCGAGCTGGAAGAGAACCTGCGGACGGCAGAAGACGAGCAATCCGGTTTCGCGGGCGACGGCGAGAGCGGTGACGCTGCGACCACCATGGAACGGGAGATGGCGGCAGCGGCATTGACCGAAGTGCGTGCCGTCGAGGTCGAAGCTCGGTTGAACGTGCGGACCGCCGAAGAGCGCGCACAGTCCGTACGGGGCCGGGCGGATTCGCTTCGACGGGCGGCGCGAGCCGAGCGTGAGGCCAGGGCGCGAGCCGAGCGCGAGAGCGCAGCGCGTCGGCATGCGGCCGCAGTGGCGGCGGCAGTCGGGGAAGCGGGCGAAGAAGTCGCCGCGCGGTTAGCCACGGTCGTTGCGGCCGCTGCCCGTAGGCGCGACGAGCTGTCCGCCGAGCGTGCAACGCGCACAATCGAGCTCGACAAGGTCAAAGAGCAGGTCCGAGCCTTGCAGGGTCAGCTGGCGTCGATCACCGACGCCGTGCACCGGGACGAGGTCGCCCGTGCGCAGGCAGCGCTGCGGATCGAACAACTCGAGACGACGATTCTCGAGCAGCACGGCATCGGCCTCGACGATCTGGTGGCCGAGTACGGGCCCGATGTGGCCCTGCCTCCCACCGAACTGGAGATGGCCGAGTACGAGGCGGCCAAGGAGCGGGGTGAGCAGGTGGTGGCACCTGCCCCGATGCCGTTCGACCGAGCCACCCAGGAGCAGCGCGCCAAACGCGCCGAGCGCGACCTCGCCACACTCGGCAAGGTGAACCCGCTCGCCCTCGAGGAGTTCGCGGCCCTCGAGGAGCGCTACAACTTCCTGTCCACCCAACTCGAGGACGTCAAGTCCGCCCGCAAGGACCTTCTCGGCGTCGTCGCCGACGTCGACGAACGGATCCTGCAGGTCTTCACCGAGGCTTGGCTCGACGTCGAACGAGAATTCACCGGGGTGTTCGCCAAGCTCTTCCCCGGCGGTGAAGGACGACTGATCCTGACCGACCCGTCGGACATGCTCACCACCGGCATCGAGGTCGAGGCCCGGCCGCCCGGCAAGAAGGTCAAGCGACTCTCGTTGCTCTCCGGTGGCGAGAAATCGCTGACCGCGGTGGCCATGCTGGTAGCCATCTTCCGCGCCCGACCGTCACCGTTCTACGTCATGGACGAGGTCGAGGCTGCACTGGACGACACCAACCTGCGTCGTCTGATCGGACTGTTCGAGCAGCTTCGCGAGAAATCGCAGCTGATCGTGATCACGCACCAGAAACCGACGATGGAGGTGGCCGACGCGCTGTACGGCGTCAGCATGCGCGGCGACGGCATCACCACGGTCATCTCGCAGCGGTTGAACCGAGAACGCGTCGCGGTGCCCGCGGCCGAGTCGGACGCAGTGGAGCCGGACGCAGTGGAGCCCGACGCAGTGGAGCCGGGCGCAGTGGAGCCGGACGCGGTGGAACCGGACGCCCACGAGCCGGAGGCGGCATCCGTCGTCGCCGAACCCGACACCGTCTCCTGAGGTTCGTCCGCCGCAGCTACTGCTTCGGATACAGCTGCTCCGCGTAGGACGGTCCGTAGTACTCGCGTAGTTCCTCCACCGTCTCGGGAGCCTGCGGAATCAACGCCTTCGTCAGAGTGGCGACATCGGGGATGGCGTCGGCGTCCCACGTCTCGGGCTGCCACAACTTGGACCGCATGAACGCCTTCGCACAGTGGTGGAACACTTCCTCGATGTCGACGAACAGGCACAAGATCGGGCGATGACCCTCGACCCGAAGCTCGTCGAAGAACGGCGCGTCGGTGACCAGGGACGCGCGACCGTTGATGCGAAGGGTGTCGCCGCGGCCGGGGACGAAGAAGTTCAGGCCGACGAACGGGTTCTCGAGAATGTTGCGATAGCCGTCCATCCGGCGGTTGCCCGGCCGCTCGGCGAGGGCGATCGTGGTGTCGTCGAGGACGTGCACCAGACTGCCGGCCGGATCGCCCTTGGGTGAGACGTCGCATCTCCCGCTCGCGTCGGAGGTTCCGAGGAGGCAGAACGGTGAGGCAGCGAGCCACTGCACGTCGAGGGGGTGCAGCGTGCGTCGGTCCTTGTTCGCGGCTCGGAAGCTCGGCGTTCCGAACATCTCGGTCAGCTCGGCGGCGTCACGCACCGTGGTCCACTCCATGACCGTGAATGCTATCGACTCGAACTCCCGGGCGGGAAGCGCTTTTTCGCGGTCGGTGCACCACCGGTGACGAGCGGCCACGATGGCCTGAGAGGATGTTCCACGTGAGTAACCAAGCGTGGATCATCGTCGCGGCGATCGCTGCCGTCCTGCTCGTCGTCCTCGTCGTCGGGCTGGCGCTCTCCCGTCGTCGGAGAGTGTCCCTCAAGTCGGACGAGGCGGCGCGAATCGAGGACGCGGCCACCAAGGACAGATCCGGTGGCTACACCGCGGGCAGCGGTTTCTCGTTCAGTCAGGGAACGGCGACAGCCGAACCCGTGATCCCGAAGGCCCCCAAGCCGGCCGAGCCGAAGCCGATGGAGCCGCCGCCGGTGGTTCCCACCGCCGAACCGGTCGAATCGGAGACCGTCTGGATCGAGCCGGAAGTGCTCGAACCCGAGGCCCCGGCGACCGATGTCACCGTCGCCGAGCCCGTTGCGCCCGAGCCTCCGGTGGAAGACACCGTTGCTCCTGCGCCTCGCCGGTTGGACACCATCGACCCGACCGAGGGCCGGCTCGATCGTCTCCGTGGGCGGCTCGCACGATCTCAGTCCGCGGTGGGCAAGAGCCTGCTGGGACTGCTCGGCGGCGGCGACCTGGACGAGGATTCGTGGGAAGAGGTCGAGGACACCCTGCTGATCGCCGATATCGGTTCGGCGACCACCGCGGAGATCATGCGGACGCTGCGTGAGCAGATGGCGGCCCGCAGTATTCGCACCGAAGCCGATGCTAGGGCCCTGCTGCGCGAAATTCTCGTGGCGCAGTTGCACCCCGAGTTCGACCGGTCCATTCGTGCTCTGCCACACGACGGTGCCCCCGCGGTGTTGCTGGTGGTCGGAGTCAACGGCACCGGCAAGACCACCACCACGGGCAAACTGGCTCGGGTGCTGGTCGCGGACGGGCGGCGGGTGCTGCTCGGTGCCGCCGATACGTTCCGCGCTGCTGCGGCCGATCAGCTGCAGACCTGGGCCGAGCGAGTGGGTGCCGAGGTGGTTCGCGGCAAGGAGGCAGCGGATCCGGCTGCGGTCGCCTTCGACGCGGTGAGCAAAGGAATCGAGAACGGCGTCGATGTGGTTCTCATCGACACCGCGGGACGGTTGCACACCAAATCGGGTCTGATGGACGAACTGAGCAAGGTCAAGCGTGTCATCGAGAAGAGGGCCCACGTCGACGACGTTCTGCTCGTTCTCGACGCAACCGTGGGCCAGAACGGACTGACGCAGGCCCGTGTCTTCGCCGAGATCGTGAACATCACAGGTGTCGTGCTGACCAAGCTCGACGGAACCGCGAAGGGTGGCATCGTTTTTCAGGTGCAGCGTGAGCTCGGAGTGCCCGTCAAGCTCGTCGGTCTCGGGGAAGGTGCCGACGATCTGGCACCGTTCGAGCCCGGTGCGTTCGTGGACGCGCTGCTCGGCTGATCGACCCCGCAGGGTGGCCTGCGAAACGGGGAAAAAGCACAAACGCCAGCACGAAACCTTTTTGCAACAGAATCCGGTCATGCGTTCACATGCCCGAAACACCCGAGTGTCACGGATGAAACCTCGTGAAACCACTCTTCTTGCTTAACGGCGCGCCAACCGGTGTGCAGGAGAATGGAGGGTGTACGTGAGTCCCGAGGATATGTTGGCCAACTCCGGCAACGCCGCGTGGATGCTGATGGCAGCATCGCTGGTACTGCTGATGACGCCGGGCTTGGCGTTCTTCTACGGCGGTATGTCGCAGCAGAAGTCCGTGTTGAACATGATGATGATGTCGTTCGGAGCAATGGCCGTCGTCTCGATCATCTACTTCCTGTGGGGCTGGTCGATGTCCTACGGCACCCAGGACATCGGCGGAGTCTTCGCCAACCCGTTCGAGTTCTTCGGACTCAAGGATTCGATCACCGACGCGGACGGCAACTACATCGTCGGAGCTTGGGGCTACGCCAACGTCATCGACGTGGCATTCCAGGTCACCTTCGCCATCATCACGGTCGCACTGATCAGCGGCTCGATCGCAGGCCGCGTCAAGTACGGCACCTGGCTCGCCTTCGCCGGTATCTGGGTCACCCTCGCGTACTTCCCGCTCGCACACATGGTCTGGGGTGGCGGACTGCTCTCCGGATCCGAGAACGGTCTTGCGGCAATGATCTTCGGCACCACCGACGACGGTGAAGGCGGACTCGTCGCCAACGTCGCTCCGATCGACTTCGCCGGTGGCACCGTCGTGCACATCAACGCCGGTATCGCCGGTCTGATTCTGGCGATCATCATCGGCAAGCGCGCCGGCTTCGGCAAGGTCGCCTACCGCCCGCACAACCTTCCGTTCGTGATGCTCGGCGCAGCTCTGCTGTGGTTCGGCTGGTTCGGATTCAACGCCGGTTCCGCCTTCGCGGCCGACGGAATCGCCGGTGTGGCCTGGGTCAACACCACCGCAGCCACGGCAGCCGCCATCGTGGGCTGGCTCATCACCGAGCGCATCCGCGACGGACACGCCACCAGCCTCGGCGCCGCCTCGGGCATCGTTGCAGGTCTGGTCGCGATCACCCCGGCCGCAGGCGCACTCACGCCGGTCGGAGCCATGATCCTCGGTGTCATCGCCGGTGTGCTTTCCGCACTGGCCGTCGGCCTGAAGTTCAAGTTCGGTTACGACGACTCGCTCGACGTCGTGGGCGTCCACCTCGTCGCAGGCCTGTGGGGAACCATCGGAATCGGCTTCCTCGGATCCGAGACCGGCCTGTTCTACGGCGGCGACTACAAGCAGCTCGTCGTGCAGATCGTCATCGCACTGTTCGCGCTGATCTTCACCGCCATCGTCACCGCAGTCATCGCGTTCGCGCTCAAGCCTCTCGGCTGGCGCGTGACGGACGAGGAGGAGGCGAACGGCATCGACGAGGCCGAGCACGCCGAGACTGCATATGATTTCGCCTGACAAGGTAGAGATAGACGTGAACGCTGCACCGTACGACAACGGGCACTCGAGGTCTTGTGAAGGGAAGCAAAAATGAAGCTGATCACGGCAATCGTCAAACCGTTCACCCTGGAGGACGTCAAGACGGGGCTGGAGCAGGCCGGCGTACTCGGAATGACAGTCAGTGAAGTTCAGGGTTACGGCCGCCAGAAGGGCCACACCGAGGTGTACCGAGGTGCCGAGTACTCGGTGGACTTCGTCCCGAAGGTCCGCGTAGAGGTAGTCGTCGACGACGCCGCAGTGGAGAAGGTCGTCGAGGTCATCGTCGAGGCTGCACGCACCGGCAAGATCGGTGACGGCAAGGTCTGGGTTTCCCCGGTCGACTCGGTCATCCGAGTCCGCACCGGAGAACGTGGCGCAGATGCACTCTGACCCCAAAGGGTCTCGGGCCGTGGGCCCCGGTTCTGGCGCGAAAGCGTCAGGATCGGGGCCTTCGGTCTCCACGGGCTCCGCATCGAAGGGCACGAGCGATGCTGCAGCAGATCTCGCTCGGGCCAGAAAACAACTACTCGACGGCGGAACACGCAATCGTCGACTCGATGCACCCTCGCTCCGGCAGGCTCTGGTCGATCTCCACGAGTTCTGGCTGACCACAAAAGGTGCCGAGCTCGGGATCAAACCGGACTCCGGCTTCGCGATCGTCGCTGTCGGCGGTCTTGCTCGTCGTGAACTGCTGCCCTATTCGGATCTGGACCTGATCCTGCTGCACGACGATCTCGAACCACGCATCGTCTCCGATGTCGCCGACAAGCTGTGGTACCCACTGTGGGACGCGCACATCAAGCTCGATCACAGTGTGCGCACGGTGCCGCAGGCTCTGCAGGTCGCTGCAGCAGACATGACGGCATCCCTCGGAATGCTCGAGGCGCGTCACATCGCCGGCGACGTCGAATTGAGCAATCTTCTCATCGGCGGCGTACGTCGCCAGTGGCGCAACGGTATTCGAGGGCGTTTCGACGAGCTGATCGAGCAGACCCGCGGACGGTGGTCGCGCAGCGGTGAGATCGCACACCGCGCCGAACCCGATCTCAAGAGCGGCCGCGGGGGGCTGCGTGACGTCCAGTTGCTCGACGCCCTCTCCATCGCACAGTTGACCGACGGTATGCCCGGGCTCGGACCCGAATCACCGGGTGGCGGTTTGGCGTTCGCGCACGGACGCCTCTTGGACGTGCGCACCGAACTGCACCGCGTCGCCGGTCGAGCACGGGATCAACTGCGCGCGCAGGACGCCGACGAGATAGGTGCCGCGCTGCGCATCGGGGATCGCTTCGATCTCGCACGCGTGCTGAGCGATTCGGCTCGCACCATCAGCTATTCGGTGGACGTCGGGTTGCGAACCGCAGGCAATTCGTTACCGCGACGGGGTCTTTCGAGACTGCGTCGAGTCCCGGTCAGACGCCCGCTGGACGAGGGAGTCGTCGAACACGGCGGCGAGGTCGTTCTCGCCCGCGACGCTCGACCGAACAAGGATCCCGGCCTGATCATGCGAGTCGCAGCGGCGTCGGCCCAGACCGGAATGCCGATGTCCGCCTCGACCCTGAACCGGCTGTCCGACAGCGCCCCCGAACTTCGGGAACCCTGGCCCAAGGAAGCACTCAACGATCTGCTCGTGTTGCTCGGATCGGGTCGCAAGGCGATCGCGGCGATCGAGGCGTTGGATCGAACCGGACTGTGGGGCAGGCTCATTCCGGAGTGGGGCGCGGTACGCGACCTACCGCCGCGAGATGCGGTGCACACGTGGACGGTCGATCGACATCTGGTCGAAACCGCAGCCTACGCAAGCGCATTGACCACCCGCGTTGCGCGTCCTGACCTGTTGGTGCTCGGCGCACTGATCCACGACATCGGCAAGGGACGCGGCGGCGATCACAGTGTCGTCGGCGCAGATCTGGCCATCCAGATCGGCAACAGGCTCGGCCTGTGGCCTTCCGACGTGGCACTGCTGACGGCGATGGTGCGATACCACCTACTGCTGCCGGAGACCGCCACCAGACGCGACCTCGACGACCCCGCAACCGTGCAAACCGTCGTCGACGCGCTCGGTGCCGACACGATTCTGCTCGAGCTGCTTCACGCACTGGCAGAAGCGGATTCGCTCGCCACCGGCCCCGGGGTGTGGGGTGATTGGAAGGCCTCGCTCATCCGTGAGCTCGTGCGTCGCTGCAGATTGGTGATGGCGGGGGAGAGTCTGCCCTCACCGGATCCACTCGACCCGGCGCACATCGAACTCGCCGCGCGGGGAGGCGTCCACGTCGACATCGCGCCGACCGACGGGCTGCACACCTTCGTCATCACGGTCATCGCCCCCGACACGCCCGGGCTGCTGTCCGATGCCGCGGGAGTCCTCGCACTGCACTCGCTGCGCGTGCTCTCGGCCTCTCTCGGAAGTCACGAGGGATCGGCGATCAACTCGTTCGACGTCGCGCCGCTCTTCGGCTCCCCGCCGCAGGCCGGTCTGCTGCGGCAGGAGATCATCCGCGCTCAGGCCGGCGAACTCGACCTCGTGGCCGTGCTCGACGCCAAGGAACGCGACGCAAGAGCCGACACCGTCGAGGACGACGCAGAGGATTCGGCCGTCCCGGTTCTCTACGCTCAAGCTCCGCCTCGGGTGCTCTGGTTCGACGACAACGAACCAGGTCAGGTGGTACTCGAGCTACGAGCTGAGGACCGGCTCGGTCTGCTCTGCCGGTTGGCCAGCGCGATCGAACAGCAGGGATCCGACATCCGGTGGGCACGCGTGTCGACCCTGGGCAGCTCGGTGGTCGACTCGTTCTGCATCGACCTGGCGGGAGCAGACAGCAGGGCGGTGCGCGAGGACCTCGAGCGAGCGATCCTCGCGGTCGTACCCGCCCCCGAACCGCCCAAGCCTCCGGAAAAGCCGGAAGGCACCTGACCGCGGGTCGGAATGCGACAGCAGACCGACTCGCGCTGGTGACTTCTCACGAACTTCCGGCCGACGGGACTGCCGCCGATGCCGATTTGTTACATTCGTCCCCACGCAGAAACGACACTCTCAGCCGTTCCTGCACACTCCACACTGCTCGAACCACATCGTTCCTGCTGGAACCATGTCGTTCCTGCAGGCTCCGCACTGCTGGAACCACGTCGTTCCTGCAGGCTCCACTCCTGGTCATTCGAGAGGCACGAACTGTGGGATCCCACCGACGGTCGACCGTCCACACACCGACCGACTTCGCAGCGCGTCCCACGGGCGGCAGGCATCGCGCCGTACCGGACAGCCCCGTCGTCGGTCGACGGGCGGCCACCATCGTCGCCGCGACCGGCGCGATCGTCGTCGGCGCGACGTCGATGGGTGCAGGCACCGCCGCGGCCGCGCCGATTCCGGAGCCACCCGCAGCCGGACTCCCGTTCGCCGTACCGGAGGGACTACTGCCCGCTGGATTCGAGCTACCCCAGTTCGAGCTACCCCAGCTCGAGATCCCGCAGTTCGTACCCCCACAGCTCGCGCCCCCGCTTCCGCCGTCGCAGCCCGCACCGCCCGAGGCCGCGCCTGCCGAAACCGCGCCCGCGGCGGAACCAGCACCCGCACCGACCTCCGACCCACTGGCCGCATTCGGAGCCGATCCCGGCGCTGCCGCCCAGCAATGGCTCGACGATGTCGGCCTGGGGCAGCTGGGAGCCGGTGTTCAGTCACCCCTCGAGAGCCTGCGCTCGCTGAAGAAGGGCACAGTGCAGCCCGTGGCTGGGGTGTTGACCTCCAACTTCGGCTCGCGATGGGGCACCCAGCACAGTGGCCTCGACATCGCAGCACCCATCGGAACGCCCATCTACGCCGCCGCCGACGGCACCGTGTCCGACGCAGGACCGGCATCCGGCTTCGGTCTCTGGGTCAAGGTGCGGCACGACGACGGTACCGAGACGGTCTACGGACACGTCAACGACTTCTCCGTTCATCCCGGCCAGCGTGTGTCGGCCGGTGAGCAGATCGCCACCGTCGGCAACCGTGGCCAGTCGACAGGCCCACACCTGCACTTCGAGGTGCACGATCCCTCCGGCGTCAAGGTCGACCCCGCGCAGTGGCTCGCCACCCGGGGTGTGGCAGTGACGTGGAACGATTCCGCGCGCAACGCCTGACCGGTCGGCATCGACACGTTCGACACGACAGTCGAACGCCCCAGCGACGACGAGGCGTGCTGCCGCTAGTCTGGTGACCGTGCCGGATTCGGCTCGTTTTCGGTGATCGGCTAGCTCAGGAGTGCAATCGGTGTTCGAATCCCTTTCCGACAGGTTGACCGGGACTCTCAAGGACCTGCGTGGCAAAGGTCGACTGTCCGGCGCGGATATCGACGCCACGGCCCGTGAGATCCGTCTGGCCCTGCTCGAAGCGGACGTGGCACTGCCCGTCGTACGTGAATTCATCAACCGCATCAAGGTCCGGGCCAAGGGTGCCGAGGTCTCGGGCGCGCTCAACCCGGCCCAGCAGGTCGTCAAGATCGTCAACGAGGAACTGGTCGGCATCCTCGGCGGCGAGACTCGCAGGCTCGTCTTCGCCAAGAACCCGCCCACGGTGATCATGCTCGCCGGTCTGCAGGGTTCGGGTAAGACGACGCTGGCGGGCAAGCTCGCGAAATGGCTCAAGGGCCAGGGCCACACCCCACTGCTCGTCGCGTGTGACCTTCAGCGTCCCGGTGCCGTGAGCCAGCTGCAGATCGTGGGCGAGCGCGCCGGTGCCGCCGTCTTCGCGCCGCACCCCGGCACGTCCATCGGCGGCGGCGACAATGCACTCGGAGTCTCGGCAGCGGATCCCGTCGAGGTTGCCAGGGCCGGCATCGCCGAGGCTCGCAGCAAGCAGTACGACGTGGTCATCGTCGACACCGCAGGTCGCCTCGGCATCGACAGCGAGCTGATGAATCAGGCCGCGGGAATTCGCGACGCGGTCGAGCCGGACGAGACACTGTTCGTTCTCGATGCGATGGTCGGTCAGGACGCCGTCAGCACCGCCGAGGCGTTCCGTGACGGCGTCGGCTTCACCGGTGTCGTACTCACCAAGCTCGACGGCGATGCCCGGGGCGGTGCTGCGCTGAGCGTCCGCGAGGTCACCGGCCAGCCGATCATGTTCGCGTCGACCGGTGAGAAGCTCGAGGATTTCGACGTCTTCCACCCCGATCGCATGGCGAGCCGCATCCTCGGCATGGGCGACGTGCTGAGCCTCATCGAGCAGGCCGAGCAGCACTTCGATGCCGAGCAGGCCGAGGCGACGGCCAACAAGATCGGCTCGGGGCAACTCACGCTCGACGACTTCCTCGAGCAGATGATGGCCGTCCGCAAGATGGGGCCGATCGGAAACCTGCTGGGCATGCTGCCCGGTGCCGGCCAGATGAAAGAACTCGCCAACGTCGACGAGAAGCAACTCGACCGGGTTCAGGCCATCATCCGCGGCATGACGCCGCAGGAACGTACCGACCCGAAGATCATCAACGCGTCACGACGGTTGCGTATCGCGAACGGTTCGGGCGTCAAGGTCTCCGACGTCAACCAGCTGGTCGACCGGTTCTTCGAGGCTCGCAAGATGATGTCGGCCATGGCCGGTCGGATGGGCATGCCGGGCGCGCGCAAGCAGGTACGGAACAACAAGAAGGGTAAGAAAGGGAAGAAGGGCGCTCGCGGTCCGACGCAGCCGAAGATCCGCGGTGGATTCCCCGGCATGCCGGGTGGAATGCCGGCGGGAATGCCCGATCTGTCGTCCATGCCCAAGGGCCTCGACCAGTTGCCGCCAGGGCTGGAAGGCATCGACCTCTCGCAACTGAAACTGCCCAAGAAGTAAGCGCGCGCACGTGTCGGCCATGCGGGTGCGGGGCCGCGGACTGCCGGACGGGACGGAGATCGACCTCTGGATCGAGGGCGGTGTTCTGTCCACCGAGCCCATTGCGGATGCGGATTTCGTCCACGACGGCGGGTGGGTCCTGCCCGGCCTGGTCGACGCCCACTGCCATGTCGGGATCGAATACGGCGGGGGACACGCCGACCTGATCGGGTCGATCCGACAGGCCGAGACCGAGCGAGGCGTCGGCGCGCTGCTGCTGCGCGACGCCGGGTCCCCGGTCGACACACGCGCCCTGGACGAGTACGAGGACCTACCTCGCATCATCCGAGCGGGCCGCCACATCGCATCACCCAAGCGATACATCCCGGGTCTGGCGATCGACATCGAGGACGAATCGCAACTGCCCGAGGCGGTGGCTCAGCAGGCCCGGTTCGGCGACGGCTGGGTCAAGCTCGTCGGCGACTGGATCGACCGCTCGGTGGGAGATCTCCGGCCACTGTGGAACGACTCGATCCTCGTCGACGCCATCGCTGCCGCCCACGCCGAGGGAGCGCGGGTGACAGCCCACGTGTTCGGCGAGGATGCTCTGCCCGGTCTGATCGCGGCGGGAATCGACTGCATCGAGCACGGCACCGGTCTGACCGACGAGACCGTCGAGATGATGGTCGACCACGGCACCGCTCTGGTACCGACGCTGATCAACATCGAGACGTTCCCCGGCATCGCCGATTCCGCCACCCGGTATCCGGTCTACGCCCGGCACATGCGGGCGCTCCACCAACGCGTCGCCGCCACCGTCGGACGAGCCCATGACGCAGGCATTCCCATCTATGCAGGTACCGATGCCGGTGGATCGATCGCGCACGGACGCATCGCCGACGAGGTAGCCGCGCTGGCCGCCGTGGGTCTCTCTCCGACCGACGCGCTCGGTGCTGCCTGCTGGGACGCCCGGTCGTGGCTGGGTCGGCAGGGACTCGAGCACGGCGCGCCCGCGGATCTGGTCGTCTACTCCGACGATCCGCGAGGGGGACCGGACGTGCTGGCCGATCCGGAGCTGGTGATCCTGCGCGGACGCGTGACCGATCGGCGCGGCCGCACGACGAACGGGCCGGTGGGCCGAGGGTGACCGATCCGAGAAGCGATGCAGGACAGCCCGATCCGAACCGACCCAGCTGGGCCGCAATGGCACCGATGAATCGAATCGAGCAGCAGGGTTCGGGGTTGTCCGAAACCTACTGGCGAGCCGAGCAGGCCGCGCTCGAACGCAGAAGCGGTCAACGGTGGGGACTGCCGGCCGCGGCGCTCGTGCTGGGGCTCAACCTGGCGGGATTTCTGATACTCGGGCTCGTCGTGACGTCGGACGCCTCGGCCGTCTTCGTGGTGGGCATCATGATTCCGAGCCTTCTCGCTGCGGGCGTGGCGGTGGCCGTCTCGATGACCCGAGGAAACGGACCCGTCGTCGACTTCGGCCTCCCCAGGTCGACCCCCGAATTCCTCGGTCACCTCCGATCCGGGTTGGCGTGGGGTGGCGTCGCGGTGGTCGGTGGCCTCCTGCTGGCGCTGATTCTGTTGTCCGGTATCGAGTTGGACGATCCGATGCCGCTCGGCGACGTCACCGACACGACCGTCGGCTGGAAAATCGCTCTGGCCGTGTGGATCTGGCTCGGTGCACCGATCTGCGAGGAAACGATGTTCCGCGGCATGCTGTGGGGAGCACTCGAGAAACGCACCCGCCCGATGCCCATGGCCTGGTTGGGCAATCGATGGGTCGTCCTGGCGATCACCGCGGTGGTGTTCGCGATCTGGCACCGCGAGTGGTGGCGCTTCGTGGTGCTGCTGTGGGGTGGATTCGCGATCGGCATCGCACGGATGCGTTCCGGTTCGATCGTCGCGTCGACCACGGCGCACTCGGTGAACAACACCCTCCCCGCCCTGCTGGTCCTGTTCGCGTGAGGTGAGGGGTCCACAGGCCCGATTCACCGATCGAGCCGCCCGTCTGGCACAATGAACAGCTGTTCGCCCGTCTTCCGGTTACGTACCGCGCGGCGGTCACAACAACCCTCAACGCAAAACCGGGCTCGCATGCCGTGCGAACCGCTGAATTGCGCCGTGACCAACTTTCGAAAGGCTCCACCAGAACATGGCTGTCAAGATCAAGCTCATGCGTATCGGCAAGATCCGCACCCCGCACTACCGCGTCGTCATCTCCGATGCTCGCACCCGTCGTAACGGCCGTGCGATCGAGACCATCGGCACGTACGAGCCCAAGCAGGACCCCAGCGTCATCGAAATCGACTCCGAGCGGGCTCAGTACTGGTTGGGCGTCGGCGCACAGCCGACCGAGCCTGTCGAGGCACTGCTCAAGATCACCGGTGACTGGCAGAAGTTCAAGGGCCTCCCCGGTGCCGAGGGAACCCTCCGCGTCGCCGAGCCCAAGCCCTCCAAGCTCGACCTGTTCAACGCAGCGCTGGCGCAGGCCGACTCCGAGCCGCAGGGCGAGGCCACCACCGCCAAGAAGAAGAAGGCTCCGAAGGCCGACGACGCCGCCGCGGAGACCACCGACGCTGCAGCAACCGAGACGGCAGACGCGCCGGCCGCCGAGGCTGCTGAGAAGTGAGTGCCGTTGTCGCCGATGCCGTCGAACATCTCGTTCGCGGCATCGTCGCCAATCCCGATGACGTTCGCGTCGAGATGATCACCGGCCGTCGTGGCCGCACCGTGGAAGTCCACGTGCACCCCGACGATCTGGGCAAGGTCATCGGCCGTGGCGGTCGTACCGCTACGGCGCTGCGCACGCTCGTCTCGGGAATCGGTGGTCGCGGCATCCGTGTCGACGTGGTCGACACGGACCAGTAGGTCACGTACCCATCATGGAGCTGGTCATCGGCCGTGTCGCGAAGTCGCACGGCATCAAAGGCGAAGTCGTCGTCGAGGTTCGCACCGACAACCCCGACGACCGCTTCGCCGAAGGAACCGTTCTCTCGGGCCGCAGGCCCCGATCGAACGCGGAACCGGCCTCGTACACAGTGGAAGCCGTCCGGGAACACTCCGGACGGCTTCTGCTGCGTCTGAACGGTATCGACGACAAGACTGCCGCTGACCAACTGCGCGGCATATTGTTCGTCGTCGAATCCACCGACCTTCCGCCGTCCGACGATCCGGACGAGTACTACGACCACGAACTCGAAGGCCTCACAGTGATCCTGACCGACGGCACCGTCGTCGGAACGGTCCGCGAGGTCCTTCACTCCGCAGCGGGGGAGCTGCTCTCCATCACGCCGAGTCCGGGCTTCGGCGAAGCCACCCGCGCCGAAATTCTCGTGCCGTTCGTAGCGGCCATCGTGACGACGGTGTCGTTGGCCGACAAGACGATCGAGATCGATCCGCCCGAGGGTCTGCTGGATCCGGAGTAGATCGTGCGCCTCGACGTCGTCACCATCTTTCCCGAATACCTCACGCCGCTCCGAACTGCGTTGCTGGGCAAAGCAATCGACCGCGGCCTCGTCTCGGTCGAGGTTCACGATCTGCGGTCGTGGACTCACGATGTGCACAAGGCCGTCGACGATTCGCCCTACGGCGGCGGGCCCGGAATGGTCATGAAGCCGACAGTGTGGGGCGACGCACTCGACGACGTGCTCACAGACGATGCTCTCCTCGTCGTCCCGACCCCGGCCGGCGTGCCGTTCACCCAGCGGACAGCCGAGCGATGGTCCTCCGAGCAACATCTCGTATTCGCCTGCGGCCGATACGAAGGCATCGACCAACGCGTGTTCGACGACGCCGCGCGTCGCGTGCGTGTCGAGGAAGTCAGCATCGGCGATTACGTGCTCATCGGCGGCGAGGCGGCCGTCCTCGTCATGGCCGAGGCCGTGGTGCGACTGATGCCGGGGGTTCTGGGCAATCAACAGTCGCATCAGCAGGATTCGTTCTCCGACGGTCTGCTCGAAGGGCCGAGCTACACGCGTCCCGCTCGGTGGCGCGATCTCGACGTTCCGTCGGTGCTGCTCTCGGGTGATCACGCGAAGATCGCAGCGTGGCGTCGAGAGCAATCATTGGACAGGACCGCCGAGCGTCGTCCGGACCTGCTGCAGGACTGACGAATTCAGCTGACGGTGCCGTCCGGAAAGAGCATCGAGACGAATCCGGTGAGAGTTTCCCTTGCGTGCAGTGCGCTTGCGTCGTCGCTGACGTCGACGACGGCGGTGTCCGGATAGCTTTCCATGTCGTCCGCGTAGAAGATGTCCTCGCGTGAGGACAGAGCCAGAACGTAGCGGTTGTCGACACCGATCGTGCCTGTCGACAGGTGGACCCACCGATCGGACACGCAGCACATCCAACCCTGTTTCACAGCGTGCACGCTCTCTCCGGGAAGACCGTCGACGATCCCGAAATGCTGTTTGTAGCCGTCGGCGGCAATCGGTGCCGAACGCCGCAGCATTCCGATCACCACGTCCGTCGATGCAGTCGTCAAACCGCCGCTGCCGCCCAGCAACCCCGCGTAGTAACCGACCAGGTCACTGGGCGTGGTCTCGGTGTTGTACCACTGGTCGTCGCCGGGAGCTGTGGTGCTCGTCAGGCCGTAGCGAGCTGCGACCGTGCGCACGATGTCGGACGAGCCGTAGCGGTACCAGAGCGTGTACGCGGCGTTGTCGTCGGACAGCTCGAGCATGCTGGTCATGGTGGCCAGATCGTCGGCGGAGACCGGGCGGTTCTCCGACTGCGCTCGGAACAACACCTCGTCGGCGATGAAGAGCTTGGACACCGACGCGGTTTCGACCTGAACATCGGCGTTGCTGCTGTAGTAGGAGCCCGTCTGACGATCCAACAGCGCGAAATCCACATCGGCGCCACGGGCCCGGGCCGACGCGATCGCCATCGGGATACGAGCTTCGAGGGCGACGCCGTCGACCTTGTCCATATCGGGAAAGGGCGATGCCGACGTCTCGGCGGTCTCCTTCGACGCGGAGTCACCGACCTGATCGTCGGGAGGAACCGAACAGCCGACCAGCAGCAGGGAGGCGCAGGCTGCAGCCAGGAATCGAGACAACCTGACCATCCGCGAAACTCTCCCACACGTTGAACCGCCGACCGACTCGTCCCACAGTAGCGGTAGGGTCCATCGCCGTGACCACTGCTCTGAAATCTGTGAACAAGCGCATAGCCGAAGAACTCGACGTTCGTGAAGAACAGGTTCGTGCCGCCGTGGAATTGCTCGACGGCGGGTCGACGGTCCCGTTCATCGCGCGCTACCGCAAGGAAGTCACCGGCACCCTCGACGACACGCAGCTGCGTCAGCTCGACGAGCGGCTGCGGTACCTGCGCGAGCTCGACGAGCGCAGAGACGCCGTCATCGAGTCCATCCGCTCGCAGGGCAAGCTCGACGAAGCGCTCGAGCAGTCGTTGATGCTGGCCGACACCAAGGCTCGCGTCGAGGACATCTATCTGCCGTTCAAGCCCAAGCGCCGAACCAAGGCTCAGATCGCACGGGAGGCCGGGCACGAGCCCGTCGCCGACGCCCTGTTCTCCGACCCCACCACCGACCCGGCCCAGTTCGATCAGGAGCAACTCGACGGCGCGCGGGCGATTCTCGTCGAGCGTTTCGCCGAGGACGCGGATCTGGTGGGTGAACTGCGCGAACTGATGTGGACGTCCGGCAAGCTCGTCGCGTCCGTTCGCAAGGGCAAAGAGGAAGAGGGTGCCAAGTTCTCCGATTACTTCGAGTTCTCGGAACCGTTCACCAGCCTGCCCTCGCACCGCATCCTCGCCACGCTCAGAGGCGAGAAGGAAGAAGTACTCTCGCTCGGCTTCGAGCCCGAGCGAGACGAACCGACCCCCGGCGTCCCGAGCGTCTACGAGGGTCGGATCGCTACCAAGTTCGGGATCGCGAATCGGGGACGGCCCGCCGACAAGTGGCTGCTCGATACCGTCCGATGGGCGTGGCGTACCAAGATGCTGGTGACCGTCTCCCTCGATACCCGCATGCGACTGCGCCAATCGGCCGAGAAGGACGCCGTCGACGTGTTCGCGAGCAACCTCAAGGACCTGCTGCTCGCCGCGCCCGCGGGCAACCGCACCACGATGGGCCTGGACCCGGGCTTCCGTACCGGCACCAAGGTCGCGATCGTCGACGCCACCGGAAAGGTCGTCGACCACGACACCATCTACCCGCACAAACCGCAGGGCAAGTGGGATCAGGCGGTGGCCACCCTCGCTGGACTCGCCGCCAAGCACAAGGTCGAACTGATCGCCATCGGCAACGGCACCGCATCGCGTGAAACCGACTCGCTGGCAGCAGAATTGATCGCCAAGTTCCCTGCCGCCAACCTGACCAAGGTGGTGGTGTCCGAGGCCGGAGCGTCGGTGTACTCCGCCTCCGCGTACGCCTCGAGCGAGCTGCCCGAACTGGATGTGTCGATCCGCGGTGCCGTCTCGATCGCCCGCAGGTTGCAGGATCCGCTGGCCGAGCTGGTCAAGATCGATCCGAAGTCCATCGGCGTCGGGCAGTACCAGCACGACATCTCCGAAACTCTGCTGGCCCGTTCTCTCGGTGCCGTCGTCGAGGACGCGGTGAACGCCGTCGGCGTCGACGTCAACACCGCGTCGGTACCGTTGCTCTCGCGGGTCTCCGGTATCGCCGGCTCTCTTGCCGAGAGCATCGTGGCACACCGTGACCAGAACGGTCCGTTCTCCAGCCGCAGCACACTCAAAGACGTTCCGCGCTTGGGGCCCAAAGCTTTCGAGCAGTGCGCCGGATTCCTCCGCATCTCCGGGGGAGAGGATCCACTGGACCGGTCGAGTGTTCACCCGGAGGCATATCCCGTCGTGCGGCGCATCGTCGGCAAGGCCGGCGTCGGGGTGCGCGAGGTCATCGGCAACACAGCACTGCTGCGCGGGCTCGACCCCGCCGAATTCGCCGACGACCGATTCGGTCTGCCCACCGTCACCGACATCATCTCCGAACTCGAGAAGCCGGGCCGCGATCCACGTCCGGAGTTCAAGACCGCGACCTTCGCCGCCGGTATCGAGAAGGTCGCCGACCTGGTGCCCGGCATGACGCTCGAGGGAGTCGTGACCAACGTGGCGGCGTTCGGGGCGTTCGTCGACGTCGGTGTGCATCAGGACGGGCTCGTGCACGTCTCGGCGATGTCGCACAACTTCGTCAAGGACCCGCGTGAGGTCGTCAAGTCCGGTGACGTCGTTCGCGTCAAGGTGATGGAGGTCGACATCCCCCGTCAGCGCATCGGTCTGAGCCTGCGGCTGGACGACGAACCCGGCGCGTCCGGCGGCAAGGACGCCGGACGCGGACAGCAGGGTGACCGTCCGCGAGGCCAGGGACGGGGCGCGGGCGCACATCAGGCCGGCCGCGGACGAGACGCACGCCCGCAACGGGATCGTCGTACGGCCGGGGGCGCTGGTACGGCGACACCGGCTGCCGGTTCCATGGCCGACGCGTTGCGGAAGGCGGGATTCGGAAAATAGCGAACGGTTCCTCGGTCGATGCTGCCCTGGGTGGTCCCGGACGCGAATAGGGTGAAACGCGATCACCGGTCGTTCGGCAGGAAGGACGTGAGGCACACGTGAGGTGGTTGCAACACGGGGTCATCGATCACGGCCGCCTGCCGCTGCTGTGTTTCCTGCTGGGGCTGTTGGCGGGGTTCCTCCTGATCCGCCTCAGCGTCAGGATGATTCGCGCAGACGTGAAATGGTGGCCGGGAAACATCACGCCCGGGGGTCAGCACATCCACCACGTCGTGTTCGGAATCGTGCTGATGCTGCTGGCGGGGATCGGCTTGATCGCGGTGTACGTCGACGGTTCCGAGCCGGTCGGCGCGGCGTTGGCGGCGATCTTCGGCATCGGCGCCGCTCTCGTCCTCGACGAGTTCGCGTTGATCTTCTATCTCCGTGATGTCTACTGGTCCGAACAGGGCCGCACGTCGGTGGACGCCGTGTTCGCGGCAGTGGCGTTCACCGGCCTGCTGCTGCTCGGCTACCACCCCCTGGAGTTGCTCAGCCCGGCCGACTTCCGGGCCGATCCCGACCCGTGGGTGCGCGGCACCCTGGCGGTGTTGGCCCTGGCCAATCTCGCGCTCGGTGTCATCGTTCTGCTCAAGGGCAAGATCTGGACCGGACTGCTCGGGCTGTTCGTCCTGCCGATCCTCGTTCTGGCCGCAGTGCGGTTGAGCAGGCCGAGCGCACCGTGGGCGAGGTGGCGCTACACCACCAGGCCGAAGAAGATGGAACGCGCTCTGCGCCGAGAGAAGCGGTGGCGACGGCCGATCATCCGGGCCAAGATCTATCTCCAGGACGCGATCGCCGGGAAGCCGAGCATCGTGCACGCACGCGAGGCCACCGAGGACGAATTGGCGCGGACGGTCCTACCTGCGCCGATGGCGAGCGAGACGGCGTCGAGCCGAGAAGCGCCGATTTCGTCGAACGCCTGATGGTCTGGCACAATGGTCGGGTTGCCTCTAGCAGGCACGGACCTCACTCGGAGTACGAACCAGTCGAGCCGTTGCATCAGCGAGCCGCTCGGTTCCTCTACTCATGCGCAGAACGCAAGGATGGCACAACCGATGAACACTCTGGACTTTCTCGACAATCAGTCGCTGCGTAGCGACATCCCCGATTTCCGCCCCGGCGACACGCTGAACGTGCACGTCAAGGTCATCGAAGGCTCGAAGGAGCGCATTCAGATCTTCAAGGGCGTCGTCATCCGACGTCAGGGCGGTGGCGTTCGCGAAACGTTCACGGTCCGCAAGGTCTCGTTCGGCGTCGGCGTCGAGCGCACCTTCCCGGTGCACAGCCCCAACATCGCGCAGTTCGAGGTCCTCACCCGTGGTGACGTCCGTCGCGCCAAGCTCTACTACCTCCGCGATCTGCGTGGCAAGGCCGCCAAGATCAAGGAAAAGCGCTGACCGGTTCCGCCCGGACACATCAGTTCACACCATGCCGCGTTGCCCGTCAGGGCGACGCGGCATGGTGCTTTCCACCCGCTGCCGTCCCACGTTTCTCCCGGCCGGCGAGCGGATCGACAGCCGCGAACCGCCCATGCGCACACCGTCCGGCCGTGCGGGCGACGGTTCCGGCTAACCTGATCACGTGACGCAGTCCCCACAGGATCCAACCGACGAGCCCGACGACGAGTCTTCACGGAAGAAGCGTCGGGAACGCAAGCCCCGATCGTTCTGGCGTGAGCTTCCCATCCTCATTCTGGTAGCGCTGGTACTGAGTTTCCTGCTCCAGACATTCGTTGCCCGGGTCTATCTGATCCCGTCCGAATCGATGGAGCCGACGCTGCATGGCTGCACCGGCTGCACCGGTGACCGCATCGTGGTGGAGAAGATCGGATACCGGTTCGGCGACCCGAAGCCCGGCGACATCGTCGTCTTCCGCGGCCCGGATTCGTGGAACGACGAATTCGTGTCACAACGGTCCGACAACGCGGTGATTCGGGGAGCACAGGAAGTCGGCTCGCTGATCGGCGTCGTCGCTCCCGACGAGAACGATCTGGTCAAGCGCGTCATCGCCACCGGCGGTCAGACCGTCGAATGCTGCGACGACCAGGGCCGAGTCCTCGTCGACGGACAGCCGTTGGACGAGCCGTACATCCAGATGGATTTCCCGTTCACCCCGGGGACGATGACGTGCGACACCGAGTTGAAGTCCGGACGGTGCTTCGACCCCGTCACCGTGCCGGAGGGCAACATCTGGGTCATGGGTGACAACCGGAGCAACTCGCGGGATTCGCGGTATCACGTCACCGACGAGCTCACCGGCACCGTTCCCCTCGACAACGTGATCGGTAAGGCCGTGTTCATCGCGCTGCCGCCGTCACGAACCGGCATCCTTGATTCTCCCGACATCCAGGGTCGATGACTTCGACCCCCAGGCGTGCGCCGCGTGCGCGCGCAACTCTGACTCGGTCGTCGTGGCCGCCGCGTCCGGTCATCCGACGAGCGGCAGGCCTACGGACGATGGAATCGGCGCTCGAGCGCAACGGTCTCGGACCGGTCGCTGGAGTGGACGAAGCGGGACGAGGAGCATGCGCCGGTCCACTGACCGTTGCGGCGTGTGTTCTCGGTGCGCGGGCTCATGCCGCTCTCGCGGACCTAGACGATTCGAAGAAGCTGACCGAGCGACGACGCGAGGAACTTTTTCCCAAGATCCAGAGGCTGGCACTGGCATGGAGCGTGGTGTCGATCGATGCGGCCGAGATCGACCGCATCGGAGTCCACGTGGCGAACATCGAGGGAATGCGACGCGCGGTTGCCGGGCTCGGCATGACCCCGGGCTACGTACTCACCGACGGCTTTCGAGTACCCGGTCTTCCGGTACCGTCGTTACCGGTGATCGGCGGCGACGCCACCGCGGCGTGCATCGCCGCGGCGAGCGTGCTGGCGAAAGTCTCTCGGGATCGATCGATGGTGAAGATGGACGAGTCGATTCCCGGCTACGGATTCGCCGTGCACAAGGGGTACAGCACGCGCGCACATTCCGCCGCGATGATCGCCCTCGGCCCGAGCTGCGAACATCGAATGTCCTACGCGAATGTCGCAGCGGCGGCCGCAGGGCTCTCTCGTGACGCCGTCGACGCCCTGGGGCGAATGGACTGCGGCGACGCCGGTACGCGATGATTGCAGTTCACGCCCGACTGGAGGATGAAAGAAACCGATGAGTGCCGAAGATCTCGAAAAGTACGAAACCGAGATGGAGCTCTCGCTGTATCGCGAGTACCGGGACATCGTGGGTCAGTTCAACTACGTCGTCGAAACCGAGCGTCGGTTCTATCTGGCGAACTCCGTCGAACTCATTCCGCACAACGCCGACGGTGAAATCTACTTCGAATTGCGAATGTCCGACTCGTGGGTGTGGGACATGTATCGCCCCGCCCGATTCGTCAAGCATGTCCGCGTGATCACCTTCAAGGACGTCAACATCGAAGAGTTGGACAAACCAGATCTTCGCCTGCCGGAATAGTTCTCCTCGTCCGACGGTGCGGCGTGGCCGAGCCGCCCGAACATCGGGCTCGAGTGGACGTGCCGCACATCCGGCTCGGAGGGACGGGCTGCGAACCGCCTGATTCGAATCGGTCGTCGAAGTTCCGATCGTATTGCCGGACGAAAAGCTGGACACCCGGCCAAATCGGTCCGCATGTTCTGTTTCTGTGTTCGATGTCCCGAAGATTTGTTCTGCGTCGAACGGTGCAGGTGGGTAGTGCAGGTGAAAACGATTGCGCAACAGGGTTATTCGATATCAGCGATTACTCACTCGAAAAGCCGTCGAATTTCTGCACCGATATTCGTCGATTCGACACGTCGCGAAACGCTTGCAGTTCTTTGCGTGAAAACGAGAATGGGTGGTAGAACTTGAATATCACATCCCCCAGACGTGTAAGAGGTACGAGATGGCACGCAAGACACTTGTGCAGATGATCGACGATGTAGACGGTTCGGTCATCAAAGAAGGCCAAGGTGAATCCATCGAATTCGGCATCGGTGGAAACCAGTACCGCATCGATTTGAATCTCAAGCATGCGAACGAATTGCACGAACAGTTGGCATTCTGGATCGAGCATGCCGAGAAGATTTCCGGCCGCCGCACCCGTAAGGGCGGCGCTGGAGCAGCACCGGTTCGCGGCAAGGTCGATCTGCAGGACATTCGAGCGTGGGCGCGCGAGAACGGCCACGAGGTCAGTGCCCGTGGCCGCATCAGCCAGGATGTACAGGCGGCCTACGAGGCTGCTCACTGACCGTCCTTCTCGAACCGAGGCGCGAGGTCTCGGCACCGTTTTCGTATCGGTACTTTCGCCGTCGTACCGATACACCGCATCAGCTCCGTCCGAATCCGGACGGAGCTTTTTGCTTGTCGGGTCTGTTCTCGGCCGTGCTCGAGCCCTAGCACGGCCGTCCGACACAGTGGGCAAATCGCCGCTGATGATCGGACCGTTGTTCCCCAGCCGAACAGTTGTCCACAGGGCAATCGTCCACCTGCGCTTTCTTCGCTATTGCTCTTCCGGGTCGTGCCACCGTCGAGACGACCGAATCGACCGCATTGCGCGGTCGGAGAGTGGAGGAATGGCGGACATGGCAACCAACCAGGAACTCGGTGCGCGCGGTGAGGAACTCGCGGTGCGCTATCTCGAGGACATCGGCCTGGATGTGGTCGAGCGGAACTGGCGGCATCGAACCGGTGAACTCGACATCATTGCGCGCGAGGGCGAGACAGTGGTGTTCGTCGAAGTGAAGACCCGATCGGGAATCGGATACGGAACGCCCGCCGAAGCGGTGACGTACGCGAAACGGACGCGGATCAGAGGGCTCGCGCTGCGGTGGCTTTCTCTGCAGCAGGGACCGTGGGTGCAGATCCGCTTCGACGTGATCGCGATAGTGGTCGGTCCGCACGACCAACCGGTCGTCACGCACGTTCGGTCGGCATTCTGATGCCGCTCGGGAGAGCGCATTCGGTGGCGGTCAACGGGGTCGACGGTGTGCTGGTGGAAATCGAAGCAGATATCGGGCAGGGCCTGCCCGGTACGCATCTGGTCGGGTTGCCCGACACTGCTCTCAACGAATCGCGTGATCGCGTGAAAGCCGCCGTGAAGAATTCGGGTGGCACCTGGCCGGACAGTCGGGTGATTCTCGCGCTGTCACCCGCGACGTTGCCCAAGGGCGGATCGGTGTACGACCTTGCCCTCGCGTTGTCGGTTCTCGATGCCGCGAAGGCGATTCCGCGCGGATGCCTGTCCGACACCGTATTTCTGGGTGAGTTGGCACTCGATGGCAGGCTGCGCGCAGTTCGCGGGGTCCTGCCCGGGGTGCTCGCGGTCAAGAGTGCGGGGTGGCAGCGGGTGGTCGTTCCGCTGCAGTGCCTACCCGAGGCGGGTCTGGTGGACGGAATCGAGGTGCTGGGTGCGGGTTCGCTCGGGGACGTGGTGGCGTGGCTTCGTGGTGAGCAGGCCCTCGAGTCGCCCGTCCCGACCGAATGGCACGAGCAGGCCTACCCGGATCTCAGTGATGTCGCCGGACAGGCCGATGCGCGATGGGCCCTGGAAGTCGCCGCTGCGGGCGCGCATCACATCATGCTGACCGGGCCGCCGGGAATAGGAAAAACGATGCTCGCGCAACGGCTTCCGGGAATTCTCCCGCCGCTGACCGAATCGGAAGCGCTCGAAGTGACCGCCATTCACTCGGTGGCGGGTCTGTTGACCACGGCGCGGCCTCTGATCACGTCGCCGCCGTTCATCGCGCCACATCATTCGACCTCGGTGAGTGCCTTGGTCGGGGGCGGAACCGGAATGGCCAAACCGGGAGCGGTCAGCCGAGCACATCGGGGAGTCCTGTTCCTGGACGAGTGCGCCGAGATGAGCGTTCGAGTACTAGAGGCATTGCGTACTCCGTTGGAGGACGGTGAGATTCGCATTGCTCGCCGTGACGGTGTTGCCAGGTACCCGGCCAGATTTCAGTTGGTTCTCGCAGCCAATCCGTGCCCGTGTGCGCCGGCGCGACAAGTGGACTGTGTCTGCCCGCCAATAGCGCGGCGCAAGTATCTCGGCAAGCTGTCCGGGCCGTTGCTCGACCGTGTCGATCTGCGCATTCAGATGATGGGTGTGGCGACGGGCGCACTGGTCGACGACGTGGGGGAGGGTACGAGCGAGATACGCGCACGCGTGACCGGGGCCAGGGACGCCGCTGCGGAGCGGTGGCGGGAGTTCGGGTGGAGGACCAATGCGGAGGTGCCGGGACCCGCTCTGCGCCAACGATTTCGATTGGCGCGCTCGACACTCGCTCCGGTCGAGCGGGCGTTGCGCAACGGATCGCTCACCGCGCGCGGCGCAGACCGAGCCATTCGGGTGGCGTGGACGCTGAACGATCTCGCCGGCGGCGCGGTCCCCGGTGCCGACGAGGTAGGAGCCGCGTTGGACTTCAGGGACAGGGGAGTGGCATGACACACGACTCGCGACGACTGGCCTGGGCGTATCTCTCCCGCGTGGCGCAGGGCCCGCATCGACCGGTGGTCGATCATGCTGCAGCTCACGGTCCCGAATCGACGGCAGCAGCGGTGCGGGCCGGTGGGCTGGGGGAGCGGCTCGCGGTTCGCGCACACCTCGACACCGCGGCAGCAGACCTCGATCACATCGCTGCGCTCGGAGGCCGATTGATCACCCCGGACGACGACGAGTGGCCGGCGTGGCGCTTCCTCGGATTCGACGGACCGGGTATGACCGCAGGGGTGGACACCTGTCCACCGATTGCATTGTGGGCGCTGGGAACTCGTCCGGTCGCGACGATCACCGAGCGATCGGTGTCCATCGTGGGGACACGCGCATCGAGTCCCTACGGTGATCATGTGACGGCGGAGATATCGTCCGATCTGGCGCTCGACGGCTGGACCGTCATCTCGGGAGCGGCTTTCGGCATCGATGCTGCGGCACATCGAGCGGCCCTCGGAGTCGAGGGAACGACGATGGCGGTACTCGCCTGTGGCGTCGATCGTGCGTATCCAGCGGGCCATTCGCGGCTGTTGCGGCAGATCGCTGCTCACGGACTGGTTCTCAGCGAGTATGCGCCGGGCACGACCCCGGCGAAGCATCGCTTCCTCGCTCGCAACAGGCTCGTCGCGGCACTCGGATCGGCTGTGGTGGTCGTCGAGGCCGGGTGGCGCAGCGGTGCACGCAACACGGCGGCGTGGGCAGCCAAACTGGGCCGTCCGGTGCTCGCGGTACCCGGTCCGGTCACCTCACCCACCTCGACGGGTTGTCATCGCATGATCCGAGAGGGCGAGGCCGTGCTCGTGTCGAGCTCTCACGACGTGGTCGCCGAGGCGGGCGTACTCGGGTCGCCCGAGGAGTCTCGGCCCGAGCTCTTTCGCGAGACCGATGCGCTCTCGGACACTGCCCTGTTGATCTACGACGCGTTGCCGGCGACCGGATCGTTGTCGAGTCGAGAGTTGTCCGAGCACTCCGGTGTGCCGCTGAGCAAGGTGCGTGCATCCCTGCCTGTACTGGAGATGGACGGATTCGTGGCCAGCGACGAGACCGGATGGTTCCGCGTGGTGCGTGGATGAGCGCACCACGACCTCGAGCCCGAACGGTAGGGTGTTAGGTAATGCTTAGTCGATGCATCGGGTATCGGCGTCGTTCGCTCGAAGAGGGGTCCGAAGTGCCACGCAAGAAAACCACCCTGTCCGTCCTGCGCACCGAAGCGCTCACCCCGCACATGCACCGGGTCTACCTGGGTGGGGCCAACTTCGACGATTTCGATGCAATCGACGAGACCGACGCCTACGTCAAGTTGTTCTTCGGGACCGACGACGAACCGATCATGCGCACGTACACCGTTCGGTCGGTCGACACCGGCGCGCGGGAAATCGCCATCGATTTCGTGGTGCACGGCGACGAAGGAGTCGCCGGGCCGTGGGCCACTCGGGCGAAGCCGGGAGACGAGATGTCGTTCTACGGCCCGTCCGGCGGGTACGCCCCGCGCCCCGACGCGGACTGGCACCTGTTCGCCGGCGACGAATCGGCGATTCCGGCGATCTCGGCTGCCGTCGAAGCGCTTCCGGAAGACGCCGTCGCCAAGGTTTTCATCGAAGTTGCCGACCGGCACGACGAGATCTACATGGAGACGCTCGCCGTCGTGGATGTGACCTGGGTCCACCGAGGTGCGTCCTCGAACGAGGTCGGAGACGACCGGGCCGGAGACAATGCGCCGTTGATCGCAGCGGTGAAGGAAACGGAATGGCTGCCCGGGCAGGCGCAGGTCTTCGTGCACGGAGAAGCGCAGGCCGTCATGCACAACATCCGGCCCTACATCCGCAAGGAGCGGGGGGTCGGTGCCGAATGGGCCTCGATCTCGGGTTACTGGCGTCGCGGCCGAACCGAGGAGACGTTCCGAGTGTGGAAGCGCGAACTCGCACAGGCCGAATCCGCAGTCGACGCCTGATCCCACGACGAACCACCTCCGACGGCGTGTCCGGTTGTCGCCCGGCCTGCCGGCGCTCAAGCTGAGTCGATGACCGATTCGCTGCCGCCGCACCTCGAGATTCACGTCGAGGAATTCGCCGAGCACCTGCGACTCAGTCGAGAGCGATCGGAGCACACCATCCGGGCCTACGTCTCCGATGCGCGTTCCTTGCTCGCGCACTTCGCGGAGTCCTCTCCGGATGCGAGCATCGCCGACCTCGACCTCCGCGCGGTGCGTTCGTGGTTGGCCACGCACTCTGCAGCCGGCTCGGCCAGAACGTCGATGGCGAGGCGAACCTCGTCGGCGAGGACCTTCGGGAAGTGGCTCGAGCGGGTGGGAGCGGTGACAGCAGCGCCGGCGGAACGCCTGGCCGGCCCGGCCGGTCATCGCACATTGCCCGGTGTTCTTCGCCACAGCCAGGCGGCGCAGGCCTTGGCCGCTGCCGAATCGGGTGCCGCGGAGCTCGATCCCATCGCGCTGAGGGACAGGGCCATCGTGGAACTGCTGTACGCGACCGGGGTGCGGGTGGGGGAGCTGTGCGGACTCGACGTCGACGACGTGGACACCGATCGCCGCCTGATTCGCGTCATCGGCAAGGGCAACAAGGAACGCTCGGCTCCGTTCGGTGCGCCGGCGGCACATGCAATCGAGAACTGGCTGGTCAGCGGCAGACCCGAACTGGTCTGTGATCGATCCGGTGCGGCCCTGCTGCTGGGACGTCGAGGTGGACGGCTCGATCAACGGCAGGCCAGAACGGCGGTGCACGCGGTACTCGAGACCGTCCCCGGTGGTCCCAGCCTCGGTCCGCACGGCCTACGTCACACAGCGGCAACTCACCTCCTCGAGGGAGGAGCCGATCTGAGAGTGGTGCAGGAGCTGCTCGGTCACGCGTCGTTGGCGACCACCCAGATCTACACTCACGTGTCGGTCGAACGGTTGCGGGCCGTGCACGATCAGGCGCATCCCCGAGCCTGAGCCGAGCGTCGGCGGCACAACGTTTGGTAGCGTCGTGTCCGACTGACGACACCGAATACGGGGGACCGTGGACCGCGACCGACCGCAAGGTACTTCGGAGACGTGGTCCATGCATGTCCGTAACGGCTCTTCCGCCGACCGACGGAGTCCCGACGGTCGGTCGGACGACGCACGCGACACCGGCGACAGGCCCGTATCGTCGGATTCGATGTCCGCACCTCGCTCGACTCCTCGGCAGCCACCACCGTGGCAGACACCCGACTCGGGCGACCGGCAGCCCCTGCCGCCGCGGTACAACCCTCCCGTGCCGCTCGAGCCCGGGCCACCTCCGGTGCAGCCGGACCGGTATCTGCCGGCACCGCCGTACACCGAGGATGCGCGAACGCAGCCCGATCGATGGTCGCCGCAACCGTGGTCGGGAGCGCCCAACGCCTACCGCCCCAACAGTCAGGAGCTGGGCGCGGATTCGTTGCTCAAGCGCCCCAAGCGAGCGTCGAGCTCGGGCTGGCGGCGCGGGGTGCACCGGCTCACCGGCGGGGTCATCAGCCCCGGAGAATCGACGGCCGAAGAGCGGTACCGAAACCAGGTCGAACGCATTCGGCAGCCGGTGCTCGGCGACTACCGGATCGCGTTCCTCTCGCTCAAGGGTGGTGTCGGCAAGACAACGACCACGCTGGGCCTCGGCTCGACTTTCGCGTCCCTGCGCGGAGATTGCGTCATCGCTGTCGACGCAAATCCCGACTTCGGCACTCTGGGGGAGCGAGTTCCGCGTCAGACGTCGTCGACCGTGCGAGATCTGCTGGCCGCGGCACCGCACATTCGTCGCTACTCCGACATCCGCGAGCACACCTCGCAGGCACCGAGTCGACTCGAGGTGTTGGCCGGCGAACGCGACCCCGCCGCGTCGGAGATGTTCGGCGAGCAGGACTACCGCGCCGTCATCGACATGCTGCAGGTGTACTACAACCTGATCCTGACCGATTGCGGTACCGGGATCATGCACTCGGCGATGAACGGGGTGCTGCAACTGGCGAACGCGCTGGTTCTGGTCAGCTCGCCTGCGGTCGACGGTGCTCGCAGTGCTGCCGCGACGCTGGACTGGCTGGAGCTGCACGGCTACGGCCATCTGGTCGAGCGCACCGTGGTGGTGATCAGCTCGGTTCGCCCGGGTTCGTCGGCGGTGGACATGAACTTGTTGCAGCAGCACTTCCTCGAGCGCTGTCGCGCCGTGCTGGTGGTTCCGTTCGACGAACACCTCGCAGAGGGAGCCGTGGTCGATCTGGACCAGTTGCGTCCCCAGACTCGAAGCGCGTTCGTCGAACTCGCTGCCATGGTGGCCGACGACTTTCCCGCGGCGTCCGGCAGACACTCCGGCCCACAGCGCTGACGATCATCTGCCGTCCTCGTCGAGCGGTTTCAACCTGATCGGACTCACGCGCACCAACGCCGTGGGATCGAGATACTCGCGGCCACGTCTGACGCCCCAGTGCAGACACGTCGACGGACAGCTCTCGTGCCCCGACGCCAACGAACCCAGCACGGTCCCTCGCCGAACACGCGCGCCGGCGGCAACCGAGGCCACCACCGGTTCGTACGTCGATCTCAGTCCGCCCGGATGGTCCACCGATACGACGGGCTTTCCCGCGACCGACCCGGCGAACACCACGGTGCCGTCGGCGACGGCCAGTACCGATCGGCCTTCCGGTGCGGCGAGGTCGACACCGCGATGGCCGGGCAGCCAATTCTGTTCCGGGCGGTCGAAGGGGGTGACGACCTGCGGCCTCGGCTGCAGCGGCCAGGCGAATGCGCCCTGCTGTGCCGATGCGACCGGCGTCGAGAGTGCAACCGCGGTCGCGAGGCACACCGCGAAAGTGCGGCGCGGGAGGCAGACGTTCACCCGTCGACCATCTCCTGGATCGGGCCGACCGAACGACCGTGGAGGAGATTTGTGGACAAGGGATTTCTTTGTCCACAGGTCTCGGAAACTCTTGACAGACGGGCCTGGTTATGACGGGGGCGATGGCAGGTCTACACTCGTACTGCGGCCTGTGCGTGCACGGGTCGACTTCGCGCGTCCGCTTCCATCGCATCGTCTGCCTTGCGCAGAATCGACGATACGAGAACCGGTTGTCGGCGGTCCCGAGATCTTCGTGATGTCGGGTCCGGCAACTTCAGCGGCCGCCAGGGCAGAGGTCACCGACACTCTGCGTCAACCGCACCATCGAAAGAGAGTTCTTCAGCCATGGCTGTAGTAACAATGAAGCAGCTGCTCGACAGCGGCACACACTTCGGACACCAGACCCGTCGCTGGAACCCGAAGATGAAGCGATTCATCTTCACCGACCGCAACGGCATCTACATCATCGACTTGCAGCAGACTCTGACCTTCATCGACAAGGCCTACGAGTTCGTCAAGGAGACCGTCGCCCACGGTGGCACGGTTCTGTTCGTCGGTACCAAGAAGCAGGCGCAGGAGTCCATCGCCGCTGAAGCAACTCGCGTGGGTATGCCCTACGTGAACCAGCGCTGGCTCGGTGGCATGCTCACCAACTTCCAGACGGTCCACAAGCGTCTGCTCCGCCTCAAGGAGCTCGAGGCCATGGAGCAGACCGGTGGCTTCGAGGGTCGCACCAAGAAGGAAATCCTCATGCTCACGCGTGAGATGACCAAGCTGGACCGCACCCTCGGTGGTATCCGGGACATGGCCAAGGTTCCCTCGGCCATCTGGATCGTCGACACCAACAAGGAGCACATCGCCGTCGGCGAGGCGCGCAAGCTGAAGATCCCGGTCATCGCGATCCTCGACACCAACTGCGATCCCGACGTGGTCGACTACCCGATCCCGGGCAACGACGACGCCATTCGTTCCGCAGCGCTGCTGACCAAGGTCGTTGCATCCGCAGTGGCCGAGGGTGTGCAGGCCCGCGCGGGTCAGAACACCGCGTCCGACGCCAAGCCCGAGGTCGGCGCAGGCGAGCCCCTCGCCGAGTGGGAGCTCGAGCAGCTCGCACAGGCTTCACCGGCAGCCGACGCTCCCGCAGCGGAGGCCCCGGCAGCAGAGGCTCCGGCCGCCGACGCACCGGCAGCAGAAGAAGCACCGGCTGCAGAAGAAGCACCGGCCGCTCAGGCTTGATCGAATTCGGTCCCGGTTCACCCTCAGGGGTGGGCCGGGGCCGCTTCGGTATGTCAGGGTTGTGATCGGTCCGGCTCAGTTGCGAGCTCGTCGATCACGCCCTGAGAACAGCATTTTTCGTCAACGCCCGTACCCAGACTTTTGAGGAGGCTCGCCCACGATGGCGAACTACACTGCCGCCGACGTCAAGCGGCTCCGTGAGCTCACCGGCTCCGGAATGATGGACTGCAAGAACGCGCTCGCCGAGAACGACGGCGACTACGACAAGGCCGTCGAGTACCTGCGTATCAAGGGTGCCAAGGACGTCGGCAAGCGCGCCGAGCGCAACACCGCCGAAGGCCTCGTCGTCGCCGAGGGTGGAGTGCTCGTGGAGATCAACTCCGAAACCGACTTCGTGGCCAAGAACGACGAGTTCCAGACGTTCGCCGCGTCCGTCGCGTCGACGGCTGCAGCAGGCAAGCCTGCCGACGTCGACGCCCTCAAGGCGCTCGACCTGAACGGCAAGACCGTCGAAACGGCTCTGAACGAGCTGTCGGCCAAGATCGGCGAGAAGCTCGAACTGCGCCGCGTCGTGTCCTACGACGGCAACACCGCGACGTACCTGCACAAGCGCAGCGCGGACCTGCCGCCTGCCGTCGGCGTGCTGGTCGAGTACACCGGTGATGGCGATGCCGCGGGCGATGCTGCGCGTGCCGCCGCGATGCAGATCGCGGCCCTCAAGGCCAAGTACGTCACGCGCGACGAGGTCCCCGAGGATCTCGTTGCCGCCGAGCGTCGCATCGCCGAGGAGACCGCTCGCGAAGAAGGCAAGCCGGAGCAGGCACTGCCGAAGATCGTCGAAGGTCGCGTCAACGGATTCTTCAAGGACGTCGTTCTCACCGAGCAGAAGTCGGTGCAGGACGGCAACAAGACCGTCAAGGCCATTCTCGACGAGGCCGGCGTGACCATCACGCGCTTCTCACGGTTCGAGGTCGGTGCCAGCTAGTCTGCGTACCGGTTCGGTCGAGGCGATGCCGTTCATTCGATTCCATCGAGTGGGCGGCATCGCTCGTGCGCGGGGCAGGTGGGTGTGCATGCAGGAGCCCTGTCCATCGCCCGGGCCTCGATAGGGCAGGATGATCCAAGAGGAAACCGTAGTGTTCGACGAGTACCGAGGAGAGCTATGACCGATCCGGCCCCTGACCGTCCCGGGTTCCGCCGCGTGATGCTCAAACTGGGTGGGGAGATGTTCGGAGGCGGCCAGGTCGGTCTCGATCCGGATGTCGTGAACAACGTTGCCGAACAGATCGCCGAGGTGGTGGCCACCGGGGTTCAGGTCGCCGTGGTGATCGGTGGTGGCAATTTCTTCCGTGGTGCGGAACTGCAGCAGCGCGGCATGGACCGGTCTCGCTCGGACTATATGGGCATGCTCGGTACCGTCATGAATTGTCTTGCGCTGCAGGACTTTCTGGAGAAGCAGGGCGTCGCCACCAGGGTGCAGACGGCGATCACGATGGGTCAGGTCGCCGAGCCGTACCTTCCGCTTCGCGCGCGACGGCACCTGGAGAAGGGGCGCGTGGTGATCTTCGGAGCCGGCATGGGCATGCCGTACTTCTCCACCGACACCACCGCTGCGCAGCGTGCCCTGGAAATCGGTGCCGAGGTGTTGTTGATGGCCAAGGCAGTCGACGGCGTGTACTCGGCCGATCCGCGCCTCGATCCCGATGCGACGATGTTCGACACCATCACGCATCGCGAGGCCATCGAACAGGGACTCAAGGTTGCCGACGCGACGGCCTTCAGTCTGTGCATGGACAATCAGATGCCGATGCTGGTGTTCAATTTGCTGATTCAGGGAAATATTGCTCGCGCTGTGTCCGGTGAGAAGATCGGCACGCTGGTCACGTCGTGATCGTTGCCGACGGTGACGCGAGCGAATCGAAGACGAAGACGATGGAGGACAGATCGTGATTGACGAAGCTCTCTTCGATGCCGAAGAGAAGATGGAAAAGGCCGTATCGGTTGCGCGTGACGATCTGTCCTCGATTCGCACCGGACGTGCCAACCCCGGAATGTTCTCTCGCATCGTCATCGAGTACTACGGTGCTCCGACGCCGATCACTCAGCTGGCCAGTATCAGCGTTCCCGAAGCGCGCCTGGTGGTCATCAAGCCGTACGAGTCCAGTCAGCTCGGACCGATCGAGACCGCTATTCGCAACTCGGACCTCGGCGTCAATCCCACCAACGACGGCAACCTCATTCGGATCGGAGTTCCGCAGCTCACCGAGGAACGTCGTCGCGAATTCGTCAAGCAGGCCAAGGGCAAGGGCGAGGACGCAAAGGTGTCGATTCGCAACGTCCGCCGAAAGACGATGGAAGAGCTCAAGCGGATCCAGAAGGACGGCGAGGCAGGCGAGGACGAGGTCGTCCGCGCCGAGAACGATCTGGACAAGACCACTGCGAAGTACACCGCCTCCGTCGACGAACTCGTCAAGCGCAAAGAGGGCGAGCTGATGGAGGTCTGACTCGACCTCGACAGCTGCTTTTTCACGACGGACGACGATGAATTTCGAGGAGATGACGACAGTGGTGGGACCGGATCGGCAGGAGGGCAGCGGTACGCCCGCAGCCTCGTCCGGTGTCGCCGCAGCGAAGTCCGCCGGGAAAGCCGGCCGTAATCTGCCTGCCGCGATCGGCGTCGGCGGCAGTTTGGGTATCGGGTTGATTCTCGTGCTCGTGTTCGTCCCGCTGGTGTGGATCGGTGTCGTTGCGGTTGCGTTGGCCGTCGCGACGTACGAGGTGTCCAAGCGCCTGCGTGAGGGCGGTGTGCTGGTTCCGCGCATCCCACTGATTCTCGGCGGTCAGGCCATGATCTGGCTGGGCTGGCCGTTCGGGGCGGTCGGCGTACTCAGTGCCGCGGTCGGAACCGTCGTGGTCTGCATGGTGTGGCTGCTGCTGCGCCAAGGATTCGGCACAGCCCCGAAGAACTACCTCGAAGAACTCTCCGTGACCGTCCTGGTGGCCTGTTGGCTGCCGCTCCTGGCCTCGTTCGCCGTTCTGATGGTGCTGCAGGACAACGGCGCAGGACGCATCCTGGTGTTCGTGATCGGTGTCGTCTGTTCGGATGTCGGCGGTTACATCGCCGGTGTGTTGTTCGGCAAGCACCCGATGGCACCGGCCATCAGCCCGAAGAAGTCTTGGGAAGGGCTCGTCGGGTCTCTCATCTTCTGCATCATCGGATGTCTGCTGACCGTCACGCTCATTCTCGAGGCCAACTCGCTGATCGGCATCCTTCTCGGTCTGGTGCTCGTGGTGACCGGCACGTTGGGCGATCTGATCGAGTCGCAGGTCAAGCGTGATCTTCGCATCAAGGACATGGGCACGCTGCTGCCCGGCCACGGCGGCATCATGGACAGGCTCGATTCGCTGCTGCCCTCGGCTTTCGTGGCATGGCTCGTGTTCACCGTGCTCCTCTGAGCGGACTGCTGTCCGGCGTGCGCAGTGATGTCACCGGGGTGATTCCCAGCCCGAACATCTGGAATTGGCCGCACCTGTACGAGGCGGAGAACCGCGCTCAGGACGTCGACGGTGCTGTGTTCGATGCGATCAGGTCGGTAGCGGACTGGACAGCGAGGACGGTCGTCGATGTCGGCTGCGGAAGCGGCTTTCATCTTCCGGTGTTCGCGGCCGACGCCGAACGAGTACTGGGCATCGAGCCGCACGAACCACTGGCCGACGCGGCGAGAAGGCGAGTCGCGGGCCTCCCGAACGTCGAGGTGAAGACTGCGCGGGCGGATTCCCTCCCGATCGGCGACGGCACCGTGGACGTCGTCCATGCGCGCACCGCGTACTTCTTCGGACCGGGCTGTGGGCCGGGAATCGTCGACGCCATGCGAGTACTCCGGCCGGGCGGAGCGTTGGTCGTGGTGGATCTGGACGCGACCGCTTCGCCGTACGGGGACTGGATGCGGGCGGATCTACCGCACTACGACCCGTCGACGGTCGAGGCGTTCTTCGAGGCACAGGGTTTTGCGCTCACCCGCGTCGACACGAGGTGGACGTTTCCGAATCGACGCATGCTGCGCGACGTGCTGGGAATCGAGTTCGGGCCACGCGTTGCGCGCGATGCGGTGAAGTCGGTGGACGGTGTCTCGTTCGACGTGCGGTATCGAGTGCACGTCCGATACAAGCCGACCGGAATCGAGGTGCGGTAGCGAGCCGGTCGGATTCGGCCGAAGCACCTCGACCGCGGGCGTTGTCAGGAGGTGGCGGAGATCCCGAAGATCTCGGCCAACTCGTTGATCTTGAGTGCTTTCGCCAGACGCGGAAGGTCGCTTCCGTCCTTGACGTGCGCTCCGTCGGCACCGAGGGCATCGATGACGTCACGGGCCCACGACACATCCGTCGGTGACGGGGCGAGCTCGCGGTTGACGATGGCAGCCTGCTCCGAATGCATGCACAACTTGCCCGTCATGCCCATGGACAGGGTCAGTGCGGCATCGCGTCCGAGGATGCTGTCGTTGGCCGTCAGCGTCGGTCCGTCGATCGGTCCCGGAATGCGCGCTGCGCGTGAGGAGACGACCAGGCGCGAACGCGGGTACGCCATCGCCAGGGGGTCGTCGCTCATGCCGGTGTCGCGGCGGAAGTCCCCGCTACCGAATGCGAGTCGGAACGTCGAATCCGCGCGGGCGATCTCCGTGGCGGCTTCGAGGCCCATCGCCGACTCCACCAGTGCCAGGATCGGGGTGCCGGGTGCCAGGCGAGCAGCTGTGGCCTCGACCTGGCCACCACTCTCGGTCTTCGCGAGCATGACTCCGACCAGTCCGGGCAGGCCGGACAACGCGGCGAGATCGTCGGCCCAGTACGAGGTCGTGGCGTCGTTGATGCGGACCCACGCCGAGTTACCTTCACCGAGCCATCGAACGACGGCCTCGCGCGCGGCCGGCTTCTTGGCCGGAGCGACTGCGTCTTCGATGTCGAGGATGACTGCGTCGACTCCCGACGCGACGGCGTCGCCGAAGGTTTCGGGCTTGGTGGCCGGTACGAGCAGCCAGGACCGTGCGCGGTCGGGGGCAACGCCGGATGCCACGGGTGTCTCCATGAAAGTTGTCACGTCATGCTCCTCGAGTGAAGTGGGGCACCCGAAATCCTGATCGATTCAGTCGATCAGCGCCACCTTCTGTGCATAGTGTTCACGGTCCGTGCCGCTACTTCTTCTTCGCTGCGCGTCTGACCTGAAGGATTCGCGCTCCGCCGACCATCGCCATCACCAGTGCGCCTGCGATCGCTGCGAGCAGCATGCTGATGCCCAGTGGCAGATCGAGCTGCCAGGCGAAGATCTGGACGGTGACGGAGTCGAGATTCTGCACGATGAAGACGAGCAGAACGACCAGGACAACGGCTCCGACCACCAGGCCGGTCCACAGCGCAGCGGTGCGGGTGTGAGCGACGTCGGTCGAAGTGCTTGCCTGGGGCTCCGGGGCGAACTCCGGATCCGGTGCCGAACGACCGTCCGAATCCGGCGTCGTGATGGGCGCGAGGTCACCCGAGGCGCTGTGGTCGCCGGGATGAACCGCGCCTGATTTGTCCAGCGATGTCTCGTGACTGTCGTCAGCTCTGGTGGCCATGTCGATGATCCTTCCGCACGTGAAGGCCGAATGCACGCGCATCCGGCCACGACCTCGATACCCATCGGGTAACGGACGGAAACCGGCGCGAATAGGACTGCGAGGCAAACGGGTGGACAATGGAGGTATGAGTGAGGCCGCCGACGCAACGAACACATCGACCGAGCAGAAGAGGCCGAATCTCCCCTTGGTCTTCACCGCCCCACGTCGCGGTATGCCGTCGCGCCACCTCGCCGATCTGGACAGAGAGGGATTGCGCGAGGCCGTGAAGGCACTCGGCCTGCCTGCGTTCCGTGCCGATCAATTGGCTCGGCACTACTACGGCCGGCTCGAAGCCGACACGACGAAGATGACGGATCTTCCCGCCGAGGCGCGAGAGAAGGTCGGAGCCGACCTCTTTCCGACCTTGCTCACGGCGATCAAACATCTGGCGTGTGACGACGGTGACACCCGCAAGACCCTGTGGAAAGCCAACGACGGCACTCTGCTCGAGAGCGTCCTCATGCGTTACCCGGACCGCGCGACGCTGTGCATCTCGAGCCAGGCCGGTTGCGGAATGGCCTGCCCGTTCTGTGCCACCGGTCAGGCCGGTCTGACCCGGAACCTGTCGACGGCCGAGATCGTGGACCAGGTGCGGTCGGCGGCCGCGGACATGCGCGACGGTGTTGTCCCCGGTGGGGAGGGTCGTCTGTCGAACGTGGTCTTCATGGGGATGGGCGAGCCCCTGGCCAACTACAAGAGGGTCGTCGCCGCGGTGCGCAAGATCGTCTCGCCTGCACCCGACGGGCTCGGCCTCTCGCAGCGCTCGGTGACGGTGTCGACGGTCGGCCTGGCACCGGCGATTCGGAAGCTGGCCGACGAAGGGCTGTCGGTGACGTTGGCGGTATCGCTGCACACACCCGACGACGAACTCCGCGACACGTTGGTTCCCGTCAACAACCGTTGGTCGGTTGCCGAGGTGCTGTCCGCAGCGCGGTATTACGCCGACCAGACGGGACGACGGGTGTCCATCGAGTACGCGATGATCAGGGACGTCAACGATCAGCCGTGGCGGGCCGACATGCTGGGAAAGAAGCTGCACAAGGCACTCGGATCCCGGGTCCACGTGAACCTGATCCCACTGAATCCGACTCCGGGCAGCGAGTGGGACGCCAGCCCGAAGCCGGTGGAGCGAGAATTCGTTCGACGGGTGATTGCCCAGGGTGTTTCGTGCACCGTCCGCGACACCCGCGGTCAGGAAATCGCCGCGGCGTGCGGTCAGCTGGCAGCCGAGAACTGAATCGGTTGCTAGCGGGGCTTGCGGCGGACGATCACATCTCGCACGACGAGCCCTACCAGCGTCGCAGCGAAGCCGATCAGCCACAGGTCCTCGACCTTGCCGGTGTGGTTTCCGATCATCATGAACAGCAGGAACGCGGCGACGACGAGGGCGGCCACGCGCATCGCGCGGTTCGACTCACCACTCCAACCCCACTCGGCGGACGGCACGTCCGGCACCTCGTTGCGGGTATCGACGACCGGGTCGTACGAAGCGGATTCCAGTTCGGTATTTGCCACCGGTCGGTCCTCTCGGGTCATGAATTCTCGAAGTCGCTCTTCACGAGGCGTCGAGCCTGCCGCGTTCGGACAATATTGGCATACGACCGTCCGTCGTAGCCATCAGGGTTGTGCGCTCACTCGGCGAGACTGCCGAGTTCGGTGAGAGACTGCGGCGGTGACGTCCGAGCGCCTTCCGCATCCGTTGACCCAGTTTCCGCTGAGCTACCCACGAGACATGGTGGGGTACGGCCGCACGCCGCCGCATGCGCAGTGGCCGGGTCAGGCCAACATCGCCGTCCAGTTCGTCCTCAACTACGAGGAAGGTGCGGAGAACAACGTCCTCGACGGTGACACCAAGTCCGAGACGTTCCTGTCGGAAATGATCGGGGCACAAGCCTTTCCGAATCGCCACATGAGCATGGAATCGCTGTACGAGTACGGCTCGAGGGCAGGCGTGTGGCGAGTGCTGCGGGCGTTCGAGAAAAGAGACCTACCCCTGACGGTCTTCGCCGTTGCGAAGGCCATGGAACGAAACCCGGAAGTGGTTGCCGCCCTGGCCGAACTGGGCCACGAGATCGCCTGTCACGGACTGCGGTGGCTGTCTTACCAGCAGATCGACGCGAACGTCGAGCGCGAGCACATGGCCGAGGCCGTGGCCATCCTCCGGGGCCTCACCGGATCGGCCCCCCTCGGGTGGTACACCGGTCGTGACTCTCCGAACACCCGGTCGCTCGTGGTCGAGCACGGCGGATTCGTGTACGACTCGGATTCCTACGCCGACGATCTTCCCTACTGGGAGAAGGTGACTCGCGGCTCGGACGTGGTCGATCATCTGGTGGTGCCGTACACCCTCGACACCAACGACATGAGGTTCGCCTCGCCGGGCGGCTTCTCGACCGGGGACGAGTTCTACGCGCATCTGCGGGACGCGTTCGACGTGCTCTACGCCGAGGGGGAGAACGGCAGTCCCAAGATGCTCTCGGTCGGACTGCACTGCAGGCTGGTCGGCAGGCCGGCGCGCATCGCCGCCCTCGAACGTTTCCTCGACCACGTTCAGTCCCACGAGAAAGTATGGGTCGCAAAACGAATAGACATCGCCGAGCACTGGCGCGCGGTACACCCACCCGTGTCCTGATCGAGGTCTCGGGTCAGTGCGGCGACCGACACTGCGTTTCCAACGCACTCAGGTAGCGGTCGGTGAACAGGGCCTGGACCCGCCTGCCCACCGGTCCGCCGAGCCTGGTGTACCAGCGGCCCGGGTTCGAGAACGCGGTGATGTGCGCGGAGACCGTCCCGTCCTCGGGGGAGTAGTCGACGTGGAACAGCTCCTCACCGGATTCGGGATGGCCGTCGAGTGTGCCGTACGCGAAACCCTGGCGGTTGGCTTCGTCGATGACGTAGACGACCCGGCACGGGATGCGGACGGGTCCGAGCGCGAGGACGACCACCGCGTCGGGGACGGCGTGGTCGACGCTGGAGTGAACCTTCAGTCCGGTGCCGCGATGCATGTCCCAGCGCATCAGCGCGTCGGCCGCGGCCACGAAGTCCTCGACTCCGGATCCGATGACCCGTGACGTCTCGACGTGGTGGTAGCCGGCCGGGAGCCTGCCGCTCGTCGCCCCCACATCGGCGTAGTTGAACGGTGCCGCGCGATACTTCGAGACGTCCATGCCCTCCAGCGTGCCAGCTACGGCGACGCATAGGGGTTTCTCAGCCTCGGTAGGCAACAATGGACCGGTGCCAGACCATCGTGAGCGAACGACCTCCTCGGATCGTGCCGAGCCGATTCGTGTGTTGCTGTTGGGGAGCACCGGCTCGATCGGAACCCAAGCGCTCGACGTCATCGCCGCCGACCCCGACCGTTTCGTCGTCGTCGGTCTTGCGGCGGGCGGCGGAAACATCGCCCTCCTTCGCCGTCAGATCGCCGAGACCGGTGTTCGACGTGTCGCTGTGGCCGACCCCGCCGCTGCCGCCGAGCTCGACTTCCCCGGGGTACTGAGTGGGCCCGGTGCGGTGACCGAGCTCGTCGAGTCGACGCAGGCCGACGTGGTGCTCAACGCGTTGGTGGGCTCGCTCGGTCTCGAACCGACGTTGGCGGCGCTGAAGACCGGCGCTCGGCTGGCGTTGGCCAACAAGGAATCGCTGGTGGCAGGCGGCGAACTCGTACTCGCTGCCGCCGCGCCGGGTCAGATCGTTCCGGTGGACTCGGAGCATTCGGCGCTGGCGCAGTGCCTGCGCAGTGGCCACCGGAGCGAAGTGGATCGCCTGATCCTCACCGCATCGGGTGGACCGTTCCGGGGCTGGAGCGAAGCGGAACTGAAGTCGGTGACCCCTGCTCAGGCCGCAGCTCATCCCACCTGGTCGATGGGCCCGATGAACACGTTGAACTCGGCAACTCTCGTCAACAAGGGCCTCGAGCTGATCGAGGCGCATCTGCTGTTCGGGGTGCCCTACGAGAAGATCGACGTCACGGTGCATCGGCAATCCATCGTCCATTCGATGGTCACGTTCGTGGACGGATCCACCATCGCGCAGGCCAGCCCGCCGGACATGAAGCTGCCGATCGGGTTGGCGCTCGGATGGCCGGATCGAGTGCCCGACGTCGCGCGCGCACTCGATTTCACTGCAGCGTTCTCCTGGGACTTCGAGCCACTCGACGATCGAGTCTTCCCCGCCGTACAGCTGGCCCGCGAGGCCGGAATCATGGGCGGGTGCATGACTGCGGTGTACAACGCGTCCAACGAGATCGCCGCCGACGCATTCCTGTCCGGTCGCATCGAATTCCCCGAGATCGTGCACACGGTGCGGTCGGTTCTGAACGACGGCGGCGGGGACTGGTCGGCGGTGCCGACTACCGTGGACGACGTCCTCGCAGCGGATTCCTGGGCTCGCGCACACGCGCGTGAGCTTCTGAAACAGAAGGGCCTCTAGACTCACATGCTGTTCGCTCTGGGTGTGGTGCTGTTCGCCGTCGGCATCGGTGTGTCGATCGCGCTGCACGAGGCGGGACACATGTGGACCGCGAAAGCGCTCGGCATGAAGGTCCGCCGCTACTACATCGGCTTCGGCCCCAAGATCTTCTCCTTCCGACGCGGCGAGACCGAGTACGGGCTCAAGGCGATCCCCGCCGGCGGATTCTGTGACATCGCCGGAATGACGGCGATCGACGAGCTCGCACCGGACGAGGTCGAGCGGGCGATGTACCGCCAGAAGACGTGGAAGCGCATCGTCGTGATGGTCGGCGGTATCGCGATGAACTTCGTGCTCGGCATCGTGTTGGTGTACGCCCTGGTACTCGGATGGGGCACGCCGGATCGGGTGACGCCGCCGACCGTTCGGGTCAGTGACGTCGTGTGTATCGCGCCGACACAGTCCGAGGACGGGGAACTCGCGCCGTGCTCGGGAGCCAGCCCGGCTCAGCAAGCGGGGCTCCGCACGGGCGACGTGGTCACCGCGGTGAACGGTGTACCGGCGCAGTACTGGTCCGAGGTCGTCGAGGCCGTGCAGGCGTCGTCGGGATCGGTCGATCTGACGGTCGAGCGGAACGGAGCGTCGGTCGACCTGACGATTCCCGTGACCGAGGTGCAGCGTTACGTCACCGACCCGGATACCGGAGCCAAGGAGTCGACGACGGTCGGCGCGGTCGGGGTCAGTGGCTCCACGATCGCCCCTCCACCCATTCGATACAACCCGATCGAGGCAGTCCCCGAGACGTTCGCCTTCACCGGAGAGATCTTCGTCCAGACCGGTAAGGCTCTCGTGCAGCTGCCGACGAAGGTGGAGGCCCTGTGGGAGTCGATCTTCGGCGGCGAGCGTGGACTGGACACTCCGATGAGCGTCGTCGGTGCCAGTGTCATCGGCGGTCAGGCTGCCGAGACGAACAACTGGGCGACGTTCGTCGGACTGCTCGCGTCGTTGAACTTCTTCCTCGGAGCGTTCAACATCGTGCCGTTGCTTCCGCTCGACGGTGGCCATATCGCGGTGACCGTCTACGAGCGGATCCGCAACATCTTCCGCAACCGTCGCGGCCTGCCCGACGGTGCGCCGGTGGACTACATGAAGCTCATGCCGGTCACCTACGTGGTGATCGTCGTTTTCATCGGGTTCTCCTTGTTGACACTCACGGCGGACATCGTCAACCCGATTCAATTGTTCTAAGTAGACTCGACAGTCGTAGCTAGGAAAGAAGGCCACTGTGTCCGTGTCAGTCGGATTGGGAATGCCGGCACCGCCGGTTCCAGTACTCGCGCCGCGTCGAAAGACCAGGCAGCTCCAGGTCGGGTCGGTGGGAGTGGGAAGCGACAGCCCCATCTCGGTGCAGTCGATGTGCACCACCAAGACCCACGACATCAACGCCACGCTGCAGCAGATCGCAGAGCTGACGGCGTCCGGCTGCGACATCGTCCGTGTGGCATGCCCCACACAGGAGGACGCGGACGCGCTGTCGATCATCGCCAGGAAGAGTCAGATCCCGGTGATCGCCGACATCCACTTCCAGCCCAAGTACATCTTCGCGGCGATCGACGCCGGTTGCGCCGCGGTGCGCGTCAACCCGGGAAACATCAAGGAATTCGACGGCCGCGTCAAGGAGGTCGCGAAGGCGGCCGGTGACGCGAACATTCCGATCCGTATCGGCGTCAACGCCGGATCGCTGGACCCTCGGCTGATGAAGAAGTACGGCAAGGCGACGCCGGAGGCGCTCGTGGAGTCCGCGCTGTGGGAGGCGGGCCTGTTCGAGGAACACGGATTCGGGGACATCAAGATCTCCGTCAAGCACAACGACCCTGTCGTCATGGTCGCTGCCTACGAGCAGCTCGCTGCACAGTGTGACTACCCGCTGCATCTCGGCGTGACCGAGGCCGGGCCGGCGTTCCAGGGCACCATCAAATCCTCGGTGGCGTTCGGTGCCCTGCTGTCCAGGGGAATCGGCGACACCATCCGCGTCTCCCTGTCGGCACCGCCCGCCGAGGAGATCAAGGTGGGCAACCAGATTCTGCAGTCGCTCAACCTGCGTCCTCGCAAGCTCGAAATCGTCTCCTGCCCGTCGTGTGGGCGGGCACAGGTGGACGTGTACACCCTTGCCGACGAGGTCACCGCAGGCCTGGAGGGCATGGAGATTCCGCTGCGCGTCGCCGTGATGGGCTGCGTCGTCAACGGTCCGGGAGAGGCGCGCGATGCCGACCTCGGCGTGGCGTCGGGCAACGGCAAGGGCCAGATCTTCGTCAAGGGCAAGGTCATCAAGACCGTGCCCGAGGCGCAGATCGTCGAGACCTTGATCGAGGAAGCAATGCGCATCGCCGAGGAATTCGACAAGGATGAGACTGCAGACGGTGGCGCACCGGTCGTGACCGTCAGCTGAGCGGGTTCGACCGGTTCGGTGTCCGGTTTGCCGCTCTGCCACCGGCGGAACGGGTTCTCTGGAATGATTCGGTACACGCTCGGTCGGTGTGTATGCGGTAGGTGGTCAGGAGGTCGGTAGGTGCTCAAGCTCCTCGGTGCGAAGCCTCTCGGTAATCGGGATGTTGCGCACGTCCTGCGGGTGCTCGACGCCGACCCGGTCGCCACCTGCATGGTTGCCGCTCGGGTGCAGGAATCCGGCCTGGATCCGAGGTCGTTCCACGGTGAGATGTGGAGCCGAGGTGGACCGGACGAGTCGTTGTGTTTCTACGGTGCCAACCTGGTTCCTCTGCTCGGATCCGGCGACGATCTGCGCTCGTTCGCCGATCGCGCGTGCCGCGGCCCGCGGCTGTGTTCGTCACTGGTCGGTCGAGCCGAACTGACATTGCCGTTGTGGGAGATGCTCGAGACCGACTGGGGCCCGGCCCGTGAGGTTCGCGGTGAGCAGCCGTTGCTGGCCACGTCGGTTCGATCGTCCATCACGCCCGATCCGCACGTACGCCTCGTTCGTCCCGAGGAACTGGACGTGTATCTGAGTGCGGCAGTGGCGATGTTCATCGAGGAAGTGGGCGTCGACCCGAGACAGAACGACGGCGGCCGTGGATACCGGCGACGGATCTCGAGTCTCATTGCCGCGCAGCGTGCGTGGGCTCGATTCGAGGACGGTCGGGTGGTGTTCAAGGCCGAGATCGGATCGCAGTCGGCGACGGTGGGTCAGATCCAGGGGGTGTGGGTTCATCCCGATCGGCGCGGGCACGGCCTCGGCGCGTCCGGTACCGCAGCGGTGGTGAACTCGGTGGTCCGCCAGGGCCGCACCGCGAGCCTGTACGTCAACAGTTTCAACTACGTCGCCCGGCGCGCATACGCGAAGATCGGCCTGACCCAGGTGGCGACCTTCACGACGGTCCTCCTCGACTGACTCCGACGTCGCTCGATCGGGTCGTGGCGAACCGCGATTCGTTGCCGCGGCCGAAGGCAGCGCCCTATTACGATGGGGCGCAATGAGATCACGTGGTGCAACCGAAGTGCGGTATCGAGTCGGAGCGGTGTCGATGGTTGCAGCCGTCGTTGCCGCCGCCCTCACCGGATGTACCCCCAAGCCCGACGGCCCGGAGCCGGCCGCCCAGGCATTTCTCGCCGCGTTCGAGGCCAACGACATCGCCGCCGCGGCTGCCGATACCGACAAGCCCGACGCAGCGGCGACGGCACTGACCGAGGCGTGGACCAACCTCCAGGCCGAGGCGCTCGACGCCGAGACGACGTCGGTACAGGTCGACGGCGACACGGCCACGGTCGGCTACACCTACACGTGGCAGCTGCCGAGGGATCGCGTGTGGACGTACGACGGTCAGCTGAACATGGGCCGCAGCGAAGGTGAGTGGGTGGTGCGCTGGACGGCGTCGGACATCCATCCCAAGCTCGGCGACACTCAGACGATGTCCTTGCGGTCCACGGCGGCTCCGCGGGCTCGGGTCAACGAACGCTCCGGGACCGACGTGCTGGTGCCGGGGGTGGTGCACCGAATCAAATTCGATGCAGCGGATGCGAACAACGTGGTCGCCTCGGCAACGGCGCTGTCGACGCTGCTGACGCCTTTCGATGCGTCCATCACTGCGCAGTCGATCGTCGAATCCGCCACCTCGGTCGACGGCGACTACCCGGTGGTTTTGCTTCGAGACAGTGACTACCAGCCGATTTCGGCCGCACTGACCGAGATCCCCGGAGTCACCGCGTCCGACGAATCGGATCTGGTGTCCACCGACCCCACGTTCGCGCCGGACCTGGTGGGCCAGGTCAAGAAGGCCGTCATCGACGAGGTCGACGGCAAGGCGGGGTGGAGCGTGGTGACCACGAACCGCAACGGCGTCGACATCGATGTCCTCACCGACACCCCGCCGGAGCCCTCGCCGTCGTTCTCGATCAGTCTCGATCGCAACATTCAGGTCGCGGCACAGCGAGCGGTGAATGCGCGCACCGAGCAGGCGATGACGGTGGTCATCCAGCCGTCCACCGGTGCCATCCTGGCGGTGGCACAGAACCCGGCTGCCGATCGGGACGGGCCGGTGGCGTCGGCCGGCCTGTACCCACCCGGATCGACGTTCAAGATCATCACCGCCGGTGCCGCCATCGCGAGCGGACTCGCGACTCCGGGCAGCACCGTCCCGTGTCCGGGGCGCATCGTGATCGGTGAGCGCAGTGTGCCCAACTACAACGAGTTCTCACTGGGTGACGTGACGATGAGTACCGCCTTCACTCGATCGTGCAACACCTCGTTCGCCAAGCTGGCCAGCGAGATGACACCCGATGCGCTGACCGTCGCGGCCTCTCAATTCGGCGTCGGCCCGGATTACGACGTCGTCGGATTGCCGACCGACTCCGGTTCGGTGCCACCGGCCGAAGAACTGGTTCAGCGCACCGAGGACGGCTTCGGTCAGGGCAGGGTGGTCGTGTCGACGTTCGGTATGGCCCTGGCCGCCGCGACGGTGGCTCACGGTTCGACGCCGGTGCCGAACCTCCTGGTCGGACGCGACACCGTGATCACCGGAGATCATCCGCCGATCGAACCGGCGATGGTCGACGGATTGCGCGGGATGATGCGGTCGGTGGTCACCAGCGGTACGGCCGAACGCATCGCAGACCAGGGCGAGGTCTACGGAAAGACCGGCGAAGCAGAGGTCGACGGCGGTTCGCACTCGTGGTTCGTCGGTTACCGCGGCGATATCGCCTTCGCCACCCTCGTGGTGCGCGGCGGCAGCTCGGACAACGCGGTCGCGGTGACCCGAGAGATGTTCGAGCAACTTCCACCCGGGTACTGACGACGCTGCGGCGTTCGGATCAGGAAGGCAGAACGCCGAGTCGACGGCACGCCACCACGGCTTCGTATCGGGTGTGCGAATCGGTTTTGCGCATCACACTGCGCAGGTACGACTTGACCGTCTCGGCACCGATCGACAGGCGCGCAGCGACCTCGACGTTGGTGCAGCCCAGGGCAACTTGCGAGATGACGTCGATCTCGCGTGGCGTCAACGTCTGCGACACCTCCTGGGCTCGTGGGTCGTCGGGCGTGTTCTGTCCGAACGACGCGGCCACGCGAGCTGCCACTGCGTCGAGTCTGCGCCGGATCGCTGCGTCACCGACCGACCGGGCGAGATCGGACAGTTCCTCGTGGACACTGCGCAGCTCGGCGGTCCGCGAGACATCCGAGTCGAGCGGCGAGCGGATGGTCGCCAGCAGCCGGATCCTGCGGTCGACCTCGTCCCGCACGGAGATCTCCTGGCCGAGACGCCTGGCGGCGGTGGTCATGATGTCGCCGACACGATCTCCGAGGGGACCGCGTTCGCGCAGCGCCGCGTACATCACTATTCGCGCGACTCCGGCCACGACCACCGGTACCGCCAGTATCGATTTGAGGCCCTCGCCGAGCACGGGTCGATCGAAGTGGTGGGTGATCGACATCGATGCGCCGTAATCGCTGACGGCCGCGGGCCTGCGCTGTTCCATGACTCGACCGCCGAGGCCGGATCTGGGTGGGATGGCGAGTCCGTCCAGGCCTCGGGTTCTGGTTCCGTGGAATTCACTCAGGTACAGGGTCTCCGAGGAGACCTCGCCGCCGAACACGACGGGTACCTCGGACGTTGCTGCCACCTGGCGCAGCTCCGCGCGCAGGGCATCACCGTCGCGGGGCCGCAACAAATTCGAATGGACCACGGGGCTTCCTTTCTCGTGTCGACTGCACGAGCGACGAACGTGATCCAGATCATATCTGCACCGGCATGTGCTGTTTCGACTGGTACGGGCACTGCGCTGCGGTCCGCGGCAGAGTGCGAGCCGACTACTCTTGGGTCCATGTCTGTGACCGCCGAGAGCAAGCCCCGTCAGCCACTCGTACCAGGCGTCGTCTCGCCCGTCCTCGCGGTGCCCAAGTCGATCGAGCGCCCCGAATACGCGTGGAAGTCGACCGTGGCCGAGGGCAGCGAGCCCTGGGTTCAGACCCCCGAGGTCATCGAGAAGATGCGGGTGGCGTCGAAGATCGCGGCCAGGGCGCTGCAGGAAGCGGGCCGGGCAGTGGCACCGGGCGTCACCACCGACGAGCTGGACCGCATTGCCCACCAGTACATGATCGATCACGGCGCATACCCGTCCACATTGGGCTACAAGGGTTTTCCGAAGTCCTGCTGCACCTCACTCAACGAGGTCATCTGCCACGGCATTCCGGATTCGACGGTGATCCAGGACGGCGACATCGTCAACATCGACGTCACCGCGTACATCGACGGCGTCCACGGCGACACCAACGCAACCTTCTTGGCGGGCAACGTCTCCGAGGAGGCCCGACTGCTGGTCGAACGCACCCACGAGGCCACCATGCGGGCCATCAAGGCCGTCAAGCCCGGTCGCGCGCTGAACGTGATCGGCCGCGTCATCGAGTCGTATGCGCACCGGTTCGGCTACGGCGTGGTGGAGGACTTCACCGGCCACGGTATCGGTACCACCTTCCACAACGGTCTGGTCGTGCTGCACTACGACCAGCCGTCGGTGGACACCGTCATCGAACCGGGAATGACGTTCACGATCGAACCGATGATCAACCTGGGCACGATCAACGCCGAGATGTGGGACGACGGCTGGACGGTGGTCACGCACGACAAGAAGTGGACCGCGCAGTTCGAGCACACGCTCGTGGTGACCGAGACGGGTAGCGAGATCCTGACACTGCCGTGAGCGGAGCCTGCGTAGCGAATCGAGATCTGGTAGCGCTGTGAAAGGCGCTCTGTTGGTCGCCGGGACGACGTCCGACGCGGGCAAGAGTGTGCTGGTCGCCGGGCTCTGCCGAATGTTGGCGCGTCGGGGTGTGCGGGTGGCTCCGTTCAAGGCGCAGAACATGTCCAACAATTCGGTGGTCACGCTCGACGGCGGCGAGATCGGTCGAGCCCAGGCGATGCAGGCGGCAGCCTGTGGCCTGGAGCCGAGTGTGCGTTTCAATCCGGTGTTGCTGAAACCGGGGAGTGACCGGACATCGCAGTTGGTGGTGCGGGGGCGGGCCGTGGCGCAGGTGAGTGCAAGCAACTACATCGAGCATCGGCAGTCTTTGCGCGCGGTGGTGGCGGACGAATTGGCCTCTCTGCGTTCGGACTTCGATGTGGTGATCTGCGAGGGCGCTGGCTCGCCCGCCGAGATCAATCTGCGCGCCACGGATTTGGCCAACATGGGGTTGGCGACGGCTGCGTCCCTTCCGGTGATCGTGGTGGGGGATATCGATCGTGGGGGAGTGCTGGCCCATCTGTTCGGCACCGTGGCCGTACTGTCTCCGCAGGATCAGGCGCTCGTCGCCGGGTTCGTGATCAACAAGTTCCGGGGCGACCCAGCTCTGCTGGCACCCGGTCTCGACCAGTTGCGCGCGTTGACGGGTCGGCCGACGTACGGTGTCGTCCCGTTCGCCGACGGCTTGTGGATGGACGCCGAGGATTCGCTCGGAACCGTCCCCGATGCTCCGGTGGGGCGGCCGCGTCCACCGCACGGCTCGCAGTGGTTGCGCGTTGCGGCGGTGCGTCTGCCGAGAATCTCCAACACCACCGATGTCGAGGCGTTGGCCTGCGAGCCCGGGGTGTCCGTGCACTGGGTCACCGAGCCGTCCCGGCTCGAGGACGTGGATCTGGTGGTCGTTCCGGGCAGCAAGTCCACCGTGTCGGATCTCGAGTGGCTGCGGCGCAGCGGTCTTGCCGATGCGATCGCGGCACGCGGGGCCGCGGGACTACCGGTTCTGGGGATCTGCGGTGGGTATCAGATGCTGGGTCGGACGATCGACGACACCGTCGAATCCGGAGCCGGTTCTGTCCAGGGGCTCGGTCTGCTCGATCTCTCGGTCGAGTTCGCGAGCGACAAAGTGCTCGCGCAGGTGACGGGGCGATCGAAACAGTACGGCTCGAATTGCGCGTCGGGCTACGAAATTCACCACGGTCGGGTTGTGCGGAACGGCGACGATGCGCTTCTTGCTACTGCGTCGGGCACCCCGGAGGGCAGTGTGCGCGGGACTGTCGTGGGAACCCACTGGCACGGCCTGCTCGAGTCCGACGACTTCCGGCGTTCGTTCCTCACCTGGGTGGCAGGGAAATCGGGCCGTTCCGGCTTCGTGGTGGCGCCCGCTACATCGGTCGCTGCGTTGCGTGAGCAGCAGTTGGACCTGCTGGCGGATCTGGTGGAAGACAACCTCGACGTCGATGCCGTGCTCGACCTCATCGAGCACGGTGTCGATCCTGCGACGAAAAAGATTGTCACGCAGTTGCTTTGAGAAGACCGAACCAGCTGGCCACCGACAGCACTGCGGTGATGATCAAGGGGATCACGACCAGAAGAAGAATACGTGGGGTGTCGGTGAAGAAGGTGCCGATGTTCGGCCACCACCGTTGCCAGGTCACGAGTACAGATCCGCCGCCGAAGACTACGAGCGCTCCGAGTCCGAGGGTGAACAACCCGTTCGTGCGGAACCGTCGATACACGACGCCGATGAATGCACCGATGCCGCCGAGGAGCAGCATGACGGTAACGAGTGCGGCCCACTGCACCAACGGATTGTCGGTCGCGTACCGAGCGATGCCGAACATTCGCAGTTTCAGGCCGAATCCATCCGTGGCTGCTTCGATCAAGGACAGCACGTAGATGATCGTGCCGAATGCAATCGACTGGCACACACCTACCAACGCTGTGGCGGTGAGGAATTCGCGGCGGGTGACGCTCAGACCCAGGGCATAGGGAAAGCACTGAGTGATCGCGGTGATGTAGAACGCCATGGCGAATCCATAGATCGAGAAGACGCTACCGGTGAAGTTGTATTCGGAGTCTGTGGTCGGGATGACCAGAAATATGCCGAAGGTGATCACGAAGGCGATCGCGAGAACCGCCATCGGCCACACGAATGTCGTTGCCCAGGACGTGTTGTGGATTCGAGCGACGTTCAGTATTCGTTTCATGACACTGCCTCCTCGGGTTCGGCGGTGGTGCGTTCGATGATCAACTGCTGCAACGGGACCGGTTCGATGGTGAGCCCTACTGCAGCACCGTCCGATTTCTGCCGGTCGGTCAGTCGGCCGTCGATCGTGGCCCGAGCGCTGGCGCCGAGTGCCGTGCGACGCAGAGTGCGATGGCCCGAGGCGAAGGAGTCGACGGCGCGCGTCGGTCCGGTGATCTCGAAGGCGCTCTCGCGTAGATCGTCCGAGTCCGCGTCGAGCAGGATCTTGCCCTTGTCGATGAGAATCACGTGTTCGATCAGATCGCTGACCTCGTCGATGAGGTGGGTGGACAGAACGACGGTCCTGGGGCGTTCGGCGTAATCGGCAAGCAGTCTGTCGTAGAACAGGTGTCGCGATACCGCGTCCAGTCCCAAGTAGGGCTCGTCGAAGAAGGTAAGTGGTGCCCGTGACGCGAGTCCGATGACGATGCCGAGCGCCGAGGTCATTCCGCGGGAGAGCTTCTTGATCTTGCGGCCGAGGGGCAGGTCGAAATCGCGCAGCAAGTCGGCGGCGAAGTCATTGTCCCAGTAGGGAAGAATCTGCGAGGCATGCGCAACGGCGTGCTTGACCTTCAGATCGTCGGGGTACTTCTGGCTCTCCTTGACGAAGCACACGTGACCCAGTGCAATCGGGTTCTCCCACGGATGTTGCCCGAATATCGAGACCTCGCCCGCGCTCTGGCGCATCTGCGCGGTCATCATCTGCATGACGGTGGTCTTGCCTGCGCCGTTGCGGCCGAGAAAGCCGTAGATCTTGTTCTGTTCGATCTCGAAGCTCACGTCGTCGACAGCGGTGAACGATCCGAACTTCTTCGTGAGGTGGGTGGCCTTCGCGATCACGCGGCCATCGTCGCCGATCGAATCGAATTCATGGATGCTCATCGCGCTGCCTCCCAGTTGTCGAGCATTGTCTTGAGTTCGTCGACGGTCATGCCGAGCTTGCGCGCCTCGGTGACGAGCGGGTCGATGTACTGGCGAGCGAAGAGGTCGCGGCGACGGAATCGAAGAGCGTCGCGAGCCCCGGTGGTGACGAACATTCCGATTCCTCGTTTCTTGTAGACGACGCCGTCGGCGACGAGCTTGGCAAGTCCCTTACCTGCGGTGGCCGGGTTGATTCGATGGAATGCGGCCAGTTCGTTGGTCGAGGGAACCTGCTCTTCCTCTGCCAGTGAGCCGTCGATGATGGAGTTCTCTACGATCTCGGCGATCTGCAGAAAGATGGGCCTGCCCTCGTCCATCAGAACCACCGCCGATGCGTCGAGGTTGGTCGCCTCGCTGGTTCATTACTCATGTAACTAACCATAGAACCGATGTGTGGTCGGCGCAAGAGGCAGTACCGTCGTCTCCATGGAGTTCACGCATGTGAGTGCTGCGGGTGGGCAATGTTCGGTTCGGGTCGCAGGCCCGGACAGCAGGCACGCCGTTCTCTTGCTTCCCGATGCAGGCGATCCAGTGGATGTGTACGACGCCGTCAGTGAACGGCTGCACAATTCGGATCTGAAAACCGTTGCGCTGGAAAGCATCGACGGCATCAGCGACGATGCGATCCTGACTGTTCTCGACGAGCTGAAGCTGTCGTGGGTGCATCTCGTCGGCAGCGGCGCGGGTGCGGAGTCGGCTTGGACGTTGGCTGCCAAGACTTTCGGGCGCTTCGCCAGTCTGATCGCGGTGAACCGTTGCCACCCCGCGATCGCCGACGAGCAGGGCACCGTACGCGCCGCGGACTGCCCCCCGGTCGAGTTGCCGACGACACTGGTCGTCGGGTCCTCACTGGGCCGCGCATCCGCCGACGCGAGCGGCCGGTTCGTCTACTCGGACTTCCGCGTGGTTCAACTCGACGGTGCCGCGAATGTCGTCGCCGACGAGCCGGCCGCGCTGGCAACGGAAATCGTGCTGCGTACCAGCCCGTGGTGACCGGAACTACAGGTCGAGTCCCAGCAGAGCGTTCTCGACCACCTCGGGCAGGCCGGGGTGAATCCAGTACTGACCGCGCGCCATGTCCTGGGCGGACAGGCCGAAGCTCATCGCCTGAATGATGGGCTGAATCAGGGTCGGGGCCTGAGCGCCGATGATGTGCGCGCCGAGGATCTTCCCGGTGCCCTTCTCGGCGATGATCTTGCACAGACCTTCGCTGTCTTCCATCGCCCAGCCGTAGGCGACGTCGCCGTAGTTCTGGACCTTGACCGTGATGTCCAGGCCGGCGTCACGGGCTTGTTCCTCGGTCATGCCCACCTCGGCGATCTGCGGATCGGTGAACACCGCCGCGGGAACGAAACGGTGGTCGTTGGTGCGCAGCGCGGCGGTGTCACCGTTCCATGCGTCGTGCAGCAGGTTGTGCTGGACCACTCGTGCTTCCTGGTTGGCCACATGCTTGAGCTGGTAGGGCGAGGAGACGTCGCCGAGCGCGAACACGCCCTCGGCGGTGGTGCGGCCGAACTCGTCCACCACGATGCGGCCCTCGTCGTCCATGTCGATGCCCGCCGTGTCCAGATCCAGCCGATCGCCGTTCGGCTCGCGGCCCACGGCCACCAGGAACGCGTCCCCGAGAACCTTGGTGCCGTCGGCCAATTCGACGCCGTGCAGGGCGCCCTCGGTGACGGCACGGGTCTCACCGGAGTCGAGATGGACGTCCCATTTGGCGCGGGCCAATTCGGTGAACCGCTTGGAGATGTCGGCGTCCAGTGCGCGTAACAAGGTGTCCTTGCGGGCGACGATCGACACCTTCGAGCCGAGCGCGGAGAACACGTGCGCGAATTCCGCTGCGATGTAACCGGATCCGAGAATCACCAGATGCTCGGGAAGCTCCGGCAGCCGCATCACATCGCTGTTGGTGTGATAGCTGACACCCGAATCGGCGATGGACTGCGGCACCACCGGCCGGGATCCGGCCGCGATGACGACCTGGTCTGCCGTGATGACGGTGCCGGTGCCGGTGTCGATCGTGCGGGGGCCCACGAACCTCGCGTGGCCCTCGAACAATGTGACGTTGGGGCTGCCTTCGGCGCGGTAGCGCTTGCCGCCCTCCGAGATGGGGTCGATGCGGCCGAAGACGCGGTCGACGATGTCCGGCCAGCGCACCGCGTCGACACGCGCGTCGACACCGTATTTGGACGAATCACGCACCGTACGGGCGACTTCGGCGGCGTAGACGAACATCTTCGTCGGGATGCAGCCGACGTTGAGGCAGGTGCCGCCGAATGTCGAGTTCTCTTCCAGAAGTGCGATCTTCTTGTCCTCGAAGCGCGAATCGGCGATGGAGTTGCCCGATCCGGAGCCGATGATCGCGACGTCGAAATGCTCGGTCATGAGATGTGCCCGCTCTCGGTGTGGTCCTTGCCCGACGCGTGGTCGGTGCCCTCGCTTCGATGCAACCACTCGATCCACTCGTCCATTTCCTCGAAGGCCCGCGCGCGCGGCTCCTCGGTGGACAGGAACACGTCGTGGCGGGCTCCCTCGATGGGGACGATGGTGGTGCGGTCGCCCAGGCAGCCGGCCCAGCGGGCGATCTGGCGGACGTCGAGGACGGCGTCTGCGGCGTCGACCGCGGAGCTGTACCGGCGTGAGAAGTGCGTCACCTTCGAGCGCAGGATGAGCGACGGAATGCCGATATCGAGGCCGCGATGCAGTTCGGCGTGACCGTGGCGGACAGCGCGGATCCAGCCGAAGGTGATGGGGAAGCCCGCGAGCGGTTTCCAGTCGAGGTCGTAGTCCCATTCGCCGTTCTCGGAGGCGGCGAGCGAGAGTCCGTAGGTGTCCAGGCCGCTGCCCGGCACCTGCGCCTTGGCTCGGAACCGTCCGATCACGTCGATCGCTGCGGTGCCGACGCTGCGTATCGCCGGTGGACCCTGCAGATCGAACCAGGGGCTGTTGAGCACGACGCCCGACAGGCCGAGGCCGGCCGACCCGCCTTCTCGGCGGTTGAGGCGGTTGAGCCAGAGCGGCAGTACGAGTCCGCCCGTCGAGTGCGCCATGAGCAGCACCGGGGCATCGGCGCGTTCGGCGCGGACCAGGGCGAGAGCCTCGTCGAGCTCGGCGTCGTACATCGCCAGATCGGTCACGAAGTGCGCGGTCTGACCCTCACGGCGCGACCGTCCGCACTTGCGTAGGTCCAGCGCGTAGAAGGCGTAGCCCATCGCGGCGAAGTGTTCGGCGATGTGTCGCTGGAAGAAGTAGTCGGTGAATCCGTGGACGTAGATCACCGCGCGCTCGACGTTCGTGGCACCCGACGGTTGATACCGCACGAGAGTGGCCTCGACCTGCCCCTCGCCGTCCGGATCGTCACCGAGTGGAATGGTCGTCTGTTCGTAGCCGTCGCCGAGGACATCGGGCACCCAGGTAGTCACAGATCACAACTGTAGTGGGCGCCGCGAGCGGCGTCCGAGGAGCACAATCGAGACCGGGTTGACGTGGTGTCCGATGGGGTAGGCCCAGCTAGTAACCTGACCGCACCGGGTGAGTAGCCCCTCTACAACAGAGTTCTTCGGTCGATGCCGCCACCGGCCGAGATCTCGACAGACAAGGAAGTCGATTCTCCAGTGTCCAAAGATGAGCAGGGTAAGCGGATCAAGACCGACGTCGTTCTGGTCGGTGCCGGAATCATGAGCGCCACCCTCGGTGCGCTGCTCCGTCAGCTCGAGCCGAACTGGTCGATCGACGTCTACGAGCGGCTCGACGCGGCCGCAGCCGAGAGCAGCGATGCGTGGAACAACGCGGGCACCGGCCACTCGGCCCTGTGCGAGCTGAACTACACGCCGCAGAACAAGGACGGCAGCGTCGATATCGCCAAGGCGCTCAACGTCAACGAGCAGTTCCAGGTGTCGCGTCAGTTCTGGGCACACGGTATCGAAACCGGTGTTCTCTCCGACGCCAAGAACTTCATCAACCCCATTCCGCACGTGAGCTTCGTGCACGGGGAAGAGAACGTGAAGTACCTCCGAGCGCGGTACGAGGCGCTCGTGGGCAACCCACTGTTCGCAGGCATGGAGTACATCGACTCCAAGGACGAGTTCTCCGCGCGACTGCCGTTGATGGCCAAGGGCCGTGACTTCTCCGACCCGGTGGCGTTGAACTGGAGCCAGGAAGGCACCGACGTCGACTTCGGTGCGCTGACCAAGCAGCTGCTCAACTACCTGTCGTCCGCGGGCGGCACCGTGCACTTCGGGCACGATGTGCGCAACATCACCAAGCAGTCCGACGGCACCTGGGACGTCAATGTCGCCAACCAGCGCACCGGGGCGAAGAAGACCGTCAACGCCAAGTTCGTGTTCGTCGGCGCAGGCGGCGGCGCACTGCACCTGCTGCAGAAGTCCGGGATCGCGGAGATCAAGGGATTCGGCGGCTTCCCGGTCAGCGGCGAGTGGTTGCGATGCACCGATCCGGCACTGATCGAGCAGCACTCGGCCAAGGTGTACGGCAAGGCGTCGGTCGGCGCTCCGCCGATGTCGGTGCCGCACCTCGACACCCGCGTGATCAACGGCCAGCAGGGTCTGCTGTTCGGCCCGTACGCCGGTTGGTCGCCCAAATTCCTCAAGCAGGGCAAGATCACCGACCTGCCCGGCTCGGTCAAGCCCGGCAACCTGATGTCGATGCTCGGAGTCGGCGTGACCGAACTCGGACTCGTCAAGTACCTGGTCAGTGAGCTGGCTCAGTCGCAGGCGGATCGTGTCGAGACGCTGCGCGAGTTCGCACCCTCGGTGCTCGGCGAGAACTGGGAGCTCGTCACCGCGGGTCAGCGCGTGCAGGTGATCCGCAAGAAGGGTCGCGGCGGCGTACTCGAGTTCGGCACGGCCGTGGTCAACGCTGCGGACGGCACGATCGCGGGACTGCTCGGTGCATCGCCCGGCGCATCCACCGCCGTTCCGGCCATGCTGGACGTGCTGCAGCGGTGCTTCGGCGACAAGTACGACGCATGGCAGCCCAAGCTCAAGGAGATGGTTCCCTCGCTCGGGGTCAAGCTGGCGCAGAACAGCTCCCTGTTCGACGAGGTCTGGGCCTGGACGTCGAAGACGCTGGAACTGGAAAATGCTCGTGAGCTCGCACAGCCCTCGGGTGTGTGATAGCAAAAGGTATGAATACGCAAGCAGCAGCTCTCAAACGATCATGGGCACTAGACCTGTCCAACAGCACGTTGTACGACCTGTTGAAGCTGCGTGTCGAGGTGTTCGTGGTCGAGCAGGCATGCGCTTACCCGGAGTTGGACGGGCGTGACCTACTGACCGAGACGCGACACTTCTGGCTCGAACGGGACGGCGAAGTGGTGTGCACCCTTCGCCTGCTCGAGGAGCACGACGACGGCGAGAAGGCGTTCCGTATCGGCCGGCTCTGCACGCAACGCTCCGCCAGGGGACAGGGCCACACCACGCGAATTCTGCGCGCGGCGCTTGCCGAGGTCGGCTCTGCGCCGTGCCGGATCAACGCGCAGAGCTACCTCGTCGACATGTACGCCAAGCACGGGTTCCTACCCGACGGCGAGGAAGTTCTAGAGGACGGCATCCCGCACACCCCGATGCGCCGGGGCGGCGGCACCGCCTGGAGCGAGGCCTGACCTCCTGTAGTACTCGATTACCAGTGGGGTCATTCCGCAGGCTCCACTCCCGGAACGAATGCCACACCCGGTCCACACCGTGTGTGGCATTCGTTCGTTCGGCGGTAGTGTTCCGTTCGAAGTCGGTCGCGGAGAAGTCCTGTGTCAATCAGGCGCGGTCCCGCCACTGTGTTCAGGAGACTCTTCGATCGGAAGATTCCCCTGTCAGCCAGATCGCCGCCCGGCTTCGTGTATCTCGACCGAACGTCCGGCGCGGAACTCCGGGCACGAAGGGAATTGGCTGTGCAGCGAAATGGGAGTGTTCCCGAACCGGGATATCCGTTCAGTGCGATCGTCGGTCAGGATCAGCTGAGGTTGTCGCTGATTCTGTGCGCCGTACACCCCGGTATCGGCGGCGTACTGGTTCGAGGAGAAAAGGGCACCGCGAAATCGACGGTGGTGCGCGCGCTCGCGACCCTACTGCCCGCCGTGGACGACGAGGACGGCTCGCGCCCGGCGAAACTCGTCGAACTTCCAGTGGGGGCAACCGAGGACCGAGTGGTGGGGTCCATCGACCTCGAGAAGGTTCTGCGCGACGGCGAACGTGCATTTCAACCCGGTCTCCTCGCGGCCGCGCACCGTGGTGTTCTCTACGTCGACGAAGTGAACCTGCTGCACGATCATCTGGTCGACGTGCTGCTGGACGCGGCCGCGATGGGCCGGGTGCACGTCGAGCGTGACGGTGTATCTCATTCTCACCCTGCACAATTCGTACTCGTCGGCACGATGAATCCCGAGGAGGGTGAGCTGCGCCCGCAGCTGCTCGACCGGTTCGGTCTGGCAGTTGAGGTGACGGCATCACGGGACGTGGACGTCCGCATGAACGTCGTCCGCCGCCGGATGAATTACGAGCGTGATCCGCACGCGTTCGCCGCAGAATTCCGCAACGACGACATCGCCGTGGCCGAGCAGATTCTGGCCGCCCGGAAGATTCTCGACGATGTGGTGTTGAGCGACAAGGAACTTCGTCGTATCGCCGCGCTGTGTGCCTCCTTCGACGTCGACGGTATGCGCGCCGATCTGGTGCTGGCACGTACCGCGTCCGCGCACGCCGCCTGGCGAGGAGCGAGCGAGGTGGCCGAGGAGGACGTGCGAATCGCCGCCGAACTGGCTCTGCCGCACCGGCGTCGGCGCGACCCCTTCGACGAGCCGGGAATCGACGACAAGCAGTTGGACGACGCCATGCGCGACGCTGCGGAACAGGCCGAGCAACAACCCGACCCGGAGCCCGATCCCGACGGCGGGGGAGCGCCCGAGCCCGAGGCCCCCGACGATGGGTCCCAGTCCCAGTCCCAGTCCCAGTCCTCCGACTCCGAGTCCTCCGATTCACGCGACGAGTCGAAGCAACCACCGCCGTCCTCGGGTGCCGGCAGCGAGAAGCAGGCGGGCACGCCGGGAGCACAGTTCAGAGCGCGGTTGCTCGAGGTTCCAGGAGTGGGCGAGGGCGCGCCCGGCCGACGGTCGCGGTCGCGGTCCTCGCACGGACGGTCGGTACGGCCCACTGTCGAGCCAGGCAGAGGTCTGCACCTGGTGGGCACCCTCTTCGCCGCGGCCGAGCAGCAGGTCGTACGCGGCCGCACCGCCGGCCGGTTGAAGCTCGAGCCCGCGGACCTGCGGGGCGCGATCAAGGAGGGGCGTGAAGGCAACCTGATCGTCTTCGTCGTCGACGCCTCGGGATCGATGGCTGCGCGAGATCGGCTCTCCGCGGTGACCGGTGCGGTGCTGTCGCTGCTGCGCGATGCGTATCAGCGCCGCGACAAGGTTGCCGTGATCACCGTGCGCGGCACGCAAGCCGAGACCGTACTGCCACCGACGTCGTCGGTGGACGTGGCCGTCACTCGATTGCGGAAGATGAAGACCGGCGGTAGGTCGCCACTGGCGCAGGGATTTCTGCAAGCGCGTGAACTCGTTCTGCGAGAGCGTGTTCGAGATCCGCTGCGCCGCGCTCTGCTGGTCGCGCTCACCGACGGACGGGCCACCGGCGGTACCGATCCGGTCGGCCGGGCCCGCATTGCCGCCCGGCGCATCGCGTCGGACAAGATCGCCTCCGTCGTGGTGGACTGTGAATCGGGAATGGTCCGCCTCGGACTCGCTGCCGATTTCGCGGCGTGCCTCGGCGGTGGCTACGTGGCCCTCGCGGACCTGTCGGCCGAGCAGGTCGCCGCTGTCGTTCGCGCAGCGGCGTAGGAGTACGCGATGCCTCAGGGTGTACCGGCTCCCGGAACCGTTCCGCAGGACGGCCTCACGACGCGTCAGCGCCGCAATCTGCCCGTGCTCGCGGTGCACACCGGACCGGGCAAGGGCAAATCGACGGCCGCATTCGGGATGGCGTTGCGGGCCTGGAATCAAGGATTCGACGTCGGAGTGTTCCAGTTCGTCAAGAGCGCCAAGTGGAAGGTCGGGGAGGAAGCGGCGTTTCGCACACTCGGCGATCTGCACGAGAGCACCGGGGTCGGCGGAGCCGTCGAATGGCACAAGATGGGCGAGGGGTGGTCGTGGACCCGCAAGAAGGGCAGCGACGTCGACCACGCCGAGGCGGCAGCAGAGGGTTGGCGGGAGATCGCCCGGCGGATCGAGCAGGAGTCACACCGCTTCTACGTGTTGGACGAGTTCACCTACCCGCTCAAGTGGGGTTGGGTCGATGTCGCGGAGGTGGTCGAGGTTCTGACCCATCGACCGGGCAACCAACACGTCGTCATCACCGGACGGGATGCGCCCCATGAGCTGATCGAGGCCGCGGATCTCGTGACCGAGATGGCAAAGGTCAAGCACCCTATGGACGCGGGACGCAAGGGGCAGCGAGGCATCGAATGGTGAGCGCGTCGTGCCCCGCCGTGGTCATTGCGGCCCCCGCGTCGGGCAGCGGGAAGACGACGGTGGCGACCGGGCTGATGGGTGCGCTGCGCAGCGCCGGCCGCACCGTCGCCCCGTTCAAGGTGGGGCCGGACTACATCGACCCCGGTTATCACTCGCTCGCCGCCGGGCTCCCCGGCCGCAACCTCGACGCCGTGATGGTCGGTGCCGACCGCATCGGACCCTTGTTCCGACACGGCAGTCGAGGCTGCGACATCGCGGTCGTCGAAGGCGTCATGGGACTGTTCGACGGCAAGATCGACATGAGCGGCCCGGGGGAGGCGTCTGCCGAGGGATCGACCGCACGGGTGGCCGCGATGCTCGGTGCGCCGGTGATCCTGGTGGTGGACGCCCGCGGGCACAGTCAGTCGCTCGCCGCTGTGCTGCACGGGTTCTCGACGTTCGACGCCAGCGTCCGCATCGGCGGTGTGATTCTCAATCGCGTCGGCAGTCAGCGGCACGAGGACGTGCTGCGTCAAGCGTGCGAACGGGTGGGTGTTCCGGTACTCGGCGCGCTGCCGCGCATGAGCGAACTGGTCGTCCCGTCACGGCACCTGGGGCTGATCACCGCGGTCGAACACGGTGGTGCCGCAACCGATGCCGTGGACGCGATGAGCGCCCTGGTCTCCCGATTCGTCGACATCGAGGCAGTGAGCGCACTGGCTCGATCGTCGGTGACCGCGCCGCAGTGGTCCCCGGAGGACGAGGTACGCACCTGCGAGGGATCGCCCGTGATAGCGGTGGCGGGTGGACCGGCATTCACCTTCGGCTACACCGAACACGTCGAACTGCTCCGCGCGGCCGGGGCCGATGTGGCCGTGTTCGACCCGTTGCGTGACGGATTGCCCACCGGCACAGCAGGAGTCGTACTTCCCGGCGGATTCCCGGAGGAACACGCAGCCGCACTGTCGGCGAACGAGGTGTTGCTCGCCGACATTCGAGCCGCGGCGGCCCAGGGATTACCGATCCACGCGGAATGCGCCGGATTGCTGTATCTGGCAAGGCGATTGGACGGTCATGCCATGGCCGGGGTCGTCGATGTGGACGCGGAATTCGGGAACACCCTCACTCTGGGATACCGCGACGCGGTTGCCCTCGAATCGTCGACACTGTTCGACGCCGGTACCCGCGTCACCGGCCACGAGTTCCATCGCACGAAGCTCGTCGTGGGAGTGGAGCCTGCAGGAACGAACCGATCCAGGGACGTGCGCGAGGCGGTGCCGGCCGCCTGGGGCTGGCACAGGCAGAACCCCGACGGCAGAACTGCAGTGCGCGAGGGCTTCGTGCAGGGCGGCGTCCACGCGTCGTATCTGCACACCCACGCCGCAGGCAATTCCGAGTCGATCACCCGATTCGTCTCGGCCGCCGTCGATTACGCGCGCGTGTAAGAGAGGTCGCGAGATGCGGGTGGTCGTCGGAATCGGTGCCCGAGCCGGCGTCGGCTCCGCCGCCGTCGTGGCCGCGATCGCCACGGTGCTGCAACCGGACTGGCGTGTCGAGGCCATCGCCTCGATCGACCGGAAAGCAGAACTGGTGGCGGCGGTGGCGTCGAGCATGGGGGTTCGGGGAGTGACCTACTCGGCGAGGGAACTGTCGACCGTCGTCACGCCGACGACATCGGTTCGGGTGCTCCGTGCCGTCGGAAGTGCCAGCGTCGCCGAGGCGGCGGCATTGCTGGCCGGCGGTTCGACGAAGTTGACGGTGCCCAGGTTCGGTTCGGCCGGTGTCACCGTTGCCGTGGTCGAGCTCTGCCTTGACGGTGGACCGGGGGTTCGGGCCATCCTGTAGGTATGACCGAGACGATGACAGCCGTTGCCTACACCCGCTCGCTTCCGATCGACGACCCCGCCAGCCTCACCGATGTGGTCGTCGACGTGCCCGCCGTGCGGCCGCGAGACCTGCTGGTCGAGGTGCGAGCCGTGTCGGTGAACCCGGTCGATGTCAAGGTCCGGGCCGGCAACGATCCACAGGGCGAGCCGAAGGTGCTCGGGTTCGACGCCGCTGGTGTGGTGCGCGCTGTCGGTGCCGACGTCACCATGTTCGCGCCGGGGGACGAGGTCTACTACGCGGGAGACATCGGCCGACCCGGGACCGACTCGCAGTTCCATGCGGTGGACGAACGCATCGTGGCGAAGAAACCGACGACCCTCGATTTCGCACAGGCCGCGGCGTTACCGCTGACCGTGATCACCGCATGGGAAGGACTGTTCGACAAGCTCCGCATCACTGCCGAGACCACCGGAACCTTGCTGATGGTCGGTGCCACCGGAGGTGTGGGATCTGTTGTGCTGCAACTACTTCGGACCCTGGTTCCTGGTGTGCGCGCGATCGCGACGGCAGCGGGTGAGGACGCGGTGGAGTGGGTTCGTTCTCTCGGAGCAGCCGAGGTGGTCGATCACCACCGCGATCTTCGCGACGAAGTACGCCGAGTGGCACCGGACGGCATCGACTACGTGTTCACTGCACATTCCGCCGGCCAGGTCGAGATCTATGCAGACCTGTTGACGCCGTTCGGACAGATAGTGGCGATCGACGATCCCGAGACACTCGACGTTCTCCCGCTGAAGACGAAGGCGATCTCCTGGCACTGGGAATTCATGTTCGCTCGCCCGATGCACGAGACTGCGGATCTGATTCGTCAGCACGAGCTACTGACCAGGGTGGCCGAACTCGTCGATGCGGGTTCGGTGCGTACGACCGCGACGACGGTCCTCTCTCCGATCGACGCCGAGCAGCTCCGCGAAGCACACCGGTTGCTCGAGACCGGACACGTACGGGGAAAGGTCGTGGTCGCGGCCCGTTCCTGAGGACCGATCCGCGCCACCGACTGGCGAAAGCGGGCCGACGCAGGCAATGTGGATCCAATGACTTCCGACAGCATCGTCCTGCTCGGCCCGATCGTCCGGTACGTCGGCACCGAGACGGCGACCCTGTGGTTCGAGATGGCCGAATCGTCGACGGTTTCCGTGGTCACCGACGCCGGCGTCCGGGGTTCCGAACGAACGTGGGGAGTGCACGGCCACCACTACGCGCTGGTACCGCTCGAAGGACTGCCGGCCAACGCAACCGTGAACTACGAGGTGTTCGTCGACGAGCGTCGCGTGTGGCCCCCGGAAGGTCGGACGGCTGCCATCCACACCGTCGACGCCGAGGGACCCGTCACGTTGGCCTTCGGCTCGTGTCGGCGCGGTGACAACTACAGCGACGAGTCCTTGAAGCAGATCGGGGCCGACGCCTTGGCCGGGCTGGGCAACGCGCTGATCGAGCAGGATCCGAGTCGATGGCCGCAGGCGCTGCTGCTCCTCGGTGACCAGGTCTACGCCGACGACCCGTCCCCGGAGATCGTCGAACGACTCCAGGCGCGCCGAAGCTCGGGCGAGGGACCGCAGAGCGCCATCGGTACCGACGCGGAGAACGAGATCTGCGATTTCGAGGAGTACTCCTGGCTGTACCGGGAATCGTGGGGACTCGAGCCGGTACGGACTCTGATGGCGAGCATCCCGTCGTGCATGATCCTCGACGACCACGATCTGCGCGACGACTGGAACTCGTCGGCCTCCTGGCGTCGGGACATCGTGACACGGCCGTGGTGGAACGATCGTGTGGTCGGCGCGTACTCGTCGTACTGGGTGTACCAGCACCTGGGCAACCTCTCGCCCAAGGAGCTGGCGCAGGACGAGATGTACGCCGCAGTTCGGTCTGCCGACACCGACGCCGAGCGTGAGAAGCTGTTGGCCGACTTCGCGTTACGTGTCGACCGCAGGCCCGAGACCGGACGATGGAGCTTCTACCGAGATTTCGGCGACACGCGGCTGATCATGATCGACTCGCGGTGCTCGCGGAATCTGGATCCGAACAACAGAGAGATGGTCGACGAGAAGGAGTGGGCGTGGGTACGCGAGCGCGCACTCGAGAAGACCCCGCGACATCTGCTGTTCGGGTCGTCGTTGCCCTACCTCATGCTGCCCGCCCTGCACTACCTCGAACAGTGGAACGAGGCCGTGGCACAGGGCAGTTGGGGCTCGGTGTCGGCGAAGGTTGCCGAGAAGATGCGGATCGGCCTCGACCTCGAACACTGGGCGGCCTTCACCAACTCCTTCAACGACATGGCGGCGTTGACGCGTGAGCTCTCTCGCGGCGAGAACACACCCGCCTCGATCATGTGGCTCTCGGGCGACGTGCACTGCTCGTACGTGGCGAACGCGGACTTCGGGGTCGGCGGGCGCGAGGTACCGGCCACGTATCAGCTGACCATGTCGCCGTTCCGCAATCCGCTCGATCTGCCGATTCGCGCCGTCAACAAGCTGGCCATCAAACGTCCCGCTGCCCGCATTCTGTCGAAGCTGGCGCGGGCGGCACACGTGGGCCCGTCCGGTGTCGAGTGGGAGGCCGAGGCGGGCCCCTGGTTCGACAACGGTGTCATGTTGCTGACCCTGCACGGCGACTCGGCTCGGTTGCGGGTGCACCACGCGCACGTCGACGATGCGGGCAAACAGGTGCTCACCGAGACGTCGGTCCTGGCCCTCGCCTAGCGGACGAGTAAACGATTGGCCATCGCCGGGCCGATGAGGTTGGCTGGTTCGTTGTGGCCCACCTCGAACTGAACGACATCGTCTACTTCCTGCCCGACGGACGGCAGCTGCTCAACGGTGTCGGGTTTCGCGTCGGCGACGGTGCCAAGACGGCGTTGATCGGTCCCAACGGAACCGGCAAGACGACACTGACGCGGATCATCGCGGGGGACGAGACCCCCGACGAAGGATCGGTGTCGAGCTCGGGCTCGCTCGGGGTGATGCGGCAATTCGTCGGTCAGCTGCGAGACGACTCGACCGTTCGTGATCTGCTGCTGTCGGTTGCGTCGCCGGCGGTGCAGACGGCCGCTGCGGCCCTCGACGCCGCCGAGAACACGATGATCGAGGTCGACGACGAGAAGACCCAGATGAAATACGCGCAGGCCCTCTCGGATTGGGGTGACGTCGGCGGTTACGACCTCGAACCGTTCTGGGACAAGGTCACCACTGCTGCACTCGGAATGCCGTTCGACCGCGCGAAGTGGCGCGCTGCGTCGACCCTCAGTGGCGGCGAGCAGAAGCGTCTCGTGCTCGAGGCTCTGTTCGCCGGCTCGGACAATCTGCTCCTTCTCGACGAGCCGGACAACTACCTCGATGTGCCGGGCAAGCGCTGGCTCGAAGCGACCATCCGCGACTCCGACAAGTCCGTCCTGTTCATCAGCCACGACCGGGAACTCATCGCCAACGCCGCGAACCGGATCGTGACGCTGGAACCGGGCGTCAGCGGGGCCACCTCGTGGGTGCACGGCGGCGGGTTCGCGACCTATCACGCCGCGCGTGAGGACCGGAATGCTCGGCTCGACGAACTACGACGGCGGTGGGACGAGGAACTGGTCAAACTTCGGGCGCTGGTGCTGCGCCTGCGAGAGAAGGCCAAGTTCAACGACGGCGTCGCTGCTCGCTACCACGCGTCGCAGACTCGGTTGGCCAAGTTCGAGGAGGCCGGGCCGCCCGAGGCGGTGCCGCTGAAGCAGCACGTCACCGTTCGGCTGCGTGGCGGCCGAACAGCCAAGCGCGCGTTGGTGTGTACGGCGCTGGAACTGACCGGACTGATGAAGCCCTTCGACACCGAGATCTGGTACGGCGACCGCGTTGCGGTGTTGGGCTCCAACGGTTCCGGTAAATCGCATTTCCTCAGGTTGCTGGCCAACGGTGGCACCGATCCCGAGAAGGAGCACGAGCCGGTTCAGGAACTGGCACTCGATCCGGTTCCGCACACCGGCACCGCGGTGCTCGGCGCTCGCGTCCGGCCCGGTCTGTTCGCGCAGACCCACACTCGTCCGGATCTCGCGGGCAACACGCTGCTCGACATCTTGCACATGGGCAACGAACATCGTGACGGTATGGGCCGCGAGGCCGCAGGACGGGCATTGGACCGCTACGGTCTGGCCCGAGCCGCCGAGCAGTCCTACGACAACCTCTCCGGCGGCCAACAGGCGCGCGTGCAGATTCTGCTGCTCGAACTGTCCGGTGCCACCCTGTTGCTGCTGGACGAGCCGACCGACAACCTCGACCTCATGTCTGCCGATGCACTCGAAGACGCGATCGCCGCGTTCGACGGCACCGTGATCGCCGTGACGCACGACCGGTGGTTCGCCCGCAGCTTCGACCGATTCCTCGTGTTCGGCAGCACCGGTCAGGCCTACGAATCCGATGAGCCCGTATGGGACGAGAAGCGGGTGCAGCGCGCGCGGTAGCGTTTCCTCTCGTGAACGCGACTGACTCTCCCTATCTGGTCGGCCTCAATCTGGAAGGTCGACGCGTCGTCGTGGTCGGTGGCGGCACCGTCGCGCAGCGTCGATTGCCACTGCTCATCTCCTGTGGTGCCGTGGTGCACGTCATCACGCGCGAGGCCACACCGGCAGTCGAGGCGATGGCGACCTTCGGACAGGTGACGATGGAGTTGCGTGACTATCGAGAGGGCGACCTCGCCGACGCCTGGTACGCCGTCGCCTGCACCGACGAGGCCGAGACCAACATCGCGATCGTCGCCGAGGCGACCGCGTCGAGGATCTTCTGTGTGAGAGCCGATATCGCCAAGGACGGCACCGCCGTCACCCCGGCGTCGGCCGAATGGGACGGGCTGACCCTCGGTGTCCTCGCCGGCGGTGAGCACCGTCGATCGGCCGCGGTGCGCAATGCCGTGATCGACGCTCTGCAGTCCGGTGTGGTCGCCGATTCTGCGCATGCGCCGTTGACCGGCGTGGCACTGGTGGGTGGGGGACCGGGCGATCCGGACCTCATCACCGTCCGCGGCCGCAGGTTGCTCGCCTACGCCGACGTCGTGGTGGCCGATCGGCTCGCACCGCCCGAGCTGCTCGCCGAATTGGGTCCGCACGTGGAGGTCATCGACGCCTCGAAGATTCCGTACGGCCGCGCGATGGCGCAGCAGGCCATCAACCAGGCGCTGATCGACGGAGCGAAGGCAGGCAAGTTCGTCGTCCGGCTCAAGGGCGGCGACCCCTACGTGTTCGGTCGGGGATACGAAGAACTCGAAGCGCTCGCCGCCGAGGGAATCCCGGTCACGGTGGTGCCCGGAATCACCAGCGCCATCTCGGTACCCTCGTCCGCCGGGATACCGGTGACGCACCGCGCCGTCACCCACGAGTTCGTCGTCGTCAGCGGCCACGTGGCACCCGACCACCCCGATTCGCTCGTGGACTGGAATGCGCTGGCCAAGCTCAAGGGCACCATCGTGCTGCTGATGGCCGTCGAACGCATCGGTCTGTTCGCCGACGTTCTCATCGCCGGTGGTCGGCCGTCCGACACCCCGGTGATCGTCGTTCAGGAAGGCACCATGCGCACCCAGCGCGAAGTGCGCGCCACTCTGAGCACCGTCGCCGATGCTGTTCGCGACGCGGAGATCAGGCCTCCGGCCATCGTGGTCATCGGAACCGTTGCCGGTTTCTCTGTACACGCCGGTAACGTGAACGCCCGTGCCTGAATCATCGATGCCCGATACCTCCAGCACCGAGGTCAAGTACCCGGTGACGACCCGCGCGTTCGGGTTGGCGATCATCGTCCTGAGCGGCCTGCAGTTGATGGTGGTGCTCGACGGCACCGTCGCCAATCTCGCTCTGGCACCGTTGCAGGCCGATCTGGGTCTCTCCGATGCCGGACGCAACTGGGTGCTCACCTCGTACGCCCTCGCCTTCGGCGGGCTGATGCTCCTGGGCGGCAGACTCGGCGACGCCTTCGGCCGCAAGAAGATGTTCCTGGCCGGCGTCGTACTGTTCACCGTCGCCTCCCTGCTGTGCGGGCTCGCGGTCAACGAGGCGACGCTGGTAGCGGCTCGTGCGCTCCAAGGCGTCGGAGCCGCGGTGGCGTCGCCCACGGCGTTCGCGTTGGTGGCGACCACGTTCGCGCCGGGCCCGGTTCGAAATCAGGCCATCGCGATCTACGCGGCCATGACCGGTGTCGGCTCCATCGCCGGGCTGATCATCGGCGGTGCGTTGACCGAGGTGTCGTGGCGGTGGATCTTCCTGATCAACGTGCCTATCGGTGTCGTCATCGTGGTGCTCGCAGTCGTGTCGCTGCAGGAGACGGTGGGGGCGAGGCTACCGCTCGATGTGCCGGGAGCGATTCTGGCGACGCTCGGCTGCACCGGCGTCGTGTTGGCTCTGAGCGAGGGCACCGAACTGGGCTGGACCAACCCGATCGTCATCGTCTCGCTGCTCGCCGGCCTGCTGTTCCTCGGGTTGTTCCTGATGGTCGAGCGACGCGCCGACAACCCACTGCTTCCGTTCTCGCTGTTCGGCAGCCGAGACCGCGTGGCAACGTTCGTGGCCATCTTCTTCGCCGGTGGGGTGATGTTCTGCCTCGCCGCGTACGTGGCACTGTTCGTTCAGGACATCCTGGGATACAGCCCGTTGCACGCGGGCCTGGCGTTCGTGCCGTTCGCCTTCGGCCTCGGTGCCGCCGCATTCCTGGCCTCGCAGCTGGTGACGCGCATCGCCCCACGGTGGCTGATTCTGAGCGGCGCCGTCATCATGGTCGGTTGGCTGATGGTGTCGGTTGCGACCATGAACGCGGACTCGTCGTACTTCCCCGGACTGTTCTTCCCCGTCATCGGCATCGGATTCGGCGTCGGCCTGACGGTCGTGCCGCTCCCGCTGTGCGCCATCGCCGGAGTGAGCCCCACCGAGATCGGCCCCTTGACCGCCATCGCCCTGGTTGCTCAGACCCTCGGCGGGCCCTTGGCGCTGGCCGTGATCGGCGCGCTGGTGACCTCCCGCACCCTGTCGTTGGGCGGCATTTCCGGACCGGCGACGCTGATGAACGACACCCAGCTCGATGCGTTGAGCTCGGGCTACATGTTCGCGCTGTTCTGCTGCGCCGTCTGCGCCGTGGTCGCGGGAATCGCTGCGGTGTTCATTCGTTTCACCCCGCAGCAGGTCGCACAGGCCCAGGCCGCTCAGGAAAACGCCCAGAAGGGGTAACGAGCAGCGCCGATCACACGCCGAGGACGGCCTTGGCGATGAGGAAGTAGACGATCAATCCCGTCGCGTCGCAGAAGGTGGAGATGAAGGGTGTCGAGAAGACCGCCGGGTCGACACCGATCTTCCTGGCGATCAGCGGCATCGCTCCGCCGACAGTGGCTGCGAGTGTGCAGATCGACAACAGCGTCGTACCGATGACGAGCCCGAGGTGCCAGTCGTAGACGAGTCCTGCGATCACGAAGCCGAGGGTGCCGAGCATCGCACCCATCGTCGCTCCGACCCGAATCTCGCGAAACAGCACCGCGGCTATGTCTCGCGGTCGCACGTCACCGAGCGCGAGTGCCCGCGTGACGGTGGTCGCGGCCTGCGAGCCGGTGTTGCCGCCGGTTCCGGTCAGCAGCGGAATGAACAGCGCGAGAGTGACGACGGCGGCGAGCGCGTGCTCGAAGATCTCGAGCACCTGCACCGTGAGGATCGCCGACAGGGCCAGCACCAGCAACCACACCACGCGGGAGCGAACGATGGACAGCACAGGCGTCGACAGATACGGTCTGCGCAGCGGCTCCGAGCCGCCGGCGCGGGCAGCATCCTCGTCCTCGGCTTCTTCCAGGATTCGTGACGACTGCTCGAGTGTGAGAATGCCGATCAGCCGTTGCTCGGAATCGACCACGACCACTGCAGGACTGCGGTGCTCGAAGCACAGTCGGGCGGCTTCCTCCGCCGACGAATCGGCCTTGACCACCGGATGATCCGAGTACAGCTCCCCGACGGGAGTGGTCGGTGCCGCAGTCGCCAGATCGGCGAGGGTCACCACCCCCAGCAGAGTTCGGTGATCGTCGGTGATCGGTAACAGGTACACCGACTCGGCGTCCGAGCCGGTGCGTCGCACGGCATCGAGTGCGTCGGCAGTGGTCGCGGCACTGCGCAGCCGAACGAACTCCGGGCTCATGCGGCGACCGACCGACCCGCGCTCGTACCCCAGCATGGGGGCGGTGAGCGCGCGCTCGTCGGGAGACAGGCCAACCAACAGTCGATGTGCCACGTTGGAGGGGAGTTCGTCGAGCAGTTCGACACGGTCGTCGGGGTCGAGATCCTCGAACAGAGCGATCACATCGTCACTGCGAAGACTCTCGAACAACTCGCCGCGAACGGTGGCGTCGAACCGCTCGAAGACCGTGACCGCTTCGTCCTTCGGCAGCAGACGAAACAACACCGCTCGTCGAGACGAGTCGACCCGCTCGAGCATGCGCACCGCATCGGTGGTCGACAGCTCGGCCATCAGAGTGGACAGGGCGGCCATGTCGCGGTCGGTCAGCAGATCGGACGTACGGGTCATGATGTCGTCGAGAGTTTCGGGCACGGAACCATTTTGCCTTGCGTACGAGCGGTGGACTCGAACACCTCAGCGCGAGAGGTCCGCTCGATCCGCCGCAGCCTGCCCCGAATCCCAGCCCTCGGCGTCCAGGCGGGGGCCGCGCATCGGCTTCGCCGTCGGGAACAGTCGATCGAACTCGGCTTCGACGGCGACGGTCTGCGCGGCGAGAATCGGTAGCAGATCACCTGATTCGTGACGAGCCTCTTCGAGTGCGAGCGCGTCGGCATCGGTGAGGCGGTCTCCGATGCGGACGGCATAGGCGTACAGAAACGCCTTGCCGAACGCCGCCGATCCGGCTTTCCTGCGCTTCTTCGCCTGCGGTGAATGCCCGAGGGCGCGCGTTGCCTGAACCAGCAGCGAGGTGAACAGCAACTCGGTCTGTTCCACGTCCACCGGAGCCCCGACCAGGGTTGCGACGGCGAACTCCGGATCCCAGATCGCCTTGACGCGGTTGGCGGTTGCGACGACGTGCAGGAGTTGCGCCTTGGCGGGCGCATGGGGGCCGTCGACATGTACCCGTCGGCCGTGAATGTCGATGTGGCCCTGAGAGAGCAACATGGTGTCGATGGAGTAGCGCGTCATCAACTCCTGCGCCTTGGCCGTCAGTGTCTCGGCCTCCTCCTCGAAATCCGTGGCGTCGGCCTTGGCCAGCAGTCCGCGAATCTTGCTCAGCATCTTGGTGTTCGGTGAGTCGGTACCGGCGACACCGGTCACCGTGGGACGAGTGCGCGGCCATTGGGACGGCTTGGGGCCGAGTCGAGGCCACCGGGGCAGCGTCTGCCATCGGCCGAGCAGGGTGAGCACGTCGAGCCACTGATCACTGGCTGCGATGTAATCGGACTTACCCGAGGAGGCCAGGTACGCGGTCAGGAAATCGGGCGTGGCCTCCACCCGCGCCGCAACCTTGGGGAACTGCTCACAGATCGTGGACATCTGATCCACCCAGTCCTGCGGGGCCCGTGCATCGGCGTCGGTGAGGTCGGCCTGATGCAGCAGCACCGCGGCAGCGAGATCGGCGACGGCCACCGTGTGCTGACGCCGCACGACATGCACCAGATCCATGGGCTGCCAGCCGTTTTCGTACATCGCCTCGATCATGTTCGTCAGCGCCCGAGAGCCGAGTTCGGTCGCGTCCATCGACACCAGCCGATCCGCGACGTCGTCGGCGACGCGCTGGCTCCTGGTCTTGCCGACCGATGCGTCGGCACCGAGGCGGAGCAGTCCCGGAATGTCGTTCATTCGGTGAGCACGATCAATTCGGTGCTCGACGCCACTTCGACCCGAAGGCCGGCCTTGGATGCAACGCGCGCAACAGCTTTCACGTCCTTCGGCTCGGCGGTGGTCAGGGTCAATGCGCGTGCCAGCAGACCCTTGTGATGCTTGTTGAAGTGGCTCACCACCGATCGGCTGCCGTCGGGCTTCTCGGTGAGCACCGTTGCGGTGATCGCGCCCGGGACGGGACCGAGTTGCTGATAGGTGCCCGATCGCAGGTCGACGACGATCCCCTCGTCCTCGGCGTCGATGGCATCGGAGAGTTCGGGCTTCCAATGTGATCGCAGCGTTCCGAAATTCGGAACGGTCGAGCCACCGGAGAGACGGTAGGACGGAATCGGATCGGAGGCACGGACGGCCCCGAACAGTGCCGAGCCGATCCACAGCCTCGCGTTCGCTCTGGCCCGACCGGCACGGGTGAACGACGCCGCGTCGAGGGCGTCGTAGAGCACGCCGGTGTACCGCTGCAGCGCAGGGGTGGTGGGTGAGGTCCACAACCGGGCGTTGCGTTCGATCTCGTCGACCTGAGTGGGGCCGAGGCCGAGCGCCGTGATCGATGCGTCGACGTCGCTGGACAGTTCCACCAGCGCGTCGGCGAGCTTTCGGCGAAGCGGCGTCAGCGAGGGCAACGACAGGCGGTCCAGATCGAGGGGTGCTCCGGAACCGCCGTCGGACTTCGTCTCGGAGGGAGGCAGCAGAATCAGCACGGGCTCGAGGCTACTCACTGCACGGCCGCCTGCTCACAGGCACTGCGTGAGCGACTAGTCTGACAACCTGTGATCACCCGTCTTTCGCAGTTGTTCCTTCGTACCCTTCGCGACGACCCGGCCGACGCCGAGGTCGACAGTCACAAGTTGTTGGTCCGCGCCGGTTACGTCCGCCGTATCGCGCCGGGCGTCTACTCCTGGTTGCCGCTGGGTCTGCGGGTGCTTCGGCAGGTCGAGCGTGTCGTGCGCGAGGAGATGAACGCCATCGGTGCGCAGGAGATATCCCTGCCCGCACTGCTGCCGCGCGAGCCGTACGAGACCACCAATCGGTGGACCGAATACGGCGACGCCCTGTTCCGGTTGCAGGATCGCAAGGGCAACGACATGCTGCTCGGCCCCACGCACGAGGAACTGTTCGCGCTGACGGTCAAGGCCGAGTACAACTCGTACAAGGACCTGCCGGTCACGCTCTACCAGATTCAGACCAAGTACCGCGACGAAGAGCGTCCCCGCGCCGGCATTCTGCGTGGCCGCGAGTTCGTGATGAAGGACTCGTACTCCTTCGACATGGACGAGGACGGACTGAAGAAGTCCTACGCCGCCCACCGTGAGGCGTACCAGCGCATCTTCGCCCGCCTCGGGGTCAGCTACGTCATCGTCGCCGCGACGTCCGGTGCCATGGGAGGCAGCGCCTCCGAGGAATTCCTGGCCGAGAGCGACATCGGTGAGGACACCTACGTGCGCTGCATCGAGTCGGGATACGCGGCCAATGTCGAGGCCGTCACCACGCCGGCACCTGCGCCGCTGCCGATCGAAGGGCAGCCCGCTGCCGTCGATCACGAGACCGGCGACACCCCCACCATCGCGACCCTGGTGGAGTGGGCCAACTCCGCAGATCTCGGACGCACCGTCACCGGCGCGGACACACTCAAGAACATCCTGCTCAAGGTGCGGGGCGCCGAAGGGGAGTGGGAACTGCTCGCCATCGGCCTGCCCGGTGACCGCGAGGTGGACGAGAAGCGCCTCGAAGCGTCACTCGAGCCTGCCGAATTCGCTCTGCTCACCGACGCGGACTTCGCGGCCAATCCGTTCCTCGTCAAGGGGTACATCGGGCCTCGTGCCTTGCAGGCCAACGGAGTTCGGTACCTCGTCGATCCCCGGGTGGTCGACGGCACGTCGTGGATCACCGGCGCGGACGTCAAGGGCAAGCACGTGGTCAACCTCGTCGCCGGTCGCGATTTCGTTCCCGACGGCACCATCGAAGCAGCCGAGGTGCGTGACGGCGACATGTCTCCCGACGGTCGTGGACCGCTCGTCAGTGCTCGCGGAATCGAGATCGGACACATCTTCCAGCTCGGCTACAAGTACACCGATGCGTTCTCTGTCGACGTCCTCGGTGAGACCGGCAAGCCGGTTCGCCTGACTCAGGGTTCCTACGGCGTCGGCGTCTCGCGTCTGGTCGCCGTGATCGCCGAGCAGATGCACGACGACAAGGGTCTGCGGTGGCCGTCGGAGGTTGCACCTGCCGATGTCCACCTGGTGATCGCGAACAAGGACGACGCTGCGCGAGCGGGTGCGGAATCCATTGCGACCCAACTCGATTCCCAGGGCATCGAGGTGCTGTTCGACGATCGCAAGGCCTCGCCCGGAGTGAAGTTCAAGGACTCGGAACTGATCGGTGTTCCGCTGGTGGTCGTTCTCGGCCGGGGTTGGGCCGACGGCAAGGTCGAGATCCGTGATCGCTTCACCGGTGAGAGTCGCGAACTCGACATCGACTCGGCGGTCGAGGGGATCGTCGAGGCCGTGCGGCGCACGCCGTAGGACAGTCTCGCGATCTTTCTGCGCGGTCGGTTACCCGCTGGTAGCTTCGGGTCACCGACTAGGAGAGGTCACACCGTGGCTCAGTATTCGCTGTTCGATCCGACAACGTTCGGTCCGGCCGAACTGGACGAGGAATCTCGCCGACAACTGCGCGCACTGATCGAGTGGTTCGAAAGTCGCGGCAAGGGCAGACTCCTGGCCGACGATCTGGACAGCGTCTGGCCGGCCGACTTTCTCGAATTCGTCGCCGAGAAGAAGCTGTTCGCGACCTTCTCCACGCCCGCCGCGTACGCGGAGGGATCGCCGAACACGCGGTGGGACGCTGCACGCAACGCTGCCCTGAGCGAGGTTCTCGGGTTCTACGGACTGGCCTACTGGTACACCTGGCAGGTCACCGTGCTGGGTCTGGGCCCCATCTGGATGAGTGCCAACGACGACGCCAAACGCCGCGCCGCACGCGAGCTGGACCGCGGCGGGGTGATGGCGTTCGGACTGTCCGAGCGCGCACACGGAGCCGATGTCTACTCCACGGACATGCTGTTGACGCCCGCGTCCGAGGATTCCGAGCTCGAGTTCACCGCGTCGGGGGAGAAGTACTACATCGGAAACGGCAACGTTGCGGGCATGGTCTCGGTGTTCGGCCGACGCACCGACGTGGACGGACCCGATTCGTACGTGTTCTTCGTGGCCGACAGCTCGCATCCGGCCTACCGGCTTCGCGAGAGCGTCGTCCACGGGCAGATGTACGTCAGCACGTTCGCGCTCGAGAACTACCCCGTCCGGCAGCAGGACATCCTGCACACCGGTTCCGATGCGTTCTCGGCCGCGCTGAACACGGTCAACGTCGGCAAATTCAACCTCTGCACCGGCTCCATCGGCATCTGCGAGCACGCGTTCTACGAGGCGATCACGCACGCGAACAACCGAATTCTGTACGGCAATCGCGTCACCGACTTCCCGCACGTGCGCAGCGCATTCGTCGACGGCTACTCGCGTCTGATCGCCATGAAGCTGTTCAGTGCTCGGGCGCTGGACTACTTCCGCGGCGCGGGAGCCGAGGATCGGCGCTACCTCCTGTTCAATCCGATGACCAAGGCCAAGGTCACCTCGGAGGGCGAAACGGTCGTCCGTCTGTTGCACGACGTCATCGCGGCCAAGGGGTACGAGAAGAACACCTACTTCCGTGAGGCAGCCCAGTTGATCGGAACACTTCCCAAACTCGAGGGCACCGTGCACGTCAACGTCGCCCTGATGCTCAAGTTCATGCCTGCCTACATGTTCTCGCCCACCGACTACCCCGATGTCGGCACTCGGACCGAGCCGGTGGACGACAGCTTCTTCTTCGCTCAGGGCCCGGCAAGGGGTGCGAGTTCGGTGCGGTTCCACGACTGGAATCCGGTGTACCGGAAGCACTCCGGTATCCCCAATGTCGGACGGTTCTACGAGCAGGCGCAGGCGTTCAGGGCGTTTCTCGCCGAGTGCGCGCCCGACGAAGCGCAGCAGAAGGACCTCGACTTCCTGCTCGTGGTCGGCCACCTGTTCTCGCTCGTCGTCTACGGTCACCTTCTGCTCGAGCAGGCCGACGAGATCTCGACCGAGATGATGGACCAGATCTTCGATTTCCAGATCAGGGACTTCTCCGGTTACGCCGTCGCGCTGTACGGGAAGCCGTCGTCGACTGCTGCACAACAACAGTGGGCTCTGGATGCGATTCGCAAGCCGGTGGTCGACGAAGGCCGTTTCGAGACGGTCTGGAACGAGGTCGTCTCGTACGACGGTCGGTACGAGATGCGTCCCTGATCGTCACAGCGCTCCGGGATCGGTCGGAACGAGCTTCGTCCCGAACGCGCACATCGTCATCTCGTGCAGTCCAGCGCTGTCCTCGGGATGCTCCGGTGCCTGCATCGACATCAGGACGTTGAGCAGCATTCCGTGCGCGATGAACGCGCGTGCCTGATCTTCCGAACAGCCCGTTCCGTTGCGGATCTGGCTGTAGATCGCGCCCATTCCTTCTCGGGCCTGCCGGCCGATCTCGGGTACCGCCCCTGCGCCGAACCCGTGCATCATGACCATCAACAGGTCGCGATCGGCCACCAGGTCGGCGTAGGCACCCCCGAGGTCGGCCCAGGTCCGGTCGTCGGCCGGGTCGAGGGGGCCCGAAGCCAGGACTCGGTCGAACGCCGTCATGATGCCGTCGATGGAGCGTTGGAACACGAGCCGGAACAATTCGACCTTGGTTCCGAACATACGGACCACGTACGGCTGCGATACGCCGGCCAGTTTCGCCACTGCGTCGGTACTCGTTCCGGCGTAACCCCCGCGTGCGAACGCCTGTGTCGCGGCGTCGAGGACGAGTTCGCGGCGGTCGGCCGCGTCCATCCGGGTGGCTCTGGGCTTGGCGATCGAGGCGTCGGACATGTTGACAGGTTATCAGTCGATAACTTACGGTCTGGATTAAGTAATCATTCGATGCTTACAAGCTCCAAGACGGGACGTCCACCATGACCGCCACAACCTCTCCGCCTGCAGTGCAACCGGCCACTCGGAACGTTCCGGTGTGGCTCGGCATCGTCGCAGCATCCCTGCCGATGTTCATGGCAACGCTCGACAATCTCGTGATGACCAGTGCACTCCCGGTCATCCAGCAGGATCTGAACGCCTCTGTCGGACAACTGCAGTGGTTCCTCAACGCGTACACCCTCAGCTTCGCGACGTTCATGCTCACAGCGGCGACGCTCGGTGACCGATGGGGCAGACGCGCGGTGTTCCTCGGCGGAATCGCCGTCTTCACCGCCGCCTCCGTTGCCAGCGCGCTCGCCACGACTCCAGCGATGCTCATCGCGGCACGCGCAGTACAAGGAATCGGTGCTGCCGCGATCATGCCCTTGTCCCTGGCCCTGCTCGCCGCGGTCGTGCCGGTGGGCAAGCGTGCGATGGCAATCGGTATCTGGGGAGGAGTCTCCGGCCTCGGCGTCGCACTGGGGCCGGTGGTCGGCGGAGCCGTCGTCGACGGGATCTCATGGCAGGCGATCTTCTGGATCAACGTACCGGTGGCACTCGTCGCAATACCGCTGGCGTACATCGCGCTGAAGGAAACCGCAGGGCGCAGCCGACCGCTCGATCTGCTCGGCGTGGTCCTCTCGGGCGGCGGAGTCTTCCTCCTGATCTGGGCGGTGGTGCACGGCAACGACGACGGGTGGGCGTCGGCGACGGTGCTCGCCGGCTTCATCGGCTCGGCGGTACTGCTCGTGGCCTTCGTCCTGCGTGCCTCGCGCACCCGATACTCGGTGCTGCCCCTTGCCCTGTTCCGTTCGCGCAGCTTCACCATCGCCAACATCATCGGAATCATGTTCTCGCTCGGCATGTTCGGCGCGGTGTTCCTCCTCGCGCAGTACCTGCAGATCGTCATGAACTACACGCCGTTCCAGGCCGGACTACGCACCCTGCCGTGGACTGCCGCACCGATGGTGGTCGCGCCGATCGCCGGTCTGCTCGCCGAGCGCGTCGGGCTGCGCGGACTACTGGTCGGCGGCCTGGCGCTGCAGTCGGTCTCGCTCGTGTGGATGGCGCTGATTCTGGGACCCGATACCGAGTACCCGGCGATGGTCCCGGCGTTGCTGATGGCCGGAGTGGGCATGGGACTGACGTTCGCTCCGTCCGCCACGGCGGTGCTGCGCGATATGAAGGACGACGATCACGCCACCGCGAGCAGCGCGAACTCCACCGTGCGGGAGGTGGGTATCGCGCTCGGCATCGCGGTGCTGACTGCGGTGTTCATCGGAGCGGGTGGATCACTGACGCCCACCGGTTACACCGACGCCCTGGCACCGGCACTGCTGGTCGGTGCAGGGGCAGTGGCGATCGGACTCGTGGCGGCGCTGTTCATGCCGGGACGTTCCGCCGGACCGGCAGGCGCGATCACGGTTGGCCGGGAAATGCCGTCGACGACGGACTGACGCCCAGAATCTGCTGCCACGTCGCGAGGCGAACCGCGGCGTCGGTCAGTGCCTGCACTGCCATGTCGCGGGTCGCTCCCGACCGGCTGCGTTCGATCGACGAACGCCACGCGATGCTCGTGTCGATCTCCGCCTGCGCGGCCAACTGCGCAGCCGAGATCGCGTCGGTCACCGGGAACGGGGACGCGTACGCCGGGTCGGGCAGTGGCACAGTGACGCTCGCCGCCTGGAGCGCATCGATGGTCGCGTCTCGGCGCGCGCGGTGAGCGGCAGTGTTCGACGCCACCAGTTCGGCGCGCGTCGGGTTGGAGAACGCCGCGACGACGCCGTAGGCGAACACCGCCGCGTACTCCGCGTGCAGGGCATCGACCAGGCCTTGCTGTTCCGGACCGAGATCGCTCATGCCAGAACCACCAGGGCCGAGACGGTGCACGAGGCGCTGATCGATCCGAGAAGGCCTGCCCGGTAACCACTTTCGTTGCGAGCCGCATCCGCTGCGCTGCGAGCGGACGCAGTCAACATCTCCCGTACGGCGGCCAGGTCGGGCGGCGGCGTCGTGGGAGCCGGTGTGGTGGTGGCCGTGACCGACGACGTGTCGGTCGAGGTGCCGGTGGCGCGGGCGATCTCGGTGTCGAGCGCATCGGCGTGTTCGGTCCGCTGCGCCGCAACGATTCCGAGTGCGGCCGCGTAGTCGGCGATCACGGCCGCGGCCGCGGTCGCATCGGCGGCATCGGCTCGGGCTGCGCGTAACTGCGCGGTCAGGGTATCGAGGGCAGGACCGGAGATCTCTTCTCTGCCGCAGGCCACCATCGTGGAAACGGTGGTCGCCGACAGTACGGCGGCACCGGCGAGTCGGAACAACCCGCGGCGACTGAGCGCGAAGGGGACGGTCGGCGATGGCACTCCGATATCGTGCCAGACCGCAGCGCCGGCACGCGCCGTGCCCGTGTGTCGCGTCGACCGATCGTGGTCACGAGCAGTGCCTGCGGGGCGGTAGGCTGTTGGTTCACCAAACGCAGTCCGGCTGCCGCACGCCGGATCGCCCACAACTACACACGAGGAGTTCGCGACATGCCTGTTCCGTCCAAGGAAAGGGTTGTCGAACTGCTCGCCGACCTCGTTCGGGAACGGGGTTACGACCTCGAAGACGTGAACGTCGTCGCCGCAGGAAAACACAGTGCAGTCCGGATCATGGTCGATCGCGAAGAGGGAATCGACCTCGACGCGCTCCCGGAACTGAGCCGCGAGATCTCGGACGCCTTCGATGCCGTGACCGATTTCGGGGAAGCCCCGTACACCCTGGAAGTCACCACCCCTGGAATCGACCGCCCGCTGACCGAGGCTCGGCATTGGCGTCGGGCCCGCGGACGCAAGGTGCGTATCGAGCTCGGCGACGGCAAGTTCGACGGTCGCGTCGGCGTGCTCGACGGTGATTCGGTCACCGTGGTGACCAAGGAGAAGGGTGTGCTGGCGACTCGCTCCGTTGCACTGTCCGATGTAGTGAAAGCTGTTGTACAGGTGGAGTTCTCGCGGCCGAGTGTCGAAGAGATGGACCTGGCGGGTGGTGTGGTCGGAGGTCGGCCGTCACCCGCGAACACCGATGAGATCGTGGACGTGGAAGCACCGGAAGAAGGGTCGGACAAGTGAATATCGACATTGCCGCATTGCGTGCCATCGAGGCGGACAAGGGAATTCCGATCGAGATGGTGATCTCGACGATTCAGACCGCGTTGCTGACGGCCTACCGGCACACCGAGGGGCACCAGTCCAACGCGTGGATCGACGTCGATCGCAAGACCGGTTCCGTTCGAGTGATGGCCAAGGAAATCGACGCCGACGGCAATGTGATCTCCGAGTGGGACGACACCCCGGAAGGCTTCGGACGCATCGCGGCGACCACGGCGCGTCAGGTCATCCTGCAGCGCCTGCGCGACGCCGAGCACGAGCGGTCGTTCGGTGAGTACGCCACACACGAGGGCGAGATCGTCAACGGCGTCATCCAGCGCGACACGCGCGCCAACGCCAAGGGCACCGTCATCGTCCGCATCGGCAGTGACGCCAACGGAGCCGACGGCCTCCTGCCGCCCGCCGAGCAGGTGCCGGGTGAAAGCTACGAGCACGGCGAACGCATCAAGTGCTACGTCGTCGGAGTCGCCCGAGGTAATCGGGGTCCGCAGATCACGTTGTCGCGCACCCATCCGAATCTGGTGCGCAAGCTGTTCGCCCTCGAGGTGCCCGAGATCGCCGACGGTTCGGTCGACATCGTCGCAGTGGCCCGCGAGTCGGGGCACCGCTCGAAGATCGCCGTTGCCTCCACCGTGTCCGGTCTCAACGCCAAAGGCGCGTGCATCGGGCCGATGGGGCAGCGCGTGCGCAACGTGATGAGCGAACTTGCCGGCGAGAAGATCGACATCATCGACTTCGACGAGGATCCGGCCACGTTCGTCGGGAATGCACTGTCCCCGTCGAAGGTTGTCTCTGTGACCGTCGTCGACGCGGTTGCTCGCGCGGCCCGGGTCGTGGTGCCCGAGTATCAGCTTTCTCTGGCCATCGGCAAGGAAGGGCAGAACGCTCGACTGGCCGCTCGACTGACCGGCTGGCGCATCGACATCCGCAGCGATGCGGCGGCACCCGAGACGACCAGCGCATAGGGCCGGAATGCGGAGTTCGGGGCAATACAGCGGTAGAGTGGTCGATGGTTCGGTAACGACCTCTCGTCCCAGAGGCATGAACGCGAGTATCCGGTGGTGACAAGCCGGCCGATTCGTACATGCATCGGGTGCAGGGAGCGACTGCCGGCCGCCGATCTGTTGAGGATCGTGGTTCGAGAAGCTGGTTCGCACGAATTCGCTCTCGTCCCCGACGTCCGGCATTCGATGTCCGGCCGTGGTGCGTGGTTGCACTACAGCCGAGAATGCCTGCACAATGCGGAACGACGCCGAGTCTTCGGACGTGCGTTTCGGATATCGGGAAATGTGGACTCGTCCGCAGTGACAGTCGTGCTCGACGAGTACGAGCAGCTGCAGGCCGAGAACACGACAAGAGCAACACCCGTCGACAAGAACAGGCAACAGCACTGATGAGCACACCGTGAAGCACCAACGATGAACGTCCATCGGAGATAACCCGAGGTCGTGCGGGCACCAAGCCTCGCTCGGCCTCTCAGTGAGGAGAGCAGTGGCAGGCAAGGCCCGCGTGCACGAGTTGGCAAAAGAACTCGGTGTCACCAGTAAGGAACTACTCGCACGGCTCAAAGAGCAGGGCGAGTTCGTCAAGTCCGCATCATCCACAGTCGAAGCCCCAGTGGCACGTCGACTTCGTGAATCCTTCCCGTCCGACGGTGCAGACGCGTCCGCACCCGCCGCAGCTGCACCGAACGGTCGCGCAGCGGCCGATCGCGCTGCAGGCAGCACCGCGAAGCCGGGCGCAGCGAAACCGGGCGGACCCCGTCCCGGCCCCAAGCCGGCACCCCGTCCGGCAGAGCCGGAAGCACCCGCAGCGCAAGCTCCGGCGGAGGCAGCTCCCGCTGCGCCCGCAACTCCGGCAGCCGCACCGGCTCCGGCCCCGGCAGCGCCGACCCCTTCGCCCGCAGCGCCCGCCGCTCCGGTCGAGCAGGCTCCGGCCGCGTCGGCTGCGACCAGCGACGCTGCACCGGCCCCGGCAGCTCCCAAGCCAGCAGGTCCCGGCCCCAAGCCCGGCCCCAAGGCTCCGCGTGTCGGTAACAACCCGTACTCCTCGGCTCCCGTGGAGCGACCGGCTCCCCGTCCCGCACCCGGTGCTCCGCGCCCCGGTGGCGGACGGCCGGCTCCCGGACAGGGTGGACCCCGTCCCGCAACACCGTCCGGTGGCACTCGTCCGGCTCCCGGCCAGGGTGGGCCCCGTCCCGCACCGGGCCAGGCCGGACCTCGCCCGAGCCCGGGCTCGATGCCTCCTCGCCCCAACCCCGGTGCCATGCCGACCCGTTCGGCACGTCCCGGTCCCGCAGCAGGTCGTCCCGGTCGTCCCGGTGGCGCTCCGGGCGGACGTCCCGGCGGCGGCGGTGGTGGCGGTGGTTACCGCGGCGGCGGCGCTCCCGGTGCTCCCGGTGGTGCCCCCGCAGGCGGCGCTCCCGCAGGTGGTTTCCGCGGTCGTCCCGGCGGCGGTGGACGCCCCGGTCAGCGCGGCGCAGCAGCAGGTGCATTCGGTCGTCCCGGCGGAGCAGTTCGTCGTGGCCGCAAGTCGAAGCGGGCGAAACGCGCCGAGTACGAGAGCATGCAGGCTCCCGCAGTCGGCGGCGTCAGGCTGCCCCGCGGCAACGGTGAGACCATCCGTCTCGCCCGCGGCGCATCGCTGTCGGACTTCGCGGACAAGATCGACGCGAACCCGGCCGCACTCGTGCAGGCCCTGTTCAACCTCGGCGAGATGGTCACCGCGACGCAGTCCGTCAACGACGAGACGCTGGAGCTTCTCGGCGGCGAGATGAACTACGTCGTTCAGGTCGTCAGCCCGGAGGACGAGGATCGTGAGCTGCTCGACTCGTTCGACCTCACCTACGGCGAGGATGCCGGCGGCGAGGAAGACCTGGAACAGCGTCCCCCGGTCGTCACCGTCATGGGCCACGTCGATCACGGTAAGACGCGACTGCTCGACTCGATTCGTAACACCACGGTGCGCGAAGGCGAGGCAGGCGGAATCACGCAGCACATCGGTGCGTACCAGGTGCTGACCGAGCTCGAGGGCAACGAGCGTCTCGTGACGTTCATCGACACCCCCGGTCACGAGGCCTTCACGGCCATGCGTGCCCGTGGTGCCAAGGCCACCGACCTCGCGATCCTCGTGGTCGCAGCCGACGACGGCGTCATGCCGCAGACGGTGGAGGCCATCAACCACGCCCAGGCGGCCGACGTGCCGATCGTGGTCGCGGTGAACAAGATCGACAAGGAAGGCGCGAACCCGGACAAGATCCGGCAGCAGCTCACCGAATACGGTCTGGTCGCCGAGGAATACGGCGGCGAGACGATGTTCGTCGACATCTCCGCCAAGCAGGGCACCAACATCGATGCCCTCCTCGAAGCGGTGCTGCTGACGGCCGACGCGTCGCTCGATCTGCGTGCCAACCCGGACATGGACGCGCAGGGTGTCGCCATCGAGGCGCACCTCGACCGTGGTCGTGGCCCCGTCGCGACCGTGCTCATCGCTCGCGGAACGCTCCGGGTCGGTGACTCGATCGTCGCAGGCGACGCGTACGGACGCGTTCGTCGAATGGTCGACGAGCACGGCGAGGACGTCACCGAAGCGATGCCGTCCCGTCCGGTGCAGGTCATCGGCTTCACGTCGGTGCCCGGTGCAGGCGACAACCTGTTGGTCGTCGACGAGGATCGGATCGCCCGTCAGATCGCCGACCGTCGAAATGCGCGCAAGCGCAATGCGTTGGCTGCCAAGAGCCGCAAGCGCATCAGCCTCGACGATCTCGATGCAGCTCTGAAGGAGACCTCGCAGCTGAACTTGATCCTCAAGGGCGACAACTCGGGAACCGTGGAAGCACTCGAAGAGGCGCTGCTCGGTATCGAGATCGACGACGAGGTGGAGCTGCGCGTCATCGACCGCGGTGTCGGTGGCGTCACGGAGACCAACGTCAACCTGGCGTCGGCATCCAACGCGATCATCATCGGCTTCAACGTTCGAGCGGAGGGCAAGGCCACCGAGCTGGCCAACCGCGAAGGCGTCGACATCCGGTACTACTCGGTGATCTACCAGGCCATCGACGAGATCGAGAAGGCCCTCAAGGGCATGCTCAAGCCGGTGTACGAGGAGGTCGCCCTCGGGCAGGCCGAGATTCGCGCGCTGTTCCGTTCCTCCAAGGTCGGAAACATCGCCGGTTGCCTCGTCACCTCCGGTACGATCCGTCGCAACGCAAAGGCGCGGCTCATCCGAGACAGTGCAGTTGTCGCGGAAACCGTCACGATCTCCTCGCTCCGCCGCGAGAAGGACGACGCGACGGAGGTTCGTGAGGGATACGAGTGTGGTTTGACGGTGACGTACTCCGACATCAAGGTGGGCGATGTCATCGAGGCGTACGAACTCCGTGAAAAGCCGCGCGACTAGAACCGATGCGGAGCCGTTCGGCTCCGCATCCGGTCGCGTCGGCTCGGTGGTGAAGCCAGGGGAGTGACACTGCGCTCCGACTTTCGAGCCGGTGGTGGTACGACAGCTGTACCACCACCGGCTTTGTCGTCGAAGCTGATCGAAGGACGTCAGCGTGTATCTGGGTGCTTTGGAGTTGGACGTGTTGTTGGGGGACGTGCGTTCGCTCGCCGAGAAAAGGTCGATGGTGGAACCGGTCCTCGGTGATCTCCAACGGCTGGGAGTGTCGGCGGCCGAAACCGGTGAGCGAGAACGTATTCGGCGGTCCCTGCTGGGGGTCGCTGCAGCCGGTACCGATGTAGATCTACTGCACGACAAACTGGACGAGTGCGAACGGCATGTCGCCGAACGCAACGATCTGGAACTGTTGGCGGTACGCCGGAGAATCTTCGGACCCGAGGATTGATCCGGTGCCTGTGCCGAGCACTGTCCGGCAGAGGTGGAGTGCACAACCGTCGGTACGTCGCGAGAATCGACGTCCGGCCATGAAAGAGGAGTGTGATTGTCGTGGTGGATCAGGCCAGGGCTCGAAAGTTGTCCAAGCGAATCGCCGCCATCGTTGCGACGGCGATCGATCACGAGATCAAGGATCCCCGGCTGGCGTTCGTGACCATCACCGATACCAAGGTGACCGCCGACCTGCACGACGCAACGGTGTACTACACCGTCATGGGTGAAGACCTCGATACTCCGCCCGACCTGCAGGCTGCCGCAGCAGGACTCGAGAAGGCCAAGGGCGTCCTGCGCTCGAAGGTCGGGGCAGGAACGGGTGTGCGGTACACGCCGACGTTGACGTTCGTGACCGACACGGTGCCCGACACCGCACGCCACATGGAAGACCTTCTCGAACGCGCCCGAGTGGCCGACGAGGAACTGGCCCGCGCCCGTGCGAACGCCAAGCCCGCAGGCGACCCCGACCCATACAAAGCCCCGCGCGAGCCTGCAGACGTCGAGCCCGCCGAAGCCGACTGACATGGCCGATGGTTCGGGGTCGGTGTCGGAGACCGACGAGGATCTGACCCGGGCGATCGAGATGCTCGAACGTGCATCCTCGGTGACCGTGCTGTGTCACGTTCAGCCCGATGCAGACACGATCGGCAGTGGGCTCGCGCTCGGTTCGGTACTCGAACGTCGCGGTGCGAGGGTCCAGGTGGCGTTCGCAGCTCCGTCGTCTCTGCCCGAGTCGATGGACGAGCTGCCGGGAAGGCACCTTCTCGTCGACGCCGACAAGGTCACGGACACCGTCGACCTGGTAATCACCGTCGACGCCGGAAGTCGTGGCCGGCTGGGTTCGCTGGGCGCTCGGCTCGATTCCGCGTCGGCGAGCCTCGTGATCGATCATCACCGCAGCAACACCCGATTCGGAACGGTCAACGTGGTGGATGCCTCCGCGGAGTCGACCACCGCTGTGATCGCGCGGATGTTGGACCAGTGGGGTGTGGAGATCGACGCAGATCTGGCTCACCTGCTGTTCGCGGGCCTGGTCACCGACACCGGTTCGTTCCGGTGGGTTCGTCCCGGGTCGCACCTGCTGGCCGAACGACTGCTGGCGACGGGCATCGACGGCGCCCACATCGCTCGCAAACTGCTCGACACCCATCCGTTCGAGTGGCTCCCGATGCTCGGTTCGGTCCTGGGTTCGGCCTCGCTGATTCCCGATGCCGTCGACGGACGCGGGCTGGTGTACGCCGTGATTCGCAGCGAGGATTCGGCCGGGTTGCGCTCCGAGGAGATCGAGAGCGTGATCGACATCGTGCGCACCACCTCCGAAGCCGAGGTGGCCGCCGTGCTCAAGCAGCAGGACTTCGGCTCGATCTGGGTGGTTTCCCTGCGCTCGAAGACCGAGGTCGACGTCTCGGCTGTGGCGTGCGAACTCGGCGGCGGCGGGCACCGGAATGCAGCCGGCTACACCGCGACCGGCGAATTGTCCGACGTGATCGAAGCGCTGCGCGGAGCCTTGTCCACGTCGTGAGCTCCACTCCGGTCACCGCTCGAAAGATTCTCGGCCTGTCGCTGCCCTCCCTCGGCGTCCTCGCCGCCGAACCTCTCTACCTGTTGTTCGACGCAGCCGTGATCGGCAGGCTGGGTGCCTTGGCCCTCGCGGGCCTGGCGATCGGCGGGCTCGTGCTGGCCCAGGTCAGCACCCAGCTGACCTTTCTGTCCTACGGCACGACCGCGCGCGCGGCTCGTATGCACGGTGCCGGTCGCGAACGTGATGCTGTCGGCGAGGGTGTGCAGGCAACCTGGTTGGCCTTCGCGATCGGTATCGCCATCGTCGCGGTGATGCAACTCGCGGCAGAGCCCGTGGTGTCGGTACTCACCGGAGGTGGCGACATCGCCGCCGAGGCTCTCGCGTGGCTACGGGTGGCTCTGCTGGGTGTGCCGTTCATCCTGGTGTCTCTGGCCGGAAACGGATGGATGCGCGGAGTCCAGAACACGGTGACCCCACTGCGTTTCGTCGTGTTCGGCTTCGGTGTGTCGGCAGTTCTGTGCCCACTGCTGGTTCATGGGCTGCTCGGATTCCCGCGTCTGGAGCTGGTGGGATCGGCCGTGGCCAACGTGATCGGGCAGGGCCTCGCCGGTGCGCTGTTCGTGTTCGCAGTCGTGCGAGCGAGCACCGAGTTGCGCCCGCGCTGGTCGGTGATGCGCGCGCAGCTGGTGTTGGGACGCGACCTGATCGTGCGCAGCCTGGCGTTCCAAGCCTGCTTCCTGTCTGCCGCTGCGGTCGCGTCGCGCTTCGGTGCGGCGTCGGTCGCCGCCAATCAGGTGGTCCTGCACATGTGGAACCTGGTGTCGCTGATGCTCGATTCCTTGGCGATCGCCGCTCAGACCCTGGTGGGTGCAGCCCTCGGCGCGAGCAGGACCGACGACGCGCGCGCACTCGCGTGGCGGCTGACCGCATGGTCGACGGTCTTCGCGGTCGTCCTCGCAGGCGTGTTCGCGGTCGGACGCTCGTTCGTCCCGGAGTTGTTCACCACCGACGCATCGGTCATCGACGAGATGCATGCGATCTGGTGGATCTTCGTGGCGATCATTCCCGTTGCGGGCGTGGTGTTCGCGCTGGACGGAGTGCTGCTCGGCAGTGGCGATGCTGCGTTTCTGCGGAACGCGACCATGGCGTGCGCCGTCGTGGGCTTTCTACCGTTCATCTGGTCGGCTCTGGTGTTCGACTGGGGGTTGGTCGGGATCTGGACCGGGCTCGGCGTCTTCGTCGGGCTACGCATGCTCGCCGTCGCGGGACGGGCGCTGTCCGGTAAGTGGTTGGTCGTCGGCAGCGACCGCCAACTACGCCACTGACCGTCGGTCAGGGCTGCGACGGCAACGCGGGGTGTAACGCCACCTCGTGGCTCTTGACGACGAAGAACACGCTGCGGCCGGGCTCGAGCCCGAGATCCGATACCGCAGCCGGGGTGATGTCGGCGGCCATGCCGGGGGAACCGTCGGGTTGCGGACGTGACCGAACACGAATGCCGGAGCCCTGCACCTCCATCTCCTCGATCACCACCTCGAACACGTTGCGGGGGCTTGCATGCGGTGGTGTCGGGTGTACCGACACAGCGGCGGGGGAGAACACCGCTACCAGTGGAGTGTCGGTGGCGTGCCGCCCGGAGCCGTGCACCGTCACTCCCCAGTCGGTGGTCAGGGACGTCGAGTCGTCGGCGTCGACGGCCCGTCCCGAGATCAGGTTCACCCCGGCGATGCGGGCACCGAATTCGCTGCGAGGGGCAGTGAGGACCTCGGTGACCGAGCCTCTCTCGACGACGCGCCCGCCGTCGACGACTGCGACGGAATCGGCGAGTGCAACGACGTCGAGCAGGTCGTGGGTCACGATCAAGGCCGTGCGGCCGCTCTCGCGCAACACCGTGCGCAGCACGCGCCGAATGCCCGGTGCCGTGTCGACATCCAGTGCCGCCAGGGGTTCGTCGAGCAGCAGCAGGTGTGGATCGGCCGCGAGAGCGCGCGCGATGGCGATACGTTGGGCCTGGCCGCCGGACAACTGCGCAGGGCGGCGATCGGCCAGGTGGGAGGCTCCGACGGCGTCGAGCCAGGTATCGGCGACGGTTCGCGCGGTGGCGCGGTCCGCGCCGGCGCTGCGTGGTGCGAAGGCCACGTTCGTGCGAGCGTCCATGTGAGGAAACAGCAGAGCTTCCTGAGCGAGGGTCGCAACGCCTCGCGCATGAATCGGCACGGCGGTGTTCGAGGCGGTGTCGGTCAACACGTCCTCGCCCAGTCGGACGATTCCGTGGTCGGGTGCCACCACGCCCGAGACGAGTTGCAGCAGTGTCGATTTGCCCGCCCCGTTCGGCCCCAGAACAGCCACCGTCTCGCCCTCGCGGGCATCGAGTTCGAGATCGATGCCGCGGATACCGAGGGTGGCCCTCAGGTGTAGTGAACTCACAGCGTTCCCGACGATCGGGTGCCGCGTGCGGTGACGACAACGAGTGCCGCGACGAGAATCAGCACCAGCGACAGCGCCACCGCGGCATCGGGGTCGCTCTCGCGCTGCAGGTAGATTTCCAGCGGCAGCGTCCTGGTCACGCCTTCGAGAGAACCGGCGAAGGTCAACGTCGCGCCGAATTCTCCGAGTGCGCGGGCGAAGGCGAGGACTGTTCCGGACATCAGTCCGGGAAGAATCAGTGGAACGGTGACCCGCCGTAGGACGGTCGTGGGGGTGGCACCGAGGGTGGCAGCCACCACGTCGTATCGGTCGCCGGCCGTACGGAGGGCACCCTCGACGCCGACGACGAGGAAGGGGAGCGACACGAACACCTGCGCCAACACGACGGCCGAGGTGGTGAACGCTATTCGAATACCGAAGGCTTCGAGGTGCTCGCCCAACAGGCCTTGGCGTCCGAAGGTGTAGAGCAGCGCGATGCCGCCGACCACCGGGGGAAGAACCAAGGGCAGGACGACGAGAGAGCGAAGGATCGACAGCCCTCGAATCGAGCTGCGCGAGAGCACGATTGCCATCGGCACGCCCAGAAGCACGCACACTGCGGTGCTGGCCGTCGCTGTCTTCAGGCTCAGAACCAGTGCTGCGACGGCGGATTCGGAGGTGACGAGACCGAGAAAATTCGACCAGTCGATTCGGGTGAACATCGCGGCCAACGGCAACACGACGAGCAGGGCGCCCACGGCGGCCGGTGCGAATATCCACGGCGGTACCCCGACGGTCGGACGGCGTCCTGCCGATGGTTGCCCGCCGTCGACGGCTCTGGCGGTCACGGCGCCGCGAAACCGGCTCGACCGAGCACGTCTCGGCCGACGGGTCCGGTGACGAACTCGGTGAATGCGCGCGCTGTGTCGGGGTTGCCGCAACCCCGCAGTGTCGCGATCGGGTAGGTGTTGACGGCCTCGCTCGACTCCTCGAAGGGCACCGTGGTCACGGCTGCGCCTGCTCCGGCGGCGTCGGTGACGTAGACCAGTCCGGCATCGGCCTGCCCCGAGGTAACCTTGCCCAGTACGTCGGTGACCGAGGATTCCTCGCTTACGGCCGGGACGAGCGTGCCGGTTGCGGTCTCGACCGCGGCCGTCGCCGCACCGCAGGGCACCTGGGGCGCGCAGATCACGGTCAGAACATCGGGGTTCGCCAGATCGGCGAACGAGGCTATGCGGTTCGGGTTTCCGGGGGCGGTCACGATGGTCAGAGTGTTGGACGCGAAGTCGACGGGACTGCCGGCCACCAGATTCTCGTCGACCGTCGCGGTCATGTTCTTCGTATCCGCGGAGGCGAAGACGTCGGCGGGCGCGCCGGAGATCAGCTGTGCGGCCAGATCGGACGAACCCGCGAAACTGAACTCCACCGAGGTTCCGGGGTGTTCGGCCTCGAAGCGGGTACCGAGATCGGTGAACGTCGCGCGAAGCGATGCTGCGGCGAAGACCGTGATCTCGCCTCCGACTGCGTGGGCGTCCAAGGCCGCATCGGGCGTTGTCGAATCGGACTGCGAGCTGCATCCGACGAGCATCAGGGTGGCTGTAACCACGAGGGCGGATACCTGGCGCATTGTCTTCACGAACATCTCCTGCGTTCTACGGTGTCTCGACGATGACGGTGGTCGCCTTGACGACAGCGACGGTGACCTTGCCGGGCTCGAGCCCCAGTTCGCGAACCGATCGGGTGCTCATCAGCGACACGATCGTGAACGGCCCGCACTGCATGCTCACCTCGCTCATCACCGCGTCCGAGACGACCTCGGTGACCAAACCCACGAGCCGGTTGCGGGCGGAGCTGCCACCCGACGAGATCTCGGGCGGAGGAACGGCATGTTCGCGTGCGTAGTCCGCGAGGTCGCGACCGGCGATGACCTTGCGTCCGGTCTCGTCCTCGAGCGCGGGCAGCGCTCCGCTGTCGATCCATCTGCGCACGGTGTCGTCACTGACACCGAGGAGGGCTGCGGCGTCACGAACGCGGACCGGGGGCACTGTCATCGGGGTGCAATCCCAGAAAACGTCCGCAAACAAGTCATGAGAGGCACCATATACCCGAATCTGCGGGTCTTTCGACTCGATCTCGGTGTCGGTGAGCAACACCGTTCGGTCGTCGACCGAATCGCCGCGTCACCCCGCCCGGACACTGCGCGGAATCTGCATGGAGTATTGGACGTTGGTACGTTCTCGGACGGTTCTGGCGATTCGACGCCGGCGGCCGAGCGCATCGGAAGGAATTTTCAGTGGCAGCGAAGCTGTGGGCAGTGAGCGACATTCACGTCGGACATCGGGGTAACCGACCCGTGACCGAAGACATCTTTCCCGAATCTCCCGACGACTGGCTGATCGTTGCCGGCGACGTGTCGGAGAAGACCGACGACATCAAGTGGGCGCTCGAGCTGCTCCGTAGCCGTTTCGCGAAGGTCATCTGGGTTCCCGGAAATCACGAGCTGTGGACGACGGTGAAAGATCCTGTCCAGATCCACGGCGCCGCCCGCTACGAGTACCTGGTCAACCTGTGCCGCGAGATCGACGTCGTCACCCCGGAGGATCCGTACCTGCGTTGGGAGGGTGAAGGCGGCCCGGCGACGATCGTGCCGATGTTCCTGCTCTACGACTACACGTTCTTGCCCCAGGGAGCGCGCGACAAGGAGCACGGCCTGGCGATCGCGCGAGAGAAGAACGTGGTCGCCACCGACGAATTCCTGCTGTCCTCGCAGCCGTACGCGACGCGAGATGCCTGGTGCCACGCGCGGATCGACGCCACCCGGGAGCGTCTCGATGCGTTGGACACATCCGTTCCGACCGTGTTGATCAACCACTTCCCGATGGTCCGGCAGCCCACCGAGGTGCTGTTCTACCCGGAGTTCGCGCTGTGGTGCGGGTCCACTCTGACGGCGGATTGGCACACGCGGTACAACGCGATCTGCTCGGTGTACGGACACCTGCACATCCCGCGGACGACCTACTACGACGGCGTTCGCTTCGAGGAGGTGTCGGTGGGTTACCCGCGCGAATGGCAGCGCCGCGGCCTGCCGAAGAACGTTCTGCGCCAGATTCTTCCGGTCCCCGAGTATCCGCCGGGTGCGTTGAACAAGTGGGGCGGACACTTCACGGTGACGCCCGAGATGGAGGCAGAGGTAGAAAAGATGAGGGCAGGCAAGTGATCGAATCGATACTTCCCAACGGCGTCGTCTCGGCCGAATTGTTCGCGGACCCACCGGGTTTGACGCCGCATCCGCTCGAAGCTCCGCTGGTGGCCAAGGCGGTGGACAAGCGCAAGCGTGAGTTCACCTCGGCTCGACACTGTGCTCGGGTGGCGATGGAGAAGTTGGGCGTGGAGCCCGCGCCGATCATGCGCGGCAAGTCCGGTGCACCGCAGTGGCCGAAGGGTGTGGTCGGATCCTTGACCCACTGCGACGGTTATCGCGGCGCGGTGCTGGCCTATTCGATGCAGGTGCGGTCGGTGGGGATCGACGCCGAGCCGCACGGCCCCTTGCCCGACGGCGTGCTCGAGGCGGTGAGCCTGCCGGCCGAGCGGGAGTGGCTGGAGGCGGCCGGTCGTGAGGACATCCACTGGGACCGAGTGTTGTTCTGTGCCAAGGAAGCGACGTACAAGGCCTGGGAGCCGTTGACCGGACGGTGGCTCGGTTTCGAGGACGCGCACATCACCTTCGAGCGAACCGGCTCCGGCGACGACCTCTCGGGAACGTTCCATTCCGAGTTGTTGGTGCCGGGCGACACCGTCTCCGGCCCGCCTCTGTCGGCGTTCGACGGTCGCTGGATGGTGGCCGGCGGTCTGGTGATGACGGCGATCTCGGTGATGTGACGGCCGGATTCGCGGGCCTGGCACAATGCTCTCTCGTGAGTGCCCGTGAAAAGATTTCGTCCGGTCTCGTCGGTGCCGGCCTCTTGGTGGTCGACAAGGGGCCGGGTGTGACGAGCCACGACGTGGTGGCGTCGTGTCGAAAACTGTTGCGCACCAGGAAGGTCGGCCACGCGGGGACTCTGGACCCCATGGCGACGGGCGTGCTGGTGCTCGGCGTGGAGCGTGCGACCAAGATGCTGGGATTGCTCTCGCTGACCACCAAGTCCTACACCGCGACCATCCGGCTCGGCCGGAGCACGACGACCGACGACGCCGAGGGCGACCTGCTGGCCGATGTCTCGGCCGTGCACGTCTCCGACTCCGAGATCCAGGCCGCGATCGCCGCCCTGACGGGCGACATCGAGCAGGTGCCTGCGAGCGTCAGCGCCATCAAGGTCGACGGGCAACGCGCCCACAAACTGTCCCGCGCAGGTGAGGAGTTCACCCTCGCCGCCCGCAAGGTCAGCGTCACCCGATTCGACGTGACCTTTAGGCGCGATGTCGTGGACAACGAATCGGCATTCGTCGACCTCGATGTCGAGGTGGACTGCACGTCCGGGACCTATGTGCGTGCCCTGGCGCGCGATCTCGGCGCTGCACTCGGCGTCGGCGGCCACCTGACCGTGCTGCGTCGCACTCGCGTCGGACCCTTCACCCTCGACCATGCGCGGACGCTCGAAGAGCTGGCCGAGAACCCGGCCGTGAGCCTGGACATCGACCAGGCGGCGCGAACGGCCTTTCCGCACCGGCAGATCGACGCGGGTGAGGCGGAGTCGTTGAGCCAGGGAAGGTGGCTGGATCCGGTCGGAATCGACGGGGTGTACGCGGCGGTCGATCCCACGGGTCACACCATCGCTCTGCTTCAGGAGAAGGGCAAGCGCGCCAGTTCGGTCATGGTGGTCCGGCCCGCGACCTTGCGCGGACACTGAAGCGAACCGACGTCAGTTCGCCGGAACCATCCAGATCGCTTCGGCGGCGCGGTGGCCGAGGTCGATCGAATCGGTGGCGTCGGTGCGGGCGAGCTCGATGGCGACGGTGCCGGCGTAGTCACGTCGTTCGACCACCGTGATCGGCAGGTCCAGCGTGATGCCGACGGAATCGAAGTAGCGGAGCATGGCCGGGTCGGAGTCGGAAATTCTGGCGACTCGGCCGGATTGTCCGTCGAGGTACTCGCTCAGGCGAGTCGCGGACGGAGTCTCGATCGCACCGTCCACCGACGGAATCGGGTCACCGTGCGGGTCCCGTTCGGGGTGACCCAGTTTGGCGTCGATTCGATCCATCATCAGATCCGAGACTGCATGTTCGAGAATCTCTGCCTCGTCGTGCACTTCGTCCCAGCCGTACCCCAGTTCGCGGACCAGATAGGTCTCGATCAGACGGTGCCGACGCACCATGCCGATGGCAGCCAGGCGGCCCTTCTCCGTCAACGAGATGGCTCCGTAGCGGGCGTGGTCGACCATGCCCTGGTCGGCGAGCTTGCGAATCGCCTCGGACACCGTCGATGCGGAAACGCCGATGCGCTCGGAGAGCATCTTGGTGCTGACGGAGTCCTCGCTCCACTCACTGGCCGTCCAGATGACCTTGAGGTAATCCTGCGCAACCGCGGACAGCTGGACGCCCTCGTCGGCCGGTGCGGGATCGTCTTTTCGTTGCGCCACGTCGCCGAGCTTAGGCAATCCAATGGAAAAAGACATCTCACCCGGCCGGAGCCACCGGTACCTGTCCGCGTCGGCGCACGGCGCGGACGACGATGCCCTGTGAGGGGCTGAAGAGGTAGGCAAGGACGAAGACCAACCCCTGAGTGAGCACGACGCTGCCACCGGAGGACACGTCGAGATAGAAGCTGGCGTAGATCCCCACCAGCGCGCAACCCACCGAAACAAGCGGTGCCAATACCAGCATGCGGCCGAAGCTGTGCGTGAGCAGATACGCCGACGCACCTGGGGTGATGAGCATCGCCACCACGAGAATCACGCCGACGGCCTGAAGTGCCACCACCGTCGTCAAAGCCAGCAGGGTCAGCATCACAGCCGAGATCACCGTCGGATTGATGCCGACGGCGCGGGCCTGGGTGCGGTCGAAGGCGAAGAGAGTGAAGTCCCGACGCTTGACGATCATGACGGCCAACGCGATGCCGCCGAGTACGAACACCTGGATCATGTCCGCCTGCGAGACGCCGAGCAGATTGCCGAACAGGATGTGGTTGAGGTCGATCTGGCTCGGAAACTTGGAGATCAGGACGACACCGAGCGCGAACAAGGTGGTGAAGACGACGCCGATGGCGGCGTCCTCCTTGACGATGGTGGTGTTGCGCACGACCCCGATGGCACCGACCGCGATGAGGGCGAACAGAAGAGCGCCGATCGCGAACGGTGCACCGAGCAGATACGACAATGCGACGCCGGGCAGCACGGCGTGCGAGACGGCGTCGCCCATCAGCGACCACCCGATGAGAACGAGCCAGCAGCTCAGCACCGCGCACACGATCGAGGCGGTCACGGTCACCAGGAGGGCCCGCTGCATGAAGGTGTATTCGAGTGGTTCGACGAGAAAATCGACGAGATACACGGTTCAGCTCGCTTCCGTGGTCGGGGTGGCCTGGGTTCGATTGCCTGCACCGAGTTGGTCGACCTTCGACGGGTCGATGCCGAAGGCCAGCGCCAGGTTCTCCGGACGCAGTACCTCGGCGGGACTGCCGTGCATCAGCACCCGTTGCTGCAGCAGAATCGCCTCGTCGCACAGATCCGGCAGAGCATGGAGATCGTGTGTCGACACGAGAACCGAGGCGCCGTGTGCGGCGAGTTCGCGGAGCAGCCGGGTGATGGTGGCTTCGGTCTTCTTGTCCACGCCGGCGAAGGGCTCGTCGAGCAACAGCAACGACGCCTCCTGGGCGATGGCGCGGGCGACGAACGCACGCTTGCGTTGACCGCCGGAGAGCTGACCGATCTGTCGGCTCGCGAGTTCGGCCAGATCGACGCGCTCGAGAGCCTCGTCGACCGCCCGTCGATCGGCTGCTCGGGGAGTGCGAAGAAAATTCTGCTTCCCGTATCGGCCCATCATCACCACGTCGCGCACGCTGATCGGGAACGTCCAGTCGACGGATTCGGCCTGGGGTACGTAGCTCACCGTTCCTGCCTTGCGCGCCCGAGCCGGGTCGCCGCCGAACACGGTGATCGATCCGGAGTTCGGCTTGACCACTCCCATGACGGCCTTGAACAGCGTCGACTTGCCCGATCCGTTCATGCCGACCAACCCGCACACCCGGCCCGGTGCGAGCGTCAGACTGGCATCGGTGAGCGCCACGACGTCGCGGTATCGGACATTGACGGTGTCCACCGCCAGCGCTGCCTCGTTCTCGTGCGGGGCCCTGAGATTCGGGGCCCCAGTGTGCTCGCTCATCGTTCTCCCACCAGTGCGTCGGCGATCAACCGTGCGTCGTAGCGCAGTAGGTCCAGGTACGTGGGGACGGGGCCGGCCGCATCGCTCAGTGAATCGACGTAGAGCTGTCCGCCGAACCGAGCGCCGGTGTCCTCGGCGACCTGCAGCTGCGCCTTGTCCGAGACGGTCGACTCGCAGAACACGGCGGGTACGTCGTTGTCGCGAACGAAATCGATGGTGCGGACCACCTGTTTCGGTGTGCCTTCCTGCTCGGCGTTGACCGGCCACAGGTACGCCTCCTGCAGATCGAAGTCACGAGCCAGATACCCGAATGCGCCCTCACAGGTGACCAGCGCACGTTGACGAGCGGGCAGTCCGGAGAGATCGGCGTCCAGCTCGGCACCGACCCGGCGGAGTTGCTCGACGTACGCCGCTGCGTTCGCGCGGTAGTCGTCGGTGTTGGCGGGGTCGAGCGCAACGAACGCGTCGGCGATGTTCTCGACGTACGTCTCGGCCACGACGGGGGACATCCACGCGTGGGGGTTCGCTTTGCCCGCGTACGCGTCGTCGCGGATGTAGATCGGATCCACGTTCGCACTCACCACGGCATGCGGTGCGGGGATGCGCTCGACGAATTTCTCGAACCAGGCCTCCAGCCCGAGTCCGTTGTCCAGGATCAACTCGGCCTGCTCCGCGGTGCGTAGGTCTCCCGGTGTCGGCTCGTAGCCGTGGATCTCGGCACCGGCTTTTGTGATCGATTCCACTCGAAGGTGGTCGCCGGCCACATTGGCGGCCATGTCGGCGAGGACGGTGAAGGTCGTCAGAACCAAGGGTCTGTCGTCGTCGAGCACAGTCGGATCGTCCTCTCCGACGGCGCGGGCGCAGCCCGTCGACGCTGCTACCAGTAGTCCAACCACGGCCCAGCTCGCAAGAATCCGTCCGGCGTGAAATCCACGCTGGCGAAGAAATAAGTTAGGCACCCCGAAATATTTACCGTGGGAATACCTTTTTGTCCATAGCAACCGCGCGCGACACGCCTGTCCGAGAGTGACCGAGCGGCCGTCGGGCCGTAGGCTTCGCGGTGTGCAGAGATGGCGAGGTCTCGACGATGTACCTGCCGACTGGGGCAGATGCGTGCTCACGATCGGCGTCTTCGACGGCGTTCACCGCGGGCACGCACAGCTGATCGAGCGAGCGGTGGGCGCTGCGAAGAAGCGCGGCGTTCCCAGCGTGCTCATGACATTCGATCCGCACCCGATGGAGGTCGTGCGGCCGGGAAGTCATCCCGCGCAGTTGACGACCCTGACGAGACGAGCCGAACTCGCCGAGGAACTGGGAATCGACGTGTTCTGTGTGATGCCGTTCACGCCCGAGCTGATGAAACTCACCCCCGAGCGGTACGTGCACGAGATTCTGATCGAACGACTCCACGTTGCCGAGGTCGTCGTCGGCGAGAACTTCACCTACGGCAAGAAGGCGCTCGGCACGGTGCCGATGCTCCGGAAGATCGGCGAACGATCGGGATTCGCGGTCGACGGAGTCAACCTGCTCGCCGAGCATGCCGTGACGTTCTCCTCCACGTACATCAGATCGTGCGTGGATGCCGGAGACGTCGCCGCAGCCGCCGCCGCGCTCGGACGGCCGCATCGCGTGGAGGGTGTCGTCGTGCACGGCGACGGCCGGGGTCGTCAGATGGGTTATCCCACAGCCAATGTCGCGCCACCCATGTACTCGGCCATCCCCGCGGACGGCGTCTACGCGGCGTGGTTCACCGTGCTCGGGCCCGGCCCGATCATGGGGACGGTCACTCCGGGGGAGCGGCACCCTGCGGCGGTGTCCGTGGGCACCAATCCCACGTTCTCGGGGCGCACCAGAACCGTCGAGGCATTCGTACTCGACGGCGAGGCCGACCTGTACGGGCAACATGTGGCAGTCGACTTCGTCGACCGACTGCGGGGCATGGAGAAGTTCGACTCGATGGAAGCTCTCGTGGAGGAAATGGGCCGCGACGCCGAGCGTGCCCGCTCGATCCTGGCGGCTAGCACGGCCTGATAGGCTGTCCCCTCGGTGCACGCTGCGGTCCGTGGCGGCTGTACCGGCTTCGATCCCGTCGTGTCGACCTCGGTCGTTCGATCGGGGCGCGTTGCTTCCTTTCACGCGGACGTCATTGATCAGGAGTAGTACCAGTGGCATTGACCACCGAACAGAAGAAGGCCGTTCTCGGCGAGTACGGCTTGCACCCCACCGACACGGGCTCGCCCGAGGCGCAGGTTGCAATGCTCACCAAGCGCATCGTCGACTTGACCGAGCACCTCAAGACGCACAAGCACGACCACCACTCCCGCCGCGGCCTGCTGCTGCTGGTCGGACGTCGTCGTCGTCTGCTCAAGTACATCGCGAAGGTCGACGTCACCCGCTACCGTTCGCTCATCGAGCGTCTGGGTCTGCGTCGATAGTCTTCGGAGACGCGAGGATGTCACCGATGCACCGTTCGACGCGCCGGTGCGCACCCGACTCGCAGCAATAGTGCAGTAGCCAACGAGGCAGTGCTTAGACTGTTCCTCGTTGGCTATCTGTGTTTGTACCGCAAGAAACAGTTCGACCAGCACGAGAAAGCGGATGCACGGCATCCGCACACCGCCGTGTATGCCTGTCACGCCGTGGTGACGGTCTTCGGTAGTGGCCTTTCGGATACGAGATCCGGTGGGCTTCGATCGATGGCCGCCTCCGCGTAGCCGCGTCCCGAGAGAAGCTCGGAGATGGACGGCACAGGTATGCCGCCGCAGCCAGGAGGGCTCGTGGTGTGTCCACGCGGGCACGGCAAAGACGAGAGGACGAGAACAGAACACATGTCGGAAACCACAACATTGGACGTCGAAGAAGGCGTCTACGAAGCAACTGCGATCATCGACAACGGCACGTTCGGCAAGCGGACCATCCGCTTCGAGACCGGCCGCCTCGCACAGCAGGCCGCAGGCGCAGTCGCCGCGTACCTCGACGAGGACACCATGCTGCTGTCGGCAACGACTGCAGGTAAGCACCCCCGTGAGGGATTCGATTTCTTCCCGCTGACGGTCGACGTCGAAGAGCGCATGTACGCCGCGGGCCGCATCCCCGGATCGTTCTTCCGCCGCGAGGGACGTCCGTCCACCGATGCCATCCTCACCTGCCGCCTGATCGACCGGCCGCTGCGTCCGACGTTCGTCGACGGACTGCGCAACGAGATCCAGGTCGTCATCACGGTCATGAGCCTCAACCCGGCCGATCTGTACGACGTCGTCGCGATCAACGCGGCATCGGCCTCGACACAGATCGCCGGACTGCCGTTCTCCGGCCCGATCGGCGGCGTTCGCGTCGCACTGATCGACAAGCAGTGGGTTGCGTTCCCCACCAACGAGCAGCTCGAGAAGGCCGTGTTCAACATGGTCGTCGCCGGCCGCATCGTCTCCGGCTCCGGTGCCGACGCAGACGTCGCGATCATGATGGTCGAAGCCGAGGCCACCGAGAACGTCATCGAGCTCATCGAGGGTGGTGCCACCGCCCCCAACGAGACCGTCGTCGCCGAGGGCCTCGAGGCATCGAAGCCCTTCATCGCCGCGCTGTGCACCGCGCAGCAGGAGCTCGCCGCCAAGGCAGCCAAGCCCACCGGCGACTACCCGGTCTTCCCGGCGTACCAGTCCGACGTCTTCGAGGCCGTGGAGAACGCCGCCAAGATCCCGCTGAACGAGGCGCTGACCATTGCCGGCAAGGCCGAGCGTGAGAACAAGCTCGACGAGGTCAAGGCTCAGGTCCTGACGTCGGTCGGAGACAGCTTCGCCGGTCGCGAGAAGGAAATCGGTGCGGCGTTCCGCGCACTGACCAAGAAGTCGGTTCGCCAGCGCATCCTCACCGATCACTTCCGCATCGACGGTCGCGGCATCACCGACATCCGCTCGCTCTCCGCCGAGGTCGCGATCATCCCGCGTACCCACGGATCGGCCCTGTTCGAGCGCGGGGAGACCCAGATCCTGGGCGTCACCACCCTCGACATGGTCAAGATGGCGCAGCAGGTCGACTCGCTCGGGCCCGAGACGTCCAAGCGCTACATGCACCATTACAACTTCCCGCCGTACTCCACCGGTGAGACCGGCCGCGTCGGTTCGCCGAAGCGTCGCGAGATCGGGCACGGCGCACTCGCCGAGCGCGCTCTGCTGCCGGTGCTGCCCAGCCAGGCGGAGTTCCCGTACGCCATCCGTCAGGTCTCCGAGGCGCTGAGCTCCAACGGCTCGACCTCGATGGGCTCGGTCTGCGCATCGACTCTGTCGCTGCTCAATGCCGGTGTGCCGCTGCGTGCCCCGGTCGCCGGTATCGCGATGGGCCTCGTGTCCGACGAGGTCGACGGCGAGACTCGCTACGTCGCACTCACCGACATTCTCGGTGCCGAGGACGCGTTCGGTGACATGGACTTCAAGGTCGCCGGAACAAAGGACTTCGTCACGGCTCTGCAGCTCGACACCAAGCTCGACGGCATCCCCTCCAAGGTGCTCGCCGGCGCGCTGTCGCAGGCCAAGGATGCTCGCACGACGATCCTCGAGGTCATGGCAGAGGCCATCGACACCCCGGACGAGATGAGCCCGTACGCACCTCGCGTCACCGCGATCAAGGTGCCCGTCGACAAGATCGGTGAGGTCATCGGGCCCAAGGGCAAGATGATCAACTCCATCACCGAGCAGACCGGTGCCAACATCTCCATCGAAGATGACGGCACTGTCTACGTCGGTGCAGCGGACGGCCCGTCCGCACAGGCCGCGATCGACATGATCAACGCCATCGCCAACCCGCAGCTGCCGAAGGTCGGCGAGCGATTCCTCGGAACCGTTGTCAAGACAACGGCTTTCGGCGCATTCGTCTCGCTGCTCCCGGGCCGCGACGGACTGGTGCACATCTCCAAGCTCGGCAACGGCAAGCGCATCAACAAGGTCGAGGACGTCGTCAGCGTCGGATCCAAGTTGCGCGTCGAGATCGCCGACATCGACAACCGCGGCAAGATCAGCCTCGTTCCCGTCGAGGACGACAACGCGGCTGCTCCCGCCGATGCTTCCGAGGCACCCGCCGAGGTCAGCGCTGAGTAAGAAGCAATCGAGTCGAACGGTACGTCCCCTCGGGACGTACCGTTCGGCCGTTCCAGAGAGCATCACCATCGATACGGGTGTGCAACGGACGACTCTGCCCGGTGGTCTTCGGGTCGTCACCGAGTTCGTGCCCGGCGTTCGCTCGGCTTCGGTCGGTGTGTGGGTCGGGGTCGGCTCACGAGACGAACAGCCCAGTGTTGCCGGTGCGGCACATTTCCTCGAACACTTGCTGTTCAAGTCGACTCCTACGCGTAGTGCGCTCGAAATCGCCCAGGTGATGGACGGCGTCGGGGGCGAGCTGAACGCGTTCACCTCGAAGGAGAGCACTTGCTTCTATGCGCACGTGCTCGACGAGGACGTGGCGCTCGCCATCGATCTCGTCAGCGATGTGGTGCTGCGTGGTCGGTGCCGATCGGCCGATGTGGACGTCGAGCGTCAGGTGGTCCTCGAAGAGATCTCCATGCGCGACGACGATCCGGAGGATCTGCTGGGAGATGCCTTCCTGGAAGCCATGTTCGGCGATCATCCGATCGGACGCCCGATCATCGGCTCCGTCGAATCCATCGAGTCGATGACGCGTGCGCAACTGCACTCGTTCCACGTTCGTCGATACACCCCGCAGCGCATGGTCGTTGCGGTTGCGGGCAACGTCGATCACAAGCAGATCGTCTCGCTCGTGCGCCGAGCGTTCTCCGGTCATCTGGACAAGGGCCTGAGGCCGGCCGAAAGACGTTCCGGTACAGCGCGATTGCGTAGCGCACCCACGTTGAGCCTGACCACTCGTGACAGTGAACAGGCCCACCTGTGCCTGGGTGTACGGGCGTTCGGTCGACACGAGGGGCACCGCTGGGCGTTGTCCGTGCTGAACTCGGCCGTGGGCGGCGGGCTCAGTTCTCGTCTCTTTCAGGAGATCAGAGAAGAGCGCGGTCTGGCGTATTCGGTGTACTCGTCGGTGGACACGTTCGCCGACAGTGGCGCCTTCTCCGTCTATGCGGGTTGCCAGCCGGAGAACTTGGGCGAAGTGACGACGGTGATCAGGGAAGTGCTGGCCAAGGTCGCCTCCGAGGGCATCACCGACGCGGAGTGCGCGCGGGCCAAGGGTTCGTTGAGAGGCGGATTGGTTCTGGGCCTCGAAGATTCGGGCTCTCGGATGAACCGGATCGGTCGTAGTGAACTGAACTACGGTAATCACCGCGACATCACCGACACGTTGGCGCGGATCGACAGCGTCGGCAACGACGAGGTGCGCGAGGTTGCAGCCGTGTTGCTCGAGCGTCCTTTCGGTGCCGCGGTGGTCGGCCCCTACAAGAACGTTCGCCAGCTGCCTGCGTCGGTCAGGTCCCTCGTTCGGTAGCGTCGGCGATCACGTCGCGCACTGCGCGGCGGGTCAACTCCGTCACCGCCGAAACGTCGGTGATCGGCTCCAGCGCACGGGTGGAGTGGAGCGCCGCTATTCCGTGCACGGAGGTCCACAGTCGCAGGGCTGTGAACTGTGGATTCTCCGGCGCAACGGCTTCGACCGCGTCGATCAACGCGTCGAACACCGGCCGCGACGCCAGCCGCAGGTTCTCGCCCGAGCCCTCGAGCAGGTCGTGCCTGAAGATGAGTGCGAACATCGCCGGGCGCTGCGCAGCGAACTGCACGTAGGTATGTGCCATCGCATCCAGTGACTCGCGGGGTGAAACGGCTTGTTGGGCCGCCGAGTTCAGCGCCAGCCCCAGGTCGACCAGACCGACTCGAGCCACCGCCGCGGCAAGTGCGCTCAACGTCGGAAAGTACCGTCTCGGTGCGCCGTGCGATACGCCCGCTTCGCGGGTGACCGCTCTGATGGTCAGCGCGCCCTGTCCCTCGCTTTCGAGCAGGCGAACACCCGCGTTCACCAGTCGAGTCCTGAGGTTGTCCGGCACGTAGACATTGTCTACTCTCGGTGTCGACGCTGTCCAGCCGAGAGGATCCGACGTGTGGTACCTGCTGTTCGAATACGTGTTGATCGGGCCGATTCTGCGCATTCTCGGTCGACCGAGAGTGTCCGGGACGCAGAATCTACCGACCTCGGGTCCGGTGATCATCGCGGGCAACCACCTCACGGTCGTCGACTCCTTCTTCCTCGTCCTCCTGGTGCGTCGCCGCGTCACCTTCATCGCCAAGAGCGAGTACTTCACGGGCCGGGGAATCAAGGGGGCGGCGCTTCGGTGGTTCTACAGCGCGACGGGTCAGGTTCCGGTCGATCGACGCGGTGCCGACGCGTCGGCACCGGCGCTCGCGGCGGCGAAAAGTATTCTGCGACAAGGGAAGGTATGGGCGGTGTACCCGGAGGGAACTCGATCGCCCGACGGACGGCTGTACACGGGCAAGACCGGCCTGGCGCGCGTCGCGATCGAAACAGGTGCCCCCGTCGTACCGTTGGTGATGCACGGAACGCTCGCCGTCAATCCGGTCGGCTCGAGAATGTGGCGTCCGGGAAAGGTGCGCATGGTCGTCGGCGAACCATTGGATTTCACGAGATACGCAGGGGGAGAGAACAGCAAGGCCATTCTGCGAGCGGTCACCGATGAGGTGATGGCGGCGCTGGCGAACCTGTCGGGGCAAGAATACGTCGATGTGTACGCCGCGTCGGTCAAGGAAGCGGCATGAGAAACTCGGACGTGTCGGCACGAGGCAGAACAGTCCTCGTCACCGGCGTAGGCCGGCGGCAGGGAATCGGCTTCGCTGTCACCCACCGTCTGCTGCAGGACGAGACCACCCGCGTCTTCGCGCACTCGTGCGACGGCTACGACGCCACCGAGCCGTGGGGAGCAGGCACACCGGGAGCGAGGAAGGTGTTGGCCGAGTTGTCGATCGCCGACGACAGGCTCGGCCACCTCGACATCGATTTCGTCGATCCCGCGGCACCGGCAGCCCTGTTCGACGCGGCCGAATCCAGGCTCGGTGCGATCGATTCTCTGGTGGTCAACCATGCGCGGTCGCAGGTGGGTGATCTGGATTCGATGACGGCGGAGTCGCTCGACCTGACCTGGGCGGTGAACGTGCGAGCGTCTTTGCTCCTGGTTCAGGAATTCGTGCGGCGCTACGTGGATCATCCCGACGGTGGTCGCGTCGTACTGTTCACCTCCGGGCAGAACGAAGGGCCCATGCCGACCGAAATTCCCTACGCAGTGAGCAAGGGTGCCATTGCGTCGATCACCTCTACGCTGGCCGATTCGGTGATCGAGCGAGGCATCACCGTCAACACGATCAATCCGGGTCCGACCGATACCGGCTGGGCCAGTGCGGATCTGGACGAGTTCGTTTCACGCCACATGCCGCGCGGTCGGTGGAACTCTCCCGACGAGGCCGCGGCCGTCGTGGCGATGCTGCTCTCGCCCGATTCGGGCTCGATCACCGGTCAGGTGATCGGGGCCGAAGGCGGATTCCGACGCTTCACGCCTTGACGTGTGGGGTCAGAGTTTCTTCTTGCCCAGCAACAACTTCCAGGGCACCAATGCCGACTCGAGCTGCACCGACAGGCTCATCTTGGATTCGCCCTCGCTGCGCTCCTCGAACGTGATCGGCACTTCGGCGAGAGTGAGGCCGTGTTTGACGGTTCGATAGTTCATCTCCACCTGGAACGCGTACCCGTTGCTCTCGACCGAGGCGACATCGATGGTGCGCAGGGTGCGCGCGTGCCACGCCTTGAATCCCGCGGTCGCATCCTTGACTCCGAGGCGCAGGATCGTGTTCACGTAGAAATTCGCCCATGCGGACAGGGCCTTGCGATGCCAGGGCCAATCGGCAGCGACCGCTCCGCCCGGTACGTATCGCGATCCGAGCACCACGGCCGCGTCGCTGGTGTTGAGTTTGTCGATCATCGCCGGAATCACCTCGGTGGGGTGCGAGAGATCGGCGTCCATCTGAATGACGATGTCCGCACCTTCGTCGAGCGCTCTCGTCATGCCTGCGACGTATGCGCGGCCGAGCCCGTTCTTCTCGGTGCGGTGCAGAACGCTGACGTCGATGGGTCCGTCGATGGCCAATTTGTCGGCGACCTCGCCGGTGCCGTCCGGCGAATTGTCGTCGACCACCAACACACCGAGCCCTTCCACCTGTAACCCGGCCAGCAGCTCGACGAGCTTGGGGAGGTTCTCACGTTCGTTGTACGTCGGTACAACGACGGTGGTCTTGGGGGCGACTCGTTCCGTACTCACCACCGTATGATCCGTGATTCGGGTGTCCGATCCAAATATCGGACACGATCGGCCGTGTCGGGTCGGCATCGTGGGTCGTGTCGATCGCCCGTCGACTCACGACCGAGCCGCGTCGACGAATACTCCGTCGCGCAGAATCGGAACGCAGGAACTCGAATCGACCTCGGCTGCGATGTCGACGTCTTCCGGGTGTCTCATCCCGGCCAATTCGCGACCCGAGGCGCATTGCCGCAGCTCGGAGCCTACGTCGTGCATGACGGCTCGCCACGCGGCAGCGGCTGTTCTCGCCTCGGGGGAGGCATCGGGTGCTCCGGCGTCGAGCAGGGCGGCGATGACTGCACCGGCCCCCCACAGGTCCTCGACGGCGGGGCGGAGCGATCCGTCCGGCCATCGTTCTCCGGCCGCTATGACCGCTGTCACCGCACTGCTGTTTCCGGCCCGTATCCACTGCCCCACTGCGGACGCGTTTCTCAGCGACGCTCCAACACACAGCGGGGCCGTGCTCGCGAGATCGTGGGCAATGGTGGACCCGTTCGGTGACGGCAACACCAGCCGAGCCGGTGCCGGCGCGGCCCGTACGGTGGCCGGGCACAAGCTGATCCGGCCCGGTGAGGCGGCCGACCGCCCCACGGCGAGGGCCGCGTCGAACTGCTCGGCCAACTCGGTGGCCCGGTCGTCGCGCCACCGACTGGGGATGACGTCGATACCCGCGTCCACAGCGACCGTGAGAGTGGTCGTGAACGACAGGACATCCACGACGACGGCGATGTCGGCGCCGTCGACACAGGCATCGGCACCGCGCAGACCCCAGTCGAAGCGGAGTCCGTACGCGTTCTGGGACAGTTCGGGGTCGGCCGGCATTGCCGAAAGGTAGCAAGTCCGGTGATACCTTCGGCGCGGGATGTAGTGGGGGAGAAACATGCAGTTGGAACTGGACACCAAGGTGATCGTCCTCGTGGCCGGTCTGCTGCTGCTGTGGGCACTGGGGTTGGGTGTCGTCAAGTACCACCAGATGTCGACGTCTCCGGACGGCACTGCCCACCGGTACGTCGACATCGCCCATCGGGCAGCGTTGATGTACTCGTTCGCCGCTCTGGTACTCGCTGTGCTGGCGCAGTTCAGCGCGTGGTCGGTGCCGGTGGATCTGATCGCCGCATCGGTGGTGCTGTTGTTCTTTGTCGCTGCCGTCGTGAGCTACACCGTGCACGGGTTTCGTCGGGACACCGAGAACCAGTTCGTCGATCCCGTCCCGGGGACGCATCTGTTCATGGTGTCGTTGATCGTCGGCGAAATCGGAGGAACAGCGGTGCTCGTGGCCGGCTTCGCCGTCGAGCAGTTCGGTGCGCGCTGAGAGACTCGGAAACTACCGAGGGTCCAGGTACAGCTCGGCGGTCTCGGTGGCGACGGCGGACACCGCAGTTGCGAGACCGGGCTCGAGGTCCAGTGCAGCTGCCAGCGGTTCTCCGCGCAGGCCCTGCGTTCGGAGTAGCTCCCAGGCCCGTTCCACCAAGCGCACCGATGTGGGATGGTCCAACTCGGGGCGGTTCGAGCGCAGTGCGGTGGCAGCCCAGTCCGCGTCGAAAGTCCCGTTGGGCGGACCGAACACACGCTCACCGGACGAATAGCTCTTGGGCTCCATACCCTCCGACGCTAGCAGCATCGCAGGACGGTGCAATCGTGACCGATTTGCGTCGGGACAGCACTACCGAACCGATCGGTTTCTTCAGTACGGTATGGCGATGTACGACGGCCACCGCAGGTCTCCACTCGCGCTCTGGGTCGTCGGATCGCTGGCGCTCGGTCTTCTCGCGGGCTGTGCCGGCGAGGACGGCAGCGGCCCGGTCGACGAGGTCTCGGCCGGCACGAACTACGTGACGGTCACGGGATCGTTGGTGGTCGGTGATCCCGTGACCGATCCCGCGCCGACCGTCGAAGCGCCGCCGCCCGTGGTGATAGAGCTACCCCCGAGCCTCGATGGCGCGCGGTTCCCGAGCGCGTCGCCGGTCGGTGTCACCGACGTGGTGTTCGAGGGGTCGTCGACTGTCGAATTCCGGTTGGCGGGCAACGGCCCTGTCTCCTACACGGTGCGGTATGTCGACGAAGCCGTCCGCTACGCCACGAGTGAACCGCTGGCAGTGCCGGGAAGATCGGTGTTGCAGGTGGATCTGTCCGGTACATCGACGGACTCCGACGGCACGTTCTCTCCGTATACCGGGCCCGAACGTGTCCGAGGACGTGAGGGTTCCGCTGTTGTCTCGGTCGATTTTCTGGCCGATCCCGGTGGAATCTCGCAGGCCTTCGTCGGTGTTGCGGCCGATCGACCCGAGTTCACGGTGACGACCACCGAAGAACCTGCCGGGGTGATCGTCACCGTCGAGTCCTGACCGGACTCGCAGCGTCGAATGCATGTCGGCCGTAGCGGTTTCGGGCTGATTCGCGGGGACAGCGCGGTAGCATCGCGGTGTGTCCGACGCCACAGTGGAAGAGAGTTCATCCGGTCGTCTGCGCGTGCTCGTGTACAGCAGCAATGCCGCTACCCGTGCCCAGGTGCGGTCTGCGGTGGGAACTCGACCGGATCCCGCACTCGGTGACATCGAGTACGTCGACATCGCCACGGCTGCCGTAGTCATCGAGCACATGGATGCAGGCGGTGTCGCGTTGGCGATTCTCGACGGCGAGTCCTCACCCGTCGGCGGTCTGGGTCTGGCGAAGCAGCTGAAGGACGAGATCGTCGATTGCCCACCGGTGTTGGTGCTCATCGGACGTCCGGACGACGCGTGGTTGGCCGAATGGTCGCGCGCCGAGGCTGCAGTACCGCACCCGTTGGATCCGATTCGGCTCGGGCGTGCGGTGGTCGATCTGCTGGGGCAACGCTCGGCACGCGTCGGTGCCCGGGTCTCTCGACCGCGGTAGATCAGACCGTCTTCTCCGATGCGGGGACCGTCAGCACGAACCGGTGGATCGAACCGGCGATGACTGCTCCGAGCAACGGGAACACCACGAACACCCACAGCTGTGACAGGGCCGGTCCGCCGGAGACGAGGGCCGGGCCGAGGGACCGAGCAGGGTTGACCGAGGTCGAGTCGATGCCGATGCCCAGCAGGTGAACCACGGTCAGGGTGAGGCCGATCGGGATGCCGGCCGCCACGACGGGGTGAACGGTGGGAGCGGTCGTGGCCAGTACGACCAGGACGAGCAGGCCGGTCGCGATCGTCTCGAACACCGCCACCGACGCCAGCCCGTATCCTCCGGGTGACGAGCTGCCGAAACCGTTGGTGCCCAGACCGTCCGACGACATGTCGTATCCGGGGCGGCCGGACGCCACGAACAGTACGATCAGCGCGCCGATCACTGCACCCACGGCCTGCGCAGCGATGTAGAACGCAGCTTTGACCGGGGTGATGGCGCGAGCTATCAGGGCTCCGATCGTCACGGCCGGGTTGATGTGGCATCCCGAGACAGGCCCGATCGCGTAGACGAGGGCGAGCAGTGTGAGCCCGAACGCCAGGGCGATGCCCGGGGTGCCGACAGTGTCGCCCGCGATGACGGCGGTGCCGACTCCGAAGATCACGAGCAGGGCAGTTCCCAATCCCTCGGCGGCGAGTGCCGAGACGGAAATCGATTTCATCATTCCTCCTGTTTCATGCCGCGGCCTCGTTCGGCCGGGATCGTCGGGAGGTTTGTCGTTGACGTCCGACCGGATCGCATGGGGCCGGGTAGTGATCTGAGTCACACTGTCGAGATCGGGTGCCCCATGCGTGTCAACGGATTACGAAACTGGAGTCCTCGAAATCCCGCGAGATCGACACCGAACCCATATCGTGTGTTTCAGGTCACATTGGTACGGCCGTCGCATTTACTCCGCGCCGGCGCGGTAGTCGATCGAGGGAGCAGATGCCGGGATGAACGCCTACGTTCCGATCCTCGTTCTCGGTGCCATTGCGGTCGTGTTCGCGGTGTTCTCGGTGATGGTCGGAACCATGGTGGGTCCGGCGCGGTACAACCGAGCGAAGTTCGACGCGTACGAGTGCGGCATCGAGCCCACGATGCATGCGCCTACGGGCCAACGATTTCCGGTGAAGTTCTACCTGACCGCGATGCTGTTCATCATTTTCGACATCGAGATCGTCTTCCTCTATCCGTGGGCCGTGCACCTCGACGTCCTGGGTGCTTTCGGACTGGTTGCCATGGCACTGTTCGTCGTCAACGTGTCGGTGGCCTACGTCTACGAGTGGCGGCGAGGCGGACTCGGATGGGACTGACGACCGAACGCTGATCGGCGGCGGCACGATGCACTGTTCTCACCTCAAGCGGATGCGAAAGAGCGTGATCGATGGGACTCGAAGAGAAGCTACCCAGCGGATTTCTGCTGACCACCGTCGAGGGGTTGGCGGGCTACGCCCGTAAGGGTTCGTTGTGGCCCGCGACCTTCGGTCTCGCGTGCTGTGCGATCGAGATGATGGCCACCACCTCCGGTCGGTTCGATCTCGCGCGATTCGGCATGGAAGCGTTCCGTGCGTCTCCGCGTCAAGCGGACCTGATGATCGTGGCGGGGCGTGTCAGCCAGAAGATGGGGCCCGTACTGCGGCAGGTGTACGACCAGATGGCGGAGCCGAAATGGGTCCTCGCCATGGGTGTCTGCGCGTCCTCGGGCGGAATGTTCAACAACTACGCGGTGGTTCAGGGTGTCGATCATATCGTCCCCGTCGACATCTACCTGCCCGGTTGCCCGCCCCGGCCCGAGATGCTGCTCAACGCAATCCTGGAGCTGCACAAGAAGATTCAGGAGATGCCGCTCGGTGTCAATCGTGAGCAGGTGCGCGCGGCCGCCGAGGCTGCAGCGTTGGCGTCCACCCCGACCATCGACTTGAAGGGGCTGCTGCGATGACGACGCACGGAGCCCGCGGGATGTTCGGTGTCCGGGGGAGCGGCGACACGTCCGGCTACGGCCGGTTGCAGCCGCCGGTGGCGTCGGTCGATACCGCGCTCCGACCCTACGGCAGCTACTTCGACGCCCTGGTCGATCGCTTGGCCGCTGTTCTCGACGCCGGGAACGCAGCCGTACCGTTCGAGGACGCCGTCGAACGTGTGGTGATCTTCCGCGACGAACTGACGCTGCATCTCTCGCGGGAGCACGTACCCGCTGTCGCCCGTGCTCTCCGTGACGACGGGGAACTGAGATTCGAATTGTGCACGGGGGCATCGGGCGTGCACTACCCGGATCATGTCGGCCGGGAATTGCGCGTGGTCTACCATCTGGTCTCCATCACCCACGGACGCCGTGTGCGACTCGAAGTGGCTGTGCCCGATGCAGATCCGCACACGCCCTCGCTCTGCGCGGTGTATCCGACCAACGATTGGCACGAACGCGAGGTCTACGACTTCTTCGGCATCGTCTTCGACGGTCATCCCGCCCTGACGCGGATCGAGATGCCCGACGATTGGGTCGGCCACCCCCAACGCAAGGACTATCCCCTGGGCGGAATTCCCATCGAGTACAAGGGCGCTCGGGTTGCGCCTCCCAACGAGCGCAGGTCGTACAACTGATGAGCGCAACGGACGAAACCATCTATGCGGTGTCGGGTCAGGACTGGGACGACGTGGTCGAGCTGGCCCGCGGGTCGACCACGGAACGCATCGTGGTCAACATGGGTCCGCAACACCCGTCCACCCATGGTGTGCTGCGGTTGATACTCGAGATCGAAGGCGAGACCGTCACCGAGGCCCGGTGCGGAATCGGCTACCTGCACACCGGTATCGAGAAGAACCTCGAGTATCGTAACTGGACCCAGGGCGTCACGTTCGTCACTCGGATGGACTATCTCTCGCCCTTCTTCAACGAGACCGCGTACTGCCTCGGGGTGGAGAAGCTACTCGACATCACCGACGACATTCCCGAGCGCGCGACGGTGGTCCGGGTGATGCTGATGGAGCTCAATCGGATTTCCTCGCACCTCGTGGCGTTGGCCACGGGCGGAATGGAATTGGGTGCCGTGACGGCGATGCTGTTCGGCTTCCGGGAACGCGAACTGATACTCGACGTCTTCGAGGCCATCACCGGACTTCGGATGAACCACGCCTACATCCGTCCCGGGGGCTTGTCTCAGGATCTGCCCGCCGATGCGATCGCCAAGGTCCGCGAGCTACTGCGGGTTCTTCCCGGCCGTCTACGCGACCTCGAACTCATGCTCAACGACAACCCGATCTGGAAGGCCAGAACCGAGAACGTCGGCTACCTGGACCTGACGGGGTGCATGGCCCTCGGCGTCACCGGTCCGGTGCTTCGCTCGACCGGGCTTCCCTACGATCTGCGCCGGTCCGATCCCTACTGCGGGTACGAGAACTACGAGTTCGATGTCGTCACCGACACCGGATGCGACTGCTACGGGCGCTATCTGATTCGCGTGGAAGAGATGAAGGAATCGCTCAAGATCGTCGAGCAGACTCTCGATCGGCTGCGACCCGGACCGGTGGTCATCGACGACAAGAAGATCGCCTGGCCGGCAGAACTGGTCTCCGGACCCGACGGTCTCGGCAATTCTCAGGACCACGTGCGCACCATCATGGACACCTCGATGGAGTCGTTGATCCACCACTTCAAACTGGTGACCGAGGGAATGCGAGTGCCGGCGGGCCAAGTGCTGTCCACCGTGGAATCGCCGCGAGGCGAACTGGGCGTGCACATCGTCAGCGACGGCGGCACTCGGCCGTACCGAGTGCATTTCAGAGACCCCTCGTTCACCAACCTGCAGGCGGTTGCCGCGATGTGCGAGGGCGGCATGATCTCCGACGTCATCGCTGCCGTGGCCAGTATCGACCCGGTGATGGGCGGGGTGGACCGATGACCACGCCACGCTCGGAGCCGGTACTCGTCCAACTCGGAGCCCGCCCCGAGGAAGCCGTACAACTGGTCGGCCCCGACGCACGCGAATCCTATCCCGACGACGTCCTGGCCCGCCTGCGCGCCGACGCCGACATCGTCCTCGCCCGCTATCCTCAGACCCGATCCGCGTTGCTGCCGTTGCTGCACCTGGTGCAATCCGAGGACGGATACCTCACGCCGGCCGGAATCGAATTCTGCTCGGACGTACTCGATCTCACCGGAGCAGAGGTGACCGCGGTCGCGACGTTCTACTCGATGTATCGCCGCGAGCCCACCGGCAACTATCGCGTCGGAGTGTGCACCAACACCCTGTGTGCCGTCATGGGCGGCGACGCCATCATGGACGCCCTGCGGGACCACCTCGACATCGATCACGGCGGGACCACGGCCGACGGTGCCATCACCCTCGAGCACATCGAGTGCAATGCCGCGTGCGACTTCGCGCCGGTGATGATGGTCAACTGGGAATTCTTCGACAACAGAACTCCGGCGTCGGCGCGGGAACTGGTCGACGCGCTTCGCTCCGGTGAGCAGGTGACCCCGACTCGCGGCGCGCCGCTGTGCACGTTCCGCGAGACCGAGCGAATTCTCGCCGGGTTCGCCGACGACCGGCCCGGGGCACTCGAATCCTCCGGCAGCGCAGGCGAAGCCACCCTCGCCGGCCTCCGGTACGCCCGAGAGCACTCGATGTCGGCTCCCCGGGCGGCCGCCGGCTCGCCGGACGATCATCCCGATCTCGGTGCCGAAGCCGTGGCGGAGACCGTGCGCGAGAAACCCGCTCCGGCTCCGTCGGCGACCGTTCCACCGCAGCCGAACACCACCGAAACCGATTTGTCGACGAAGGGGAAGTGACATGGCCCTGACGCCGGTGCTGAGCGAATTCTGGGACGAGAAGAACTCGTGGACCCTCGACACCTACCGCAGTCACGACGGATATCGAGGGCTGGAGAAAGCCCTGTCCATGGACCCCGACGATCTCATCGCCTTGGTCAAGGAATCCGGTCTGCGCGGCCGTGGCGGTGCGGGATTCCCGACCGGAACGAAGTGGAGCTTCATTCCACAGGGTGACGGGAAAGTTCACTACCTCGTGGTCAACGCCGACGAATCGGAGCCGGGCACCTGCAAGGACATGCCGCTGCTGATGGCGAGCCCGCACACGCTGATCGAAGGAATCATCATCGCGGCGTACGCCATTCGGGCATCGCATGCATTCGTGTACGTCCGCGGCGAAGTGGTACCGGTGTTGCGCAGACTGCATGCCGCGGTCGCCGAGGCATACGCGGCCGGCTACCTGGGCAAGGACGTTCTCGGAACGGGATTCGAGCTCGAGCTGGTGATCCATGCCGGTGCAGGCGCGTACATCTGCGGCGAGGAGACGGCTCTGCTCGACTCGTTGGAGGGTCGGCGCGGACAACCCCGGCTGCGTCCACCGTTCCCCGCGGTCGCAGGCCTGTACGCACGCCCGACGGTGGTCAACAATGTCGAATCGATAGCCAGCGTTCCGGTGATCCTGCGCAACGGAATCGAGTGGTTCCGGTCGATGGGCAGCGAGAAGTCACCCGGATTCACCCTCTACTCGATCTCCGGTCACGTGTGTCGTCCCGGCCAGTACGAGGCTCCGCTGGGTATCACCCTGCGGGAACTGCTGGACTACGCGGGCGGCATCCGGCCAGGTCACGAGTTGAAATTCTGGACACCGGGAGGTTCGTCGACACCGATGTTCACCGGCGACCACCTCGACGTGCCACTCGACTACGAAGGCGTCGGCGCCGCCGGATCGATGTTGGGTACCAAGGCATTGCAGATCTTCGACGACACGACGTGCGTGGTGCGAGCGGTACTGCGCTGGACGGAGTTCTACGCACACGAATCCTGCGGCAAATGCACGCCGTGCAGAGAAGGAACCTATTGGCTGGTGCAGATACTGCGCCGCCTCGACAGTGGAACCGGCACCGAAGCGGACCTGACGACACTGCTCGACATCGCTGACGGCATCGCCGGAAAGTCGTTCTGCGCGTTGGGAGACGGAGCTGCGAGCCCCATCGTGTCCTCGCTGAAGTACTTCCGCGAGGAATACATCCGACATGTCACCGAACAGGGATGTCCCTTCGATCCACACCGATCGACTCTGATGGCAGAGGAGCTGACGTCATGACCGCAGCTGCACATGGTCGTTCCGCGGTGACCCACGTGGAGATGGTGACACTGACCATCGACGACCACGAGATCAGCGTTCCCAAGGGCACGTTGGTGATTCGCGCCGCCGAGCTGATGGGTGTGCAGATCCCGCGCTTCTGCGATCACCCGCTGCTCGATCCGGTGGGGGCGTGCCGTCAATGTCTGGTCGACGTCGAGGGGCAGCGCAAGCCGTTGGCGTCCTGCACGACCACGGTGGCCGAGGGCATGGTCGTGCGCACTCAGGTGACATCGGAGTCGGCGGAGAAGGCGCAGCGAGGCGTCATGGAACTGCTGCTGATCAATCATCCGCTGGACTGCCCGGTGTGCGACAAGGGCGGCGAGTGCCCGCTGCAGAACCAGGCGATGGCGGCGGGTCGAGCAGAGTCCAGATTCGTCGAGACCAAACGCACGTACCCCAAACCGATTCCGCTGTCGGCGGAGGTCCTGCTGGACCGGGAACGGTGCGTCCTGTGCGCGCGCTGCACTCGGTTCGCGGCACAAGTGGCCGGCGACCCGTCCATCGACCTGCTCGAGCGCGGTGCGATTCAACAGGTCGGGATCTTCGGTAACGAGCCGTTCGACTCCTACTTCTCGGGCAACACCGTCCAGATCTGTCCGGTGGGTGCGCTGACCAACACCGAATATCGGTTCCGGGCGCGTCCCTACGATCTCACCTCGTCACCGAGCGTGTGCGAGCACTGCGCAGGCGGCTGTGCTCAACGAACCGACCATCGGCGCGGCAAGGTCCTTCGCCGGCTGGCAGGTGACGACCCGCAGGTCAACGAGGAATGGAACTGTGACAAAGGACGGTGGGCGTTCAAGTACGCCACCGAACCCGATCGCATCACCGCGCCGATGATCCGGGACGGATCAGGGGAGTTGATCGAGACGTCGTGGTCGGCTGCGCTGGCCGCCGCGGCGTCGGGGCTGGCCGCATCGGTCGGCCGGGCGGCGGTGTTGATCGGCGGAAGGTCGACCCTCGAAGACGCCTACGCGTACGCCAAGTTTGCTCGAACAGTGCTGCACACCAACGACGTCGACTTCCGCAATCGCAGCCACAGCACCGAAGAAGCCGACTTCCTGGCCGGCCGAATTGCAGCGACCGGGTTGGGGGTCACCTACACCGACCTCGAGCAGGCCCCGGTGGTGTTGCTGGTCGGCTTCGAGCCCGAGGAAGAATCGCCGCTGGTGTTCCTGAGGCTTCGCAAGGCGCACCGCACGAGCGCAGTGGTGGTGGCGTCGATCGCGCCGTTCTCCACCCGAGGTCTACGAAAGCTCGACGGCGTTCTGCTGCAGTCGATTCCCGGTGACGAGCCGGCGTGGCTCGATGCGTTGCACGTCGGCGATCGTGGGACCGAATCCATTGCGCACCTCCTTCGCGAGCCCGGTGCGATCGTGCTCGTAGGCGAGCGGCTCGGCTGCGTGCCCGGCGGTCTGTCGGCGGCTTCGAAACTGGCGGACGACACCGGGGCGCGCCTGGCCTGGATTCCGCGACGTGCTGGAGAACGCGGTGCCCTCGACGCCGGGGCGCTGCCGAACGTCTTGCCCGGCGGTCGTCCTGTGGCCGATGCGGCTGCGCGCGCCGAGGTTGCCGCGGTGTGGGGTGTGTCCGGGTTGCCGGCGGAGGTGGGCCGCGACACCGCGGCGATCCTGGCCGACGCCGGACCGAGTCGTGTCCTGGTCACTGCCGGAATCGATCTCGACGATCTACCGGACCCTGCGGGTGCACTCGATGCACTGGACCGATCGGCGTTCGTGGTGAGCCTGGAGCTACGCCGCAGTGCGGTCACCGAGCGGGCCGACGTGGTGTTCCCGGTGGCGCCGGTGGTCGACAAGCCGGGAACCTTCGTCGACTGGGAAGGACGACCGCGCGCGTTCGACACTGCGCTCGGTGCCGGTGCACTGATGCCGGACCAACGCGTCCTCGATGCGATCGCCGCACAGATGGGCGTCGAACTGGCCGTGCCCGACGCGGCGGCGGCACGCGCTCAGTTGACTCGCCTCGGTGTGTGGAACGGCCCGCGCATCCCGGTGGCCCGGATCGCGTCCCGCGCGGACGTTCCGACCCTCGGGCCCGGGGAGGCGATTCTGGCCACGTGGCGGATGCTCCTCGATGCGGGACGGATGCAGGACGGTGAGGACAATCTCGCCGCGACCGGTCGCCCGCCCACCGTTCGGTTGTCGGCGGCGAGGGCCTCGGCCATCGGAGCGGAGACCGGTGACCCGGTGAGCGTCGCGACGGACCGGGGCTCGATCACGTTGCCGCTGACGATCACCGACCTGCCCGACACCGTGGTCTGGCTGCCGCTGAACTCGTCCGGTTCGGCGGTGTACCGGTCGCTCGGTGTGCAGTCGGGCGCGGTGGTTCGCATCGGTCGGGGTTCTGTGGAACGACCAGAGGGTGAGCAGTCGTGATCGTGGCCGCGCCGACCGATCTGTCGATGTTCGGCAACGACCCGTGGTGGTTGGTTGTCGGGAAGGCCTTGGCGGTCTTCGTGTTCCTGGTGCTCACGCCGCTGGTGGCGATCTACGCCGAACGCAAGATCATGGCGTGGATGCAGATGCGGGTCGGTCCCAACCGGGTGGGGCCGTGGGGCCTGTTGCAGTCGTTGATGGACGGGATCAAGCTGGCGCTGAAGGAGGGGATCACTCCGACCGGCGTCGACAAACCGATTTACGTTCTGGCTCCGATCATTTCGGTGGTTCCCGCGTTCATGGCCTTCGCGGTGATTCCGTTCGGGCCCGAGGTGTCGGTGTTCGGTACCACGACGCCACTGCAGATGACCGACCTGCCGGTCGGGGTTCTGTACATCCTCGCGGTCACGTCGGTGGGTGTGTACGGGATCGTGTTGGCAGGGTGGGCGTCGGGCTCGACGTACCCGCTGCTCGGTGCGCTCCGTTCGACTGCGCAGGTGATTTCCTACGAGGTCGCGATGGGCCTGTCGTTCGCGGCGGTCTTCCTGTACGCGGGCACCATGTCGACGTCCGGAATCGTTGCTGCGCAACAGAACACCTGGTACGTATTTCTGCTGCTGCCGTCGTTCCTGGTGTACGTGACGGCGATGGTCGGCGAAACCAACCGCGCTCCGTTCGATCTGCCCGAGGCCGAGGGTGAGTTGGTGGGCGGGTTTCACACCGAGTACTCGTCTCTTCGTTTCGCCATGTTCATGCTCGCCGAGTACATCAACATGGTCACCGTGTCGGCACTGGCGACCACGCTGTTCCTCGGCGGCTGGCGGTCTCCGATTCCGCTGAGTCTGTGGAGCGGTGCCAACTCGGGGTGGTGGCCCGTGCTGTGGTTCACCCTCAAGGTCTGGGTGTTCCTGTTCGTGTTCATCTGGCTGCGTTCGACGCTGCCGAGGCTGCGCTACGACCAGTTCATGAACTTCGGCTGGAAGATCCTCATTCCGGTTGCCCTCGTCTGGGTGATGGTGATCGCGACGGTTCGGGTCCTCGGGGCCGAGCGCTACGACGTACCACTGGTCACGTTCGGAGTGTCGATGATCTTCGCGGTGGCCGTGCTGGGTGCGCTGCTGCTGATGGTGCGCAGGCATGCACGGGAACGGAACGTGCCGCCTCCTGCATCTGTCGTCGAGTTCGATGCGTTGGCAGGCGGATTCCCGATACCTCCCATTCCCGAGCAGGGCTCGAATTTCCCGAGCCGGCACGCCGGTGTGCGCTCATCCGCCGCCAGGTCACCGAAGGAGAACGCCGATGCCTGAATTTCTCGGTCCCATAGCAGGTTTCGGGGTCACCTTCGCCACGATGTTCAAGAAGCCCGAGACGGAGCTGTATCCGGAGGAGAAGAAGCCCACCGAGATTCGCTACCACGGGCGGCATCAGCTCAATCGGTACGCCGACGGTCTCGAGAAGTGCATCGGCTGCGAGCTCTGCGCGTGGGCCTGCCCGGCCGACGCCATCTACGTCGAAGGAGCCGACAACACCGAGACCGAAAGGTACTCTCCGGGCGAGCGCTACGGCGGGGTCTATCAGATCAACTACCTGCGGTGCATCGGGTGCGGACTGTGTGTCGAGGCCTGTCCCACACGGGCTCTGACGATGACCAACGAGTACGAACTCGCCGGTGACAACAGAGCCGATCTGATCTACGAGAAGGACGCGCTGCTGGCCCCGCTGCAACCGCAGATGACCGCACCGCCGCACGCGATGGCGCCGGGCCTTACGTCCGAGGACTACTACCGGGGAGCCGTCACCGGCCACGAGTCAGGAGCCGAGTCCGCAGCCGAACCCGATGGTGGTTCGGTGCGATGAGTGCACCGGAAGCTGCGGTGCAGCTCGCCCTCGATGCCACGTCCACCGGTGAGGCCGTGCAGTTCTGGACCCTCGGTGTCGTCGCCGTCATCGGCGCACTCGGGGTGGTGATGAGCACCAAGGCCGTCTACTCGGCGTTGTTCCTCGCTGCCACGATGGTGGTGCTGGCCACCTTCTACATGGCGCAGGGAGCGCTGTTCCTCGGTGTCGTGCAGATCGTCGTCTACACCGGCGCGGTCATGATGCTGTTCCTGTTCGTTCTGATGCTCGTCGGGGTCGACACCTCGGAGTCGCTGACCGAAACTCTCCGTGGCCACCGCATCGCTGCCGTCGTCATCGGAATCGGCTTCGGACTGTTGATCATCGGGATACTGCTGCGCGACGCGGCCCGTGCCGGTCGGCTCGACTTCGCCGGTCTCGACGCCGCCAACTCGACCGGAAACGTCGAGGGCCTGGCAGAGCTGATCTTCGTCGAATACGTGTGGGCGTTCGAGTTGACCGGAGCACTGCTGATCACTGCCACGATCGGAGCGATGATTCTGGCGCACCGAGAGGTTCTGGGGCCGGTCAAGGGTCAGCGAGAGATGGCGCAGGATCGCTTCCGCGACGGCTCGAGGGTGACACCGCTGCCGAGCCCGGGAGTGTATGCCAGGCACAACGGGGTCGATCGCCGCGCCTTGTTGCCCGACGGAACCGAATCCGAGTCCTCCGTCAACGCCATGTTCGCCGATCCGCGGGTCGAGAGTGACGAACGATGAATCCGGAGAACTATCTCTACCTGTCCGTTCTGTTGTTCGCGATAGGCGCGGCGGGCGTCATCGTCAGGCGCAACGCCATCATCGTGTTCATGTGCATCGAATTGATGCTCAACGCAGTCAATCTCGCGTTCGTCACCTTCTCCCGCATGCACGGCAACCTCGACGGCCAGTTGTTCGCGTTCTTCACCATGGTGGTCGCCGCCGCCGAGGTGGTGGTGGGCCTGGCCATCATCATGGCCATCTTCCGATCCCGTCGGTCGATATCGATGGACGAGAACTCCCTGATGAAGAATTGACGGGGGCGCAGAAATGATGTCGATGCTGTGGCTTCTTCCGGCTCTGCCTGCGTTCGGTGCGGCGTTCCTGCTGCTCGGTGGCAGGCGTACCGACCGCTGGGGGCACCTCGTCGCGACGGCGGCAGCAGTGTCCTCGTTCGTCGTGGCCGCGGTGGTGTTCGGCTCGATGCTCGGTCGCGCCGAGTCGGGCCGCGCCCTCACCCAGACCTTGTTCCGGTGGGTTCCGGTCGACGAATTACAGGTCGAGTTCGGCTTGCGCGCAGATCAATTGTCGATCTGCTTCGTCCTGCTGATCACCGGGGTCGGTTCGCTCATTCACGTGTACTCCATCGGCTACATGAGTCACGACGCCGAGCGGCGTCGCTTCTTCGCGTACCTCAACCTGTTTCTGGCAGCCATGCTGCTGCTGGTTCTGGCCGACAACTTCCTCGGTCTCTATCTGGGGTGGGAGGGTGTCGGTCTGGCGTCGTATCTGCTCATCGGCTTCTGGCAGCACAAGCCGTCGGCCGCGTCGGCTGCCCGAAAAGCGTTCGTGGTCAACAGAGTCGGCGACATCGGCCTGGCGGTTGCGCTGATGATCATGTTCGTCAACTTCGGCTCCGTGCAGTACGACGACGTGTTCGCCGGAATCGGCGGGGCGAGCGAATCCGTGGCCACCGCCATGGCGCTGATGCTGCTGTTGGCGGCATGTGGAAAGTCGGCGCAGGTGCCGTTGCAGTCCTGGCTCGGTGATGCCATGGAGGGTCCGACACCGGTGTCGGCACTCATTCACGCGGCCACGATGGTCACGGCCGGGGTGTATCTCATCGTGCGCTCGGGACCGGTGTTCGAGGCGTCGCCTGCCGCCCGCGCGGCCACCGTCACCGTGGGGGCGGTTACCTTGCTGTTCGGTGCCGTCATCGGATGTGCGAAGGACGACATCAAGAAAGCGCTCGCGGCGTCGACGATGAGTCAGATCGGGTACATGGTGCTCGCGGCCGGGCTCGGCCCCTCCGGGTACACCTACGCCATCGTGCTGTTGATCTCGCACGGCTTCTTCAAAGCGTGCTTGTTCCTGGGCGCGGGATCGGTGATGCATGCGATGAACGACGAGACCGACATGCGACGGTTCGGCGGACTCCGCGTCGCGATGCCGATCACGTTCGTCACGTTCGGCCTGGGGTATCTCGCCATCATCGGACTGCCGCCGTTCTCCGGCTTCTTCGCCAAGGATCCGATCATCGAGGTCGCATTCGCCGCCGGGGGAGTGGCAGGCCCGATTCTCGGCTGCGTGACGTTGCTCGGTGCAGGCCTGACGGCCTTCTACATGACTCGGGTGATGCTGTTGACGTTCTTCGGTCCGAAACGCTGGTCCGCGCAGGCACACCCGCACGAGGCGTCGGCGACGATGACCGCTCCGATGATCGTGTTGGCCGTCGGCTCGGTGGCGTCGGGTGCCATTCTCGCGGTGGGCGGTCGCCTCGAGACATGGCTCGAGCCCGTGGTGGGATCGGCTCACGAGGAGCACGCGATTCCGGCTTGGGTCGTCACCGTCGCCGTCCTGGTGGTCGTTGTGGTCGGCGCGACCGTCGCCTACCGCAAGTACATCGTCGGTGAGGTTCCGTCGACGCCACCCGAGGACGTGTCGGCCGTGACCCGAGCCGCACGTGCCGATCTCTACGGAGACGCCTTCAACGAGGCGGCATTCATGCGTCCGGGACAGACCCTCACGCGCGCACTGGTGCACGCCGACAACGGTATCGACGCCGTCGTGGACGGGGTGGGTAGCTCGATCGGTGGTGCATCGACGCGGTCCCGGCGGCTGCAGACGGGATACGTGCGGTCGTATGCGTTGGCGATGTTCGCGGGAGCCGTTCTCGTGGTACTGATGGTGGTGGCTCTGTGACTCCCTGGTTGACCGTTCTCTGGGTGCTCCCGATGCTCGGCGCGGTCGTCGTCGCCCTGGTGCCCGCCGCTCGTCCGACCGTCGCGCGCAGTGTCGCAGTGGGTTTCGCTGCCGTGACCTTGGCCGTGTCGGTCGCCTTGGCAGTGTCGTTCGACTCCGGTGGCGATCGGTACCAGTTCGTCGAGGACCATTCGTGGATAGCGGCTTTCGGTGCGCGGTACACCCTCGGCCTCGACGGCATCGGCCTCGTGCTGGTGTTGCTCACCACCGTTCTCACGCCGTTGCTGCTCGTCGCAGGCTGGTACGACGGCAGTCGCGTCGCGCACTACGGCTCCCGTCGGGTGTCGCACACGTACATGGCGTTGATCCTGGTGGTCGAGTCGATGGTCGTCGTCTCGTTCCTTGCCTTGGACGTGTTGCTGTTCTACATCTTCTTCGAAGCGATGTTGATTCCGATGTACTTCCTCATCGGCGGCTTCGGGGGCAAGCATCGTACGCGCGCCGCGGTGAAGTTCTTGTTGTACAACCTGTTCGGCGGTCTGGTCATGCTGGCGGCCGTCATCGGCCTCTACGTGGTGACCGCGAGACCCGACGGGCCGTTCGACGGCGGCACATTCGATCTGCGCGTGATCGCCGACGCGGCGGCATCGGGCGGACTCGGAGTGGACCCGATGGTCCTGAACGCGCTGTTCCTCGGCTTCATGTTCGCTTTCGCGATCAAGGCACCGTTGTGGCCGTTCCATTCGTGGCTACCCGACGCCGCCGTTCAGTCCACGCCCGCGACTGCGGTTTTGATGATGTCGGTGGTGGACAAGGTCGGCACGTTCGCGATGCTGCGGTTCTGTCTCGAACTCTTTCCTGGCTCGTCGCAGACGTTCGCGCCGTGGATCATCGCTCTTGCGGTCATCGGCATAGTCTACGGCGCGATACTGGCGATCGGTCAGACCGACATGATGAGACTGATTGCGTACACGTCTATTTCGCATTTCGGGTTCATCATCCTCGGCATCTTCGCCATGACCGGTCAGAGTCAGGCCGGTGCCACGCTGTACATGGTCAACCACGGAATTTCCACGGCCGCCCTGTTCTTGATCGCGGGCTTCCTCGTCTCGCGTCGAGGGTCACGAGCGATAGCCGACTACGGCGGTGTGCAGAAGGTGGCACCGGTGCTCGCCGGCACGTTCTTGATCTCGGGACTTGCCACGCTCTCTCTACCCGGCCTCGCCCCCTTCGTGAGCGAGTTCCTGGTGCTGATCGGCACGTTCGGTCGATACGGAGTCGCTGCGATCGTGGCCGCCGGAGCCCTCGTGCTGTCGGCGATCTACGTACTGTGGCTCTACCAGCGCGTCATGACCGGGCCGGTCCGTGAAGACAACCGGGCGGTTCCCGATCTCGTCCGACGCGAGCTGGCCGTGGTGGTGCCGTTGATCGCGTTGCTGATCGTGCTCGGCGTCTACCCGAAACCGGCGCTCGATGTCATCACTCCGGCAGTGCAATCCACGATCGTCGACGGTTCAGGAGGTCAGCGATGACCACACCCGAGGTGCAGTACGGTCTGCTGGCACCGATGCTGATCGTGTTCTCGGTCGCAGTTCTCGGCGTTCTCGTCGAAGCGTTCGTGCCGCTGCGGGCCCGTCGGCTCATGCATCTGGGTCTTGCCCTCGCAGGACTGCTGGTAGCGCTGGCGGCGATCCTCGGTCTGGCCGGAACCGAGGCGTCGGCGATGAACGGGGCGGTCGCGATCGACGGCCCTACCCTTTTCCTGCAGGGAACCATTGTGCTGGTGTCGATTCCGGCAGTCGCACTGCTGGCGGAGCGCACCGTTGCAGTCACCGGGGTCGGTGCCGAGCGCCGGATCGATTCGTTCACTCCACAGGCATCGACCACTCCGGGCAGCGTGGCGGAGAGGGAGGCCATCGATGCAGGCGTCGCCCAGACGGAGGTATTTCCTCTGGCGATGTTCGCGATCGGCGGGATGCTGCTGTTCCCGGCGTCCACGGATCTGCTGACGATGTTCGTGGCGCTGGAAGTGCTGTCGCTTCCGCTGTATCTGCTCTGTGGACTCGCCCGACGGCGGCGGCTGCTCTCACAGGAAGCGGCTCTGAAATACTTTCTGCTGGGCGCGTTCTCGTCCGCGTTCTTCCTGTTCGGAGTCGCGTTCCTGTACGGATACGCCGGAACCGTTCGGTTGGACGGCATCGCCGACGCCATCGCGGTGGACGGTCCGGGCAGATCGCTCGCGCTGATCGGAACCGCCTTGCTCGCAGTGGGTCTGCTGTTCAAGGTCGGCGCGGTGCCCTTTCATTCGTGGATTCCCGACGTCTACCAGGGTGCACCGACGCCGGTGACGGCGCTGATGGCCACGGTGACCAAGGTCGCGGCGTTCGGTGCGATTCTTCGCATCTTCGGAATGGCTCTGCCCGGTCTCGACTCGAGTTGGCGACCGATGCTGTGGGTGGTCGCCATCGCGACGATGGTGCTGGGTTCCGTTGTCGCGGTGACGCAGACGGATGTCAAACGGATGCTGGCGTACTCGTCCGTTGCACACACCGGATTCATCCTCACGGGAGTGACGGCACTGGGTGATTCCGGTGATGGGGGTGACGCCGGTGTGTCGGCCACGATGTTCTACCTGGTGGCGTACGCCTTCAGCACTCTCGGAGGGTTCGCGATCATCGGGTTGGCGCGCGACGAACGCGGTGAGGTGAGCGATCTCGATCGGTGGGCGGGAATCGGCCGTCGGTCACCGCTGGTGGCGGCGGTGTTCGGGTTGTTTCTGCTCTCGTTCGCCGGGATTCCACTCACCAGTGGGTTCATCGGCAAGTTCGCGGTGTTCAGTGCTGCCTCCGGTGCAGGCGGAGCGGCGCTGGTCGTGGTCGGTGTGGTGTGCAGCGCGATTGCGGCGTTCTTCTACGTGCGGGTGATCGTGCTGATGTTCTTCACCGATCCGGGAGAGACGACCGCCACGATCGTGCGCCCGACTGCGTCGGTGTCGTGCTCGATAGGGGTCTCGGTGGTGGTCACCGTCGCTCTCGGAGTCTTTCCGCAGCCCGTTCTCGACCTCGCTGCGCGTGCCGCGAACTTCCTGTAGCTCTTACTTCGCGGACTTCATTCGCTGCTTCCACGTGTGCGAGCCGGTACCGACCGGTAGTCCGCCGATTGCTCCCGCAAGGCCGAACGCGGGCATGTTGACGTAGATCGCCTCGCTGTTCTGTGCTGTGGCGGTATAGGTTTCGTGCCACACGCCGACGTGGCGGGTTGCGGCCACCGATCGATTGAAGGCACGCCAGGCGGGTGCATGTGGTGCGTCGGGATCGGAGGCGAATCGCGTCAGATCCTCGGCAGTGCGCCAATAGCTGACCAGCATGGTGGTGCGCCCCAGCCACGAGTGGTAACCGAGCAGCCCGGAAGCGGGATCCTGCTCGAGATGGCCGAGCATCCGCGGCATCGCGCGCACCGCGGGTAACCAGGAGCGAACGGCCACCGGATTGTTGATCCGCATTCCGATGAGGAAGACCGTGACGGTGTCTCGTTCGAATTCGACCGTCCGTCGGCCGTCGATGATGGGTGGCATGACGTGTTCCCGTCTGTTCGGTGGGTGAAGCATTATGTGACACCGTTATAAAACACCGTTGTGATAGGTTCCGCAAGTGGCGAGACCCAGAATTCACGACGAGCAGTTGCGGACCCGGCTACTGGAGGCCGCGGCGGAAACCGTTGCGCACCACGGCGTCGACTCGTTGTCGCTGCGTAAACTGGCCGCTGCACAGGGCACATCCACAACGGCGATCTATTCGCTGTTCGGCGGACGTACCGAGCTGCTCGTGGCACTGTTCGCCACCTCGTTCGCGAGTTTCGGTGACTCCCAGCGCCGGGTTCCGGTCACCGGCGATCCCGAAGTGGACCTACGCGAGCTCGCCGTCGCCTACCGCACCTGGGCACTGGCCAATCCGCATCTGTACGCGGTGATGTTCGGGGGAGTGCTCGGTTCGATCGATGTTGCAGACGAGGCGCATCGCGCGGACGCGGCCATGGATCCGCTCCGCGCTGCCGTGTCGAGCGCCGTCGCGGCGGGAACCATGGCCGGGGCGTCGGTCGAGTTGATCAGCCACTCGTTCTGGGCGATCGTGCACGGATTGGTGTCGCTCGAATTGGCAATGCCCTCGACCGCCGACGACGAGACTCGTCGGGCGATGTTCGACGCGGGAGCGGAGTGCGTGCTGCGCGGGTGGACGCGTCAGTAGGTGCGCGGTATTCCGAGAATCTTGGTCGCATCCACGGTCATACCCAACCGCGCCGTCGGAGCGAGTGTGGGCAGGTCCGGGACATCGTCGACATCGACGGTCGCAGCGCCTATCACGTCGGATCCGGCGATCTCGAAGTCCGACATCGCGCGCCGTAGGTGGCTCGGAGTCGTTGCCAGCACCAGATTCTCGACGCCGATCTCGGCTGCCAGTGCGGTGGTGCGCTGTGCGTTCTGCACCGTCGAATTCGCGGTCGATTCGGTGTGAATGCGATCGGCCGCGATGCCTTCGTCGACGAGCCATCGGTGCATGGCCTCGGCCTCGGTGATACCGCTCTGCGGGTTCCCGCCGGTGACGACGATGGGGGACTCGGGGGAGCGCTCCGCCGCGGCGACGGCCGAGCGTAGACGTGCCACCAACTCGTCTGTCATGCTGCCGTCACCCTCCAGCCCCAGCCCGAGCACCACGATCGCGGTACGCGGTCCGTCGGTGGTCGGAGCGAAATCGATTGTCTGCGTGGCGGCTTCGTCGATGATGGCGATGGCGCGATCGACTGCATCGGCCAGGGTTGGAGACAGGCCGCGCAGGCGGGTCCTGTGCTCCGTCAGAGCAGCGGTATCGGCGGTCGCGTTGGCATAGAACGTCTGCAGAGCTGCCACGTTGGCGTCGTCCGGGGCAGCGGTTGCGAGCGCATCGAGTGCCGCGAAACCGGCGTCGTAGCGCCCCTTCACCAATGCACTCTGCGCGTCGTTGTAGCGCTCCGCGTCGGCCGAACGGACCGTTTCGGCGACGGTTGCCGGGGCCGAGGCCTCGGGCGCGGCAACCGCCGAGATCGAGCCGAACCCGACAGCGAGCGCGGCGGCGCAGGACACCACGGCAACGCGAACGGTCGGTCGTACTCGGCCTTGTCGCACTACTGACGTCCTCTTCGAGCGGTGACGGGTTTCCGCCACCCTAGCTCAATTCGGTGCCGGTGTGACTGGTGTGAGCAGAGTTGTTCGAGTTACATGAATGTACTTCTGAGCAGGGACTTCTTCCGTCACAAAGTGACCGGGGCGCGTCCGCGATCGGCGGGTTCGATGGTCACCTCGGCATCGGGAAGAAAAACGCGCTCGGTCGTCGTGGTGCCGTCGACGCCGTCGGTCACGGTCACCGCCACGTTCTCGGCGACCTGGCCTGCGCTTTCGATGAACCCGGTCGCGACACCCTCTTCTATGAGCAGGTGATCACCCACCAGGAGAAGAAGCTCGTCCGCCGTCACCGTTCGTCTGCCGCCCACATCTTCGATAGTCATGAATCCCACCGTAATGCGCGGCGCTGCACAGCGCCGTCGCATGTTCGACAATCTCTGCATGACCGAACGGCGGAAGACATGGACAGCGCCCACACCCGAACAGGTCACGGGTCCGCTCGTCGGCGACGAGCGGCCGATTCTCGAAGGAATGCTGCAGTGGCATCGAGCGACACTGCTCAACATCTGCGCCGGTGCCGACGCCGAACAGTTGGCGCGGCGACCGTTTCCGCACTCGACGCTCTCCCTGCTCGGACTCGTGCGTCATCTGGCGAAGGTCGAACGCATCTGGTTCCGAGAGCGACTGGAGTCGATGTCGTTCGCTCCGATGTACGACGCGGCGTTCGGTAAGGACTCCGACTTTCTGGGCGCGACCGAGTCCGGGGCCGAATCCGACTTCGCGCGATTCTCCGCCGAGTGCGGTGCCTCGGACGAGATCGCGGCCCGGCACTCGTTGGACGATCTGGTCGACTCGCGCGGTGGGCCGATGTCGCTACGGATGGTCTACGTGCACATGATCGGTGAATATGCCCGGCACAACGGACACGCGGACATCATCCGCGAACAGATCGATGGAGTCATCGGCCGTTGAGGGCATAGCGTAGACACACCACCCGACCCCCTACGAAAGAAGGTGTTTCGGTGACCGATTCCGATGCAGCACTCGATCCGACCTCGCTGCGCCCGTCGTTGTACATCGACGGACAGTGGCAGGGGGCCGGTGACGGCGGTACCAGAGACATCGTGAACCCAGCGGACGGCAGCACGGTCGCCGTGGTGGACGAGGCCACGCCGGACGACGCTCTGCGGGCGGTGGCAGCCGCGCGAGCGGCGTTCGACGACGGACCGTGGCGCTCGGTCACGGTGGCCGAGCGCCGCGATCTGCTGAACCGCATCGCCGATCTGCTCCAACGCGACAAAGCGACGTTGGCGCGCATCGAGACCCTCGACACCGGAAAGACATACGGCGAGAGCGAGATCGACATCGACGACGTGACGTCGGTCTTTCGCTTCTACGCCGATCTCGCTGTGGTGCAGGCCGATCGTCTGATCGACGTCGACCGACCCGAAATCCTGAGCCGTGTGGTGCACGAGCCCATCGGTGTCTGCGTCATGATCGCACCGTGGAACTACCCACTGCTGCAGATCTCGTGGAAGATCGCCCCCGCGTTGGCAGCCGGCTGCACCATGGTGCTCAAGCCGAGTGAGGTGACTCCGCTGTCCACCATCGCGTTCACCAAGCTGGTGGAAGAAGCCGGAGTACCGGCCGGTGTGGTCAACCTGCTGCAGGGCAGCGGCGCGGTTCTCGGGGACGCGCTCACCAGGAACCGCGACGTCGACTTCGTCTCGTTCACCGGCGGACTGGCGACGGGCAGACACATCCTGGCCGCGGCGGCCGAGAACGTCACCAAGGTGGCCGTCGAACTCGGCGGCAAGAATCCACACATCGTGTTCGCCGATGCGGTGGCCGACGAACAGGCGTTCGCCGACTCGGTCGACAACGTCCTGACCGGAGTTTTTCTGCACTCGGGTCAGGTGTGTTCGGCAGGCACTCGACTCATCATCGAGGAATCGGTCGCCGACCGCTTCGTCGCTGCGGTGGCCGAACGGGCGAAAACCATCGTCATCGGCCCGGGCATGGACCCGGCGAGCGAGACCGGTCCACTGGTGTCGCAGGCACAGCGAGAGAAGATCGAAGCCTTCGTGGCGACCGGCGTCGAGGAGGGCGCGACGCTGGTCATCGGCGGAACGAAGCCGGACGATCCGGCCCTGGACAAGGGTAGCTATTTTCTGCCGACGATCTTCGACCACTGCAATCGGTCCATGAATATCGTGCAGGAGGAGACATTCGGGCCCATACTCACTGTGGAGCGCTTCGGCACCGAGGCCGAAGCACTCCTGTTGGGTAACGATACGAATTACGGTCTCGCCGCGGGAGTTCGGACATCGGACGCCGCGCGAGGCGAACGGATGGTCCGTGGGCTTCGCCATGGCACGGTGTGGCTCAACGACTTCGGTGTCTACACCGCTGCCGCGGAATGGGGCGGCTTCAAACAGTCCGGCAACGGACGCGAGCTCGGACCGTCCGGAATGTCCGAATACCAAGAGGCAAAGCATATTTGGCACAACACCTCACCCACCGCGGCGGGGTGGTTCGGTACCCGATAGCGAAAGATCGGAAAGGCCAGGCGCATGGCACTACTGAACGACAATTCGAGCGGAATGGACGACTTCGGTTACAAGGAGTCACTCGATCGAAGTCTCGGGAAATTCGCCAGCTTCGCCGCGGGAGTCAGTTACATCTCCATTCTCACCGGCACGTTCCAGCTCTTCTACTTCGGTTTCGGCACCGCCGGGCCGGCGTACCTGTGGTCGTGGCCTGCAGTGTTCGTCGGCCAACTCTGCGTGGCACTGTGCTTCATGGAGTTGGCCGCGAAGTATCCGGTGGCGGGATCGGTGTACAACTGGGCGAAGCTGTTGGGCCGCAGGATCGTCGGTTGGTCGGCGGGCTGGTTGATGCTCACGGCATCGATCGTGACACTGTCTGCCGTCGCTCTCGCTCTGCAGTTGAACCTGCCACGTATCTGGAGTGGGTTCCAGATCATCGGTGACGGCTCGGGTGCCACCGACTTCGCGGCCAACGCAGTGCTGCTCGGTGCGATTCTGATCGCGATCACCACCACGATCAATGCGCTCGGAGTCCGGCTGATGGCCATGATCAACAGTGCGGGCGTGTTCATCGAACTCATCGCTGCCGTTCTCATCGCGATCCTGCTCGCGGCCAACATCACTCGCGGGCCGGAGGTGTTCTTCTCGACCAACGGCTACGGAGCCGGCGAGAGCGGCGGCTACCTCGGTGCCTTCCTGGTCGCGTCGCTGGCGTCGGGTTACGTGATGTACGGATTCGACACCGCGAGCTCGCTCGGCGAGGAGACGGTCGAACCTCGGCGCACGGCCCCCAAGGCGATCTTTCGCGCCATCCTCGCCTCGTTCGTCATCGGCGGAGCCATCCTGGTGTTCGCCGTCATGGCCGCACCGGACCTGAACGATCCTTCCCTCGGCAGTCCCGACGGCAGCCTGCAGTCCATCGTCGAATCGGTGATGTGGGGCCCGCTGGGCACCGTCTTCCTCATCTGCATCGTCATCGCGGTCTTCGTCTGCTCACTGGCAGTGCACACCGCGGCGATCCGGCTCACGTTCGCCATGGCCCGAGACAACGCGTTGCCCTTCGGCGAGAGTCTGGCCAAGGTGAATCCGAAGACCCAGACCCCGGTGGTGCCCGCGGTGACCATCGGCGTGCTGGCCATCGTCATTCTCGTCGTCAATATCGGTCAGCCGCAGATCTTCACGGTCCTCACCTCGATCGCGATCATCATGATCTACCTCGCCTATCTGATGGTCACCGGTCCACTGTTGGTCAAACGAGTCAAGGGTGAGTGGCCGCCGGCAGATCTGAAGCCCGGCGGATACTTCACGATGGGCAGGTGGGGCCTGCCGGTCAACATCGCGGCAGTGGTGTGGGGCGCTGGAATGGCGATCAACCTCGCGTGGCCGCGCGAGGCCGTGTACGGAACCCCCTGGTACAACACGTTCGGAGCATTCGTCTACATCGGCGGCATCCTCGGCGTTGGCCTGCTGTGGTACGCAGTCAAGGGACGCAAGCACATCGGCACTCTGAAATCACATGCCTCCACGGGCAACTAGAAGGAGCGTGCAGTGACAGACACCCAGTTCGATTACGTCGTCGCAGGTGGCGGGACGGCGGGGTGCGTCCTCGCGGCACGTCTGAGCGAGGACCCCTCCGTCAGTGTCTGCCTCGTCGAAGCAGGGCCGACCGACGTCGGCGACAAGGCGATTCTCGAACTGGTGGAGTGGATGCACCTGCTCGACTCCGGCTACGACTGGGACTATCCCGTCGAGCCGCAGGAGCGCGGCAACAGCTTCATGCGGCACGCGCGCGCGAAAGTGCTCGGTGGCTGCTCCTCGCACAACTCCTGCATCGCGTTCCACCCACCTGCGGAAACCCTCGACGATTGGGCGGCGGCCGGTGCGACGGGGTGGGGCGCGTCGGACATCCTGCCGTACGTCGCGCGCGTGGAGAACAACGACACGGGCCGCGGACACGACGGCCCCGTGCGAATCCGCGACGTGCCGCCGAACGATCCGTGCGGTGCCGCAGTACTCGAATCGGCCGCCGGGATAGGTCTTCCCACGGTCGCATTCAACCGCGGAACGCCTGTACTCAACGGTGCCGGTTGGTTTCAGATCAATGCGGGAGAAGACGGCTCACGCATGTCGACCTCGCATGCGTACCTGCACCCGATCATCGGCTCACGGCCGAACCTCGAGGTGCGCACCGACTGCTGGATCAGCGAGATTCTGATCGACGAATCGCTGACCGCGACGGGTGTGCGATACCAGCGCCCCGACCTGACGGGCTACGACACCGTCTCCGCACGGCGCGAGGTCATCGTGACCGCCGGGGCCATCGACACGCCGAAGTTGTTGATGCTCTCGGGAATCGGACCGGCAGCCCAACTGCGCGAGATGGGAATCACGGTGCGAGTCGATTCTCCCGGTGTGGGTGAGAACCTCGACGACCACGTCGAAGGTCTGGTGTTCTGGGAGGCGAGCAAGCCGATGGTCACCACGTCCTCGCAGTGGTGGGAGATCGGGGTGTTCGCGCAGACCGACGACTCGCTGAACTACCCGGACGTGATGATGCATTACGGCAGTGTGCCGTTCGACATGAACACCCTCCGCTGGGGCTACCCGACCACCGACAACGGATTCTGCCTGACTCCGAACGTGACGCAGGGGCGCTCGCGCGGCACTGTTCGTCTGCGCAGCAGAGATTTTCGTGACCGTGCCAAAGTGGACCCGCGCTACTTCACCGATGCCGACGGCCACGACGACGCGGTGATGCTGGCCGGACTGAAGCTGGCGCGCGACATCGCCGCGCACGGTCCACTCTCGGAATGGATCGAGCGCGAACTCGCCCCAGGGCCCGAGGCCGTCACCGACGACGACCTGCTCGACTACGTGCACAAGACCCACAACACGGTCTATCACCCGGCGGGCACGGCGCGGATGGGCTCGGTGGACGACACCATGGCCGTGCTGGATCCGGAATTACGAGTCAAGGGAGTCTCGCACCTGCGCGTGGTCGACGCGTCGGCGATGCCGAAGCTGCCGTACGTCAATCCCAACATCACGGTGATGACCATGGCGGAGAGATGCGCCGACCTGATCCGTGGCGGATAGATCGGAGCTGGCCGATTTCCTCGGCGCGCATCCACCGTTTCAGGGCGCGCCACCGGCTGTGCTGGCCGAGGTGGCCGCGGCGGCCGTCGAACGCGAGTACGGCAGTGGCGCATGGGTTGTGGACCCTAGCCGGATGGACGTCTCGACCGATACCGACACCGTATGGGTGGTGCATACCGGGCGCGTGGTGATCATGCACCCCGACGCGACCTCTCCCACCGAGGTGCCGATCGACACCATCGGTGAAGGTGGAGTCTTCGGATTCTCGGCTCTGCTGTCCGGTGGAACTGTCGAATTCCGAGCGCGGGCACTCGAACCGAGTGTCGTCCTGCAGTTGCCCGGTGCACTGGTTCGGCCGTTGTTCGCAACGCCCACCGGTCTGGCGTTCCTGGCCGATGCCGTCAATTCGTCGTCTGCATACCGTGGGGGACCGGTCGAGGGTAGCGCCGGCCGCACCGTCGGTGAATTGCTTTCCGCCCCAGCGGTGTTCGTACCCGTCGGCACCACCGTTCGAGACGCCGTCCGGCACATGACCGATCAGGGCAGCTCGTACGTTCTGGTTCCGCTGCGTGGCTCGCGCCATGGCATATTCACCGACCGAGACCTCCGAATTCGTGTGGTGGCCGCCGGGATTGGAGTCGATACTCCGATAGAGCAGGTGATGACGGCACCCGCCGAGACCGTCACGGCGGACCGGCTGGCCGGCACCGTGCTGATGGACATGCTCGAACTGGGGCTGCGGCACATGCCCGTGGTGTCCGATCGGGGCGAGGTTCTCGGTGTCGTCGAGGATTCCGATCTGCACGCTGCCTCGACTCGACGCAGTTTCGTGGTGCGCCGAGCGGTGGCGTCGGCGTCGACCTCCGCCGAACTCGCCGACGCAGGCAGGCTCGTGCCCCGACTGGTGGTGGATCTGTTCCAGGGCGGAACCGATGCGATGGCGGTCAGCGCGATCCTCTCCGTCGTGGTGGACAGCATCGTCCGCCGTGCCGTCGAGATCGAATGGACTGCACGTCCGGACGTGCCGCGTGACCGATTCGCCTGGATCACTCTCGGCAGCGTGGCGCGTCGAGAAGCCATGCCCTCCTCGGACGTCGACAGTGCGCTGAGCTGGGCGGACACCACCGCCGACCCCGAGGTCCGAGGGAAAGCGAACGCGGTGCAGAGAACCCGCGACGAGGCGTTGATGGACTTGGCCGCCCGTGTGCACGAGAGCCTCGACGGTGCCGGGCTACCGTCGGACACCAACGGCGCGGTCGCGAGCTCACCTCGATTCGCACGCTCGGCCGGTCAGTGGGAACGCGCCGCGGCGCACTGGCTCAGCAACCCCTTCGGCCAACGTGGCAATCCGGCAGAGGACTCCGGCCTGATCATGTCCTCGCTGATGATCGACGGCAGAGTGGTGTGGGGCCCGAGAGAACTGCACACCGTGCCCGAGGCCTACCGCCGACTGCTGGTCGATCACCCCGACGCACTGCGGTTGCAGCTGCGTGATGCGCTCGCCGGCCGCGCCCGGCTGCGATCGCTACGCGACGTCCTGGCTCGGCGCGGCGGGACGTTCGATCTCAAGGCCCACGCGCTGACGCCCATCGTCAACCTCGCTCGCTGGGGTGGGCTGTCGGTCGGCATGGCCTCGGCCTCAACGCCGGCGCGACTCGCGGCGGCGTCGGGTAACGGCATGCTCTCCGAACGTGATGTCACTGCGCTGTCCGAGGTGTTCGCGCTGCTGCAACGGCTCCGACTGTCGCATCAGATCGACCAGATCACAGCGGGCCACCGCCCCGGCGACGTGCTGATCATGGCCGATCTGTCGCCGCTCGAACGAAGCCTGCTGACCGACGGCATCCGCGAGATCGCCGCGGTACAACGCCGCGTCGGCTACCTCGCGGCCAACGTCGGCGTGCATCGATGACCGCCAACGACCAGACTGTGTGCCGTGACCACCAATCCCGTGAGCGTTCCCACCCCGTCCACCGTCGAACACAATCGGTTGGCCGAATCGCCCGGAGTCAGCGGACCGTGGCGCCAGTGGGGTCCGTATCTGGCGGGACGACAGTGGGGCACAGTGCGCGAGGACTACTCCGAAGACGGGAACGCCTGGGCGTCGTTCCCGTTCGACCAGGCACACAAGCGGGCCTACCGCTGGGGCGAGGACGGGATCGGCGGAATCTGCGACCGCTTCGGATTCCTCAACTTCTCGTTCGCTCTGTGGAACCGCAAGGACCCGATCCTGAAGGAACGTCTGTTCGGCCTGGCCAACGAAGAAGGAAATCACGGCGAAGACGTCAAGGAGTACTTCTGGGCCGTCGACGGAACACCGACGCACAGTTGGATGCAGTGGCTCTATCGCTACCCGCACGCGGAGTACCCCTACGCCCACCTGCGAGAAGAGAACGCTCGACGCGGACGTGACGACCGCGAGTACGAGCTGGCCGACACCGGCATCCTCGACGAGAACAGATTCTTCGACGTCCAGGTCACGTACGCCAAGGCCTCGCCCGACGACATCTGCATCACCATCTCGATCACCAACCACGGCCCCGAGGCGGCATCGGTCGACCTGTTGCCGCACCTGTGGTTGCGCAACACCTGGTCCTGGGGACGCGACGAGCGGGGCGGAACACTGGCGCAGCTGAGCCCGCCGGACCTGATGGCCGGTGGACTCGAAGCGATCGCCGTCGATCACGGATTTCTCGGTCGGTACTACCTCAGTGCCGAAGGCACGCCGGCAGTTCTGTTCTGCGACAACGAAACCAATGCCGAAGCCCTGTGGGGGCAGGAGAACATCTCGTCCTACCCCAAGGACGGCATCGGCCGCCGAGTCGTCGCCGGGGAACTCGATGCGGTCAACCCCGAGCAGACGGGAACGAAGGCTGCGTTCTGGTATCGCTTCGACGACATCGCCCCGGGTGCAACGGAATCGGTCAGGCTGCGGCTCTCGCCCAACCGCCCGGACGAGCAGACGTTCGGGGCCGGATTCGATGCCGTCAACGTCGATCGCCAGGTCGAGGCGGACGAGTTCTACGGTGCCGTGATCGGTGCCGATCTCACCGATGTCGACCGGCACGTGGCACGGCGCGCGTACGCCGGCCTGTTGTGGACCAAGCAGCTCTATCGATACGACGTCGAGGAGTGGATCGAGGGCGACAAGGTCGGAGCTCCGGCACCGGACTCGCGGCAGGACCCGGGTGGGCGCAACGCGCACTGGCGTCACCTGGCATTGGCCGATGTGATCTCGATGCCCGACGAGTGGGAGTATCCGTGGTTCGCGGCCTGGGACCTGGCCTTCCACGCGATTCCGTTGGCGCACGTGGACGCCGATTTCGCCAAGGAACAGTTGGTGCTCATGTGCCGGGAATGGGCGATGCACCCCAACGGTCAACTGCCTGCGTACGAATGGGAGTTCGGTGATGTCAACCCACCCGTGCACGCGTGGGCGGCGTGGCACGTCTATCGCATCGACGGCTACCGGGATCGCGAATTCCTGGTGCGGGTGTTCACCAAGCTGCTGCTCAACTTCGCGTGGTGGGTCAACCGCAAGGACTCCGAGGGCTCGAACATCTTCGAGGGCGGATTCCTCGGCATGGACAACATCGGACTGTTCAACCGATCTGCACCACTGCCTCCCGGCTTCCGACTCGAGCAGTCCGACGCGACCAGTTGGATGGCGTTCTACTGCCAGCAGATGTTCAAGATCGCACTCGAGCTCGCGCGGCACGACAGCGCCTGGGACGACGTCGCGACCAAGTTCTTCTCGCACTTCCTCTCGATCGCGAAAGCCGTCAATTCGTTCGGTTCGCAGCATATTTCGCTCTGGCACGAGGAAGACGGCTTCTTCTACGACGTTCTCGTCCAACCTCAGGGCGATGCGGTTCCGATGCGGGTGCGATCGATGGTCGGCCTGCTGCCCATCCTCGGGGCCACCGAGATCCCGCCGTGGGTCGAGGAGGAATGCCCCGACCTCACCGCCCGTCTGCGTTGGGTTCAGCGTCGACGGCCGGAGATGGTCAGCCCACTGCTGGCTCGGCGTGAGGGCGGCGAGGTGCGGATGCTGCTCACGCTCGTCCAGCCCGAGCGTCTCAAGCGCATCCTCTCGCGGATGTTCGATTCCGAGGAATTCCTGTCGCAGTTCGGAATTCGATCGCTGTCGGCCTCGTATCGCGAGCCGGTGACCTTCGACGTCGACGGGCGAAGCCTGTCCATCGAATACGAGCCGGGGGAGTCGCGTACCGGAATGTTCGGTGGTAACTCGAATTGGCGTGGACCGGTGTGGTTCCCGGTGAACGTACTGCTTGCCGACAAGCTGCGCGCGTACGGCCGGTACTACGGCGACTCGTTCACCATCGAGATCCCCACCGGCTCGGGCAACCACCGCACCCTCACCGACGCCGCCGATCTGATCGACAACGGTCTCGCCGGACTGTTCCGGCCGGTGGACGGCAAGCGGCCCGCGGACGGCGATCGCATCGAGTCCAGTGCCGACCCGTTGTGGTCCGAGCATCCCAGTTTCAACGAGTACTTCGACGGAGACACCGGCGAGGGACTCGGGGCAACCCACCAAACCGGGTGGACAGCGCTGGTGGCGCACCTGCTCAGGCCGCGTCTGCCGCTCTGAGGGCCTGCGGCCCATGTGAGTGGAACTTCGTAGTGGGCTACGAAGTTCCACGCACATGCGGCGGAGCCGCATAGTCTGGCGGGATGAAGATTCGCGGCGCAGTACTCGAAGAAATCGGCCGATCTCGTCCCTTCGCGGACTCGCATCCCATCACCGTCTCGGACCTTGAGCTCGGTTCGCCGGGCGACGGCGAACTGCTGATCAGAATCGAAGCCGCGGGGCTGTGCCACTCGGACCTGTCGGTGGTCGACGGCAATCGAGTTCGTCCGGTCCCGATGCTGCTCGGCCACGAGGCCGCAGGCCGAGTCGAGGAAGTCGGACCGGGCGTCGACGACATCGCGATCGGTACCCGCGTCGTCATGACGTTCCTGCCGCGCTGCGGCGAGTGTGCCGGGTGCGCCACCGACGGTCAGATGCCGTGCATCACCGGTAGCGCGTCGAACAATGCCGGGACCCTGCTCGGCGGCGGCATCAAGTTGCACCGTGACGGGGAAGAGGTCAAACACCACCTCGGAGTCTCCGGATTCGCCACCCATGCGGTGGTGAGCCGAAAGTCCGTGGTGCCGGTCGAGGACGACATCCCGGCTGATATCGCCGCAGTTCTCGGTTGTGCGGTACTGACCGGCGGTGGCGCGGTGCTCAACGCCGGAACTCCGAAGCCCGGTCAATCGGTGATGGTGGTGGGTCTCGGCGGAGTCGGCATGGCCGCCGTTCTGACAGCCGTATCGCTGGGTGCAGGCGAGGTGATCGGAGTCGACGGAGTCCCGGACAAGCTCTCCACCGCAACCGATCTGGGCGCAACGCAGGTCTATTCACCGGCCGAGCTCGCCGAGAAGGGAATCAAGGCCGATATCGTGATCGAGGCGGCAGGCAACGCCCGAGCCTTCGAAACTGCCGTCGCTGCAACGGCTCCCGGCGGCAAGACCATCACCGTCGGTCTCCCGTCGCCCGACGCCCGCTCGTCCATCTCGCCGCTGGGCCTGGTGGCCGAGGCGCGCACGATCATCGGCAGCTACCTGGGCTCCGCCGTGCCGGCGCGCGATATCCCGACCTATGCCCAGATGTGGCGTGAGGGACGGCTTCCCGTCGAGAAGCTGATCTCCTCGAGAATCACGTTGGACGAGATCAACCGCGGCATGGACGAATTGGCCGACGGCAACGCGATCCGTCAGGTCATCGTCTTCGACTGAGCATCAGCTGTTGGCGGCGGTCGCGACCCACCGGCCGCGCTGCGTCGAGATCTCGATGGGATGGTCGAAACACTCACTGATGTTTGCGGTGGTCAGCACCGCGTCGACGGCTCCCTGCGCCAACACCTTTCCGTTGCGGATGAGCAGGGCGTGGGTGGTCGAGACGGGGATCTCTTCGAGGTGGTGCGTCACCAGAATGCTCGCCAGGCTCGGGTGCTCGGCCCGCAACGAGTCGAGCGCACCGAGGAGTTGTTCGCGGGCAGCGAGATCGAGTCCGGTGGCGGGCTCGTCGAGCAACAGCACTGCGGGGTCGGGGAGCAGGGCGCGCGCGATGAGCGCTCGGCCACGTTCTCCCTGGGAGAGCGTGTGCCACGATGCCTCGGTGCGATGGGCGACGCCGAGGGAACCGATCAACCGATGGGCACGGGCGATCTGGTCCTCGGTGGCCGACCATCTCGGGATCAGGTCGGGAGTGTTGGTCAGGCCGGTCAGCACCACCTGGAACAGAGTCAGCGGAGCCTCGACCGTCAGACGGGGATCGACGTGGCCGATGCGCGTCCGCAATTCGCGCATGTCCACCCGGCCGAGGCGATGACCGAGAACGTGCACGGAACCGTGCGTGGGATGCACCACGGCACCGAGCAAGCTGAGCAGAGTGCTCTTACCTGCGCCGTTCGCACCGAGCAACACCCAGTGCTCGCCCTCCTCGACCCGTATCGTGGCGTCGCTGAGCAGGTATCGGCCGCCGCGCACGAAATCGACTCGGTCGGCGAACAGGACGCTGGATGGCACCGGACGACCGTAGCTGCCGGTGCGGATCGCGGAGAAGTAGGCTCTGAGGTCGGTACAACCGACAAGACGACGAAACGAGTGTGGGTACGACGTGAGTGCAACGGCACCTGTTCGAGTAGGGGTACTGGGGTCACGCGGCAAGGTCGGTCAGGCAATCTGTGCCGCCGTCGAGGCGGCCGACGATCTCGAGCTCGTGGCGACCGTCGACCAGGGTGATCCGCTGGCGAATTTCGTCGACGCGAACGCCCAGGTGGTCGTCGATTTCACCCATCCCGACGTGGTGATGGACAACCTGCAGTTTCTGATCGAGCAGGGCATCCATGCTGTGGTCGGTACCACCGGTTTCGACGACCGGCGGCTCGAGCAGGTTCGCGAATGGCTGGCGGGATCGCCGCAGACGGGTGTGCTGATCGCGCCCAACTTCGCCATCGGTGCGGTGCTGTCGATGCGATTCGCGCAGCAGGCAGCGCGGTTCTTCGACTCCGTCGAGGTGATCGAACTGCACCACCCCAACAAGGCCGATGCGCCGTCGGGCACGGCGTATCGCACTGCCGCGCTGATCGCCGAGGCACGCGCCGCCGCAGGAACTCCGACGAGCCCCGATGCGACGACCACCGAACTCGACGGCGCACGTGGTGCCGACGTGGACGGCGTGCGGGTGCACTCGATCCGGCTCGCGGGACTCGTTGCGCACCAAGAGGTTCTGCTCGGCACGCAGGGGGAGACGCTGAGCATCAGGCACGATTCGCTCGACCGAACGTCCTTCGCGCCCGGAGTCCTTCTGGGAGTCCGCGAGATCGCCGGACGACCGGGGTTGACCGTCGGGCTCGATCCGCTGCTGGATCTGTGAGCTGATCGACGGTGAACAAGACGACGAAGGTGCTCGCCATCATCACGGTGATGGTGCTGATCCTCGGCTTCTACTTCTTCCTGCTCGGTCAGCGCGGTGTGACGCTGATCCAGAACGGTGGTGTGGCGAGCATCTCCCTGGGGATCGGGGTCCTGCTGCTGCCGATACTCGGGTTGTGGATCGTGTGGGCCACCTTGAAAGCCGGTTTCGACCATCAGAGGCTGGCATCGCGCATTCACGAGGAAGGCCTCGAACTCGACGTCTCGGACCTTCCGCGCAGACCGTCGGGACGCATCGAACGTGATGCCGCAGACGAGTTGTTCCAACGGATCAAGACCGAGTGGGAGAAGGATCCGGACAACTGGCGCAACTCGTACCGGTTGGCTCGTGCCTACGATTACGCCGGTGACCGCGGGCGGGCCCGCGAGACGATGAAGCGCGCCGTGGCACTCGAACGGAACGAGAACTGACCGTCGATGCCGCGCACCCTGCTGGTCGTTCATCACACCCCGAGCCCGCTCACACGTGAGCTGCTCGAGGCAGTGCTCGACGGCACACACGACCCCGAGATCACCGGCGTTGACGTTCGCAGTGTGCCTGCTCTCGGTGCGACCGTTCCGGATGTCCTCGGTGCCGACGGATTTCTCTTCGGAACGCCGGCGAACTTCGGGTACATGAGTGGGGCGCTGAAACACTTCTTCGACACCGTGTACTACCCGTGCCTCGGTGCCGTTGCCGGAAAGCCCTACGCCGCTTGGGTTCACGGCAACGACGACACCGTGGGTGCCGGACGGGCCATCGAGAAGATCGCGTCGGGTTGGGGCCTCGAGAAGGTCTTCGGGACCGTACACATTGCCGAGAGCGGCAAGCCCGCACGTGAACGCTGCTACGAATTGGGCGGAACCGTCGCGGCGGGGCTGTCCGACTGACGGTGGCGGTTTCCCGACGGGCTTCCACGTTGACTCGCGCGCCCCGAGAACTACGACGGTCCGTCCGACACCTGCGACGGCCGACGCCATCAGGTCCGTCCCGGGTCGCCACCGAATTCAGTCGGAATTGTCGGGGGAGTCGGCACGCAGAATCTCGTCGGCAGGAATCTGCAGCGGAATCTCGAGCAGCCGCTCCGGCCAGCTCGGATACGCGGGCCTGATCCACACCCGGTTGTCGTCGAGTTGTGTCATCAGCACCCGCCGCCAGGGCCAATCGTCATGCGGTGCGGACAGGTCCGTCTCCGGCTCGAGTGGTAGCGGGGCCTTCGTCCAGTGCGGCGCCGACAGCGATGCCAGCCCCCGATCCTCCAGGTGCTCGATTGCGCGCTCGATCGGAACGCCCCGAGCCACGGTGACCCCGACAGGATTGACGGCATCGACGAGATAGCCCTCGTCGTACTCGTCCCGCGTATTCGATTCGTGCGCGACGGTCCATCCGATCACTTCGCCGTCGGAGGCCCGTTTGACGGGCAGGCGACTGCGCCACCGTTCGATATCCACTTTCTCGAAGATACCCGGAGCCGATAGTGACTTCGGCACAGAAACTATTCCTGATTGTGAGCAGCCGGGGTGGTGCCCGTGTTTGACTGCTAGGGCTCGTACAAGTTTGTACCACTTTCTATTCCAAGGGATTTCGATGACCCTCCCCATTCTCGACCGGTCCAGAATCGTCGCCACACCCGAGTGGAGTCGCTGGTTGATACCCCCGGCGGCCCTGTCGATTCACCTCGCGATCGGGTCCGCCTACGCCTGGAGCGTGTTCAAGAACGCCATCTCGCAGCCCGACGCGCTCGGACTCAGCGGAACCGTCACCGCCATTCCGTTCCAGCTCGCCATCGTCATGCTCGGCCTGTCCGCGGCGATCTTCGGAACCCGCGTCGAGAAGAACGGTCCACGGTGGGCCATGGCCGTCTCCCTGGTCTTCTTCGTCTCCGGACTGTTGCTGTCCGCGCTCGGCATGGCCCTCGGACAGTTCTGGCTGGTGATCTTCGGCTACGGATTCGTCGGCGGCATCGGCCTCGGAATCGGCTACATCTCACCTGTCTCGACGCTGATGAAATGGTTCCCCGACCGGCCGGGTATGGCCACGGGAATCGCGATCATGGGCTTCGGCGGCGGCGCACTCATCGCGTCTCCGCTCACCAGCCAGCTGATGGTCAACTTCGGCGGCTTCACCGACGGTTCCATCGCCAAGACGTTCCTCACGCTGGGCGTCGGATACGCGGTGTTCATGGCTCTCGGTGTCGTGCTCATCAGAGTGCCGGCCGAGGGATGGAAGCCGGCAGGCTGGACCCCGCCCGCGTCGTCGTCGATGATCTCGACGCACAACGTCTCCGCCGCGAACGCAGTGAAGACTCCGCAGTTCTGGCTGCTGTGGGTTGTGTTGTGCTTCAACGTCACTGCCGGAATCGGCATTCTCGAACGCGGATCGGGCATCTATCAGGACTTCTTTCCCGACGCGACCTCGCCCGAATCCCTTGCTGCCGCAGCCGCCGGTTTCGTCGCGTTCCTTTCCCTGACCAACATGATCGGGCGGTTCGTCTGGTCCTCGGTCTCCGATGTGGTCGGTCGCAAGAACATCTACCGGATGTATCTCGGTGTCGGAGCGTTGCTGTACCTGTACATCGCGCTGTTCACCAACACCAACAAGATCCTGTTCATGGTCTCGGCTCTGTTGATTCTCTCGTTCTACGGTGCGGGTTTCGCGACGGTTCCGGCCTATCTCAAGGACCTCTTCGGTACGTACCAGGTCGGCGCGATCCACGGACGACTGCTCACCGCATGGTCGGTGGCCGGTGTGTTGGGGCCACTGATCGTCAACGCCATCGCCGACGCGGGTGAGCCGGGGACCACCGGCCGATACCTGCCGGCGTTCTACGTGATGATCGGCCTGCTGGTGGTCGGCTTCCTGGCCAACGAGGCGATCAAACCGGTCGCCTCCAAGTACCACGAATCCGATCACGCGGGTTCTGCAGCCACTACGGGAGTGAAAGCATGAGCGGCGTACAGAGGCAGGTCACGATGGCGGTCGCATGGGCGTGGGTCGGCGTGCCGTTCGCCTACGGACTGTACGAATTGATCCTCAAGGCGGCGAATCTGTTCAGTACCTGATTCGACGTGTCGGTGGGCCGTGACAGGCTGGCCCGATGCAGGAGTTGAGTGCCGCCGCCGCCCGTCGCACGGCCCTGGCCGCCCAGGGGCTGGCGTCGAGGCGGTCGCGTACTCGGCCGGCGAGCAGGGCCGCGGTGCACGCGGCGATCGACACCACCGGGTTGCTGCAGATCGACTCGGTGTCGGTGGTGGTTCGTGCGCACTATGCACCGGTGTTCAGCCGCGTCGGCGTGTACGACCGCTCGATCGTCGACGACGCCGCATGGACCGACACCGCTCGTCGGCCCCGTCGATTGGTGGAGTACTGGGCACACGAGGCCGCGCTGCTACCCGTCGAGGACTGGGCGCTGATGCGGTGGCGAATGGAGCTGTATCGACACGGGCGGTGGGGCGGAGCTGCCCACATTCTCGACCGTGAACCGACTCTCGCCGACGACGTCCTCGCGGTGATCGGCGACAACGGTGCGGCCAGCGCAGGTGAGATCGAGAAGCACCTCGAGGTGGACACACCCGGTCGCAAGGGGCCGTGGTGGGATCGCAGTGACGTCAAGGTCGTCTGCGAACAGCTGTTCGCGGCGGGCGTGGTGACCGTGCCGGCCCGGACGGGTTTCGTGCGCCGGTACGAGCTCAGCGAGCGGGTGATCCCGGACGACGTTCTGCGCAGGCGCGTCGACGAACCGGTCGCGGTACGTGCACTGATCGAGAAGTCCTCGCGGGCACTGGGAGTCGCCACCGAGCCGGATCTGAGGGATTACTACCGACTCTCGCAGAAGCAGGCCAAGGCGGCGATCGCCGAACTCGTCGAGGACGGTGTGCTCGAACAGGTGACCGTCCGAGGCTGGAACGCACCGGCATTCCTGCACCGCGAGGCCAGGACACCGCGAACGGCCACCGCTGCCGCTCTGCTGTGCCCGTTCGATCCGATGATCTTCTACCGGCCGCGGGTCCAGCGAATCTTCGACTTCCACTATCGAATCGAGATATACACCCCACAGCACAAGCGAGTTCACGGCTACTACGTGTTTCCCTTTCTGCTGGACGGGCATCTGGTGGCCCGACTCGATCTCAAGGCAGTGCGAGCGCGGTCCGAGCTGCACGTGGTCGCGGCCTTCGTCGAAGGCGACCGCAACGCGGGCGACATCGCGCCTCGACTGCGAGAGGTGCTGCGGGAGATGGCGGATTGGCTCGAACTCGAACGCGTGGTGGTGGGTGACCGGGGAGACCTCGTCGCCGCATTGCGTTGACCTTCGTCGGCTGGGTCGGGTCCCGCCGAAGTGCACTCGGGCAGAATCGGTGCCACTATTCGAACCGTGACTTCACGCCGGTCGGACACCGCCACGGAACTCCCACCCCAGGTCGTCGTCCTGTTCGGGGCGACAGGAGACCTGGCCAAGCGAAAACTGCTGTCCGGGATGATGCATCTGGCGCTGTCCGATCTCGCGCCGAACATCCGGGTTGTCGGAACCTCGCTCGAAGAGATGTCGACCGACGAATTCCGCGCTCTCGCTCGCGAATCGATCAACACCTACTCGAGCCGCAAAGTCGGCGACGAGCAGTGGAGTCGTTTCGCCTCGCGACTGACCTACGTGTCGCAGAAGGCAGGACCGGCGGCGCTGGGGGAGGCCGTGGCCGAGGCCGAGATCGAACTCGGAGGAAGCGCCAAACGGCTCCACTACCTGTCCGTTCCGCCGAGAGCTGCTCTGGCAGTGGTGGATACGCTCGCGTCGGCAGATCTGGTCAAGCGCTCCCGAATCATCATGGAGAAGCCGTTCGGCACAGACCTCGAGAGTGCGATCGCCCTGAACGCTCGGGTTCACGAGACGTTCGACGAGGATCAGATCTTCCGGATCGATCACTTTCTCGGCAAGGAACCCGCGCAGAACATCCTGGCCTTCCGCTTCGCCAACGGGTTGTTCGAGCCGATCTGGAATCGCAACTTCATCGATCACGTCCAGATCGACATCCCGGAGAAGCTCGCCCTCGACGGACGAGCCGGGTTCTACGAATCCACCGGCGCGTACAAGGACATGGTGGTCACCCACCTGTTCCAGGTGCTGGCATTCATGGCGATGGAACCGCCGACGGCGCTCGAACCCCGCGCCATCAGCGAGGAGAAGAACAAGGTCTTCCGGTCCATGATGCCGCTCGACCCGAAAAACGTTGTCCGGGGCCAGTACACGGGCTATCGCTCGGAGGAGGGTGTGGCCGCCGACTCCGACACCGACACCTTCGTGGCCCTCAAGTGCGAGATCGACAATTGGCGCTGGGCCGGAGTGCCCTTCTACCTGCGCAGCGGCAAACGCCTCGCCGAGGGGCAGCGCATCATCTCGATCGCGTTCAGGGAACCACCGAAGAGCATGTTCCCGGCCGGCTCGGGCGTGGGTGCGCAAGGTCCCGACCACCTGACCTTCGACCTCGCGGACGCCTCGAAGGTGTCACTGTCGTTCTACGGCAAGCGTCCAGGACCCGGTATGCGTCTGGACAAACTCAGCATGCAGTTCGCCATCCAGGAAACCGAGCGGGTCGGCGACGTCCTCGAGGCGTACGAACGGCTCATTCTCGACGCCATGTACGGCGACCACACGCTGTTCACCACGGCCGAGGGCATCGAGCGGCTGTGGCAGGTGTCGGAGCCGCTGCTCGCCGATCCGCCCCCGGTTCGTCTGTACGCACCAGGGTCGTGGGGTCCCAACGCAATCCATCAACTCATCGCCCCACACGCGTGGCGGTTGCCGTTCGAGCGGGAGTGGCGCGAGAAGAAGTAGGGCCAGCGCTCGCTCGAACTCCTGGGCTCAGTTGTTCCAGCCGCGTTCCTTGCGCATCTGATCGCGCAGTGCGCCCTGAACTGCTTGCGACAACCACGAATTGAGCGACACTCCGCTGTTGTTCGCGGCGTCCTCGGCACGTTCCTTGATCTGCTCGACCAGTCGCAGCGTGACCCGTCGCACCTCACCGGACACATCGTCCATGGTGGGGTAGTCCTCGGTGACGGGCTCCGCCGGATCGCCCTCGTGCAGACCGGGCACCGGGCTGTCGCGTCGAACATCGGCGTGCGCCTGCGTGCCGTCGAGACGAACGGTGACCGTATGTCCGTCCAGATCGTTCGAGACCTCGGCCGCGAAGTCGGACAGCGCGGTGAGCAGCATCAATCTGGCCGACGCTTCGGCCGTCTTTCCGAGAGCCTCCGCTGTCTGTCGGGTGTGCTCGTCTCCCAGGGCGGCCGCCGCGAGTAGATCCGTGCGCAGTGACGCGGTGTACTTGTCCAGTTCCATGACGCCAGTGTGACGCCATGAATGACGTCGGTCAAGGAGTGCTGGTGGCGTCACGTTTCCGCGCAGTGACGCCATCGCTCGCCGGGCATCGGTGCCGAGTTTAGGGTTGTGCGGTGTCAGCAGAAAACGAAGGTAGAGCTGTGCCGCGGACGGTTGCGTTGAGAGTGCAACTGGTCGCCCGAACCGAGTTCGTTCCGCCCGTCGACATCCCCTGGGAAACCGACGCGGACGGGGGACAGGCGCTGGTCGAGTTCGCCGGCCGGGCCTGCTATCAGAGCTGGTCCAAGCCCAATCCCCGGACCGCGACCAACGCGTCGTACCTGCGGCATCTGCTCGACGTCGGACACCTCTCGGTTCTCGAACACGCGAGCGTGAGCTTCTACATCACCGGAATCTCACGATCGTGCACGCACGAGCTGATTCGGCACCGGCACTTCTCCTACTCGCAGCTCTCGCAGCGATTCGTTCCCGAGCACGACGCCAACGTGGTTCTTCCGCCCGCAGTCGAAGGCGATCCCGAACTCGAGGCGCTGTTCGCCTCGGCTACCGAGGCCAGCCGGGCGGCCTACACCGAACTGCTCGGTGCGCTCGAAGGAAAGCTGGAATCGGTCACCAACGCCGCGCTGCGAGGTAAGCAGGCGCGTCAGGCGGCCCGGTCGGTGTTGCCGAATGCGACCGAGACGAGGGTCGTGGTGAGCGGAAACTACCGCGCATGGCGACATTTCGTGTCGATGCGAGCCTCCGAACATGCGGACGTGGAAATTCGACGTGTTGCCGTGGAATGTCTGCGTAAGCTCGTGGACGTGGCTCCGGACGTTTTCGGTGACTTCGAGATCTCGACGCTGCCGGACGGCACGGAAGTCGCCCGCAGCCCGTTCGTGACCGAGGTCTGACGACGAGGTTCGGTTGCCTCGAAGACCGGGTATGCACCGGCGGTGTCGGCGGGGAGTCCCGCTGCGCGAGAGTGGGCAAAGCACCGGGTAATCTGCTGCCATGACCTACGGTGACGCCGCTCCTTCCGTTGCGCCTGTGTTCGGTACGGTGCTCACCGCCATGGTGACCCCGTTCACAGCGGACGGTAAGTTGGACATCGATGCAGGCGTTCGGCTGGCACACCACCTCGTCGAGCAAGGCAACGACGGATTGGTTCTGGCCGGCACGACGGGCGAGTCGCCCACCACCACCGAGAACGAGAAGCTCGAACTTCTCCGTGCGGTGATCGCCGCGGTCGGCCATCGGGCTCGCATCATCGCCGGGGCAGGCAGCAACGACACCGCGCACAGCGTCGAACTCGCTCGTGATGCCGCTCGCGCAGGCGCGCACGGTCTTCTGGTCGTCACCCCGTACTACTCGCGGCCACCGCAGGCCGGTCTGTACGCGCACTTCACCGCGGTCGCGAATGCCACCGACCTGCCCGTGATGCTCTACGACATTCCGCCGCGATCGGTCGTTCCCATCGAGACCGAGACACTGCGTCGGCTGGCCGAGCATCCCCGGATCCTCGCGGTCAAGGACGCCAAGGGCGATCTGAACGCCGGTGCCGAACTGATCGCGTCGACCGGATTGCAGTTCTACTCCGGCGACGACCCGCTCAACCTGCCCTGGCTCTCGGTGGGTGCCACCGGCTTCGTCAGCGTCATCGGCCACCTCGTTCCGGCGCGTCTGCGTGAGCTGCACACCGCTTTCATGATGGGCGACATCGCACGCGCACAGGCGATCAACGTCAGCCTCATCCCGGTCATCCGTTCGGTCGCGCGCCTCGGCGGCGTCAGCGCATCGAAGGCCGGACTTCGCCTCATCGGACTCGATGTCGGCGAACCACGACTTCCCCAGGTGCCACCGAGCATCGACCACATCGAATTGCTCGCAGCAGAGCTGCGGGCGGCAGGAGTTCTTGTATGACACGACCGAACCGATCGCGCGGACGCGCAACCCGAAACGCCGGACCTCCCTCCGAGCGTCCGGCCCCGAAGCAGGGCCAACCGGCAGGATCCCGCCAGGGCAAGCCGATGGTGCAGAACTCTGCGCGCACTCAGCGTCCCGACAAGCGTCGTGAGTTCGATCCGACGGAGCGCCTCGGGACACCGCCGAAGGCCCCGTTCAAGGGCCTTCGGGTGGTCGCACTCGGCGGCATCGGAGAAATCGGTCGCAACATGACGGTGTTCGAGCATCAGGGAAAGATGCTGATCATCGACTGTGGCGTGCTCTTTCCCGAGGACCAGCAGCCCGGCGTCGACCTGATCCTGCCCGACTTCCGCCACATCGAGAATCGCATGGCCGACGTCGAGGCAGTGGTCCTGACGCACGGTCACGAGGACCACATCGGAGCAGTGCCGTTCCTGCTGCGTCTGCGTCCCGACCTGCCCGTCGTCGGATCCAAGTTCACCCTCGCACTCGTCGCGGCCAAGTGCCGTGAGCATCGCTTGCGTCCCAACCTCGTCGAGGTCATCGAGGGCCAGCACACCCAGCACGGTCCGTTCGACTGCGAGTACTTCGCGGTGAACCACTCGATTCCTGATGCGCTTGCCATCGCCATCAGGACCGACGCCGGTCTGGTGCTGCACACCGGTGACATCAAGCTCGATCAGCTGCCGCTCGACGGTCGCCTGACCGACCTGGCCGGCTTCTCACGGCTCGGCGACGAGGGCGTCGACCTGTTTCTGGTCGACTCCACCAATGCCGAGGTGCCCGGCTTCGTCACCCCGGAACGTGAGATCGGCGGAGTGCTCGACACCGTCATCGGCAAGGCGAAGCAGCGCGTCATCGTCGCGTCGTTCGCCAGTCACGTGCACCGCATCCAGCAGGTCATCGACGTCGCCGAGCGGTACAACCGCCGAGTGGCATTCGTCGGGCGGTCGATGGTCCGCAACATGCAGATCGCTCAGGACCTCGGTTACCTGCGTGTGCCCGACGGCCTCGAGGTCAATGTCGACACGGCCGCAACACTTCCCGACGACCGGTTGGTGCTCATCTCCACCGGCTCGCAGGGCGAGCCGTTGTCGGCGCTGTCCCGGATGGCTCGCGGCGAGCACCGCCAGATCAACGTCAAGGCGAACGACCTCGTGGTGCTGGCGTCCTCGCTGATTCCGGGTAACGAGAACTCGGTGTTCGCAGTGGTCAACGGCCTCGCCAAGCGGGGTGCGACCGTCGTGACGCAGCAGAATGCGAAGGTTCACGTCTCGGGCCATGCCTCGGCGGGCGAGCTGCTGTACCTCTACAACGCGGTGCGGCCCACCAATGCCATGCCGGTACACGGCGAGTGGCGTCACCTGCGCGCCAACGCGGCGCTGGCCAAGGCGACGGGTGTCCCCGAGGAACGCGTGGTGCTGGCCGAGGACGGCGTGGTGGTCGACATGGTCGACGGTCTCGCCGAGATCGTCGGACAGGTGCCCGTGGGGCATGTGTACGTCGACGGCCTCTCGGTCGGTGACGTCGGCGATTCGACGCTCTCCGATCGATTGGTACTGGGCGAGGGCGGATTCATCGCGATCAGCGTTGCCGTCGACTCGGCCACCGGACGTGCGGTGACCGCACCCGAGGTGTCCGGTCGCGGATTCTCCGACGATCCGGCCGCACTCAAGGAGGCCGGTCAACTCGTCGAGTCGGAGTTGCAGCGGTTGGCCTCCGACAACGTGTCCGATACGCATCGCATCGCGCAGGCCGTGCGCCGCGTGGTCGGTCGGTGGGTGGCGGACAAGTATCGCCGCAAGCCGATGATCGTTCCGACGATCATCGCGGTCAAGCCGCAGCCGCAGTCGAACTAGGCACGCCCGCAGCCGAACTGGACGCGATCGGCTAGACGAGCAGTCGCCAGAGTCCGATCAGACCGAGAACGACGATGGCACTACGCAGGGCCGCCGGCGAGAGCCGGCGGCCGTAGCGTGCTCCGACGGCTCCACCGATCAGAGAGCCGACCGCGATCAGTCCAGCTGCCTGCCAACTGATGTCGTCGAATCGAAAGATCGTGTACGTCACCGCCGCAACGACATTGACGACCAGTGACAACAGATTCTTGGCGGCGTTCATCCGCTGCATGGTTTCGGGGAGCAGTGCCCCCATCACTCCGATGAGCAGAATTCCCTGTGCGGCAGTGAAATAGCCGCCGTAGATGCCGACCAGCAGAGTGCCTCCGGTGACCAACGCCATCCTGGTGCGACCGATGTGGTTCGCGGCCTTGCCCGCGGCCTCCGATCGACGCTTCGCCCAGGCCTGGATTCTCGGTTGTGCGACAACGAGGATCAGCGCGCCGATGAGCAACACCGGAACCACCGCGGCGAACACCGTTTCGGGCAGGTGCAGCAGCAGCCAGGCCCCGCCGAGTGCTCCGAAGAACGAGGCAGGCAACTGCCATCGCAGTCGATGCCACTGTCCGCGCAGCTCGCGGCGATAGCCCCACGTACCCGAGACACTTCCCGCGACCAGTCCCACCGCATTGGACATGGTGGCAACCACCGGGGGATAGCCGAATGCGACCAACGTCGGAAACGTGATCAACGTCCCGGAGCCGACGACGGCGTTGATGGCTCCGGCTCCGAACCCGGCGAGCAGGATGACGAGAATTTCCGATACCGGCACTGTTGGGAGGTTACCCAGGCAAAGGGTGGTATCCCGCGGCAGGATGCCGCTGGTTCCGTCTGGCCGTAGCCTGGAGCACGTGAGCCTTGCCCAGGATGAACGTTCCCAACTGGTCCAGACCCTTCTCGACGTGGGTCCCGATGCGCCGACGCTGTGCGGTGAGTGGACAGCGGCCGATCTGGCGGCGCATCTCGTCGTTCGGGAGCGACGCCTGGACGCCTCGCCGGGCATATTTCTGTCTCCGCTCGCGGGGTACACGGCGCGGGTTCAGCGATCCGTGGCGAACAAGCCGTTCGCCGCCGTGGTGGAGGACGTTCGGACCGGGCCGCCCATGTGGTCACCGTTCGCACTGCTGGACCCGTTGATCAACCTCGGTGAGATGTTCGTTCATCACGAGGATCTGCGCCGGGCAGGCGAGAATTGGACTCGGCGAGTGTTGCCCACCGCCGTGGAGACCCGACTGTGGACGCAGGTCCGTTTGGTGGGTCGGGGTGGTCATCGCTCGTCACCCGTACCGGTTCACGTACGCACACCCGATGGGCGACGGGCGACGTTCAAGGGCGGGTCCGGCCCCGGCGTGACCGTGGTGGGGGAGCCGTCGGAACTGTTGCTCTACGCATTCGGACGCGACCGGATCGAGGTTCTGTACGAGGGTTCGGCCGACGATGTCGCTGTCGTGAAGGCACTCGATCTGAGCTTCTGACACATTCGGCTCCGCTGTTACTGGTGTTGCGGATGGTTTCGACGGGGCTGTTGCGACTAGCCTGGGGGCATGGCAGGAAAGACCAGCACCTCCACCGCCAGGGCCGGGTCCAGTGGATCCGGCTCCTCGCGCGCGTCCGGCACCGCCCGTAAGTCCGGTGGCGGCCGCACCGCGCGCACCGTCACCACGCCCAAGAAGCCCACCGCGCCGCGCAACCCGGCGACCTCCCGTGCGAACGCATCCTCGCGCGGCAAGGGACCCGCCAGGGGTGCGTCGACGGCTCGGCGGCCTGCGGCGAAGAAGAAGTCACGCGGTGCTCTCGATGCGATCGGGCGGGGCATTGCGTCCACCTGGTCGATGGCCGCACGCGGAGTCGGTGCCACGACTCGGACGGTGAGCAAGGCCGCCGACATCGAGCACGGCCACCGCCGGGACGGTATCGCTCTCGGACTGATCGCCGTCAGCGTGGTCGTCGCCGCGAGTGTCTGGTTGAGCGCCGGGGGACCGGTCGGTGAATGGATAGAGGTGGGCATCCGCGCCGTCATCGGTGAAGCCGGCTACGTCGCGCCCGTGCTTGGTGTCGCGATCGCCGTTGTTCTGATGCGGTCCGAACCGCATCCCGAGGTACGACCGCGACTGGTCCTGGGCTCGATCCTGCTCGGTCTGCCGATCCTCGGACTGTGGCACATGGCCGCCGGTTCACCGACCGATGCCGCCGGCCGATCCGAGGGCGCAGGCTTCGTCGGCTACGTAGCGGGCGGACCCATCGCCGACGGCCTCACCGTGTGGCTGGCTGTGCCGCTGCTGCTGCTCGCCGGTCTGTTCGGAGTACTCCTGCTCACCGGCACCACCGTGCGCGACGTGCCGGATCGGATGCGAGCACTGTTCGGCACCGACAGTCGCGGTGACGAATACGACGAGTACGACCCGGCCGACTTCGGCTCCGAGTTCGGGGACGAGGGCTACGGCGACTACGACAGCAACTTCGACGCCGACGGCTACCCGGTCCACGGCAGCGCGGACCCGTACGACAACTACCCGACCGAGGAGTACATCCCGGTCACCAAGCCGCCCCGCGCGCGCAAGACCCCGCCACCCGAGGCGGCCACCGAGGTCATCGTGCCCGACGCGGCTGTCCCCGCACCTGCCCCCGAGCCGGTCGCGCCCCCACGGCCCAAGCCCAAGCCGATCGTCAAAGCGGCCGAACCGAAGCAGGCAGCCGAGGACGACAAGATCGTCGTCGATCGCGTCGTCGACGGCGATTACACGCTTCCGTCGCTGTCGCTGCTGATCGACGGTGATCCGCCCAAGACCCGCAGCCAGGCCAACGACGCCATGATCGAGGCGATCTCCGAGGTACTCGAACAGTTCAAGATCGATGCCGCGGTCACCGGTTTCACCCGCGGGCCCACGGTCACTCGCTACGAGGTGGAGCTCGGACCCGGCGTCAAGGTCGAGAAGATCACCGCGCTCGCACGCAACATCGCCTATGCCGTCGCCACCGACAACGTTCGCCTGCTCGCGCCGATCCCCGGGAAGTCCGCGGTCGGTATCGAGGTACCCAACTCGGACCGGGAGATGGTCCGCCTGGCGGACGTGCTGACCGCGCCGTCGACCCGCAAGGATCACCACCCGTTGGTGATCGGACTGGGCAAGGACATCGAGGGCGACTTCGTCAGTGCCAATCTCGCGAAGATGCCGCACTTGCTGGTGGCCGGATCCACCGGTTCCGGTAAGTCGAGCTTCGTGAACTCGATGCTTGTCTCACTGCTCGCACGGGCGACGCCGGACGAGGTTCGGATGATCCTGATCGACCCGAAGATGGTCGAGCTCACGCCTTACGAGGGCATTCCGCACCTGATCACTCCGATCATCACGCAGCCCAAGAAGGCCGCCGCGGCGTTGGCCTGGCTCGTCGAGGAGATGGAGCAGCGCTACCAGGACATGCAGATCAACAAGGTCCGCCACATCGACGACTTCAACAAGAAGGTGCGTTCCGGCGAGATCACCGCACCCCTCGGCAGCGAGCGCGTCTATCGGCCCTACCCCTACATCCTCGCGATCGTCGACGAGTTGGCCGACCTTATGATGACCGCTCCCCGCGACGTCGAGGAAGCGATCGTGCGGATCACACAGAAGGCACGTGCGGCCGGCATTCACCTGGTGCTCGCCACTCAGCGTCCGTCGGTCGACGTCGTCACCGGTCTGATCAAGACGAACGTGCCGTCGCGTCTGGCCTTCGCGACCTCGTCCCTGACCGACTCTCGCGTCATCCTGGATCAGCCGGGTGCGGAGAAGCTGATCGGTATGGGTGACGCGCTGTTCCTGCCGATGGGCGCGGGCAAGCCGACGCGTCTGCAGGGCGCGTTCATCACCGACGAGGAGATCTCTGCGGTCGTCGACTTCGCCAAGAATCAGGCGGAGCCGGAGTACAACGACACCGTCACCGCAGCGAAGGTCTCGGACAAGAAGGATGTCGACCCCGACATCGGCGACGACCTCGACGTGCTGTTGCAGGCGGTCGAGTTGGTCGTGACGAGTCAGTTCGGGTCGACGTCGATGTTGCAGCGGAAATTGAGAGTCGGATTCGCCAAGGCCGGTCGATTGATGGATCTGATGGAGAACCGCGGGGTGGTCGGCCCGAGCGAGGGATCGAAGGCCCGCGAGGTGCTCGTCAAGCCGGACGAGCTCGACGGTCTGCTGTGGTCGATCAAGGGCGGCGACCCGGACGAGCAGCCCGCGTCGGACGAGTTCTGAGCGCTCCCCGGTCCCGGGTGAATGGACCACTGCAGCCGTCTGGGCGGTGGAAGGGTCCATTCACCCGAACCGGGTGAGCGGGCCGATCAGGACGTGAAGGTCCCCATGACGGGCGTCCACTCGTGGAACGTCGCCGTCTCGATGAGGTTCTCCACCGCGAACGGGTCCTGGGCGAACAGTGTTTCGACGGTGGCGGCATCCGGTCCCTCGACCAGCAGCAGCGCTCCGCTGCCGTCGGCGTACGGTCCGCTCGACACCAGCGTCTTCCGGTCGAGCAGATCGGCCAGCCAGGCGCGATGTGCCGCGCGATGGGTGTCGCGTCCGTCCGTGGTGGCGGGGGAGTAGGTGTAAGTGACGGCGATCAGGGGCATGGAGCTCTCTTCCGGATTCGAGGATCGATACCGGGATTCTGTCAGAGTGAGAGCAGCATCCGCGTGTTGCCCAGAGTGTTCGGTTTGACGTAGCTAAGGTCCAGGAATTCGGCCACGCCGGTGTCGTACGACCGGCACATCTCCGCGTAGACCTCCGCCGTGACCGGGGTTCCGTCGATCTCGGCGAACCCGTGTCGGGAGAAGAAGTCCACCTCGAAGGTCAGCACGAACACCTTCTGCAGTGCCAGCTCACGAGCGACCTCGATCAGTTTTGCGACGATCAGGTGGCCTGCGCCGTGCCCCTTCGCCGCAGGATCGATGGCCACCGTGCGAACTTCGCCCAGATCGGCCCACAGCACGTGCAACGCACCGCAGCCGATGATCTCACCGTCACGTTCGGCGATCCAGAACTCCTGCACCGCCTCGTAGAGGGTGACGAGGTTCTTCTCGAGCAGGATGCGTCCTGCGTAGATGTCGATCAAACGTTTGATCTCGGGGATGTCGGAGGTCCTGGCTCGACGCACGACGAGGGTGCCGTCGTTCACGGAGCCACGGTCCGCGAGGTCGGAATGCACGTCGGATTCGGGGTCTGCGATGTCGCGACTCGCCCGATTCGGCCCAGAAGTCATGGGGTGAACAGTAGTCAGTCCCTCAACCGATAAACTTTCCGTGTGTCGCTTCTGCAGCTGTGTCCCCGTCTCGGCGGATCGGTGCTGCGCAACAGCGGACATACGAGCCGGTACGTCGTCGACGGCTCGCGGGTGTGCCGATGACCGGGCCGGTTGCGCCCGATCACGGCGTTCCGTCCAGCGGTGAGATTTCCGGCAACCGCGCCTCCGGACCGGCTGATGCTCCGCGCACGACGGGGCTGCCCCACAGCAACGCTGTCGCGGGCGGCCCGGACGAAGTGCCGTTGCTCAATATCGCGAACGTGCTCACGGTGCTCCGGATCGCACTGGTTCCGGTCTTTCTCGCAGCGCTGTTCGTCGGCGACGGCCACGACACGTCCTGGCGGCTGACCGCGACCGCGATCTTCGCCGCCGCTGCCATCACCGACCGGATCGACGGCCAGCTGGCCCGCAAGTACGGTCTCGTCACCGACTTCGGGAAAATGGCCGACCCCATCGCAGACAAGGCATTGATCGGCGCCGCGCTCGTCGGGCTGTCGATGTTGGGCGACCTGTCGTGGTGGGTGACGGTGATCATCGGAGTGCGAGAAATCGGCATCACCGCAGTGCGGTTCGCCGTCATCCGCCACGGCGTCATACCCGCAGGCCGCGGCGGCAAGGTCAAGACACTGGTGCAGACGTTCGCGATTGGGGTGTACCTGTGCCCGCTGCCGAGTGTCGTCGACCCGTTCGCCGTTGCCTTGATGGCGCTGGCGGTACTGCTCACCGTGTACACCGGCCTGGACTACGTGGTGCAGGCCGTTCGCCTGCGCCGAGGCGTGTCCTCGACGTGAATTGCTCCGACGTGACCTCTGCGGCGGCCGTGTCGCGCGCGGGCGAGCAGGATGAGGATTCGGCGGGATACAGTCTTGGAAGCCGTGTCGGAGCAGCTTCGGCACGTGTTGGAGTGAACGGGCATATAGGGTCGGGAACCAATCGGACCGGCTGGGACGTTGAACATCGTGACGGCTCCGGACGAACGAGATATGAACGTTGTCGTCCCGACGGCACAGTCGTCGGCACGAACACCAACGAGGAGGAGCGAGATGGCGCTGCTATTGCGTGAAGCACTCGGCGACAGTTTGCGGCGTACTCGCGTCGCACAGAGCCGAACCCTGCGTGAAGTCTCGAACACCGCACGCGTGAGCCTCGGATACCTTTCCGAGGTGGAACGCGGTCGCAAGGAGGCATCGAGCGAACTCCTCGCCGCGATCTGCGACGCACTCGCCGTCCCGCTCTCGGACGTCATGAGCGATGTCAGTGTGACGCTGTCCGACGCCTCCACCGCCGCAGCGCGGCTCGACGAGGCAGCGGTCGCCACCCGTATCGACGGCGATACTCGCGTCGTGATTCCGGCACCTGCTGCCAGAGCTCTCGCAGCCGCCTAAGATCGGAAAAGCAATCAGTTTCCACTCCTGACCCAGATCACGCACCCGACTTTCACAGCACGGACAGGTTCATTTCGGTCACTGCGAGAGCAGCCGACCCGTACGCGGCCACCGCGGCGCAACAGATGGAGGCAGGACCACCCCATGGCTAATCCTTTCGTCAAAGCCTGGAAGTACATGATGGCGCTCTTCAATTCCAAGATCGACGAGAAGGCCGACCCCAAAGTTCAGATTCAGCAGGCGATCGAGGACGCACAGCGCCAGCATCAGGCTCTGTCCCAGCAGGCCGCGTCCGTCATCGGTAATCAGCGCCAGCTCGAGATGAAGCTCAGCAGGCAGCTGGACGAGGTCGAGAAGCTCAATGCGAACGCTCGGCAAGCGGTGACGCTGGCCGATCAGGCCGCCACTGCGGGCGACATCGAGAAGGCCACGCAGTACACGAACGCCGCAGAGGCCTTCGCCGCGCAGCTGGTGACCGCCGAGCAGAGCGTCGAGGATCTCAAGGTCCTGCACGATCAGTCGCTGCAGGCGGCCACTCAGGCCAAGAAGGCCGTCGAGCAGAACGCCATGGCCCTGCAGTCGAAGGTCGCAGAACGTACCAAGCTGCTCAGCCAGCTCGAGCAGGCGAAGATGCAGGAGAAGGTTAGCGAATCCCTTCGGTCGATGGACAGCACCCTGTCCGCGCCCGGCAACACCCCGAGCCTCGACGCCGTGCGGGACAAGATCGAACGTCGCTACGCAGACGCCCTTGGATCGGCGGAGCTGGCTCAGAACTCGGTCTCCGGTCGCATGATGGAGGTCCAGCAGGCATCCGTGCAGATGGCGGGCCACAGCCGCCTCGAGCAGATCCGCGCTTCGATGGCAGGCGACTCGCTGCCGTCGGGCAATGCGGCGGCGAAGCCGTCGATTGCCAAGTCCCCGGACGCGACGCCCGAGCCCCCGGCTCAGGCGTAGATCGACCTGACGAACAACTCGGTCGTCCGACAGCAGCGCCGAGATGGGTAGAAGAGATCACGAATCCGGCCGGTCGCGTAAGCGGCCGGCCGTTTCGCTCGATCGAGAATCCGTGACCACCGCCGTCTCCGAGTCCGGTGCAGTGGTCAGATCTCTGGCGGAGTCCGCTCGAAGTGTCGGTACCTCGATCCTCGACGCCGCCGGCCGTCGGAAAGACCCCCGTGTCAAGCATCTGAAGAAGATTCGCCGTGCCAGACGACGCGGAATCAGGTTCGGTGCTGCGTCCACGACGACAGCGGTGGGAACCGCGGGGATGGCAGTGCTGTCGGCTCCGGAGTGGACTCTGTTCGTGGGCGGCGGTAGTGCTGCCCTCATGGCGGTACCGGCGGCATTCGCGGTGACGCGGTTGCGGCGTCTTCGCGCCCAACCGGTCCCCGTCGGCCTGCCCACCAAGCGCGTGTCGCCGCAGCGCGGATCCGCCGCGTACGAGTCGATGGCCCGACTGGCCGGTGCCGAGCAGAGTCTGTTCGAGCTGCTGGGGATCCTCGCGAGGTCCGAGACGATCGGTACCGACGACGTCGAGGAGATGATCGGGGTTACTTCCGATGCGGCCCGCGGTCTCGAAGGAGTTGCTGTCGACATCGCTGCTCTGGAACGTGCGGGGGCGGCGAGCGCTGTGACCCGCGAGCACCTCCGCGGCGCAATAGCCTCGGCGGCAGCCGAACTCGCGACCGGGGTCGATCAGTACGAGCAGCTCGTCGCCGCGGCCGCGCGGATGACCGGACCGGCCGGACCGGCGTCGACGACGGTCGTGGAATCGCACCGACGTGAGCTGTTGTCGGCGACGGATCGACTGCAGGGATGGGCCGAGGCACTCACCGAAATCGATCAGATCCGGTCGCGGCACCGCTGAGACAATTCAGGGTTCACCCCGATGTGTTCGTCGCGGCCGGATGCCAGGATCGACGTACGCGATACGACACGGTGCGCGGCGACACGGTAGGAGCACTCATGTTCTGGAAGATTCTGGGATTCATCGTTCTGATCTGGATTGCGCTCGCGCTTCTGGGCAGCATCATCAAGGGTCTGTTCTGGCTGGTGGTGGCAGGCGCGATCGTGATGGGATTGGTGTGGCTGTACAAGGCGATCGCCTCCGACAACGATCGCTCGTCGCTGAAGTTCTGACGCCGATGCGCCGTTCCGTCACCCGAGAGCAGCAGAGCCCTGCTCGACGAACACCCGAAGGGCCCGCGGTACGCAGCGTGCCGTGACGGGTAGTTCCGCGACACGTTCCCCGTCGGCGTAGGCGACGATTCCGTCGCACCGCAAGGTGACCTGCGTCGAGGTGTACGTGTCGACCTCCGGTAAGTCGATGTGTGTTCCCCGATAGAGAGTCGGCGACAGTCCGAGCAGGCGCGTCCGACTCGCCCCGCGAACGACGGTGACATCGAGCAGACCGTCGTCCACTCGCGCGGCAGGGCACACGGCCATGCCGCCTCCGTAACTCCTGCCGTTTCCGACCGCGACCAGGGTGGCATCGAGTCGAAGTTCGGCATCGTCGAGTTCTATGACGTACGGGAGCTTCGTGAGTGACGCCAGCTGTAGCACCATGGCCGCGTTGTACCGGAGAGGTCCGCGCGGCCAGCGCAGTCGCTTGGCCCTCTCGGTGACCAGCGAGTCGAAACCACTGGACAGGACGGTGGTGAACCACCGTTCGCCGATCCGTCCGAGATCGATTGCGCGCGTGACGTTGTCGGCGACGATGTCGGCTGCGTGGGCAGCGTCGTCGCGAGGTAGGCCCAGAGTTCGGGCCAGGTCGTTGCCGGTGCCTGCCGGGATCAGGCCCATCGGAACGTCGGTGCCGGCGAGTACTTGAACGACGAGATTGACGAGCCCGTCGCCGCCGACGGCGACCACGGCGTCCGTACCGCTGCCGACGGCCTTCTCGAGCAATGACAATGCATCCCCGGGCGTGCGGCCTTCGATGGTCGTGACGTGAAGTTCTCGCTCCCGCAAGCGCGCCACGGCGCAGCGCCCGGCGTGGCCCGCGCGACCACCGCCGGCCATCGGATTGGTCAACACCGTCACCGATCGGGTCATGGTCGCAACGATTCGTCGATCACATCGATCAGCTTGCCAGGGTCGACGGTTCCCGTGGTGGTGACCGAGGCGATTCGCAGCGGTATGCCTCCGGCGTACGTTGTGCGGGCGTGTGGCCGGTGATTTCGGGGCCGAAGGTGCGTGTAACCGTGAGGTACTGTAACGAAAGAGACTGTTATTGCTGGAAATACAGTCCTTTTGTCCGAACTACGAAGGGTGGCACGTGATCGAGCAGCCGGTGTCGAGTCCTGCCTCGTCCGAGCCCCTGCAGTCGCCGTCCCGAACAGAAGCTCCCGAGAAGTCGGTCGAAGACGCCGTTCTCGACGCGGCCCGGTCCTGCATCCTCGAACACGGCGTCAAGCGCACCACCTTGGCCGAAATTGCGCGCCGCGCCAAGGTCAGCAGGCCCACCGTGTACCGGAGATGGGCCGACACGCGAGCTGTGGTGTCGAGCCTGCTCACTCGTGAGATCGGTGCCCTGATTCCGAGTTTCGACGCCACCGCGTCGGCTCGCGATCAGATCGTCACTGCCGTGGGTGAAGTGGCCGACCGCATTCGACTCCATCCGTTGTTCGTGAAGATTCTGCGTTCCGATTCCGACGTGCTGGCCACATACATTCTTCATCGACTCGGAACCAGTCAGTCGTTGATCATCGACGCGTTGTCTTCTCTGGTCGTTGCCGGACAACGTGATCGCTCGATTCGCGCAGGGGATCCCACCACGCTGGCCACGCTGGTGCTACTGATGGTGCAGTCCGCGGTGCAGTCCGCGGAGATGGTGTCCGAGCGCGTCTCGGGGACCGAGGTGACGCGTCAGATGGCGTACGCAGTGGACAGTTACCTGCGGCCCGAGAGTGCGTGAACGAGTCTGCGTCGACCGCTATGCGGGACCGAGTGCACATTTCGCCGCTCGGGTTCGGGCCGGCTCTCCCGACCTGATCCCGGCACCCGTCGAGCGGTAGGGCTCGAGTGTGGCACGCTGGGTTCGTGCGAGTAGCAGTGGTGGCCGGGCCCGATCCGGGGCATGCCTTTCCGGCGATCGCGCTGTCCCTGCTCTTCCGCGCGGCAGGCGACGAACCGATCCTCTTCACCGGTAGCCGCTGGGTGCCCGACGCGCACGCAGCGGGGCTGCGGGCGTTTCCGCTGGGTGGTCTTGCGCCGCGGCCGGAGGACGACGATCTCGACGCCGGACAACGTATCCATTCACGGGCGGCGTTCGTCTCGACCGAGTTGCTGCCCGACCTCGAGCGGGAGAACGTCGATCTCGTCGTGTCCGACATCCTGACCGCAGGGGGCGGCATGGCCGCGGAGCGGCTCGGGATCACCTGGGTGGAGCTCTCGCCCCATCCACTGTATTCGCCCTCGAAAGGGTTGCCTCCCATCGGAAGTGGCCTGGCTCCGGGTACCGGGGTTCGCGGCAGGTTGCGCGATACCGTGATGCGCGCGTTGACGGCACGCTCGATCGCTCAGGGACGAGCTCAGCGGTCCAGCGCACGGACGAGCATCGGGCTGCCTGCCGAGGATCCGGGCCCGGCTGCTCGGCTCGTCGCCACCATTCCTGCGCTCGAGGTGCGCCGTCCCGACTGGCCGGAGGACGCCCACGTGGTCGGCCCGCTGCTGTGGGAACCGACGGACGACCTGCTCGACACTCCGGACGGCACGTCACCGCTGGTGATGGTCGCGCCGTCGACAGCCTTCACCGGGGCGGAGGGAATGCTCGAGATGGCGCTGAAAGGGTTGGACGGCAGGGGAGTTCGGGTGGTGGCGTCCGTTCTCGACGGAGTTCCCGCCGTACTCCCGAACTGGGCGAACGCCGGCTTGGGCCGCCAGGACGAACTGCTGCGTCATGCCGATGTGGTGGTGTGCGGTGGTGGGCACGGAATGCTGGCCAAGGCGCTCATGCACGGCGTTCCGGTGGTGACCGTCCCGGGCGGTGGCGATCAGTGGGAGCTGGCCAATCGCGCCGCACGGCAGGGGAGCGCCGTCATCGTACGACCCCCGACGCCGACCTCGATCGCCGACGCGGTGGCCACCGTACTGTCCGATCCGCGCTTCGCCCGGGCGGCGGCGACGGCGGCGGACGGGGCGCAGTCCGTCGAGGATCCCGTGTCCGTCTGTCATCGGGTGCTCGACCGCAGCACTCCACGGCGCGGACGTTAGGGTTGTCGTTGTGCGTCTGACCGAATTTCGTGAACTGCTCACCGAGGAGTTCGGCTCCGTTCGTGGCGATTCGCTGCTGACCGATCACGTGCTGTCCGGTATCGGCCGAACCGGAGCGCAGGCCATCGAGGACGGCGTCGATCCACGGGAAGTGTGGCGGTCGATCTGCTACGAGTTCGATGTACCGAGAGAACGCTGGTAGTTCCCCAGGTCCGGTCGATCCTCTCGGCGTGTCGATTGCTGCGGTAGTTGACTCGAACACGTGTTCCCCTATGCTTGGGTCAACGGTTGCCGGTCGGTGTCGAGAAACTTCTTGTCGGTACCCCGATCTAGCGTTACCGACGACAAAGCTGATCGACACGACACAGCTGAACGACACGACACAGGGAGCTCACGATGGCTGCATACGATCGCGACAAAGCGCTCGATCTCGCACTCGCGCAGATCGACAAGAACTTCGGCAAGGGTTCGGTGATGCGCCTCGGTGACGAGGTCCGCCAGCCCATTGCCGTCATCCCCACGGGATCGATCGCGCTCGATGTGGCACTCGGCATCGGAGGGTTGCCGCGTGGACGTGTCATCGAGGTCTACGGTCCGGAATCCTCGGGTAAGACCACCGTCGCCCTGCATGCGGTGGCCAGTGCTCAGCGAGCAGGCGGCATCGCGGCCTTCATCGACGCCGAGCACGCCCTGGATCCGGACTACGCCAAGAAGCTCGGTGTCGACACCGATGCATTGCTCGTGTCGCAGCCCGATACCGGTGAACAGGCTCTCGAGATCGCCGACATGCTGATCCGTTCGGGTGCACTCGACATCCTCGTGATCGACTCCGTGGCGGCACTGGTACCGCGCGCCGAGATCGAGGGCGAGATGGGCGACAGTCACGTCGGTCTGCAGGCCCGCCTGATGAGCCAGGCGTTGCGCAAGATCACCGGCGCGATGAGCAACTCCGGTACCACCGTGATCTTCATCAACCAGCTGCGCGAGAAGATCGGCGTCATGTTCGGCTCTCCCGAAACCACCACCGGTGGTAAGGCATTGAAGTTCTATGCCTCGGTTCGCCTCGACATCCGCCGCATCGAGACCCTGAAGGACGGAACCGACGCCATCGGTAACCGCACCCGGGTCAAGGTGGTCAAGAACAAGGTTGCGCCGCCGTTCAAGCAGGCCGAGTTCGACATCATCTACGGCAAGGGCATCAGCCGCGAGGGCTCGTTGATCGACATGGGCGTCGAGCACGGCTTCATCCGCAAGTCGGGTTCGTGGTTCACCTACGAGGGTGACCAGCTCGGTCAGGGCAAGGAGAACGCCCGCAAGTTCATGCTCGAGAACCCCGACGTGCGGGACGAGATCGAGAAGAAGATCATGGAGAAGCTGCAGATCGGCGCGGACGTCACCGCGGAGGAGCCTGCAGCCGCTCCGGTGGACTTCTAACCTGTTGTCGCCGTGCAGCAGCGAGACGAGAGTGGCGGCACCGAGGCGCAGGCGAAAGATGTCTGCCTTCGGTTGCTGACCGACCGAGCGCGTAGCAGGCACGAACTCGAAGCAAATCTTGCGAAGAAGGGCTTCACTGCCGAGATCGCGAACGCCGTTCTCGACCGGCTCGAAAAGGCAAAGCTTGTCGACGACGAGTCCTTCGCGCAGCAATGGGTTCAATCCCGGCACAAGTACTCGGGCAAGGGTAAACGCGCACTGAGTATGGAGCTCCGCAACAAGGGAGTCAGTAACGAACTCGCTCTGCACGCACTGGATACGATCGATGCCGACGACGAACGTCAGCGCGCAGCCGAGCTGGTACGCAAGCGATTTCGCACACTGCAAATGCCGGACTCGAGTGGGCCGGATGCCCGCGCCGAGCGTGACAAGGTTGTCCGAAAATTGGTCGGTATGCTCGCGCGCCGCGGCTACTCGCAGGGCATGGCGTTCGCGGTGGTCAAGGAGCAACTCGACCGCGCAGGTGCCGACACCGAAGGCTTCGACGGCCCAGACTCGATGTGATCGTCCACCTCGAGTAGTAGCCGTCGAGAAACAGTAAGGCCCGCAACACCATCGGTGTTGCGGGCCTTACTCGTTGCCGGCGATGGCGATCAGGCTGCCTGACCACCATCGAGAGCGGGAACCACGTCGGTCGCGCCGGCTTTGCGCTTACGCGAACGCAAACGACGTTCGACCACGGTGGCCAGCTTCGTCAACGCGGAGTTGATGATGATCATGATGACGGCGACGATGATCAGCGAGGGGAGGTAGTTGCTGTAGAACGCGCCTACCTGCTGACCGGAACGGACCACTTCGACGTACCCGATGACGTAACCGAGCGCCGAGTCCTTCAACGCCACAACCATCTGCGAAATGATCGCCGGAAGCATGGCGGTGACGGCCTGGGGGAGCAGAACCAGAAGCATGACCTGGCTCTTGCGCATTCCCAGCGCGGATGCAGCTTCCCGCTGCCCCTTGGGCAGTGAATTGACTCCCGCGCGAACGATTTCGGCGATGACCGATCCGTTGTACAGCGTCAGGCCGGTGACCACGGCCGCCAACGCCAGGTACTTGACCTTGAAGACCTCGTAATCGGCGTAGACCGCGTACAGGAAGATCATCAGAATCAGTACGGGTACTGCGCGGAACACCTCGACGATCGCGCCGCTGACGATCCGTACCGCGCGATGATCCGAGAGGCGGCCGATACCGAGGACGGCACCGAGGATCAGTGCGAACACGATCGAGAGCGCCGCTGCAACCAGCGTGCCCTGGATTCCGGGGATCAGATACGTGGTCCACGTGGTCGATTCGAGGAACGGATCCCACTTCTCGGCGGTCAACTGACCTTTGGAGTCGAGTGCTCGGTAGATGAGGAACGCGACGCCCAGCGAGACGACGGCAACGACCCCGGTCAGGATCCGGTAGCGCAGTACCGCTTTCGGGCCCGGAACGTCGTAGAGAACTGCTACTGCATCACTCATCATGACACCGCCAATCGCTTGCTGATGTAGCCGAACAGCAACCCGGTCGGGAGCGTCAGGATCATGAAACCGAGCGCGAAGATGCCGCCGACCACGAAGATCGCGGCCTCGTTCTCGATCATGTTCTTCATCAGGAACGACGCCTCGGCGACGCCGATGACCGATGCGATCGTCGTGTTCTTCGTCAGTGCGATCACGACACTGCCGAGCGGTCCGACCACGGCGCGGAACGCCTGTGGCAGAACGACGATGGAGATGTTCTGGGTGAACGTCATACCCAGTGAGCGGCCGGCCTCGGCCTGACCGACGGGGACCGTGTTGATTCCCGATCGCAGAGATTCTGCGACGAACGACGCGGTGTAGACACTCAGACCGAGGATTGCCAGACGGAAGTTGTTGTCGTCGAGGAAGGTCGAGGACGATTCCGACGCGAGCGAGACACCCATGGTCTGGTACAGGCCGAACGAGGTGAACAGGATGATCAGGGTCAACGGGGTGTTACGGAAGATGGTGACGTACGTCGCGGCGATGCCACGCGCGATCGGGATGGGAGACACCCGCATCGCGGCAATGATCGTTCCGATGACCAGCGCGCCGACGAGGGATGCCAAAGTCAGGTAGATGGTCGAGAGAAACGCGTCGATCAATTGATCGCCGTACTTGCTCAATAGGTTCACGGTGCTTGTTGATCCTCACGGCTCGGCGAGATCCAACCGTCGTGTTCCGCGCGCACGCGCTCGCGGAACACGACGAGAGGGTCGATCAGTAGCGGTCGACGGTGGGCGGGGTCGGCAGCGGGTAGCCCGATGCGCCCACCGTGTCGTTGAAGGCCTGCTCCCATGCACCGCTCGACACCATCTCCTCGATGGCGTCGTTGATCTGGTTACGTCCTTCGGTGTCGTCCTTGTTCAGGCCGATGCCGTAGTTCTCCGTGGTGAACGGCTCACCGACCACCTTGAACTGTCCGGGGGACTGAGCGGCGTAGCCGGCGAGGATGATGTCGTCGGTGGTCACCGCATCGACGGTGCCGTTGCGCAGCGCCTCGACGCACGCGGAGTACGTGTCGAACGGCTGCAGCTGCACGCCGGGGTACTCGTCGGCGATGTTCTGGGCCGGGGTGGAACCGGTGACCGAGCAGAGTCGCTTGCCGTCGTTGAGCGAATCGGCACCGGTGATGTCGGTGTTGTCCTCACGAACGAGCAACGACTGTCCCGCCACGAAGTACGGGCCGGCGAAACCGACCTTTTCCTTGCGGGTGTCGGTGATGGAGTAGGTGGCGACGATGTAGTCGACCTCGCCGTTCTCGATCAGAGTCTCGCGCTGCGCCGAGGGGGACTCCTTGAACTCGATGTTGGCCTCGTCGACACCGAGCTTGCCGGCGACGTACTTGGCCACCTCGACGTCGAAGCCGCTGAACGTGCCGTCGGGATTGCGCAGACCGAGACCGGGCTGGTCGAACTTGATGCCGACGATGAGGTTGCCGGACTCGGCGCTGCTCGAGATGGTGCGAGCTTCCTCTCCGCCGCCGCAGGCGGTGGCGACGATGGACAGAGCGGCGATGGCGACACCGAAGCGAAGCGGTCGGGTGATTCTCACAGTGAATGTCCTTAGGGATCGGTTCGGGTATTCGGGGTGAACGGTGAAGCGGGTCAGTGACCGAGGATCTTGCCGAGGAAGTCCTTGGCACGCTCGGACTTGGGCGACTTGAAGAAGGTCTCGGGATCGGTGTCCTCGACGACGGCTCCGTCGGCCATGAAGATGACGCGGTCGCCGGCCTTGCGGGCGAAGCCCATCTCGTGGGTGACGACGAGCATCGTCATGCCCTCCTTGGCGAGCGAGGTCATGACGTCGAGTACCTCGTTGACCATCTCGGGGTCGAGGGCCGAGGTCGGCTCGTCGAACAACATCACCTTGGGGTTCATGGCGAGAGATCGCGCGATGGCGACACGCTGCTGCTGACCACCGGAGAGCTGAGCGGGGTACTTGTCGGCCTGGTTGGCGATTCCCACGCGTTCGAGCAGAGCCAAGGCGCTCTTCTCGGCCTCGTCCTTCTTCTGCTTGCGTACCTTCATGGGCGCGAGCATGACGTTCTGCAGGATCGTCTTGTGCGCGAACAGGTTGAACGACTGGAACACCATGCCCACGTCGGCGCGCAGGGCCGCAAGGGCCTTGCCTTCCGCGGGAAGTAGATCTCCGTCGACCTCGATGGCACCGGAATCGATCGGCTCCAAGCGGTTGATCGTCCGGCACAGAGTCGACTTGCCCGAGCCGGAGGGGCCGACGACGATGACGACCTGACCGGCCGGCACTTCCAGGTTGATGTCCTTGAGGACGTGCAGATCACCGAAATGTTTGTCGACGGATTTGAGCGAGATCATCGAGGGCGCGCCCGGCGGGGGTGTCGATGCCGGCGCGTCGGTGGCGTGCGTCATAAGTCGAAACCCTATGCGTAGTTTCCTCGCCGACCGGTGTTTTCGCCCGTCATCTTCGATTATGTAATGGAAACTTTACTGTTGCCCCGCATCGGCCCTGCACAGTCTGTGGTGGAGCCCGCGACCCCGGCGGGCCGGTCGGTGCGATGGACGTACCCTGGAGGGGTGCAAACGAGTGTTTTTCCGACCGTGGACGTGGCCGATCACGGGAGTACCGATCCCGTCCCGGTGACGGACCCGTCGGCGTCGGTTCCCCGCAGCTACGAAGTGCGTACGCACGGATGCCAGATGAACGTCCACGATTCCGAGCGGTTGTCCGGGCTGCTCGAGGAAGCGGGCTACGTTCCGGCCGACGCAGGCACCGACGCAGATCTCGTCGTCTTCAACACCTGCGCGGTGCGCGAGAACGCCGACAACAAGCTGTACGGCAACCTCGGCATGTTGCGGCCCGCGAAGACGCGAAACCCCAACATGCAGATCGCGGTCGGTGGTTGCCTGGCGCAGAAGGATCGCAGCACCGTCGTCGAGAAGGCTCCGTGGGTCGACGTGGTCTTCGGAACCCACAACATCGGGTCGTTGCCGGTGTTGCTCGAGCGCGCCCGGCACAACGAACGGGCACAGGTCGAGATTCTCGAATCCCTCGAGGCCTTCCCGTCGACCCTGCCGGCGAAACGCGAATCGACATACGCGGGCTGGGTCTCGATCTCGGTGGGCTGCAACAACACCTGCACGTTCTGCATCGTCCCGGCCCTGCGCGGCAAGGAGATCGACCGCAGGCCGGGCGACATCCTCGCCGAGGTACAGGCTTTGGTGGATCAGGGTGTACTCGAGGTGACGCTGCTCGGCCAGAACGTCAATGCGTACGGTGCCTCGTTCGCCGATCCGGACATGCCTCGCGACCGCGGCGCGTTCGCGTCGCTGCTGGCCGCATGCGGCTCGATCGAGGGTCTCGAGCGAGTGCGGTTCACCTCTCCGCACCCGGCCGAGTTCACCGACGACGTCATCGAGGCGATGGCGTCCACCCCGAACATCTGTCCCACCCTGCACATGCCGCTGCAATCCGGATCGGATCGCATCCTCAAGGCGATGCGCAGGTCCTACCGGCAGAGCAAGTTCCTGGGCATCATCGACAAGGTGCGCGCGGTCATGCCACACGCGGCCATCACCACCGACATCATCGTCGGCTTCCCCGGTGAGACCGATGAGGACTTCGAGCAGACGCTCGACGTGGTTCGGCGGGCGAAGTTCGCCAATGCCTACACCTTCCAGTACTCGAAGCGGCCGGGAACGCCTGCCGCCGAGATGCCCGATCAGATCCCCAAAGAGGTTGTGCAAGAACGGTATCTGCGATTGATCGCTCTGCAGGAAGAGATCGTTCTCGCTGCCAACCGAGAGTTGATCGGTACCGAGGTCGAACTACTCGTCGCCACCGGTGAAGGTCGCAAGAACGCCGCGACGCATCGGATGAGCGGGCGAGCCAGGGACGGCCGACTCGTGCATTTCGCAGTCGACGCCGATCGCGTGAGCGAGATCCGCCCGGGCGACGTCGTCACCACCACGCTGACGGCCGCTGCGCCGTACCACCTCATCGCCGACGCCGGCGTGCTCACGCATCGCCGTACGGCAGCAGGAGACGCCCACGAACGCGGTGTGATGCCCAAGACGGCACCGATCGGCGTCGGCCTCGGACTTCCCTCGATCGGCGCACCGGCGCCGCTACCGGTAGAGACAGGATGCACCGCATGACAGACACAGACGGACCCGATCGCGTCGTACCCTCTCGATCCGCCGAGGAACTCGGGCGAACGGAGAGGGCGGTCATGACGGAACTGGACCCGGGAGCGCGGGCCATGGTCGTGGCCGGGCTGGTGCTGGTCCTGTTGGTCACGTTCGCGTTGCCGCACACCGGATCGGCCAGCGGATTCGACGTGCTCACGGGTGGAGAAGCCGCAGTTGCCGAGTCCATCGCGCTGCCGTCACGCGTCTTCGTCGTGCTGGTGCTGACGTTCGGCGTGGTGATGTCGGTGCTCGCGCTCGTCACCCGTATCTGGGCGTTGGCGTGGGCCGCCCTCGCGGGATGTGCGGTGTCGTCGGTGTACGGGATGCTCTCGATCTGGACGCGGCAGACCGTGCCGGACAACCTGCAGGGTGCCGGACCGGGAATCGGACTGATCATCGCGTGGATCGCCGTCATCGCGTTGACGTTCCATTGGCTCAAGGCCGTGTGGAACAAGACGAACGCCCAGCTCGCGGCCCAGGAGCAGCGACGCATCGCCGCCGCGTCGGGCGAACAGAAGCTGCGCCTGTGGGACGGCCACTCGGCCCCGTAGGTCCGATCGGCCGCCCCCGGTCAGGAGTGCCGGTCGATCACAACTCGTCGACGGCGCTCTCTGCTGCGTCGGCCCACTCGCGCCACTGCTGCGCCTGCGCGAGCGCACGCTCGGCATCCTTGGTCTTGCCTGCTGCGGTCGCCTTGGCGGCCTGATCCTCGAACTGAGCCACCCGCTCGCGGAACTGGGCGGCGCGGGCGACGGCCTCGGGATCCGAACGACGCCACTGGGCCTCCACCGCGTCGTGGACGGACTTCTCGATCGCCCTCAGCTTGCCCTCGAGTTCCTGCATCTTCTCGCGCGGAACCTTGCCGATGGCATCCCACTTGTCCTGCAGGTCGCGCAGTGCCGAACGGGCGGCATCGAGGTCCTTGCTCGGATCTATGTGTGTCTTGGCCAGCAGGGCTTCCTTGGCCTCGGCGTTGGCCTCGAACTCGGCGTCCCGCTCGGAGGCCGCGGCGTTGCGGGCAGCGAAGAACACGTCCTGTGCGGCCTTGAAGTTCTTCCACAGCGCGTCGTCGGCATCGCGTGGGGCACGGCCGGATGCCTTCCATTCCACCAGCAGATCGCGGAACGCTGCTGCGGTGGGTCCCCAGTCCGTGGACGACGACAAGGCTCTGGCCCGCTCGACCAGTTCTTCCTTGCGAGTCTTGGCCGCACCGCGCTCACGATCGAGATCGGCGAAATGGGCACCGCGGCGACGGTTGAAGTTCTCCCGTGCCTTGGAGTACCGCTTCCACAGGGCATCGTCGATCTTGCGGTCGACCCCGCGGATCGTCTTCCACTCGTCGAGGATCTCTCGCAGCCGATCGCCCGCGTGCTTCCACTGGGTCGATTCGCTACCGATCTGCTCGGCTTCGACGGCGAGGGCTTCCTTGCGCGCGGTGTGCTCGGCGCGTTCGAGCTCCCTTTCGTGTTTGGCCACCGCTGCTGCGGCGTCCGAATGCTCGACGACCGCGTCGAGTCGCCTGGCGAGCAGATCGAGGTCGCCGATCACAGCAGCGGTCGGCAGGCTCTCCAACAACGCGGACGCTGCGGCCTTGGTCTTCTTGGCATCGCCGGTACCGGAGGTCAATCGAGCTTCGAGCAGAGCGACCTCGGTGGCCAGATCGTCGTAGCGCCGACCGAAATGGGCGAGTCCTTCCGCCGCGTCTCCTGCCTGCCAGGACCCGATCTGCCGCTCACCGTCGGCGGTGGTCACCCATGCGGTGCCGTCGTCGTCGACTCTGCCGAACTTGCTGGGGTCGCTCGCAGGCGCGACCGTCGGGATCGCGGTCGGGACGTGGGAGGGGGTCGGGTGGGGCTTGGCACCGGCCGAACCGCCGGGACGAGGAGAGCCGGGACCCGGGCCGCCGGGCCTGGGTCCTCCACCGGGCTTCGGTCCACCGCCGGGCTTGGGTCCACCGCCGGGCTTGGGTCCGCCGTGGTTCGCTGCACCGGGCGCGGTCGCACCGGGGGTCTGGGCGGGTGCATCCGAGGATGCAGCCTCGGGGGTGGTGGGAGTGCCGGCGTTCGGGTCGGTCATTGTTCCTCATCTCTGCCGCGCGTCACGGCTGCCTTCAATCGCGATCTGGACACCATTGAACTAGGTGACGACCGATCGGACCATTGAAACAGCTCAGACGACTCGAGGTGGACTCGTCGGGGCAAGTCGCGCCACCGACTAGCGTGGTACTCGTGTTTCGTGCCGCGGCCCTGGTGCCCTCTCCACCGTTGCTGGTCCCCGAACTGATGGGCGCGGGGGCGGCCCGGACAGCCGATCTGCGGACCGCCGCCGTCGACGCGACCACCCATCTGGCGTCGACGGTCGACCGCTGGATCGCCGTCGGCGTCGACCGCGTGTCGTCCACCTACGGAACGGCCACCGTCGGCACGTTCCGGGGCTTCGGAGTCGACGTGGTGGTGAGCCTGTCCGGCGGCGCAGCGCACTCTGCGGCAGATCCGGACCTGCCGCTGGCGGTTCTGATCGCCGGGTGGCTGCGCGGGGTGGCAGCGCCCGACGCTGCGGTCGAGGTCCGCACGATCGCGGCCGATGCGAGCCCAGGGTCGTGCGCCGAGTTCGGCGAGCAGCTGCGCCGAGAGTTCGACGCCTCGGCGGAGACCTGGGGCGTTCTGCTGCTGGCAGACGGGGCTAACACACTGACTCCGAAGGCACCCGGATCGTTCGACGAGCGCGCCGAGGCGGTCCAGCGCAGTATCGACGATGCCCTCGCGAGCGCCGACGTCGATGCATTGGCGGATCTGGATCCGGACCTGTGCGCTTCGCTCGGTGTGGGCGGCAGAGCGGCGTGGCAGGTGCTGGCGGCACTCGCTGGAGCCGATGCGACAACGACGACAGAGCTCTACCGAGGTGCGCCCTTCGGGGTCGGATACTTCGTGGGGACCTGGGCTCGTGACTGACGGGGCGAGCGATTCGGCCACGACACCGGTCGCGGTCATCGGGCCGACTGCCACAGGAAAGTCCGATCTGGCTCTCGATCTGGCCGAGGAACTCGGCGGCGAAATCGTCAACATCGACGCGATGCAGCAGTACCGGGGGATGGACATCGGGACCGCGAAAGTGCCCGTCGCGCAGCGGCGCGGGATTGCGCACCACCAACTCGATGTGCTCGAGGTCACCGACATCGCTACCGTCGCCCGCTACCAGGAGGCTGCGGTCGCCGACGTCGAGGACATTCGATCGCGGGGTTCGCGGCCGATCATCGTCGGCGGATCGATGATGTACGTGCAGTCGTTGCTCGACGAGTGGGCGTTTCCGGCTACCGACCCCGTCGTTCGAGCGAAATGGGAAGCAGTCCTCGAGCGCGACGGCGTCGAGGAGATCCATCGCGTGTTGACGGCCGCCGATCCCGAGGCTGCCGCGTCGATCCTGCCCACCGATGGCAGGCGCATGGTCCGAGCGCTCGAGGTGGTGGAGCTGACCGGGCAGCCGTTCGCGGCATCGGCCCCGAAGATCGGTGCACCTCGCTGGGGCACGGTGGTGTTGGGAGTCGACCGCGACACTGCCGAACTGGACGAGCGGATCGCCGAGCGCACTCGGCTGATGTTCGAGACCGGATTGCTCGACGAAGTGGAAGGGCTGCTCGCCCTGGGGCTGCGTGAGGGCGTCACCGCGTCGCGGGCGATCGGGTACGCGCAGGCTCTCGACGTGCTGGCGGGGGACTACGACGTCGAGCACGCACGCGAACGGACGTTCATCGGAACCCGACGCTACGTACGACGCCAGCGATCCTGGTTTCGTCGCGACGAACGCGTCCGGTGGCTTGACGGCACCTCGCCGACGCTGACCTCGGACGCGCTGTCCGCGATCGACCCCTCCTAGCCGTACGCCCGTAGACTCGCGACCATGGAATTCGCCAAAGGCCACGGAACTCAGAACGACTTCGTCGTGCTGCCGGATCCGGCAGCCGAGCTCGAACTCACCAGGTCGGCGGTGTCGGTGTTGTGCGATCGACGCCAGGGCCTCGGTGCCGACGGGATTCTGCGCGTCGCCCGGGCCGGTGTGCTCCGAGATGCAGGCGTACTCGACCGAATGCCGCCGGGTGTCGAGCCCGAGGACTGGTTCATGGACTACCGCAACGGTGACGGCACCATCGCCGAGATGTGCGGCAACGGTGTGCGGGTGTTCGCGCACTACCTGCGGGTGCACGACCTCGAACAACGTGACCAGTTCGTGGTGGGTTCGCGGGCCGGTGCTCGCGCTGTGACCGTTCACTCGTTCGACGACACCGACGCCGATGTCACCGTGGCGATGGGGGACGTCACGCTGATGGGCTCGAGCTCGGCGACCCTCGCGGGCGGGACGTACGAGGGCATCGGAATCGACGTCGGCAATCCTCATCTGGCCTGTGTCGACGGTGCGTTGACACGCGCATCTCTCGGCGCGCTCGACTTGTCCCAACCGCCGACACTGGATTCCGAGTTCTTTCCCCACGGTGCGAACGTCGAGATCCTGACCAGGCTCGACGACGGTGCCGTCCAGATGCGTGTGTTCGAGCGTGGTGTCGGGGAGACGCGATCCTGTGGCACCGGAACCGTGGCAGCGGCCGCAGCGGCGCTGTCCTACGAGGGCCTCGAGACAGGGGAGGTGAGCGTCGGTGTGCTCGGCGGTCGGGTGCGTGTGAACATCGATCACGTCGGTGCCACTCTGCGCGGGCCGTCGGTGTTGCTGGCCCGGGGCGAGATCGACGACCGGTGGCTGAAGGCTCAGTCCTGACGATCGCGCAGGCCTCGGCACCCACGTGGACCGAAACCCGCGTGCATACGCTGGGCTTTTCGTGGATCATGGAGCTCGTATGACGAACTCACATGAAACATCCCCTGCAGGCGAGCCGGTCGACGACGGTCGCGACGACATCGACGGCGCTTCCGAAACCGAATCCGCCTGGACCCGCGAAGAGTCCGACGCGTGGTCGAGACGACTGGCTCGGTCTCCGCTCGGCGACGAGAATTCCCCGTCCTCCGGCGACATGCAGCTCGAAGACCGCACCGCGCTGCGTCGAGTGGCCGGACTGTCCACCGAGCTCACCGACGTCACCGAGGTCGAGTACCGGCAGCTGCGGCTCGAACGCGTCGTGCTGGTCGGAGTCTGGACCACCGGCACGGCCGCGCAGGCCGAGTCCAGCATGACCGAACTGGCTGCATTGGCCGAGACCGCCGGCTCGGAGGTGCTCGAAGCGCTGATGCAGCGACGCGACAAGCCCGATGCCGCGACGTACATCGGTTCCGGTAAGGCCAAGGAGGTGCGCGACATCGTCCTCGCGACCGGCGCCGACACGGTCATCTGCGACGGTGAACTGACCCCTGCTCAGCTCAATGCGCTGGAGAAGGTCGTCAAGGTCAAGGTCATCGACCGCACCGCGCTGATCCTCGACATCTTCGCCCAGCACGCGACCTCACGAGAAGGCAAGGCGCAGGTCGCGTTCGCGCAGATGGAATACATGTTGCCCAGGCTTCGCGGCTGGGGCGAATCCATGTCGCGGCAGGCCGGTGGACGGGCAGGCAGCAACGGTGGTGTGGGTCTGCGCGGACCGGGTGAGACGAAGATCGAGACCGACCGTCGACGCATCCGTGAGCGCATGGCCAAGCTGCGCCGTGAGATCAAGGGCATGAAGCAGGCCCGCGACACCAAACGCGAACAGCGCCTGAGCGGTACGGTGCCGTCGATCGCTATCGTGGGCTACACCAACGCAGGCAAGTCGAGCCTGCTCAATGCGCTGACCGGATCCGGAGTGTTGGTTCAGAACGCTCTGTTCGCCACCCTCGATCCCACCACGCGCAAGTCGACGCTCGAGGACGGTCGCGAGATCGTGCTGACCGACACGGTCGGCTTCGTCCGGCATCTTCCGACTCAGTTGGTCGAGGCGTTCCGCTCGACGCTCGAGGAGGTCACCGATGCAGATCTGCTGCTGCACGTGGTCGACGGTTCGGATCCTCTTCCGATCGATCAGATCAAGGCCGTGCGCGAGGTGATCACCGAGGTGGTTCGCGAGCAGGACGCGAAGATGCCGCCGGAGTTGTTGGTGGTCAACAAGATCGACGCTGCCGATCCGGTTCAACTGACTCAGCTGCGCGGGCTGCTCGACGGCGCTCGATTCGTCTCGGCCAAGACCGGCGAGGGAATCGACGCTCTGCGAGATCATCTGGCCGAGATCCTCTCCGAGCCGGACGTGTTGGTCGATGTTCTCGTGCCCTACACCCGTGGTGATCTGGTCGCGCGAATCCACACCGACGGCCGGATCGTGAAGACGGCCCACGAGGAAGAGGGCACGCGTGTGGAAGCTCGTGTGCCGCAATCGCTTGCGGCGGCGCTCGTCGAATTCACGGCGATCGTGCCCAGCGTCTGACCTCGGTGGTGGGACCACGGCTGGTGGCCCGCGGTGCTGTCGTGGCTGTCGTGGCCTCGGCCGCCGCATTCGGGGGAGTCGCCTCGGGTGCACCGATCGAGACCGAAACCTATTGTGGTCCAACCGATCCTGGACTCGCGGAGTTGTCGGGGCTGACCTCGATCGACGGCGTCCTCTACGCGATCGGAGACAGCGGAGCCGATGATCGGGTCGCCGAACTCGATGCGAACTGCGCGGTCGCGCGATGGATCGACGTGCCCGTCGACCCGTACGACGTCGAGGACCTGACGTCGTACGACGGCTCGCTGTGGTTGGCGGACATCGGCGACAATCGGATGCGCCGCGACACAGTGGCATTGACGCGAATGGAACCGGCCTCGGGCGCGGGCGAATTGTACCGATTGACCTACCCCGACGGCGCGCACGACGCCGAGACGATACTGATCGAGCCCGGTGGTAGGCCGGTGATCGTGACAAAGGATCTCTCGGGCGTGAGCGGGGTGTACGTACCCGCCGCCGACCAATCGGTCGCAGATCTGTCCAGCCCTGGCCCGACGCCGATGCGCAAGGTCGGAGAACTGGCGTTCACGGCGACCGACACGGTCGGTGGGCCGCCGTTCGTGGTCGGATCGATACTGGCGACCGGGGGAGCGGTGAGCGCCGACGGTGCCGTGGCCGCAGTGCGCACCTACACCGACGCCTACCTGTTCCGCGTGTCGGACGGGGACATCGCGTCGGCATTGGTCGATCCGGCAGCGCCTCGCGCCGTGGTGCCGCTGCCCGACCAGCCGCAGGGCGAGGCTCTGGTCTTCACCGACGACGGTTCCTTGCTCATCGCATCCGAGGCCGGATTCGGATCCGCGGAGGCCACGCTTCCGCCGCTCCTGCGGGTCCCCGACGCGGTCGATCTCGAGATGTCTGCCCCCGAACCTGTTGCTGTGGAGCCGGTATCGCCGACCGTCGTTCCCGAGCAGTCGGCACAGACGCCGACAGCGACGGACTCGGAATGGACATTCCGAGCGGCCGTCGCTGCCGGTGTGGTGCTGATCGCCGGAGCGGTGGGATTCACCGTCCGGCGATCGATGCGTTCTCGCTAGGCGCTTGGCCAAACAGTCTGGTCAGGCATCCAAGTCTGCTTCGACGAGGGCGACCACCTTGTCGTGTGCTGCCTGGTCGTCGCTGCTGACGGTGACCTCGGTGCCCTTGGTGGCACCGAGCGTCATGATCATCAGGGCCGAACCTGCGTCCACGGGCTCGGAGTCGGCCACTGCGAGGGTGACGTCCACGCCGGCTTCGGCGACGGCGTCGGCGATCAGTGCTGCGGGTCGAGCGTGCAGACCGATCGAGGATCCGACGGCGACTGTGGTGCTGGGCATGTGGTGCTCCTTCGTAGTGGGGTTGTTGCGATCGTAGCGAGTGTCAGACGGTGGCGAGTGCCGGATCGAGCTCGGCCTCGGTCGGGGCGTTCTTGCCCTTGACGAACTGCTTGGCCGAGACGACCAGGAACGCCGAGACGATGGTGCCGACGGCCAGAGACACGATGAACCACAGGATGTTTCCGATGGCGAAGAACACGAAGATTCCGCCGTGGGGAGCGCTGAGGGTGACGTCGAAGGCCATGATCATGGCACCGGTGACTGCGCCGCCGGCCATCATCGAGGGGATGACGCGGAACGGGTCCGCCGCGGCGAACGGAATCGCACCCTCGGAGATGAATGCTGCTCCGAGGAACCAGGCTGCCTTGCCGTTCTCACGCTCGGCTTCGGTGAACAGACGCGAGCGAACGGTCGAGGCCAGTGCCATGGCCAGCGGCGGCACCATACCTGCGGCCATGACAGCTGCCATGATGCGCAGTGATGCGGTGTCGGTGACCGACAGGCCTGCGGTTGCGAATGCGTAGGCAGCCTTGTTGACCGGTCCGCCGAGGTCGAAGCACATCATCAGGCCGAGAATGATGCCGAGGATGATGACCGAGGAGCCGCTGAGACCGTTGAGCCAGTCGGTCAGTCCGCTGGTGATCGCGGCGAGCGGCTTGCCGAGCAGCAGGAACATGATCGCGCCGACGATGAGGGTGGCGAACAGCGGGATGATGACGACGGGCATCAGGCCACGCAGTACCGCGGGGATCTTCCATTTGCTGATCCACAGTGCGACGAAGCCGGCGATGAGACCACCGACGAGGCCGCCGATGAAGCCTGCGCCGACGAGAACGGCCACGGCACCGGCGGTGAAGCCTGGCGCGAGTCCCGGCCTGTCGGCGATGGCGTAGGAGATGTAGCCGGCCAGTGCGGGCACCAGGAAGCTGAAGGACAGTGCGCCGATCTGGAAGAGCACGGCACCGAGGTAGGCGGCGATTCCGCCTTCGGGGAGGGAGGTGATGGAGTTGTTGACGACGATGTCCTCGGCAACTCCGGAGATCTCGTATCCGCCGAGCAGGAAGCCGAGGGCGATCAGCAGACCGCCGGCGGCGACGAACGGAATCATGTAGCTGACGCCGGTCAAGAGAATCTGGCGGATGCGGGTGCCCCAGCCGAGTTCGCCCGCGGATTCGGTGGAGCCTGCGGCCACTGCGGTACCGCCGACGCGGGCTGCGTCCGGGTTCAATGCAGCGCGAAGGGCTTCGGTGAGCATGACGTCGGGCTCGTTGATGGCGCGCTTGACGCCCGAGGAGATGACGGGCTTACCGGCGAACCTCTCCCTACCCTTGACGCCCACATCGGTTGCGAAGATGACTGCTTCGGCTCCGGCGATGATCGAGGGGTCCAGCGGCGTGCTGCCGCTCGAGCCCTGGGTCTCGACGTGAACGGTGACTCCGGCACGCTCGCCCGCTGCGACGAGTGAATCGGCAGCCATGTAGGTGTGCGCAATTCCGGTGGGGCAGGCGGTGACTGCGACGATGTGCTTCGGGGCAGTGGTCTCGGCCGGGGTGGCGGCCGCGCTGTGCTTGGCAGTCGACACAGGAGCTGCGGCCGGGGCCGTCACGGCCGGCTTGGCGGCGGGGTTGATGACCCCGTCGACGAGGGTGACGATCTCGGCGGCCGAGGACGCGTTGCGCAGGGAGGTGACGAATTCCGGCTTCACCAGTGCGCGCGCAAGGCTCGAGAGCAGCTTCATATGGGCCGAACCGGCACCGGCAGGAGCGGCGATGAGGAACACCAGGTCCGCGGGGCCGTCGGGGGCACCGAAGTCGACCTTCGGGTTCAGGCGGGCGAATCCGAGAGAGGCCGAGGTGACCGCTTCGGAGCGGCAGTGCGGGATGGCGATGCCGCCGGGCAGGCCGGTTGCCGACTGCGCCTCGCGGGCCAGAGCGGCGTCGCGCAGGGCATCGGTTTCGGTTGCGCGACCCGCGGAAGCCAGAACGCCTGCGAGGCGTTCGATGACGGCTTCCTTGGACTCGCCGAGATCGGCGTCGAGGAGGATCAGATCCTCGGCGATGATCTGCTGATCTTCGGTGGGGGTGGACATTGCAGGCTCCTAGAGACGGTTCGAAGAAGGGGAGAGCGTGGACGGAGTGACGGAGGTGGGGATGTCGAGCGCACGGACCGTCACCGAATTCGGGTGGGTCTGCTCGGGCAGGGGAAGCGTGGTGCCTGGAAGCGCGGTCGCTGCCGTTCCGTAGGCGACGGCGCGGCGGAGTTTGTCTGCATCGGAACAGTTCTCGGCGTCGGCGAGGATGTAGCCGGCGAGCGAGGAATCGCCTGCGCCGACCGTGCTGACCGCGGTGATCGGGGGCGGGCTGGCGTACCAGGAACCGTCCTCGGTGACCAGTACGGCTCCGGCACTGCCGAGAGTGGCAAGTACCGCGCCGACGCCTCGGCCGAGAAGGATCGTGCTGGCTGCGATGGCAGCCGTCGGATCACCCTGCGCCGCTGCGCTTTCCAGCTCTTCGGAATCGTACCCGGTGAGTTGGGCGAGTTCCTCGGAATTGGGTTTGATCAGATCGGGTGCCGACTCCGGGAAGGCAGCGGCGAGAGCGAGCAGCGGCTCGTCGGAGGTGTCCACCGCTACCTTCGCCGACGTGGCACGCAGGGCAGTGACGAGCTCGGCATACCAGTCGACGGGGAGGCCCGGCGGGAGCGAACCGGAGAGAACCACCCATTCGGCATCGACTGCGAGAGCGAGGATCCGCTCCCGCAGCTCAGCACGGGTCCGCTCCGACACCGTGGCACCGGGCTCGTTGATCTTGGTGGTGGTGCCACCGACTTCGCTCACCGTGATGTTGGTCCGCGCCGGACCCGACGTCGGAACCGCGGAATACCGCACTCCCTTCGCGGCCATCGCGTCGAGCAGGGGGTCTCCGACGTTGGCCGGGAGAACTGCCAACGCCCCGACTCCCGATCCGCCGAGAACGCGAGCGACGTTGACGCCCTTGCCTCCTGGGTCGATGGCCGACGTCGATGCCCGGTGGACGCCGCCACGGACGAGCGGCGTGTCGAGCGTGACCGTCCGGTCCATGCTCGGGTTGGCCGTGAGTGTGACCATCATGCGATCACCACCTCGATTCCTTTGTCGCTGAGATTCTTTCGGTCATTTATCGAGATGTCGCTATCGGTGACGATGACATCGATGGAGCCCACTCGGGCGAAGCTGACCAGATGCTCGCGCCCGATCTTCGACGAATCCGCCAGCACCACGACATGATTGGCTGCCTCGACCATGGCACGCTTGACGGCTGCCTCGTCACTGTCGGGAGTGGACAGTCCGTGCCCGACGCTGATGGCATTGGTGCCGATGAACGCGACGTCCACCCGGAGCCATTCGAGGGCACTCAGCGCTTCGTCGCCGACTGCCGCCTGGGTGGTCCCGCGTACCCGCCCGCCGAGTAGTCGAAGGTTGACATTCGACATCGTCGCGGCGCGCGCGGCGATCGGGACCGAGTTGGTCACCAACGTCAGTTCGCGGTCGTGAGGAAGCAAACCGGCAAGTCGACCGGTTGTGGTGCCGGCATCGAACACGGCGCTGCCTCCGACGGGAGGGAGGAAGGACAGGGCGGCGGCCGCGATCGCGTCCTTTTGATCGGCCCGAGTGAACTCTCGTTCCGAGACGCCCGGTTCGAGTGTGGTCAGGGCCGATGCGGGCACTGCTCCACCGTGGACGCGGCGCACGACACCCATTCGATCGAGGGTGGCTAGGTCGCGGCGCACGGTTTCCGTTGTGACGCCGTAGGTGGCGGAGAGATCGTTGACGGAGACGCGGCCCTGGGTGCTGATGAGTTCGGCTATGGAGTGCTGTCGTTCTTCTGCGTACACCTGCGTCTCCTTCCTCGTTGATGTTGCTTTATGTTGTTTTACGCCCGTGTGTGTTGACATGTCAAGGGTTTGGAGTAATCTCGGTCACAACACAAGCGACTGATGGCCCCCACCACAGCTCGCCGGACAGTACGAAGACCTTTGTTCACGCAGGATCCGAGGAGGACCACATGACGGGATCGGTTAGCACCGCTTCGACCGGACACAGCGACACGACAGTCGATGCAGCCGGAATCGGAGCAGCGCAGACCACGCTGCACGGCACGCCTGTCGTGCCCGGCGTGGGATACGGCCGCGTGATCCGCCCCGGTGCCCGTCCCGCCATCCCTGCCGATACCGGCGAGGTGGCCGAGGCGGATCGAGATGCCGAGAAGGACGTCTTCGACGCCGCAGCGAACGCCGTCGCCGCTCGACTGCGCGGTCGCGCGGAGCTGGCGACCGGAGCTGCCTCGGAAGTCCTGTCGGCCAACGCCGCGATGGCAACGGACCGCGGCTGGCTGGGAGCCGCGCGCTCCTCGATCGCCAAGGGCAGTTCGGCCGTCACCGCGACAGCGGCGGCGACGGACAAGTTCGCCGCGATGTTCACCCAGCTCGGCGGACTGATGGCAGAGCGCGTGACCGACCTGCGCGACATCCGTGATCGCGTCATCGCCGAGATCCTCGGCGTTCCGGAGCCCGGTGTTCCGGTGCCGGACGAACCGTCCGTGCTGTTCGCCGACGACCTGGCACCCGCCGACACCGCCGGCCTCGACCCCGCGCTGATCGTGGGTCTGGCCACCTCGCTGGGCGGTCCGACCAGCCACACCGCGATCATCGCGCGTCAGTTGGGCATTCCGTGCATCGTCGCCGTGGCAGGCCTCGACGACATCGCCGCGGGTACGAACGCATCGGTGGACGGCACCAGCGGCCGGATCGAACTCGAACCCGATGCCGAGTCGGCCCGCGCCGCCGTCGTCTCCGCCCGCGACGAGCTCGACCGGGTGTCCCAGTGGGTCGGTCCCGGTACCACCGCCGACGGCCACGCGGTCGACATTCTCGCCAACGTCCAGGACGGTGCCGGTGCTCGCGCGGCGCGATCCAGTGCAGCGGACGGCGTCGGACTGTTCCGTACCGAACTGTGCTTCCTCGACCGCGACTCCGAACCCACCGTCGACGAGCAGGCCGAGATCTACGCCCAGGTACTCGACGCGTTCGCGGGCAAGAAGGTCGTCGTACGGACGCTCGACGCAGGCTCGGACAAGCCGCTTCGGTTCGCCACGCATCCCGACGAGGCAAACCCGGCCCTCGGCATTCGCGGAATCCGCATCGCCGAGGCCGACCGCGGGATTCTGTACCGGCAGCTCGACGGCATCGCGGCAGCCGCGAAGGCGACCGACTCCTCCCCGTGGGTGATGGCTCCGATGATCGCAACCGCGTTGGAAGCGAAGGATTTCGCCGCCGACGTCCGTGAACGAGGACTCACCCCCGGTGTCATGATCGAGGTACCCGCAGCCGCGCTGCTCGCCGAACACATCCTCGAGCACGTCGACTTCCTGTCCATCGGCACCAACGACCTGGCGCAGTACACGATGGCCGCCGACCGCATGTCCGCTCAGCTCGCAGGCCTGACCGATCCGTGGCAGCCGGCGGTACTGGCACTGGTCGCCCACACCGCTGCCGCGGGAGCCAAGGCAGGCAAGCCGGTCGGGGTCTGCGGCGAGGCCGCTGCCGATCCGCTCCTGGCCTGTGTGTTGGTCGGCCTCGGCATCACCTCTCTGTCCGCTGCATCGGCTGCCGTCGCGCACGTGGGTTCGAAGTTGGCGACGGTCACGCTCGATCAGTGCAAGGAAGCGGCCGCCGCAGCCCTGAAAACGGACAGCACCGCCGCCGCCCGCGAGGCAGTGAGCGCGATCCTCGGCTGATCCAATAGTGTTGCCTTCCATCATGAGAACTCTGGGTTGGACGCTGCACGGAAACGGAAAGACCGTCGAGGCCGGGGCGGTGGTCTCACCCGACGAACGATTGACGTGGCCACGCACCATCGGTATCGGAATGCAGCACGTCGTCGCGATGTTCGGTGCGACACTGCTGGTTCCGACGATCACCGGATTTCCGGTATCGACGACGCTGCTGTTCTCGGGCATAGGAACGGCACTGTTCCTCGTCATCACTCGAGGGCGCGTTCCCAGCTACCTGGGTTCGTCCTTCGCTTTCCTGGCCCCGCTCGGTGCCACCCAAGCGAACGGACCCGCCGCCCAACTCGGAGCGGTCCTGTGTGTCGGCCTCGTACTGGCCGCCGTCGGCGTCGTAGTGAAGTTCGCGGGCCAACGGGTACTCGACGCGGCCATGCCGCCCGTCGTGACCGGTGCCGTCGTCGTGCTCATCGGGCTGAACCTGGCGCCGGCCGCCACCACGTCGTTCGAGGCACAGCCGCTGATCGCAGCCGTCACCCTGATCGCGATTCTGCTGGCGACGGCGCTCGGACCCGGCTTGATCGGACGACTCGGAATTCTGCTCGGTGTCGTCGTGGGGTGGTTGTTCGCCGCCGTCACCGGAGGCATCGCGCAACCGCGTCTCGACGCACTGAGCGCGGCGAGCTGGATCGGTCTGCCCGAGTTTCGCGGTCCGTCCTTCGAGCTGTCGGTGATCCTCGTGGCGCTGCCGGTGGTGATCGTCCTCGTCGCCGAGAACGTGGGACACGTCAAAGCCGTCGCCGCGATGACCGGCAAGAACCTCGACGACGTGGCCGGTGACGCATTGATCGCCGACGGGCTGGCGACCACACTCGCCGGAGCAGGCGGCGGTTCGGGAACCACCACCTACGCGGAGAACATCGGTGTCATGGCTGCCACCCGCGTGTACTCGACCGCGGCGTATTGGGTCGCATCGATCACGGCGACGGTGCTCGCGTTCTCGCCCAAGTTCGGTGCGCTGATCTTCACCGTCCCCGACGGGGTCATCGGCGGCGCGACTCTGGTGCTGTACGGCCTGATCGGGCTTCTCGGCGTACGCATCTGGACCGACGCGAAGGTCGACTTCACCGACCCGGTCAATCTCATCGTCGTTGCGGCGGCGCTGGTCGCCGGAATCGGTGACCTGACACTGTCCGTCGGATCGGTCGAACTCGGCGGTATCGCCTGGGGTTCGGTGGGCATCCTGCTGGGGTACCCGATCGTCTCGGCGCTCGCCAGGAGTGCAGGCACCCGAGGTCGTTAGCGGGGTCGGTCACGGATCGCGCGCGTTTTGGTCATCGACCGCCCCGACGCCGCGGACGTAGTGTGTCCCTGTGACGTCAGTCGTACCGGCGATCGAGATTCGTAGAGATTTCGCGTGGTCGCTGCCGGTACGCACCGAACAAGGAGACATTCGTGGAACGCACACTTTTCGAGCCCGAGCACGAGCTGTTCCGGGAGTCGTACCGGAAATTTCTCGATCAGCACGTAGCGCCGAACCACGCGAAGTGGGAAGAGCAGAACATCGTCGATCGCGACGTCTGGGTCGAGGCCGGTAAGCAGGGCTTCCTCGGAACGGCAGCGCCCGAGGAATTCGGCGGCGGCGGAGTCAAGGACTTCCGCTACAACGCCATCGTCACCGAGGAAACGACCCGTGGCGGATACAGCGGTATCGGTTTCACCCTGCACAACGACGTCGTCGCGCCGTACCTGATCGATCTCGCGAACGACGAGCAGAAGGCGCGCTGGCTTCCCGGATTCTGCTCCGGCGAACTGATCACCGCGATCGCGATGACCGAGCCGGGAACCGGAAGCGACCTGCAGGGCATCAAGACCAAGGCGGTACGTGACGGCGACGACTGGGTGCTCAACGGCTCGAAGACGTTCATCACCAACGGAATCAACGCCGATCTGGTGATCGTCGTGGCCTGCACCGACCCCGAGAAGGGCGCACAGGGCTTCAGTCTGCTGGTCGTCGAACGTGACATGCCCGGATTCGAGCGCGGCCGCAACCTCGACAAGATCGGCATGAAGGCCCAGGACACCGCCGAACTCAGCTTCACCGACGTTCGTGTGCCCGCCGCCAACCTGCTCGGCGACGAGGGCATGGGCTTCATCTACCTGATGCAGAACTTGCCGCAGGAGCGACTCTCGATCGCTGTCGTCGCCGCCGCGGCAATGGAATCGGCACTGGACATGACGATCCAGTACTGCCGCGACCGCAAGGCCTTCGGAAAGTCGATCGGCAAGTTCCAGAACACGCGCTTCGTGTTGGCGGAATTGGCCACCGAAACTACCGCCACCCGCATCATGGTGGACAAGTTCATCGAACTGCTCAACGCGGACAAGTTGACTGTGCAAGAAGCCGCCATGGCGAAGTGGTGGACCACCGAGAATCAGGTCAAACTGATCGACCGGTGCCTGCAGCTGCACGGCGGCTACGGCTACATGAAGGAATACCCGATCGCCAAGGCGTACATGGATTCCCGTGTACAGACCATCTACGGCGGCACCACCGAGATCATGAAGGAGATCATCGGCCGCGGATTGAATCTGTGATCCGCTGATCCGAGAGACGCGAAGGGCCGCAGCACTCCTGTGCTGCGGCCCTTCGCGTGTCACCTCGGTGACGATCCCTACAGCTTGCGCATCACGGTGACGACCTTGCCGAGGATCGCGGCGTTGTTGCCCGGGATCGGCTCGAACAGCGGGTTGTGCGGCAGCAGCCACACCTCGCCCTTGGACCGCTTGAAGGTCTTGACGGTGGCCTCGCCGTCGATCATCGCAGCGACGATGTCGCCGTTGTCGGCCACGGACTGCTGACGAACCACCACCCAGTCACCGTCGCAGATGGCCGCATCGATCATCGATTCACCGACCACCTTGAGCAGGAACAGCGAACCCTGTCCGACCAGCTCGCGGGGGAGCGGGAAGACGTCCTCGACGGCTTCCTCGGCCAGAATCGGACCGCCTGCAGCGATCCGGCCCAGTACCGGCACGAATGTCGGGGTAGGCAACCGATCCTGCTCCTCGGACGCCTGCGATCCGTCGACCGCGGCGGCTGCCTGATCGGCCTGCACCTCGTCGAGACCGCGGACGTCGACCGCGCGGGGCCGGTTGGCGTCGCGCCGGAGGAAACCCTTGCGTTCGAGCGTACGGAGCTGGTGAGCGACGGAGGAGGTCGATGTCAGGCCGACCGCGTCACCGATCTCTCGAATGCTCGGTGGGTAACCGCGCTCGGTCACCGAAGCCCGAATGACCTCGAGTACCTTCCGTTGCCGCTCCGTCAGACCCGCGCTGATGTCGGTGCCGACTTCCATGGCCTTGGATGTCGGTTCTGCGGCAGGCTTACCCGCTGCGGCCTTCGGTGCGGTGGCCCTGGCTCCGGTCGCCTTGGAACCGGTGGTCGTGGAAAGCGTGGTCGACCTCGTCGAGGTCTCGTCCTTCATGCTGTCGGCCTCCTGCTGGTGTCCTGGATCCGGTCTGCGTGGTAGGTCTGCGCGGACTGGAGTTGATGGTGTCGACTCGTGTGGCGTGTGGTTTCTGACACGAATCTAGCGTGTATCAGCTGTTGAATCAAACATCTGTTCGACTCGTGTCGCGTTTTCTGCAGACTTTGTCGGAGGCTCGTGATAGAACTTCGAACAAGCGTCCATCGAACGCCTGATCGAACAATCGATCCAACGAGCGAAGTCGAGGTTCCGATGACCATCATCACCGATCGCCCCACCGCCGCCGGTGTCCGCGCCCGATCCACTGCCGTCGAGCGCCGCCGCCGGGCGCGTCCCGTTCTGCAGAGTCCCATCGGAACGCACGGTGTCACGGGACCCCGCACACAGAGTTCACCGTGCCTCCCGGTCCTCGATTCGTCGTGGACCGATGTCACCGATCGCGAGCAGGCCGATCGCGAGTTCGACGCGACCTCGGCGCACTTTGCCGGCCAGCCGGTTCGGATGCGTTCGATCGTGCTGACGGTGTTGGCGGTCCTGGTGGTGGCGGGCGGGCTGATCGGCATCGCGAACCTGCGGGCCGTCGCCCCCGATGCCGGCGCGCAACCGGCGGGTGTGGTCGAGGTGCACGACGGAGCTGTCGTCGAGTACACGCCCGGCAGATGACCACCGGCACCGTCGGGTTCGAGGAGACTGAGTATCCTCGACAGACTGCCCCGATGTGCGTGCTCGTCGTCGGAGCATCGGCTACGACGGAGGATCCCTCATGCATTGCCCGTTCTGCAGGCATCCCGACTCACGCGTGGTCGACTCGCGTGAGATGGACGAGGGGCAAGCAATCCGGCGTCGTCGCTCCTGCCCGGAGTGCGGTCGCCGATTCACGACGGTCGAGGCCGCAGTGCTGGCCGTCGTGAAACGCAGTGGTGTCACCGAGCCGTTCAGCCGAGAGAAGGTCGTCAAGGGAGTCCGTCGCGCCTGCCAGGGCAGAGATGTCGACAACGACGCGCTGAACCTTCTGGCACAACAGGTCGAGGACGCCATCCGTGCAGCGGGATCCGCGGAGATCCCCAGCAACGAAGTGGGCTTGGCCATTCTCGGTCCACTCCGCGACCTGGACGAAGTGGCCTACCTGCGCTTCGCTTCCGTCTACCGCTCGTTCAGCTCGGCAGAAGACTTCGAGAAGGAAATCCACGAACTGCGCAAGCACCGCGAGTCCGCAGACATCGACTGACAGGCCCGCCCATCAGCGACGCTGGTCCGAGATCGCCTTCTCGATGCGCTTCTCCGACACCGGGTACGCCGTGCGAATGCCCTGCGCGAACAGTCCGACGCGCAACTCCTCGATCATCCAGAACAGTTCCTGAACCCCGGAACTGTTCTTTCTGCTCTCCGGCAGCGAATCCAACAGTCGCCCGTACGAGGCGTACACCCGATCGAGTACGTCCATCGCAGCCGCGTCCCGGCCTGCACTGCTCGGCAGCGTCGTCAACCGCTTGGTCGCCGCGGCGAGGTAGCGCGGCAGGTCTGCGAGTCTGCGAGAGCCGAATTCGGTGACGAACCCTCGAAAGATCAAGCCGTCGAACTGTTCCCGAACATCGTCCGCCGGCTCGCCCGAGGAGGACTGAAGTTGTGCGGACAGCGCCAGGGCGGCGGTCAACACCGGGCGAACCAACGCCAGTATCGCAGCGGTGCGCTGCGGAACCTCGGCGTTGACGAGTGCCCTCAGTTTCTCGAAGGCATCCGGATCCCGGACCGGTCCTCCGTGCGCATCCATGGCCTCTTCGACCGCAAGTACTCGGCACTCCTCGAGGAGTGCGTCGACTCCACCGTACGGATTCTGGCCCAGTGCAAGACGTTCCGCGGTCGGTAGGCCGGCCAGCAATGCCTTGGTGCCCTTCGGAGCCGTCGACAGAAGCAGAGTTCTGGTTCCCGAGCGCATTGCCGCCCGCGCCTCGGCGGGGGTGCTGAGGACCCGCACCGCGACGCCGGGTCCTTCCGGAACCAGCGCCGGATAGCCGGTGACCTTCTGTCCACCGACCTGCCGAGTCACCGTCGGCTCCAACCGACCCAGCGTGCCGGAGGTCCAGGCCAGAGAGGGTGCGCGCTCCGCGTCGCCGACCGCGCTCGCCACCTGACGGCCGACCTCACCCGACAGGCTCGTCCGAAGAGCAGTCAGATCCTTGTTGCTGCCCAGCACCTTTCCGGACGGGTCGACGGCCGCGAACGTCATCTTCAGGTGCTCGGGCAGCGCGGCGGGGTCGAAGTCCTTCGCCGTGATGTCGCACCGGGCAGCCCGGGACAACTCACGGGCCAGCGCCGTCACCAGAGTTTCCGCGCGCGGCTTCATGGCCGCCAACGCCGCGGCCGCGAAGTCGGGAGCCGGAACCACGTTGCGCCGCAGTGCCTTCGGTAGCGTCTTGATCAATGCGGTGACCAGCTCGCCGCGCATTCCCGGGACCAGCCAGTCGAAGCCCACCGGCTGTACCTGAGCGAGCAGCGCGATCGGAATGCGCGCGGTGACTCCGTCGGCCGCGGTGCCCGGCTCGAACTGATACGTCAGTGGGAACTGGATCTCGCCCTGTCGCCATGCGTCGGGATACGCGCCGGTCAGAACCGAGGCCGCGTCGGAGTTGACGACGGTGTCGGTGGTGAAGTCGAGTAGGTGCGGGTCCTGTCTGCGTGCCTTCTTCCACCAGGTGTCGAAGTGTCGCGCCGACACCGCCTCCGGGGCGATACGTGCGTCGTAGAAGTCGAAGAGAGCGTCGTCGTCGACCACGATGTCTCGTCGCCGAGCGCGATGTTCGAGTTCACCCACGTCGTCGAGCAGCGCCCGATTCTTGTGGAAGAACGCGTGCTGGGTCTTCCATTCACCCTCCACCAGCGCATGTCTGATGAACAGCTCTCGAGACGCCTCGGCGTCGATGCGGTGATAGTTCACCGGACGTTGCGTCACCAACGGAATGCCGTAGAGCGTCACCCGTTCGTAGGCCATCGCCGATTCCCGTTTGATGGACCAGTGCGGCTCCGAGTACGTCCGCTTGACCAGGTGCGGCGCCAACCGCTCGGCCCACTCGGGCTCGATGCGCGCAGCCATCCGGCCCCACAGGCGTCCGGTCTCGACCAATTCGGCGGCCATGACCCAGCGCGGGGGCTTCTTGAACAGACCCGACCCGGGGAAGATCGCGAAGTGAGCCCCACGCGCGCCGAGGAACTCACGCTTGTCACCCTCCCGGAGCCCGATGTGCGAGAGCAGTCCGGACAGCAGCGACTGATGCAGCGCGGTCTCGGTGGAGTCGGTGTCGGGAACCGTCCACCCGAGTCCACGGGTGATCTGACGTAGCTGACCGTGCAGATCCTGCCACTCGCGAATACGTAGGTAGTGCAGGAACTCGGTGCGGCACATACGGCGGAACTGGTTGGAGGACAACTCGTTCCGCTGTTCGCGCAAATAGGTCCACAGCTTCACGTACGCGAGGAAGTCGGAGTTCTCCACCGCGAAGCGCGCATGCTTCTCGTCCGCCGCCTGCTGATGCTCTGCCGGCCGCTCCCGAACGTCCTGGATCGATAGCGCGGCAACGACCACCAACGCATCGCGGAGAGATCCGTTGCCGTTGGCCTCGACCAGCATTCGCGCCATCCGTGGATCGACCGGAAGCGCCGAGAGTTCCCGGCCGATGGGGGTGAGCTCCGCGGTGCCGTCCTTGGTAGCAGGCTTCAGTGCCCCGAGCTCTTCGAGCAGTCCGATTCCGTCTCGGATGCTCCGCGGATCGGGTGGTTCGACGAACGGGAACGCGTCGATCTTGCCCAGCCCGAGTGCGGTCATCTGAAGGATCACCGACGCCAGGTTGGTACGCAGAATCTCCGGCTCGGTGAACTGCGGACGTGACTCGAAATCCTCCTCCGAGTACAGCCGGATGCAGATGCCGTCGGCGACGCGACCACAGCGGCCGGCCCGCTGCCGCGCCGATGCCTGGGATATCGGCTCGATGGGAAGTCGTTGAACCTTGGTACGCAACGAGTATCGCGAGATTCGGGCGGTACCCGGGTCGACCACGTAGCGGATTCCGGGGACCGTCAGCGATGTTTCCGCAACGTTCGTCGAGAGCACCACGCGCCTGCCCGAGTGCGGGGAGAACACTCTATGTTGTTCGGCCGCAGAGAGTCTCGCATAGAGTGGAACGATCTCGGTGTTGCGCAGATTTCGGTCGTTCAAGGCGTCGGCGGTGTCGCGAATCTCGCGCTCACCGGACAGGAACACCAGAATGTCACCGTCGCCCTCGGCCATCAACTCGTCGACGGCCTGGCACGTCGCGTCGACGGGGTCGAGATCGATCGTGGTGTCCCCGGCGTCGACGGTCAGTGGCCGGTAGCGCATCTCGACCGGGAACGTGCGGCCGGAGACCTCGATGATCGGCGCGGGCACGCCGTCGCGCGCGAAGTGCCGAGCGAAACGCTCGGGATCGATCGTCGCCGAGGTGATGACGATCTTCAGGTCGGGTCGGCGGGGGAGGAGCTGCGCGAGGTAGCCCAGGATGAAATCGATGTTGAGGCTGCGCTCGTGGGCCTCGTCGATGATCAGGGTGTCGTACTGGCGGAGCAGCCGGTCTCGCTGGATCTCCGCCAGCAGGATGCCGTCGGTCATCAGCTTGACGAGGGTCGCATCCGAGGACTGATCGGTGAATCTCACCTTGTAGCCGATGGATTCACCCAGTGGTTCACCCACCTCCTCGGCGATACGTTCGGCCACGGTGCGAGCGGCGAGTCGACGGGGCTGTGTGTGACCGATGGAGCCCCGGATCCCGCGCCCCAGTTCGAGGCAGATCTTGGGGATCTGAGTGGTCTTGCCGGAGCCGGTCTCGCCGGCGACGATCACCACCTGGTGCTCGGCGATGGCCGCGGCGATGTCGTCCTTGCGAAGACTGACCGGAAGTGACTCGGGAAATTCGAGCTTGGGCACCGCAGCGCGGCGGTTGGCGACCACGGTCTCGGCGCGGGTGATGTCGCGGTCGAGTGCGGCGAACGCGTCGTCGGTACGCGCCTTGTCCAATCGCCGCCGCAGCCGGTTCTCGTCGCGGATGGTGACCTGGGCCAGACGTGTGGCGAGAGCGCGACGCTGAACGGACGGGTTCGAGGTAGACATACTTCACCCAGGATATCGGTTTCGGCAGTGCCACCGAATGCAGGTCGTGACTGTGCCAGGATCGCCACATGAGCATCTCGCAGGATGTGATGGTCCAGCCGCGCACTCCCGTACCGATCAGGACGTTGCGCGTACTGTTCGCGGCGCTCACCGCCTCGGCACTGATCTCGATCGTCCTGGACGGTCTCGCCTCCACGACGTTCTCGCTGGCCAACTACTTCAGCTACTTCACCGTCATGAGCAACGTGCTGACGGTGCTGGTGCTGCTGGTCGGCGGCGTCGTCGATCCACGCGCAGCGCACTGGCAGCTCGTTCGGGGTGCCGTCACCCTCTACATGGTCATCACCGGCATCATCTACGCCGTACTGCTCGCCAACATCGATGTGGGCGTGGCGGATCCGTGGACGAACAACGTGGTGCACCGCATCATGCCCGTCGTCCTGCTGATCGACTGGATCCTCACGCCACCGCGACGGCAGATCTCGGAATCGCGCAGCCTGACATGGCTGCTGTTTCCGCTTCTCTACGGGATCTACACCCTCGTCCGTGGGCCCGTTGTCGACTGGTATCCCTATCCGTTCCTCGACCCACGCGTCCAGGGCTACCTCGCGCTCGCCATCGGCCTGCTCGTTCTCACCGTCGCCTTCGCGTTGATGGCTCTCGCGGTCGGTGCACTCGGGAGGATCGCCGGACGGTGGAGGTACGGATCGGGCTCGGCCGGAACCACGTGACTACTGTGTACCGCATGTCTTCTGCCACCGGAACCACACACTCTTCCGCGCTCTGGCACGGTTTCGCCGACATGGGAGCCGTCACGACCAGCGGCCCGTTCGTCGTCTCCCGCGGTGAAGGTGCCTACATCTACGACCACGCGGGTACCGAATACCTCGACGCCACCGCGGGCCTGTGGTTCACCAACGTCGGCCACGGCCGTCGGGAGATCGCCGACGCCGTTGCGACGCAGTTGAGCTCGATCGCCCACTACTCGAACTTCGGTGACTTCGTACCCGAGACCACACTGGCACTCGCCGATCGTCTCGCGGCGATCGCCCCGGTACCGGGCAGCAAGATCTTCTTCACCTCGGGTGGCTCGGACTCCATCGACACCGCCGCGAAACTCGCCCGGCGCTACTGGGTCGAAATGGGTCGACCGAGCAAGACACTGATCGTCGGCCGGCAGAAGGCCTACCACGGGATGCACGTCGCGGGAACAGCGCTGGCCGGCATTCCGGTGAACAAGGAGCACTACGGCGAGCTCATGTCCGACGCCCGAACGGTGGCGTGGGACGACGCGAAGTCGCTGCTGGCACTGATCGAGGAGGTCGGTGCCGAGAACGTGGCCGCATTCTTCTGCGAGCCCGTGATCGGTGCCGGCGGCATCTACCTCCCACCGGAGGGCTACCTGCGCGAGGTGCGGCAGATCTGCCGCGACAACGACGTACTGTTCGTCGCGGACGAGGTCGTCACCGGATTCGGCCGTATCGGCGGCAGTTGGTTCGCCTCCACTCGATTCGAGCTCGAACCGGATCTGATGACCACCGCCAAGGGGCTCACGTCCGGATACGTACCGATGGGTGCGGTGTTCATCGCCCCGACGATCGCCGAGCCGTTCTTCGCGGGCGGCGTGTGGTGGCGGCACGGGTACACCTACGGTGGCCATGCCGGAGCGGCCGCGGCCGCGATGGCCAACCTCGACATCATCGAGCGCGAGGAACTGCTGTCACACTCGAAGCGCATCGAGGCGGCGTTGCACACCCACCTCGCGCCGTTGGCCGCACACGAGCGGGTCTCGGAGATCCGGAGCGGAATCGGTGCGGTTGCCGCCGTGCAGCTCGCCGACCCGGCCGAGGCATTGCCCTTCGTCAAGACGCTTCGAGCGCACGGTGTGTCCAGTCGCGCGGCCGGTCAGGGTGCGATGCAGATCTCGCCGGCATTCGTCATGACGAATGCCGAGATCGAAGAGCTGGCCGCGCGAATCCTCAGCGCGCTCGGCTGAACCGGAGCCTGCTGCGCAGCTGCTGTCCGCGTGAGCGCGGGGCAGCAGCTGCGGGCTGCGGCTCGTCGGGGACGGCGGCGAAGCGCCGGTGCAGCCGATCTCGTACTTCCTCGGGCGCGTATGCGCGACGCTTGCGTTCGGATCGGACCACCAACGCCCCGGTGGCCGCGACACCGACCATCCCGGCGAGACCGAGGGCCTTCCACACGTTCATCCGGCCACCGTACCGTCACGAGATCTAGGGTGTGGACCATGAATCCGTCGCGAATCAGCCTCGATACTGCAGTCGAGGCCACCAGAACGGGCGACATCTGGATCTTCCGCGGACAGTCGAACGCCGATCGCGCTATCCAGGCACTGACCAACAGTCCCGTCAACCACGTCGGAATGGCCGTCGTGATCGACGACCTGCCTCCGCTGATGTGGCACGCCGAGCTGGGAAAGTCGTTGCAGGACATGTGGAGCGGAAATTTCCAACGCGGGGTTCAGCTGCACGATCTGCGTGCGGCCGTCACACAGTGGGCCACAAAGTACGAACAGCGTTGTTGGCTGCGGCAATTGGACGAGTCCGTGACGACTGCGCAGGAGGACGCCCTGCTGCGCACGATCGCCCGCATGGACGGAACCGCGTTCCCGACCACTGCGGCGCTCGCCGGTCGGTGGTTCCGGGGCCGAGTCCCCGCACTGCGTCGCAACCGACGCGAGGGAGCGGCACTCGAAACCGCCTACTGCGCCGAGGTGGTCGCCATGACCTACGACGCGATGGGTCTGCTCACGGGCAACAAGAAAGCCAACTGGTTCGACCCGGGAAAGTTCTGGAGCGGCGACCGACTGCCACTGGCCGACGGAGTTCGTCTCGGCGAGGAAATCGAAGTGGACGTACCCGTCACACGCTGATCGACGCGTCCGCCGCGGTGCGTCCGCCCAGTTCCACCCAGCCGTCGCCGATGGTGGTGCGCAACCGAGATCCGGCTCCCTGCACGATGTTCAGGCTCCGGCCGAGTTCACCGGTCAGCCGGACGGCGGCAGCACCGGTCGCCTCGTCCTCGGCGATACCCATCATCGGTGCGAACATGCGCGATCGCAGCGTGCCGTGTTCCTCGTCGGTCCAGGCCCAGACGTAGTGGTGCCCACTGTCGTAGGCACTCGGATCGGCTGCCGCCACCTCGGCCGCATCGTGAACCCGATGGAAGGTGAACTGCGGAGTCCAGTCGGCGCGAGCGCGAACCCAGGTGTGCTCGCCGCCGTAGCGGATGCTCAACGGTCCGGCAGGGACGGTGAGCACGTCGACGGGATGTCCCTGCTCGCGGAGCCACCACGAGAGTCCGACCGTGGGATGTCCGGCGAAGGGCAGCTCCACGGCGGGGGTGTGGATGGTCGCCGAGGCCGTACCGGACTCGGTGCGATCGACGAACACCGTCTCGCTGAAGCCGAGCTCGGCGGCGAACTGCTGCCTGTCGGCCTCGTGCACGTCGCCCGCGGCCACGATGCCGAGGGGGTTGCCGAACCTGCCGTCGGCATCGGTGAACACTCGGACGACGGAGACGTCGGTAGCCATGCCCGGATGGTACCGAACGCAGAACGAGGGACCCGCGGCCGCGGATCCCTCGTTCGGTGAACAGTGCGAGACGACGCTCAGACGGCGGCACCGTCGAGGATTCGCCCTGTTTCGATCGCCTGCGCGACACCTGCGACGATCGACGCGGCACGGATGGCCTCGAAGATCTTCTCGCGGTCGACGCCCTCGGCGCGCAGGGTCTTCTCGTGTGCCTCCAGGCAGTGGTTGCACCCGTTGACGGCCGACACCGCGAGCGACCACAGCTCGAAGTCGGCCTTGTCCACGCCAGGGTTGCCGATGATGTTCATGCGCAGGCCGGCGCGCAGATCGTCGTACTTGCCGCCGAGGTATCCCTTGGTTCGGTAGAAGACGTTGTTCATGCCCATGATCGACGCCGCACCGAGTGCCGCGTTGTACGCCTCGGCCGACAGTGAATCGGCAGCGTCCTCGGCGATCTCCTTCAACGTCGTCGCGGACTTCGACGCTGCCGCCACCGACAGCAGCGTGCCCCACAGCTGCTGCTCGCTGAGCACCGTGGAACGGGCGATGGAACCGAGATTGAGCTTGAGGTCCTTGGCGTACTCGGGGACGGCGTTCTTGAGGTTGTCGATCGTCATGTCAGACGCTCGCCGTCAGCAGTTCGCCTGCGTCGATGGTGGGATCACCCTTCTTCCAGTTGCAGGCGCAGAGCTCGTCGGACTGCAGGGCATCGAGAACTCGAAGGACCTCGTCGACGTTGCGGCCCACCGAGCCTGCCGTGACCGACACGAACTGGATCTCGTTGTTGGGGTCGACGATGAACGTGGCGCGGTCGGCGACACCATCGGCGTTGAGAACACCCGTGGCAGCAGCCAATTCACGCTTGAGATCCGACAGCATCGGGAACGGGAGGGTCTTGAGCTCGTCGTGCTGTGCCCGCCACTGGAAGTGGACGAACTCGTTGTCCACCGACGCACCGAGGACCTGTGCGTCACGGTCCTCGAACTCCTCGTTCAGCTTGCCGAACGCGGCGATCTCGGTGGGGCACACGAACGTGAAGTCCTTGGGCCAGAAGAAGACGATGCGCCACTTGCCTGCATGATCGTCACTGGTGACGGTGGTGAAGTAATCGTCGGGCTGCTGAGCGTTCACCTTGGACAGGTCTCCGCCGATGACGGCGGTCAGGTTGTATGAAGGGAACTGGTCGCCAATTGTCAACAGTGCCATGTGGTCTCCTCGTGTCGAATGATCGCGTCGGTTCCGTATGTGAGCGGTTCGGGGTCGGTGGCGTGAATGCAGCCGTACGAGCCCGGCCGACCGGTACGAGTGTGCCAAAAGTGTGGTCAAAGGTAAACGTGATGAGTGGCACTACACTGATAGGCGTGACCGATCGAAGCTATCAGCCGACCCTGTCGCATCTGCGGGCTTTCGCGGCGATCGCACGTCATCGCCACTTCGGTTCTGCCGCAGCGTAACTGAGTATCACCCAGCCTTCGCTGTCGCAGGCTCTTGCTGCGCTCGAGCAGGGGCTGGGGGTGCAGCTGATCGAGCGCAGCACTCGCCGGGTGTTGTTGACGCCTGCCGGCGGTCAGTTGCTCGCTCGGGCCACCGCGGCACTGGACGCGGTGGACGGATTCGTCGCTACCGCAGCAGGATTGGGTGGCCACCTGACCGGTGGTATCAGGCTCGGAATCATTCCGACCGTGGCACCGTACGTGCTGCCGGCAGTACTCCCGGCCGTACGCGCCGAGTATCCCGACCTCGTGCCGAGGATAGTGGAGGATCACACCGCCCGACTGCTGGACGCACTCCGCTCCGGTGACCTCGACGTCGCCGTTCTCGCGCTGCCCCTCGCCGACCCGGGATTGATCGAAATATCCATGTACACCGAGGATTTCGTGCTCGCGTTACCTGCCGAGCACCCACTGGCGGGGCGGCGGGATCTGGACGTCGCCGACCTCCGAGGCCTGCCTCTGCTCCTGCTCGACGAGGGGCACTGCCTGCGCGAGCAGACCCTCGACCTGTGCCGCTCGGTCGACATCGCGCCCGACGCGAGCGCTACCCGGGCGGCGTCGTTGACCACGGTGGTGCAGTGCGTTGCAGGCGGGCTGGGTCTGACGCTGCTGCCGCGCAGCGCCGTCGAGGTCGAGGTCGCTCGTGCGGGCCTGTCCACCGCGGAATTCGCACACCCGGCTCCCGGCCGCACGATCGGTCTCGTGCACCGATCCACGAGTGCGCGCTCGGCCGAATACCGGGCGCTGGCAAGTCTTCTCGCCACCCAGGTTCGTGCCGGCCAAGCAGATGGCCTCAGCCGGGCGTGATCACGATCTCGTCGAACACGATCTCGCCTGCCGCATCGGACTCGGGCACATCGACGACGGCGTCGAGCGACCAGCCGTGGTCCCCGTCGGGGTCCTCCAACACCTGACGCACCGTCGTGGACTCCGCACCGACGTTCAGGGTGAACAATGCGGGGCCACGGGCCGACGGGCCGGTTCCGATCGAGCCGTATTCGGCGAAGAACGGTTCGAGTTCGGCCTCCCAGTCCGGGCCGTCGTCGAGGTCGTCGAGCGTGTTCCACTGTCGGCGCGCCGCCAGGTCCACGCGGCGGAAGATCGCATTGCGCGCGAGGATTCGGAAGGCTCGCGGGTTGGCCGAGATCGGACGCGGCACGTCGGATCCGTACGCCTCCACGAGCGCTTCCGGCTCGGCACCGGGATCGGTGAGGTTCTCCCACTCGTCGAGCAGGCTCGAATCCACCTGCCGAACGAGCTCACCCAGCCACTCGGTGATGTCCTGTACCTCTTCGGTTCGAGACTCCGGCGGAACCGTCTGGCGCAGTGTGCGATAGGCGTCGGCGAGATACCGCAGGACGAGTCCCTCGGACCGCATCAGACCGTAGTGGCTGATCAATTCTGCGAACGTCATCGCGCGCTCGACCATGTCGCGGACCACGGACTTGGGCGACAGACCGACCTCGGAGAGCCACGGATGGGTGCCGCGGTAGATCTCGAATGCCGGAACGAGCAGCTCTGCAAGAGGTTTCGGCCACGTGACCTCCTCGAGCAGCTCCATTCTCTCGTCGTACTCGATGCCGTCGGCCTTCATCTGCGACACCGCTTCGCCGCGCGCGGCGTGCTGCTGTGCCATGAGGATCTGACGCGGATCGTCGAGGGTCGATTCGATGATCGACACCACATCGAGGGCATGGGTCGGTGATTCGGCGTCAAGCAGGTCGAAGGACGCGACCGCGAACGTCGACAGCGGCTGATTGAGCGCGAAGTCCGGTTGCAGGTCCACCGTCAGTCGAGCATGTCGACCGTCGGCGTCCGGCTCGTCGAGTTGCTCGACGATGCCCGCATCGACCAGACCACGGTAGAGCGAGAGCGCCCGTAAGATGTGCTTGCGCTGAGCGGGCCGGGTCTCGTGATTGTCCTCGAGCAGGTGTCGCATGGCATGAAAGCAATTGCCCGGCCGGGCAATGACATTGAGCAACATCGCGTTGCTCACCGAGAACCGGGACGTGAGCGGCTCCGGGCTGGCGGCGATGATCCGCTCGAATGTCGGCTCACCCCACGAGACGAAACCGTCGGGTGCCTTCTTGCGCTGCACACGCTTGAGCTTCTTCGGATCGTCGCCGGCCTTGGCCACCAGACGCGCGTTCTCGATGTCGTGTTCGGGGGCCTCCACCACGACGGTGCCGAGGGTGTCGTAGCCGGCTCGGCCCGCGCGTCCCGCGATCTGATGGAACTCGCGGGCCCGAAGCTTGCGGGTGCGGATGCCGTCGTACTTGGTCAGTCCGGTGAACAACACCGTGCGAATGGGAACGTTGATGCCCACCCCCAACGTGTCCGTTCCACAGATCACCTTGAGCAGACCGTCCTGCGCCAGCTTCTCGACCAACCGTCGATACTTGGGAAGCATGCCGGCGTGGTGCACCCCGATGCCGTGCCGAACCAGTCTCGACAGGGTCTTCCCGAAACCTGTGGTGAAGCGAAAGGCGCCGATGGCCTCGGCGATCTCGGCCTTCTCCTGCTTGGACGCGACATTGACGCTCGTCAGCGCCTGGGCTCGTTCGAGTGCCGCGGCCTGCGTGAAATGTACGACGTACACCGGCGCGAGATGCGTTTCCACCAGTTCTTCGATGGTCTCGCTGATCGGAGTGGTGACGTACGAGAACATCAGTGGAACCGGACGTTCGGAGCCCGAGACGACGGTGGTCGTGCGTCCGGTGCGCCGGGTCAGATCGTCCCGGAAGAACGAGACATCGCCCAGGGTCGCGGACATCAACAGGAACTGGGCGTGCGGCAGTTCGATCAACGGCACCTGCCAGGCCCACCCTCGATCGGGCTCGGAGTAGTAGTGGAACTCGTCCATGATCACCTGGCCGATGTCGGAGCCGCGGCCCTGACGCAGGGCGAGGTTCGCGACGATCTCGGCGGTGGCGCAGATGATCGGGGCTCCGGAATTGACCGACGCGTCGCCCGTCATCATGCCGACGTTCTGAGCACCGAAGATCTCGCACAGAGCGAAGAACTTCTCGCTGACCAGTGCCTTGATCGGCGCGGTGTAGAAGCTGCGTATGCCCGCGGCCATCGCGGCGTAGTGAGCTCCGATGGCCACCATCGACTTACCCGATCCGGTCGGCGTCGCGAGGATGACGTTGGAGCCGGAGACCAGCTCGATGAGAGCTTCCTCCTGCGCGGGATACAGGGTCAGACCGCGATCGGCAGTCCAGGTGGTGAACGTGTCGAACAGGACGTCCGGGTCGACGCCGTCGGACCGAGCGGCGGCGGTATCGGGAATCAGTTCGGTGAGAAGCACCTCTACAGGCTATGTGGGATCGACGGCCGGACCCGCATCGACACTGCGCCGGGCGGGGTCCGTCGATGCGTCAGGTGGCGCTGCGTTCGTCCGAGCCCATGGCTCCGAGCACTGCCAGTCTCGTACTCGCGCTGCCGGTGATCATGTCCTCGCCGACACCGGTGATGAGCAGGTTGCGCCACCGCACTTCGTCGAACGTCAACGACGGGGTGGAATCGATGAAGTCCTCCACGACCTGCAGGAAGCGCATCGGGTCGTCTCGGAACGGAAAATGTCCGGAATTCTCGAACACCTCCAACGTGGAACCGGGCATGGCCGAATGAGCGAGGTGCGCATGACTGACCGGAATCACCGAGTCCTGATCACCCCAGACGAGCAGCACCGGCAGATTCTCGGTCAGGTAACACCGGTCCAGCATCGTGACCACCTGGCCGCGCCAGTCCACGACGGCGCGCAGGGTCCGCAGATACGCCTCGTACGTCGTCGGGGCCGGAAGCTCGCTCAGCACTCGGATCAGATCCGGAGTGTCGTGCAGGAGCGACCCGGGACGCAGGGGAGAGCTGTGCAGTGTGCTCAGGAGGCTGCCCGCCAACTTCACCGCGGGGATGGCACCGGGCAGGCGGAGCAGTTTGACCGCCTCGCTGAGAAACGGCATGGATGCCAGTCGAAGGAGGGGATGAACGTCCTTGGTGACGCCACCGGAGGACACCAGAGCCAACCTGTCGACCATGCCCGGGAACTGGTAGGCGAACTGCATGGCGACCCCGCCGCCCAGTGAGTGTCCGACGACGGTCACGTGTTCGATGCCCAGCACCGAGAGCAGGTCACGCATGCCGTTGGCGTACGCGGCGACGGAGTAGTCGGCACGGGGCTTGTCCGAGCGACCGTGCCCGAGCAGATCCGGAGCGATGACGGTGTAGTTCTTCGCGAGGTGCGGGATCACCTCGTTCCACGTCTCGGAGTTGTCGCCGATCCCGTGGATCAACAACAGGACCGGTCCTTCACCGGCCATGCGGAACGCCCGCCGGTATCCGTGAATGGTCCGGAAGATCAGCCGTGGCTCTTCGTCGGGAACCGGGCGGAGCTTGCGACTGCGCGGATTGGTGCTCATCTGCGCCTCCTGAAATTCCCTGGTGCACCGCGCGAAGCGGCACACGACGGCGACGCCGTGCACGAGTGTGTGGACGTACGTACCCGAGTACGTGTTGGTACGACTCTTGCACGAGATGACGCTCGGGGCAGAACATCGGGCGTATTTGCGGTTACAGGTATGTTTCGATCCGCCCGAACTGTCCGATGTGCGCGCCCGAGCGATCATCCTCTGTGACCGCTCACACTGCTACTGCTCGGTGGTGTCTTCTCCCTCGTCGAGACCGGCCTGCTCGGCGAGGAAGCGCTCGAACTCGGCCCCGAGCTCGTCGCCGCTCGGCAGTGGCTCGTCGCTGGCCAGCAGCGTCGACTGCTGTTCCTGCGCGGCCACGTAGGTGTCGTACTGACGCTCGAGTGCCTGCACCACCGACTGGACTTCTTCGTTTCCGGTGATGTGCTCGTTCACCTGCTCCCGAACCCGTGCGGCAGCTTCACCCAGCGCGGCCAGCGGCAGGTCCAACTCGGCGGCTTCGCTGACGTTCTCGAGCAGCGTTTCGGCTGCACCGGGGTAGTCCGTCTGGGCGAGGTAGTGCGGTACGTGCACCGAAAAGCCCATCGACTCGTGACCGTGCTGCGCCATCCTGAGCTCGAGCAGGGACGACGCGCTGCCGGGCACTTGCAGGTCACCTGCCCAGCTGTTGCCTTCCTTCACCAGCTCCTTGTCGCTGGCGTGGGCCGTCACACCGAGCGGCCGAGTGTGCGGAATGGCCATCGGGATCGAGCCGAGACCGATGGTCCGACGGACTCCGAGCTGTTCGGCGAGCAGGCGAACGGCAGTGGTGAACTTCTCCCACCGCAGATCCGGTTCCATACCGGCCAGCAGCAGGAACGGGGTGCCGGTGCGGTCCTTGACGGCATAGAGATTCAGTTCGGGAGCGTCGTAGTCCGAGAAATGATCGGACTTGAACGTCATCGTCGGCCGACGGGACCGGTAGTCGATCAACTCGTCGACGTCGAACGACGCGACGAGTTCCGACTCCAGGCTCTCGCGCAGATGAGTCGTCGCCAACTTCACTGCGTGACCCGCGTCGGAGAAGCCCTCCAGACCGTGCACGAGGACGGGTCCGACTCCGTCGTTGGAGAAGATTTGCGGTGCCGGAAACTCCAGCTCGTACATCTTCGACTGTTCGGTCATGGCCGGGCCCCTTTCGGATCGACTCGTAGGTACCTCGAAGCGAGCATCGGGTAAGAATACGCCGATCCTGGGCGCGAGCCCCGTACCCGCCGACGTCGATCGTGGCGATTCACTATCCGAAAGAACAACCGGTGGACCGCTGTTCATTCCCCGTCCCGGGTTGCCCTCGTGCCGAGGACGACATCAGCGGTCGAAGTTGGCCAGCGCACGGATCTTGTTCGTGACATCGAGGGCGGCAACCTTGTACGCCTCCGACAGTGTGGGGTAGTTGAACACCGCATCGACGAGGTAGTCGACGGTGCCGCCGCACCCCATCACGGCCTGTCCGATGTGCACCAGATCCGTCGCACCCGACCCGAAGATGTGTACGCCGAGAATCGACCGGTCCTCGGTGGAGACGAGCAGCTTGAGCATGCCGTACGAGTCGCCGGCGATCTGACCCCGAGCGAGTTCGCGGTACCTCGACACCCCCACCTCGTAGGGAATCGATCCCTTCGTCAGGTCGACCTCGGTGGCTCCGACGTACGAGACCTCGGGAATCGAGTAGATGCCGATGGGCTGCACATCGGTCAGTTTCGCGCTGGATTCGCCGAACGCGTGGTACGCCGCCAGCCTGCCCTGATCCATCGACGTCGCGGCCAACGCCGGAAATCCGATGACATCACCGACCGCGTAGATGTGATCGACCTTGGTCTGGAAATGTTCGTCGACGAAGATGCGACCGCGCGCGTCGGCCTCCAGACCGGCGTTCTCGAGTTCGAGTGCTGTCGTCAGACCCTGACGGCCGGCCGAGTACATCACCGTCTCCGCCGGGATCCGCTTGCCGCTGGCAAGGGTGGTCACCGTTCCGTTCGGGCCGACGTCGACCGCGGTCACCGCCTCCCCGAAGCGGAACGTCACCGCGAGATCGCGGAGGTGGAACTGCAACGACTCGATGATCTCGCGATCGCAGAAGTCGAGCATCGAATCGCGCTTCTCGACAACGGTGACCTTCGTTCCCAGGGCAGCGAACATCGATGCGTACTCGATTCCGATGACCCCGGCCCCGACCACGACCATGGACGCCGGAATGAATTCGAGATTGAGAATCCCGTCGGAGTCGAGGACGCGGTAATCGTCGAACGCGATGTCGGCGGGACGCGCGGGAGCGGTGCCGGTGGCGATCACCACATTGGCTGCCTTGACCGTGATGCGTTCACCTCGCGACTCGTCCTCGATCACGATGGTGTGCACGTCGAGGAACTTTCCGACGCCGGTGATGAGCTCGATCCGGTTGCGCAGCAGTTGCGAGCGCACCACCTCGATCTCCTTACCGATCACGTGCTGGGTTCGCGCCAACAGATCGGCCGGAGTGATGTCGGCCTTCACCCGATAGCTCGCCCCGTACAGCTCACGTTGATTCATGCCCGTGAGGTACAGAACGGCCTCGCGCAGCGTCTTGGACGGAATGGTGCCGGTATTGACGCAGACCCCGCCGAGCATGTGGCCCTTCTCCACGATCGCCACCCGCTTGCCGAGCTTCGCAGCCGCAATGGCCGCCTTCTGGCCACCTGGGCCGGAGCCGATGACCACCAGGTCGTACTCCATGGGTTCAGACATTCGTCATAGGTACCGCCCGCACGCAAAGACTGCGTGCCCACCCGGTCACAACCTTGTGAACTCCGAGATTCGGAAGCCGAACCCATGCAGATGTCGCCACGTACTGATGCGTTGTGCGAGGCTGAGCCCAGCACGAAACACCCGATTCACAGTGGAGGAACACATGCCGCAGCAGGTCCGCGCTGTCGTTGCCAAGAGCAAGGGCGAGCCCGTCTCCATCGAGACGATCACCATCCCCGATCCCGGGCCGAACGAGGTCGTGGTCAAGATCGCGGCCTGCGGGGTGTGCCACACCGACCTGCACTACCGCGAAGGCGGCATCAACGACGAGTTCCCGTTCCTGCTCGGACACGAGGCAGCCGGAATCGTCGAGACCATCGGCGACCGCGTCGAGCACGTCGAGGTCGGCGACTTCGTCGTCCTGAACTGGCGTGCCGTGTGCGGCGAATGTCGAGCCTGCAAGCGCGGCACCCCGTGGTACTGCTTCGACACCCACAACGCAGCACAGAAGATGACCCTCGAGGACGGCACCGAGCTGACCCCTGCGCTGGGCATCGGCGCATTCGCCGAGAAGACCCTGGTGCACGAGGGCCAGTGCACCAAGGTCGCCGCAGACGCCGATCCCGCCGTCGTCGGACTGCTCGGCTGCGGAGTGATGGCCGGGCTCGGGGCAGCGATGAACACCGGCAACGTCTCGCGCGGAGACTCGGTGGCCGTGATCGGCTGCGGCGGCGTCGGCGATGCCGCGATCGCCGGAGCCCGATTGGCGGGCGCATCGACGATCATCGCGGTCGATCGCGACCCGGGCAAGCTCGAATGGGCCCTCGAACTCGGAGCCACCCACACCGTCGATTCCTCCGTGGTCGACGCCGTCGAGGCCGTGCAGGAGCTGACCGGAGGCTTCGGTGCCGATGTGGTGATCGACGCCGTCGGCCGTCCGGAGACCTGGAAGCAAGCGTTCTACGCACGCGACCTCGCCGGAACCGTGGTGCTCGTCGGCGTTCCGACTCCCGAGATGACTCTCGAGATGCCGCTCATCGACTTCTTCTCCCGCGGCGGCTCGCTGAAGTCGTCCTGGTATGGCGACTGCCTGCCCGAGCGCGACTTCCCGCAGTTGGTGGATCTTTACCAGCAGGGCCGTCTGCCGCTCGAGAAGTTCGTCACCGAACGCATCACCATCGAGGACGTCGAAGCCGCGTTCGACAAGATGCACAAGGGCACCGTGCTGCGGTCGGTGGTGATCCTGTGAGTGGTCGATTCCGTGTCCAGAACGTGGTCACCTCGGGCACGTTCAGTCTCGACGGTGGCACCTGGGACGTCGACAACAACATCTGGCTGATCGGCGACGACGACGAGGTCGTGATCGTCGACGCAGCCCACACCGCGGCCCCGATCGTCGACGCGGTAGCCGGTCGCACGGTCAAGGCCGTCGTCTGCACACACGGTCACAACGATCACGTGACCGTGGCACCCGAGCTCTCGGACACCCTCGACGCGCCGATTCTGCTGCACCCGGCCGACGAGATGCTGTGGGAGCAGACGCACCCGGGCGTCGGGCACTCGACCCTCGAGGACGGCCAGCGCATCACCGTGGCCGGAACCGACATCCTGGCGTTGCACACACCCGGACACTCACCGGGATCGACGTGCCTGTACCTGCCGGAGGCGGGGGAGTTGTTCAGCGGCGACACCCTCTTCTCCGGCGGTCCGGGTGCCACCGGCCGGTCGTACTCGGATTTCCCGACCATCATCGGGTCCATCCGTGATCGACTCTTCGCGCTTCCCGTCGAGACTCGCGTCAACACCGGGCACGGCGACGGCACGCGTATCGGCGACGAGGCACCGCACCTCGAGGAGTGGATCGCCCGCGGAAGCTGACATCGCGACACTGCGGTAGGTCGCCTGCCGCGTTCGAGGTGGTCGGAATGAGACAGTGGTGGGACGCCGGAGCGAGTGCTGCGGCGTCCCACCTACTCGAAGAGGACGTCTTGTGAGCCCCGCCGCACGGAGAACCCGCCTGACCAGCGCTGCCACGTCGGCGGCGATCGGAGCGCTCGTACTGGTGGGGTGCAGCTCGACCGTCACGGGCACCGCTGAACCCAGCGCAGGCAGTGCCACCTCGTCGGCGCGGTCCGGTGTGGATCTGAACACGCTGCTGATCGACCCGTCCAGCTTCCCGGCACCGTACGACGCCCTGGTTCTGCCCCAGCAGGCGATCTCGCAAGCCGCACCCGATCTCAGCGGAATACCGGCCGGTGCCGAGGTCAGCCCGGCGGGATGCAAGCCTGCCGACCAGGACTTCGGCCCGACGGGAACGGCCATGATCGTCGGAACCGACAACGACAGTCGATCGACCATCTCGATCGAGTTGACCGCAGTGGACGAACCGCTCTCGGCGCGCAAGGAGCAGCTCGAACAGTGCGGGGAGGTGACGGCAACCAAGTCCGGTGCGACCTCGACGGTGACCTCGACTCTGACGCCGGCACCGCCCATCGACGCGGACGACACCTTGGCCGTCCGGCAGACCGTTGCATCGGGAGCAGGCGGCGACTCCGTCACGCAGTCGATGCTGACGTTGATGGCCCAGATCGACGGGGTGCGAGTGTCGGCCACGTTCATGTCGTTCGGCTCGGGCACGCCCGACGCGACGACCCTCGACGAGCTGTTCACCGCGGCCGTCCAGAAGGTCGGCCAGGGCTGACGGAGCGATAGCAGATCGCACCGACACGAATCGGTCGTCCACAGTTCCGGCGACACGATCGGTCCACAACACACCGGTTCTCCACAGGGCAGTTCGAAAGCCCAGGTCGGGACTTCTTCGGTCGTCAGGACCCCGGCCAGGATTCTCCGGTATGCACACACCGACGAATTCACACGACAACTTCGACTCCCGCCATCGCGTTCGACTCGGTCACGTGAGCGACCTGATGGCAGCCGTGCCGGCCATGCTCGGATTCCACCCGCATCGATCGATGGTGCTCATCGCGGTCCAGGACGGCGGTGCCGGCGTCGGACCCACGATGCGTCACGACCTCGTCCTGGCGGGCGAACACGCCGATCGGCGCGCAGGCGGTCGTACCCGCGCGACCGAGGAGATGCTCGACGCCATCGGCCACCTTGCCGGCTACTGCGCGAGGGAGAACATCCCCGCGGTCATGGCGGTGTTCGTCGACGACAGGCTCGACCGAGCCGTCAGAACAGCGCATCTGCTCGACGTCGAAGCGCTGGTGATCGAACTCGACGCTGCACTCGCATCGTTCGGAGTGCAGCTCGGCGAGGCCCTCGCGGCGTCGGAGATCGCCGATTCCGCCGAGTGGTGGACCTTGCGCGGACCGCAGCGGCACGGCCTGATATCCGATCCTTCGGCGTCTCCGATGACCGTGGCACGCGTGCTCGACGGCTACTCCGTGCGAAAGTCCAGGTGCGAGCTCGCCGAGACCATCGCACCGGGCCCCGACGCGACGGTGCGGGCCGTGGCGGCCGAGATGTCGCGACAACGACGCGAGGGCACCCGGTCTCGTACCGACGACTTGACCTCGGTGCTGTCGTACATCGCACGCGGGCCGTACGAGACCGAATTGGATCCGACCGACATCGCTCGCATCGCACTCGCGATCGGCCACGTCCAGGTGCGTGACGCAGTGCTGGCGTTGACGCTTGGCGACGACGCCGGATTCGTCGAAGAGTTCTGGGCAAGAATGTCCCGCGTCCTGCCGAAGGGCGCACGCGCCGTCGCCGCAACACTTCTGGCCTTCAGCGCGTACGTGCGGGGAGACGGGCCGATGGCCCGCGTCGCGATCGACGCTGCACTGGAAGCCGACGAGACCTACTCACTGGCGCGACTGCTGGACCGATCGCTCAGCGCAGGAGCAGGTCCCGAACTCGTTCGCGAAGTGGCCGAGAGCGGCTTCGCGTGCGCGCGCGCCTGCGGAGTTCGGTTGCCCGGCGACCCGTTCGGTCGACGGTGACGGCCGGTCGGGCACATCGATGATCGGCCGGCAACGCGGGTCAGCGCGCTGCGTGCGACCGATCGCCGAGCTGCTGCAGGAAGGTCCACGCATCGGCCACGATCCGATCGAGATCGGTCAGCTCCGGCGTCCATTTCAGCTCCTCGACCGCACGTGCACTCGAGGCGATCAGGACCGCAGGATCACCGGCACGACGGGGAGCATGTTCGACGGCGATGGGCAGACCGGTGACGCGCTCGCAGGACGAGATGACCTCGTGCACCGAGAACCCGGTGCCGCTGCCGAGGTTGTAGATGGTGTGCTCACCCGGTTGTGCGGCATCGACGGCGAGAATGTGTGCCTCGGCCAGGTCTGCGACGTGGATGTAGTCGCGAACAGCCGTACCGTCCGGAGTGGGCCAGTCGGTGCCGAACACCGAGATCTTCTCGCGCTGCCCCAGAGCGACCTGAAGCACGAGCGGAATCAGGTGGGTCTCGACGACGCGATTCTCGCCGAAACCGTTGTAGGCACCGGCGACGTTGAAGTACCGGAGGCTGGTGGCTGCGAGGCCGTAGGCCGCGGCGTACGAGGTGATCGCGTGATCGATCGCGAGTTTGGTGGCACCGTAGGGATTGGTGGGGCGGGTGGGTGCGTCCTCGGTGATGGGAGTCTTCTCGGGCTCGCCGTACGTGGCGGCGGTCGAGGAGAACACCAGCTTCGCGGTGTCGGATGCTCGGATGGCATCGAGCAACGCCAGCGAGGTGACGACGTTCCCGCTCCAGTACTTGTCGGGCGAGACCACCGACTCGCCCACCAGTGATTGCGCGGCGAAGTGCAGGACGGCGTCGAAGCCGCCGCCGATCAACACGTCCGCGGCGACGTCCTTGACGTCACCTTCGACGAACGTGGCACCACCGGGCACGGCGTCCCGGTTACCGGTGGACAGGTTGTCCACGACCACGACCTCGTGTCCGCGCTCGACGAGCACGGCCGCGCAGACGCTGCCGACGTAGCCCGCACCACCGGTGACCAGAAGCTTCACTGTTCGTTCTCCCTCACACGCGTCGAACGCCGTCGTCGGTGGGAGGTCAGACCTTCTTCACCTGGACGGCGTGCGCCATCTCCTCGGATATGTCGACACCGCTGTGTCCTGGCACCGTGATCGTGATCGATCCGGGCTTGGCCTCGACTGTAACGCGAGCATCGGGGACCACGCCTGCCTCGCGGAGCTGAGCGATCACCTCGGGGTCGGACTGGACGTGCTCGGCGAGACGACGCACCACGACGGCCGTCGGTTGGCCGACCGGAACGTCGGTGAGGCGGATGAGAGCCTCCGGTGCCAGAGTCGACTGGCCGAGACCGAGTTCGGCCAACCCCGGGATCGGGTTGCCGTACGGCGAGGTCGTCGGGTTGTTCAGTACGGTCACCAAACGACGCTCGACCTCCTCGCTCATCACGTGCTCCCAGCGGCACGCCTCGGCGTGAACGTCTTCCCAGCGCAGACCGATGATGTCCACGAGCAGGCGCTCTGCCAAACGGTGCTTGCGCATGACCGCAACCGCCAGACTTCGGCCCTTCTCGGTCAGCTCCAGGTGCCGATCGCCCGCGACGGACAACAGCCCGTCGCGCTCCATCCGAGCAACGGTCTGGCTGACGGTGGGACCACTTTGTTCGAGCCGCTCGGCGATTCGCGCGCGGAGCGGAATCACGCCCTCTTCTTCCAAATCGTAGATCGTCCGGAGGTACATCTCCGTGGTGTCGACCAGATCCTTCACACTCAACCCCTTCGTCGGGCTCGATCCTACCGTCAGCGTCCCGAAATAGGCGCTTCACCCAGTCGCAGCGGGCGCGGCGCACCACAACGGAGGACGTCTTTTCCCGTGGCTTCTCACAGGGGGACTCCGGGGACAACAACGGAACCCGGCAACACCATCCCGCCCGACAACGTAGTTTTGTCCCTATGTCTGATCAGGCGACACGCGCCGCCGCGTCCATCCCGAACCGCCCCGAGGACATCGTCGTGTGGAGCGCGGACTACCTCGGCTACCGGTGGAGCGACGACCACCCGATGAACCCGACTCGACTCGATCTGACGATGGCGCTCGCCACCGACGTCGGCCTGCTCGAGGGTGTCGAATTGGTCGAGCCCGCCGCAGCACCGGATTCGGAGTTGCTCCGGTTTCACACCAGCGCGTACATCGAGGCCGTCAAACAGGCACCGTCGCAGGGCCCGGCCCTGCGCGATCCCGACGACGTCGTCCACGGACTCGGTTCCGACGACAATCCGGTGTTTCCGCAGATGCACGAGGCGAGCGCCATGCTCGCCGGCGGCTCGCTGGCCGCCGCCCGCGAGATCGCGTCGGGTCGCGCTCGACGCGCGGTCAGCATCGGTGGCGGTATGCACCACGCGATGGCCGACTGGGCATCGGGCTTCTGCGTCTACAACGACGCCGCCATCGCCATCTCGTGGTTGCTGGACAACGGGTTCGACCGAATCGCCTACATCGACGTCGACGCTCACCATGGGGACGGCGTTCAAGCGGCTTTCCTCGGTGACCCGAGAGTGCTCACGGTCTCGTTGCATCAACATCCGGCGACGCTGTGGCCGAACACCGGATGGTCCACCGAGGTGGGAACCGAGCGCGGTGAGGGAACCTCGATCAATGTCCCGTTGCTGCCCGGGACCGCGGACAGGTTGTGGTTGCGCGCGTTCCACGCGATCGTGCCGGGCGCGATCGCGGCGTTCCGGCCCCAGATCATCGTCAGCCAATGCGGTGTGGACAGCCACCGCGAGGATCCCCTCGCGGACCTCGCCCTGACCGTCGACGGCCAGAACGCTGCGTTCCTGGCCATGCGCGATCTGGCGGACAAGCATTCCGAAGGTCGGTGGTTGGCCGTCGGCGGTGGCGGGTACGGCTTGGTGCGCGTCGTTCCACGGTCCTGGACGCACCTCATCGCTGCCGCGCTCGGCCGCGACATCGACCCGATGTCGGCGCTGCCGGACACGTGGCGCGAGCGGGTGCGGACCATGGCACCGAGCGTCGACCTACCGCAGACCATGGGTGACGGGGGAGACGTCGACTATCCCGCCTGGGACGGACCCGGTGGGTCTCTCGCAGGCGCGGACGGCACGGACAGGGCGCTCGAACGCGTCGATTCGGCGATCATCGCCACCCGTCGAGCAGTGTTTCCACTGCTCGGACTCGATCCGGAGGACCCGCGTGACTGATCCGACCGACAGCCCCTCGGCCGAGGAGCCTGCCGTTGCGGCGTCGGAGCCGAGCGAGAAGGACCTGGCACGGGAGCGAGCGGAGACGTCGTTTCCGCGGCACTGGGTTGCCGACGTCCTGACCTCCGACGGCGGTGTGGTGCACCTGCGTCCCATCGTCCCGTCGGACTCCGAGCGCATCGTCGCGTTCCACGGCCGGCTGTCCGAGCGGACGAGGTACCTGCGGTATTTCGGTCCCTACCCCACGATGCCCCAGCGTGACGTGCTCAACTTCACCACCGTCGACCACCACGACAGAGTCGCGTTCGTCGCGGTGCTCGGTGACGACATCATCGCGGTCGGCCGGTACGAACGACTTCCCGAGGGAGACGGCAATTCCGCCGAGGTGGCCTTCGTCGTCGCCGACGCGCATCAGGGCCGCGGGCTGGGGCCGATCCTGCTCGAACACCTCGCGGGGGCGGCCGCCGAGAACGGGGTGAACATGTTCGTCGCCGAGGTGCTCGCCGAGAACCGGAACATGGTCACCGTCTTCCGCGAAGCGGGTTATCAGGTCAGCAGGTCCTTCGAGGGGGGAGTGTTGCGACTCGAGTTCGCGATCGACCCGAGCGAAGCGCTGCTCTCGGTGCGCAATTCGCGTGAACGTGCCGCCGAGGCCCGCAGTGTGCGCAACGTACTCAGCCCTCGATCGGTCGCCGTGATCGGAGCGTCGACGGACAGCTCCAAGGTGGGCAACGCCGTTCTCGCGAATCTGCTGGCGGGCAACTTCACCGGCCCGGTGTATCCCGTCAACGCCGACCACCGTTCGGTCCGCGGAGTCCGCGCCTACGCCACGGTGCACGACATCCCGGATCCGGTCGATCTGGCGATCGCTGCGGTGCCCGCCGATGCGATCGACGCGGTACTCGACGACTGCCTCGACAAGGGCGTCAAAGCGTTGCTGGTGGTCTCGGGCGGATTCGGCGAGACCGGACCCGCGGGACAGGAGAGCGAACGCAGGCTGGTGCTCGCCGCGAGGGCGCACGGAATGCGCTTGATCGGGCCCAACGCGCTCGGTGTGGCGAACACCGATCCCGAGTTCGGTCTGAACGCCACCCTGGCTCCGCATCTGCCCACGCCGGGCAACGTCGGGTTCTTCTGTCAGTCCGGAGCCCTCGGCATCGCGATTCTGGACGAGGCCGCCAACCGCAGGCTGGGACTGTCGACGTTCGTCTCGGCCGGAAACCGCGCCGATGTGTCCGGAAACGACCTACTGCAGTACTGGGACTCGGATCCGGCCACCGAGGTGATCCTGCTGTACCTCGAGAGCTTCGGTAATCCCAGGAAGTTCACCAGGATCGCGCGACGGGTCGCACGCACCAAGCCGATCATCGCGGTCAAGAGCGGACGCGGTGCCGTGCCGCCCGCCCACGCGATCGGTGCCGACATCGACGACTCGATCGTGCGCGCACTGTTCGCGCAGGCCGGCGTCATCCAGGTCGACACCATCTCCGAACTGTTCGACTGCGCCGTCCTGTTCGGAAATCAGCCTCTTCCTGTCGGCCCGCGGGTTGCCGTGGTGGGAAATTCGACGGCTCTGGGTGTGCTGGCCGTCGACGCTGCGCGTGCCAAGGGCCTGCATGCGAGCAATCCGACCGACGTAGGTCCGCAGGCGGGTCCCGAAGAGTTCGCTGCGGCGGTGTCCTCGGCCTTGGCCGCGTCGGACATCGATGCCGTCATCGTCGTGTTCGTGCCTCCGGTCGCCGTCGAGGTCGAACCGTTCGCGGCCGCGCTCGGCAATGCCGTTCGTGGATCCGACAAGCCCGTGCTCTCGACCTTCCTGGCCACCGAAGGAATCCCCGACGTCCTGGCGGTACGCGGACCGGGTGGTCATCCCGTTCGCGGTTCGGTGCCGTCGTATTCGAGTCCGGAGCGGGCGGTTGCGGCCCTGGCTGCCGCGTGGCGCTACTCGTCGTGGCGTTCGCGACCGGTGTCGAACCTCGTCCGTCCCAAGAGCATCGACTCCGATCGCGCGAAGCGACTGGTGGAAGGGTGGCGGTCGTCGGGCAGTCACGGACGGTGGCTCTCGGACTTCGAGACCGCAGAACTGTTGTCCTGCTACGGACTCGACGTCGTGGCCTTCAGAATCGTGACCGACGAGGACGAGGCGGTCGCCGCGGCGGACGAACTGGGTTACCCGGTGGCGGTGAAGGCGACCGGGGAGCGGTGGCGACACCGGCCCGATCTCGGGGGAGTGCGCTTGGACATGGCCGACGCCTCGGCAGTGCGCGTGGCGTACCGGAACCTCGCTGCGGACTCCGGCGAGCCGTTGCTGCACGTTCAGCGTATGGCGGTCAAGGGCATCGGATGCGTCGTACGCGTGCAGGACGACCCGTCGTTCGGATCACTCATCTCGTTCGGGCTGGCCGGGGTCATCTCGGACTTGTTGGGTGACCGCGCGTACCGGGTGCTGCCGCTGACCGAAGACGAGGCCGCGCAGCTCATCGACGCGCCCAAAGCGGCTCCGCTGCTGTCCGGATACCGAAATGCGGTGCCCGTCAACAAGAATGCCCTGATCGACCTCGTTCAGCGTATTTCTGCTCTTGCAGAGGACATCGCCGACATTCGCGAGATCTCGTGCGAGCCGGTGTTGGCCTCCGCCGACGGCGCGCAGATCACCGACGCTCGGGTGCGCATCGGGCCCGAGCCCACCAAGGCCGATCTGGGTCCGCGTCGCCTGCGCTGAGCGGACGGGCCACGACAAAGCGGCAGCCGAGTCGACGTCCCGGGGGGAGAGAACGTCGGCCCGGCTACCGCGTGAGGTGCAGCGAACGGGGACGGTCACCGCTGCTGCACCGGTCGGTGGCTGTGCTCAGCTGGCGTAGGACCGCAGCTTCTCGGCGCGGTCGCCCTGCCGAAGCTTGACCATCACCTCGCGCTCGATCTGACGGACGCGCTCGCGGGAGAGCCCGAAGAGCTTGCCGATCTGATCGAGGGTGCGGGGCTGTCCGTCGTCCAGGCCGTAGCGCAGACGGATGACCTGCTGCTCTCGCTCGTCGAGAGTTCCGAGGACGACACGGACGTCGCTGTGCAACAGGCCGGCGATGACGGCGTTCTCGGCGGACGTCGCCTCGGAATCCTCGATGAAGTCGCCGAGAGGCGCTTCCTCGTCGCTGCCGACCGGCATGTCCAGGCTGACCGGGTCGCGGCTGTGGTCGAGCAGGTCAGCGATCTTCTCCACCGCGATGCCCGATTCGCTCGACAGTTCCTCGTCCGTCGCCTCGCGGCCGAGTTGCTGATGCAGCTCACGCTTGATCCTGGCCAACTTGTTGACCTGTTCGACCAGGTGGACGGGCAGCCGGATCGTGCGGCTCTGATCTGCCATGCCGCGGGTGATGGCCTGACGAATCCACCACGTCGCGTAGGTCGAGAACTTGAAGCCCTTGGCGTAGTCGAACTTCTCCATCGCGCGGATGAGTCCGAGGTTGCCCTCCTGGATCAGGTCGAGCAGGGGCATACCGCGACCGGTGTACCGCTTGGCGAGAGACACGACCAGGCGAAGGTTCGCTTCGAGCAGGTGGCTACGCGCAGCACTTCCATCGCGAACGATGATGGCGAGGTTGCGCTTCTTGACCGCGCTCAGTCGCTTCGTGTTCTCGAGAACCTGCTTCGCGTAGAGACCGGCCTCGATCCTCTTGGCCAGATCGACCTCTTCGGCAGCCGTCAGCAATGCGGTGCGGCCGATGCCGTTGAGGTACACGCGAACGAGATCGGCTGCTGGGCTCTGAGCGTCCAGATCGGCATCGGTTGGCCGCGGACGAATCGTGGTGCTGGGGCTGGTCATGACTTGCCTCCTGGTCGGTGGTGTCTCACAAGGCTCAACGCTTGGGAGACTCCGATAAGTTCCCACGCCGATCCCGTGGATACCCGCGTGACCAGGGATTACGTCATGTTCGTCCTGAGAAGTTGCTGAGAAGTGAAGCCGCCGGGAACGCGCGCTCTCCCGGGTCGATGTCGGCGACTCATCGAGCCGGCACAACCAACCCGTGCCGGACGAGACCCTGCATCATCGTCACCGCATGCACTGCCAGTTCCTCGGCGTCCTCGCCGTGCGCAGCAGCGAGCAACTCCACCAGTTCACCGACCGATAGACCGTCGGGTCGCAGCCCGGCGAGCAGAGCCGCACCGAGTTCGTCGATGTCGTGTTGCCACTGCGGGCCGTTCCCGCGATGGACCCGCACCGCCACTTCGGCCCAGCCCTCCTCGCCGGGAAGGTAGACGCGTTCGAGCGCGGTGTTCGGGTCGACGGTGAGCACCGAGTCGAGAATGTCGTGCTCCCGCAGCCAGTCCAGCCGCGCGAAGTACTCGATCGATTCGTTGCCGAGCGGGTCGGAGAAGCCATGGGTGAGTTCCTCCGCGAGAAGATCGGTCGGCTCGTCCGTTCTGCGGAGATACACGAACCCGAAACCGATTCCTTCCACGTCGGCGGCGGCGAAGTGATCGAGCCAGGACTGTGCCACTGCGGCCGCGTCGGGATCGCGTGGATCGAGTCCGCCGTCGCGCATCCACGTGCCCACGTAGAGCGCGGGATCGGCGACGTCACGCTCGACGACCCAGGCGTCGATGCCGTGCGCAGGCAGCCACGACGCCACCCGCGCGCGCCAGTCCTCGCCGCGGACGTGCACCCAGGACGCCAGGATCGCCGCGGTACCGCCGAGCGTCAGGTGGTCCGGGGCTCGGCCGATCATCAGAGCGCTCGCTCCGTCGAGGTCGAGGCCGGAATCGCGGTACGAGTGCTGCACTTCGGCGCGGCCGACGACGAAGGGCGGGTTGGCGACGATGCGATCGAACCGACGCCCGGCGACGGGCTCGAACCAGGAACCGTGCAGCAACTCGACGTCGAGGTTGTTGAGCGCCATCGTCGCCGCAGCCAGGTCCATCGATCGCGGACTGATGTCGGTCGCGGTCACCTGCTCTGCGTAGCCGCAGGCGTGTACGGCCTGGACGCCGCAGCCGGTACCGACGTCGAGAACACTGGTCGCCGGGGACGTGGGCGTTCCGCGCAACAGAGACAGGGAAGCCTGTCCGACGCCGAGCACGTGATCGGGAGCGGTCTCGGCGGCGCGCATGCTGCCGTCGGGATCCGAGACGATCCACCGAGTCCCGTGGCCGGCGTCGAGAGGCCGAATGTCGAGGATCGTCCGCACCGTCGATCCCGATCGGGAGAGAATTCCGGCTGCGACGGCGTCGGCGACCGTCAGTGGCGCGATGGCGTCGGCGACGTCGGACTCGGGACAGTCGTCGACGAGAAGGAACAGGCGTACCAGAACACCCAGCGCACCCCCGTCCCGACTGGCATCACGTACCGGCACCGGTTCGCTGCGACCGAGGGCAGCGTGGGCGTCTTCGCCGAGCAGTGTCAGTACGCCGTCGGCGTCGTATCCCGCCCGCTCGAAGGCCTCACGAAGACCGGAGCAGGCGACGGTGAGCGGGGACGTGGGATTCGGTGCAGTCACGACGCAAGTGTCGCACCGGCGACGGCCGGGGCGTCAGTCGTCGCCCGGTTCGATCACGCGGTGGTTGCTCGATTCCAGTTGCGGCCTGTCCACGGTCCGGTAGTCGTATCGGCTCATCTCGTCCTTGGTGCGGGGCGGCCGATCGTTGGCGATCAGCACCGCCATCCACGGCAGTGGGATGGACGCTCCGACTATCGCCATGGAGATCCACGGATTCATCCACATCCCGTACGCGATGGCAGCCAACACCAGCGCCGGGATGCGGAACGACATGATGAACATGTATTTGCGGACGCGAGCTTTGTGCTGCTCCTCGACCGATTGCTGCGCCTCGGTGATCAGGACGGGCCCATCCGGCGAGTCGCTGTACGCGCTTCCGTCGAACCCTGGGGTTCTCGTCATACCTCCACTGTGGCACTACTGCTCACAGAATGCATACGACGAGCTGTGGAACCGGTTACCCCATGCTGTGGATGCACGGATTAATCTGTGTTCATGAGCACTCAGACGAAGGACCGTCCCGATATCGCACCGGACGAAACCACCGATGACGACCGGCCGAAGTTCTTCCACTACGTGAAGAAGAACAAGATCGCCGAGAGCGCGGTGATGGGTACACACGTCGTCGCGCTGTGCGGTGAGGTGTTTCCCGTCACCAAGTCCGCGAAGCCCGGATCACCGGTGTGCCCGGACTGCAAGAAGGTCTACGAGGGTCTCAAGAAAGGCGACTGAGCACCGTCGCCCGGGTGCCGGTCCTGGGTCGGTTCCGGTCGATCCGAACGGGCTCGGTCGCCGGTCAGTTTGATCGGCCCCGTGGCCAGCCGTCGGGCGACGGCGGTCACCGGTCCCGACGACTTGTCGTCGGTGGCGGCCTGCGCCGCGATCCACTCCCGCATCTGGTCCATTCGTGTCGCCCGGGCGGGCCAGAACTCCTGGATCGTTGCGTTGAACTCGGCACCGAGAACGACGGCGAAGCCGAGGAAGAACGTGAACAGCAGGAACGCGATGGGCGTCGCCAGCGCGCCGTAGGTGTATCCGGTGCTCGTCACCCAGCCGAGGTACCGGCGTAGTACCGCGCTCGCGATCATGAAGAACACCCCGGCCAGCAGAGCTCCGCCGAGGAGGCGATGCCAGGGCAACGAGGTGTGCAGGGCCACCTTGTACAGCGTGGTCAAACCTATTATCAGCAGGAGCCCGACGGCCGGATAGTAGAAGAAGTCGATGACCTCGCTGCCCACGGTGATCCACGAGTCGGGCAGGATCTGCTGCACGTACACCGGTCCGAGTGCGACGAGCGGAAGCACGAAGACCGCGATCACCAGGAAACCCACGTAGAGAAGCAGCGCGAAGAACCTCTGCCAGACGGGATGTCGTGCGTCGGCCTGACCGTGCGCTTCGACAATGGAGTCGACGAACGTCGAGATCGCAGAGGACCCGGCCCACAACGAGAGCAGGAAGCCGACGGACACGATCTCCCCGCTGCCCTGGGCGAGAACGTCCTTGACCGTCGGAGCGATGATCTGGTCCACGACGCTACCGCTGAAGAGGGTGTTGCTGAACGTGATGATCTTGGACTCGATGATCTCGACGGTGTTGGGTCCGAACCATCCGCCGACGAGTCCCAGGCTGCCCAGCACGCCGAGCAACAGCGGTGGCAGCGACAGCGTCTGCCAGAACGCGGCCGTTGCGGCCTTGCTGAAGATCGAGTCGTCCCACGCCTTGCTCAGAGTGCGCAGAGTCACTTTCCACGCGGCGTGTATCGGCCTTCTCGCCGACAACCGTTCCGGTGGTGGAGTTCCGCCTGCAGACTCGCTCATGGTTCCTCCAGCATTCCTGACGACAGGCGACTTCGCCTAACAGCCGACTCGCCGTGTCGCATCCGACTCACCCCAGCGATGTGGGATCGGTCGGTGCGGAGCGATAGGCTCCTCCGCGGACACTGCAGGGCTACCGAGAGCGCGAGGAATTTACATCGATGCCAGGAACCGGCGGCCAGTGAGCGCTGACATGTTCGATCCCACACCACCGTCCACCGAGCAGACTGCCGCTCCCGCGATCGGGGGCGCACCGCTGCGTGCGTGGCAGCGACGGGCGTTGACGAAGTATCTCGTCGCCTCGCCCAAGGATTTCCTCGCGGTCGCGACGCCCGGCGCAGGCAAGACGACCTTCGCCCTCCGGGTGGCCGCGGAGCTGCTCGCGCATCGCACCGTCGACCAGGTGACGGTCGTTGCGCCCACCGAACACCTCAAGCACCAGTGGGCGGAGTCGGCCGCCAGGGTCGGAATCGCCTTGGACTCGCGCTTCTCGAACTCGACCGGTCAGACGTCGAGCGACTATCACGGCGTGGTCGTGACGTATGCGCAGATCGCCTCGCACCCGTTCAAGCATCGAGTGCGCACCGAATCACGCAAGACCCTCGTGATTCTCGACGAGATCCACCACGGCGGCGACGCGAAGAGCTGGGGTGAGGGAATTCGCGAAGCGTTCGGAGACGCCACCCGACGTCTCGCACTGACCGGTACGCCGTTCCGTAGCGACGACAGTCCCATCCCGTTCGTCAACTACGAACCCGATCAGGACGGGTTGATGCGGTCCAAGGCCGATCACGCGTACGGCTACTCCGATGCTCTCGCGGACGGCGTCGTCCGTCCGGTCGTGTTCCTCGCGTACTCCGGTGAGGCGCGCTGGCGGGACAGCGCAGGCGAGGAATACACCGCTCGGCTGGGGGAGCCGCTCAATGCCGAACAGACCGCGCGGGCATGGCGCACCGCTCTGGATCCGCAGGGCGACTGGATGCCTGCGGTGCTGTTGGCGGCCAACACCCGGCTCGCGCAACTGCGCGCAGGCGGCATGCCCGATGCCGGCGGTCTGGTCATCGCGACCGATCAGACGGTGGCGCGGGCCTACGCGAAACTGATCGAGGTGATCACGGGGGAGACGCCTGCGATCGTGCTCTCGGACGACCCCACGTCCTCTGCTCGCATCGCCGAGTTCGGCAAGAGCGACCAGCGGTGGATGGTTGCCGTCCGCATGGTGTCCGAGGGCGTCGACGTTCCGCGTCTGGCCGTCGGTGTCTACGCGACGAGTGCGTCGACCCCGCTGTACTTCGCGCAGGCCATCGGCCGATTCGTGCGGTCTCGGCGCAAGGGTGAGACGGCGAGCGTCTTCCTGCCGTCGGTACCGGTGCTACTGGATCTCGCGTCGCAGCTCGAGGCGCAACGCGATCACATCCTCGGCAAGCCGCATCGGGAGAAGGACGGCTTCGACGACGAGTTGCTGGCCGACGCCAACAAGCAGAAGGACGAGCTGGGCGAGGAGGAGAAGGCGTACACCTCGCTGGGCGCGGATGCGGAACTGGACCAGGTGATCTACGACGGTTCGTCGTTCGGTACCGCGACGTTCTCGGGCAGCGACGAGGAAGCCGATTATCTCGGTCTGCCCGGTTTGCTCGACGCGACGCAGATGCGCGACCTGCTGCGCCAGCGCCAACAGGAACAGATCGACAAGCCGGCCGCCGGACCGGCGGTTCCGGCACCTGCCGTCGTCAACGACAGGGCCACCAGTGCGGGCCAGTTGGCCGGTCTGCGGCGTGAGCTGAACAGTTTGGTTGCGGTGTACCACCACCGCACCGGGAAGCCGCACGGGGTGATTCACGGCGATCTGCGACGAATCTGTGGTGGCCCGCCGACGGCGATGGCGTCGGCGGATCAGTTGGGTGAGCGAATCGCGCAGTTGCGGAAGATGTAGAGATCCCCGGCGGGTCCGGGCACGAAAAAGACGGACGGTCTGGTGACCGTCCGTCTTCGTCGTTGTGTTCGTCGATCGTGGCGAACCTGTTTTCCCCCGACACAAAAGGTGGGTTACACCGTGGAGTCCGATTCGGTCATCACCGTTGCGTTCACTTCACGCAAACGGGCTTCGTGCTCGGTGGCGTGGTGACCGCAGAAGAGAAGTTCTCCACCGGTCGAGAGCACGACACGCGCGCGAGCCCCTGCACCGCACCGGTCGCACCGGTCCGCTGCTGTCAATTGTGGGCTGGTCAATGTTCCGGGCATGACTCCTCCGTACTGGCTTGCGGGTTGTCCCGTTCGCCTGGGGCCGGTCCGCCGCGTCGGTATGGCGCGGTCCGTTCACTCTGTCAGACGTATGGCGGTCATGCGTTGTTCCCGAGCGCGTTTCTTTGTGTTGTCACTAACACGAAACATCGTTCACGAGCAGGAACGCAGTCGACGGTGTTCGCTGACAGCTGATCGGAGTTCGCCCGTGCCGCGGCAGTAGGGTCGCCGGTGTGGCTTCGACTTCTACTTCGCTCTCCGGCGCATCGAAGCTGGGTATCCCCTCGCTGTTCGTGATCGGTGCGCTGTGCATGTACGTCGGTGCGGCGATCGGTGTGTTCCTGTTCGACACCGTCGATCCGGCCGCGGTGGCGTGGCTGCGCGGGTTCGGTGCGGCGCTGGTGTTGGTGCTCTGGCGGCGGCCGTGGCGGCGTCGGGCCGGTGCCGGCGCATGGACCGTGCGTCGGGCGATCACGGCCGCCGCGTTCGGCGGTGCGACGATCGGCATGAACGCGATGTTCTACGAGGCGATCGCCAGGTTGCCGCTCGGCGCGGCCGTGGCCATCGAGTTTCTCGGGCCGATCGCGGTCGCCGCTGCCGGGTCCAGAAGGCCTGCCGACGTGTGCGCGCTGCTGCTGGTGGTGGCCGGCGTCGGAGCCATCGCCTCTGCGCAGTTCGAGGGCGGCGAGGTGGGGTTGGTCGGGATCGCGTTCGCGCTGGGCTCGGCGGCGCTGTGGGCTGCCTACATCGTGCTGGGCAAGTCGGTTGCCGACGCTGGCCAGGGACTCGACGACATGGCTGCCGGTTTCGCAATCGCGTCCGTTCTCCTGGCCGTTCCCTTGTTCGGGCCGTTCGCGGTCGCGCACCCGAATGCGTTGGGAGACTGGCGGATCTGGGTTCTCGGTTTGGGCGTCGGGCTGTTGTCGAGTGTGGTTCCCTACGTTCTCGATCAGTACGTCCTGGTGCGAGTGGGCCGGGCCCGCTTCGCGTTGTTGCTGGCTCTGCTTCCGGCAACGGCGACGGTGGTCGGTGCCGTGGTGCTGACTCAGATTCCGACGACGTACGAGGCTCTTGGAATCCTGGCCGTCATCGTGGCAGTCGTGGTCGGTGGGCTGCCGACCCGAAGAGATCGGGGCGTTGCCGACATTCCGCCGCCCTGACCCGCGCACGACACGGCAGAATGGACTTGTGACCAGCAAGCAGGACGACCTCGTTCACATCTGTACGGCAGGGGAGTGGCTCGCGATGCGTGGTCGGGCCGACTACACCCCGGACTCGTACGAATCCGTGGGCTTCGTGCATCTGTCCACACCCGAGCAAGTGCACTTGCCTGCGAACCGGCTCTTTTCGGGCCGCACGGATCTGGTTCTGCTGCGGGTGGATCCGACTCGTCTGACTGCACCCGTTCGGTGGGAACCGGGGGTACCGTCCGATCCGGAGTCCATGCGCTTTCCGCACCTGTACGGACCGCTTCCGATCGCGGCCGTCACGGCAGTGCTCGACTATCGGCCGGGGCCGGACGGAACGTTCGGGGCGCCGCAGGTGTGACGCCCGCGCACAGAACAACGACCGCCGATCACGTGATCGGCGGTCGTTGTTGGAGGTGGAGCGAACGAATCAGTCCAGGTAGTCGCGCAGTACCTGAGAACGCGACGGGTGCCGCAGCTTGGACATCGTCTTGGACTCGATCTGACGGATCCGCTCGCGCGTGACACCGTAGACCTGACCGATCTCGTCGAGGGTGCGGGGCTGACCGTCGGTGAGGCCGAATCGCAGTCGAACCACGCCCGCCTCGCGCTCGGACAGCGTCTCGAGAACCGACTGCAGCTGATCCTGGAGCAGCGTGAACGACACGGCGTCCACGGCGACGACCGCCTCGGAATCCTCGATGAAGTCGCCGAGCTGGCTGTCGCCCTCGTCACCGATGGTCTGGTCGAGCGAGATCGGCTCACGCGCGTACTGCTGGATCTCCAGCACCTTTTCCGGCGTGATGTCCATTTCCTTCGCCAGCTCTTCAGGGGTGGGTTCGCGGCCCAGATCCTGGAGCAGCTCGCGCTGGATACGGCCGAGCTTGTTGATGACCTCGACCATGTGCACCGGAATTCGGATGGTGCGGGCCTGGTCGGCCATGGCCCGGGTGATCGCCTGTCGGATCCACCACGTGGCGTACGTCGAGAACTTGTAGCCCTTCGTGTAGTCGAACTTCTCGACCGCGCGGATCAGACCGAGGTTGCCTTCCTGAATGAGGTCCAGGAAAGCCATGCCACGACCGGTGTAGCGCTTGGCGAGGGAGACGACGAGACGAAGGTTTGCCTCGAGGAGGTGATTCTTGGCGCGATTACCGTCACGGCAGATCCACGTCATGTCGCGGCGCTGCGCAACGGGGAGCTTCTCGCCCTTCTCCGCGGACTCGCGCATCTTCTCGACCGCGAACAGGCCGGCCTCGATGCGCTTGGCCAGTTCGACTTCCTCCTCTGCGTTGAGGAGCGCGACCTTGCCGATCTGCTTGAGGTAGGCGCGGACGGAGTCGGCGGACGCGGTGAGCTCGGCGTCCTTACGGGCCTGGCGCAGTGCCTCGGACTCTTCTTCGTCCCAGACGAAATCACCGGATGCCTTGTCCTCGGCGGTCGGCTCGGCGGTGACGTCCTCCTCGGTGTCGTCACCTGCAGCGACCACCTCGACGACATCGTTGGCGGCGGCGGCGAGGTCGCCCTCGGAGATGTCGATGTCCTCGATGCCGGGAGTGCTCTCGTCGGCGTCGTCCCCGGATGCCGGTGCGGCTGCTGTCTTCTTTGCTGCGGCCTTCTTCGCCGGTGCCTTCTTGGCTGCGGCGCGCTTGGCGGGAGCCTTCTTTGCCGGTGCCTTCGCAGCGGGTGCCTTGACAGCAGGTGCAGGTGTCGCAGACTCGGTTTCGGAATCTACGGTCTGACGGATATCGGTGGCTGCCACGTACGCCCTTTCGTGACGAAGTCGTGCGGCGTCACGCCAGAGTTGTTTCCGGCGGAGAGGTCTTCGGATTCGGCCGGCTGCGTACCGGCACACACCATTGTAACGACCTCTCAGGAGTTTGTTACCGACCCTTGCCCTATGCAGGTGGCAACCCGCGTGTCAGTGTGCCGATCCCGCGGACGTACCGGTCTCGGCGGACGGTACGGCGGAGTCCGCTGCGAGAGCGGCACCGACGATCCCGGCAGTGTTCAGCAGGGTTGCCGGAACCACGGGCGTGCGATTGGTCAGGTGCGGAATCCACTTCTCGCTCTTGCGGCTGATGCCGCCGCCTGCGATGAACAGATCCGGCCACAACAGCGCCTCGAACGTCTCGAGAACCTTCGAGACCTCCTTGGCCCACTCCTTGTAGGACAGTCCCTGGTTCTCCTTCACCGACGACGCCGCACGATGCTCGGCTTCCTTGCCGTCGATCTCCATGTGGCCGAATTCGGTGTTGGGAAGCAGAACCCCGTTGTGCAGGACGGCCGAACCGATCCCCGTGCCGAACGTCAACAGCACGACGACTCCGTCCTTGCCCTTGCCGCCGCCGTACTTGTCCTCGGCCACTCCGGCCGCATCCGCATCGTTGAGCACGGTGACGTTGTCGGTGCCGATGGCTTTCGCGAACAACGCGCGGGCGTCGGTGTCGATCCAGGACTTGTCGATGTTGGCGGCCGAGCGAGCGACACCGCCGGTCACCACGGCGGGCAACGTCACGCCCACCGGGCCGGTCCATTCGAAGTGCGCGACGATCTCGGCGACGGTGCGCGCGACGGCATCGGGGGTCGACGGTTGCGGCGTCTCGATCTTGTGGCGGTCGCCGACGAGCTCTCCGGTGCTCAGGTCCACGATTCCGCCCTTGATGCCGCTGCCGCCCACGTCCACGCCGAATCCGTGGCGCGCTGCCGCAGCGGTGGTGTTGTCCGAACCTGCCTGTGTCATGAGGATGCCGCTCCTGGCGTGATCGAATCCGTGTGATGCCGTCGCCTCCGAACAATAGTGCGTTTCGGCGCTCGCGGGACGCTGACGTCATCGGCGGTCGCTGCGGTGGTGCTCGGAGGTCGGTGTGTGTTGCGATGTACGCGTGCCGACACCAGACCGATCGCAGACCGACACCGCCAGTACACGATTGCCGGAAGAGCAGGTGGCAGCCGAGGGATCGAACACGCGCGAGGTCGATGCGCTGCGCGAGGTCGCCGTACGGGTCGCGACGCGAGCCGCCGAGCATGTCGGACGGCGCCGCCCGGAGGTCTTCGGCGGCGATTCGAGCGAGGGTGACGGCGCGGTGCACTCCAAGAGCACGCCGACCGATCCGGTGACCGTCGTGGACACCGAGACCGAGCGCGTCCTGCGCGAGATGCTGGCGCGGCTGCGGCCGGAGGATGCGATTCTCGGAGAGGAGGAAGGCAGCGACGACGACTCGCTCGACGGTGTGCGCTGGGTGCTGGACCCGATCGACGGAACCGTCAACTTCATGTACGGAATTCCGGCGTACGCGGTCTCGGTCGCGGTCCAGATCGACGGTGTCAGTGTTGCCGGGGCCGTGATCGATGTTGCCCGCGGGCTCGTCTACTCGGCCGCTCTCGGGCGTGGGGCGACGGTGGAGAGGGCCGACGGTACGCAGGAGCAGCTGCGCTGTTCCGGTGTGACCGACGTGTCGATGACGTTGTTGGCCACCGGATTCGGCTACGGATCAGGGCGTCGAGCGGTGCAGGGCGCGATCATCGCCGAACTGCTGCCTCAGGTGCGAGACATACGCCGGATCGGTTCGGCTGCGCTCGATCTCTGCATGGTCGCGTCCGGAGTGGTGGACGCTCACTTCGAACACGGACTCAGTCCGTGGGATTGGGCGGCGGGTGCGCTGATCGCCGCCGAGGCAGGCGCGATCGTCAGGGTGCCCGCCGCCAACAGCAGCAGTGCGCAGGGTGCGGTGACGGTGGCAACGGCCCCGGGGATCGCGGACGCCTTCGTGGCCGTCCTGCGCAGCGCGGGCGCCCTCGATCCGATTCCCGGCTGACAGGCCGTCGGCGCGTCAGCAGCGGGATTCGCGTGCTGCCGCGAGCAGATCGGCATCGAGTGGGGCAGGCGGAGTACCGGGTGCGGCCCCGGCCAGAGTGCGCAGCACTTCCTCGGCGTCGTCGTTGGGCTGGATCTCGCTGAAGTAAGTACCGAGTGCCAGATCGACCGAGTCGTCGGTGCGGGCATCTTCGATGAGTTCGGCGCATGGGGCGACCAGCGACACCGCGCTCGCTGCCGCCAGGCCGGCCGGGCCGAACCGAATCTGCCCCTGGCACTGCATGTTCTGGTCGATGTAGACCGGATCGTTGCCGACCTGGACGTCCGGTGCGCTCGCGAACCCGTAATCGCTGAGCTGGGCGGCCACGTGAGCGGCCTGTCCGCGCTCACCGTTCGCGTTGAAGACACGGACCTTCGATGCGGACAGGGCGGCGGGCTCGACGTCGAGCAGGGTCGACGGGTCCACTTCCTCGCCGAGCGGTACCGGCTGGGTACCGTCCGTCGCGGCGGCTGTGGTCGGGGCATTGCACTCGGCGGTCGCCGAGGTGGCCTCGGCGGTGGTGAACACCTTGACCCACACCAGCACTCCGAGGAGAGCGAGCACCGTGAAGACCGCGATGATCGGAAACGCACGGCGTCGACGGAACGGACGACCTTTGCCGTCGACCGAATGGCCTTCGGTGATCAGAGAAACCACAGTGATCTTCGCCTTTCCGTCGGCAGTCGCCGAGACCGGTTCGCAGAGTCGGTTCACACCGACGCGGTGCCTACTGTAGATGGCCGGGGTGCGCGAGGGCGGCACACTCGGCCGTACCCTCCTTCGATCCAGTGCGCGGTGGCCGATTCGGAGGCCGAAACCGGCACCGAGAGGTGTTCTGTGAAGGGTGGAATGAAGCTGCCCATCCCGGTGTTGATGCGGCGTGCACCCAGGTGATGGACTCGTCGGCGGTTCGGTTTCTGCTTTGCTACCGGCTTCGGCTATTGTCTGGCGGCCGCGGTGCTTCAAGAATCGGACGCCGGTGCACCAATCGATCAGGTGAGCGAGGTCTCGATCGGGTTTCAACCCGCGAGTTCTGGGAACTACCCGGTGTAGTTTCGGGCACCGCGCGACGACGAACGATTCGAACAGATACGAACATCGGTGGGAGCGAGCAAGCGCCCTCTTCACAGCCGACGGCCACAAGCCGACCACATCGGCAGCTTTCACCACACACACGCACGAAGATGAGGGGTACGAGGACAATGGCAACCGACTACGACGCACCGAGAAGAACAGAATCCGACGATGTGTCGGAGGACTCGCTCGAAGAATTGAAGGCCCGACGCAACGAGGCCCAGTCCGCCGTGGTGGACGTGGACGAATCCGACACCGCGGAGTCCTTCGAGCTCCCCGGTGCAGATCTGTCCGGTGAGGAGCTTTCGGTCCGGGTGGTTCCCAAGCAGGCCGACGAGTTCACCTGCTCGAGCTGCTTCCTGGTCCATCACCGCAGCCGTCTGGCCAGTGACGCCAACGGTGTTCTGATGTGCCGCGACTGCGCGGCGTGACCTTCTCCGCACAGACCTGATCGGTTCGGTCAGGTCTGTGTCGACGGCTCCGACCGTCGAGCGACCGGTAGGTCAGCGCGCCTCGACACCGTGCGCGGTCAGGACGGCCAACAGCTCCTCGGGGCGTTTGGTGCTGATCAGCCAGTAGGGCGTCGGATCGTCGGGGTCGTCGAGGACCACGATCACCATCTGTTTCACCCAGGTGCGGTGCTGCACGAAGGCCAGCGGATCGAGCTGCCTTCCCAGCGCCGCACTTTTTGCTGTCCCGGGAACGACGGCGGCCTTGGACGCCACATCGAGGGGCAGATGAGCGGACCCGACGCGTAACTCGGCACCGGTCGCACCGGCGACCACCTCGACGCGCAGCCTGCTGAAAGCGAACAACGCCCACGCGATGAGCGGGAGCAACACGACGTAGGGCAGCCAGGCACGGATGCCGGGCGCACCCATGTGGATCTCCGCAGCCAGCAACACAGCGACGGCCGCGCCCGCTCCCCACCACCAGATCGGTACCCACAGTCGCTCGGAGTACAGCATCGAGTTCTCGGGTGCGGTGGAGCCCGTGTCGGGGGTGGAGTCGCCGGACTCCGACGCGTGTTCGGCCTGTCGATCTGCAGTCACGAGTCCCAGGGTAGTCGCCACGCCGAGACCGAAGCCGGCCAGCGTAGTCTCGTTCGACGTGAGCGACGAAGTCACCGAGACCGGCACCGAACCGTCCGTCGACCGACCCCGCACCCCGCGCCGGCCCTCCGATCCGTTGTCCGAGGTCCGGGTGCGCCGACTCGATCCGGAGCTTCCGGTGCCGACACGGGCGCACGAGGGTGATGCGGGAGTCGATCTGCGAACGACGGCCGCAGTGACCATCGCTCCGGGCGAACGCGTCCTGGTGGGGACCGGAATCGCGATCGCTCTCCCGGTCGGAACCGTCGGACTGGTGCATCCGCGATCGGGGTTGGCGGCGAAATCGGGTCTGTCGGTGGTCAACACCCCGGGCACCATCGATGCCGGATATCGCGGCGAGATCAAGGTCTGTCTGATCAATCACGACCTGCACACTCCGATCGAGCTCGAGCGAGGCGACCGTATTGCTCAACTGCTAGTGCAGCGAGTCGAGCTGGTGACTTTCGTCGAGGTCGACGAGTTGGACGACACCGTTCGAGGGGCCGGTGGTCACGGTTCGACCGGTGGCCATGCGAGTCTGGAGCAGTGAGTTCCGCCACGACGTTCGCCGCGGGCAGGCACAGTGGAAGCAACCGAGAAGAAGAGAGTTGAACATGTTCGGACGGCGTAAGAAGAACGACGCCGGCAGTGCCTCCGCGCCCGGTGCGGAGCCATTCGTCGACAGCGTCGAAGACGAGGACGACGATATCGAGGCCGCGAACAAAGCCGCCGACGGTCCCCACGACCTCGGGGACCTCGACGACGATCGCGAGACGGTCGCGGCGACGCGTCTCGACCTCGGTTCGGTACTGATTCCGTTGCCGGAGGGCGGGCAACTCCAGGTCGAGATGTCGCAGGCAGGCAGCCCGCAGGCAGTGCACATCGTCACGCAGTTCGGGCGCATCACCATCGCGGCCTACGCGGCACCGAAATCGCCCGGTCAGTGGCGTGAGGTGGCAGCGGATCTGGCGACGTCTCTGCGCAACGACAAGGCCGAGACGACGGTCGAGACGGGTCCGTGGGGACGCGAACTGCTCGGTGTCACGGCCAACGCAGACCTGCGCTTCATCGGAGTCGACGGATATCGCTGGATGGTTCGCTGCGTGCTGGCGGGTCCCTCGGGCGCGGTGGCCGAGGGCCAACCGCTCGTCCGGCTGGCACACACGATCCTGCGGCAGACAGTGGTGGATCGGGGTACCGAACCGCACCCCGTTCGGACACCGCTACCGGTGGTGTTGCCGCAGGTGTTGGCCGAGCAGCTCGCGGCAGCCGCACAGCAGCAGGCGGCAGCTCAGCAGAGCGCGGCGCAACCGGCCGCGGAGCCTCGGGCTGCGGTACCGACGTCGGAATCTGCAGCGCCGCAACAGGAAACGGCTCCGCAGCCGACCGCTGCCGAGCGTGACCGAGCGCCGCGTCGGGGAGCGTCGGGATCGGCGATTCAGCAGCTGGGCGGCTGACCCGACCGCTCGCCGAGACCGTCGACGGCCGCTCGGCCGAGGCATCCCGGGTCGCTTCCAATGCCGTCCAGGGTCACCGTGCGCAGTTCGCAGTTCGGCAGTGCCCGAGCCCACTGTCGAGCGACCTCGATCGGATGGACTGCATCGTCCACCGCACCCACGACGACAGCGGGTACCTCTACCCGAGCGAGCTCGTCGAGTTCGAGGCTGCGGTGGCGAGCCGCCTCGTCCAGCGCGCCGGGAAGGGCGGGCCACTGGGCAGCCCAGGATCTGCGCAGAGTGTGCGCGAGCCACGGCGGGCTCGACGCTGCCATCGCCGCGGTGACGACGTCGAGTCCCTGCTCGCGCAGGGATCGCGCGGTGAACTCCGCACTCAGGGCCGCGGGGGAGCCGGCCGGGTCTCCGGTCCACGCAGGCAGCGCGAGTGCGAGAGCCGCGGTGTTCGATGCGTTGTCGGCAGCCCAGCGAACCGCGACGGCCGCCCCGAGGGATATCCCTGCGACCACGACGGGTCCGAGGCGATGTGCTGCGTCGTCGAGGGCGGACAGGTAGCTTTCCACCACCGCGGTCGGGTCGGGTTCGACGGCCACGGTGGTCAATCCCACACTGTCGAATGCCGCCGAGAACGCGTCGGCGGCGAACCGCGCATCGGACCCCGTCCCCGGTAGAACGACCGCGGTGCTGGTGTGGAATCGGCTGTGCACGACACGATTGTGCACGCCTGCCGACACCGCTGTGACGACGGTTGGTCAGCGTGACACTTCGGGTCTACAGTGGCGAAGTACCACCCCGACGAGGGGACGACCCACACCGCTGGAGCACAGAATGGCACCCGCTGCCGCAGGATACTTTCGCCGTCTGACGCGGAAGTTGACAGAGGACATCGATCAACTCGATGCCGAGGAGATGGCCGAAACCTCCGAAGCCTCCGGGGCTCGGCGGGCGTGCGATTGCTCGCGAGGTGAAGAAGTCACGATGCTGGGTCGACTGCGCAGCGTCGAAGCCTGTTCGAAGGCGGCCAACGCCAACATCGAGGCCGAGTTCTTCGACGGCACCGACACGGTGACGCTGCTGTGGATCGGACGACGCAAGATCGCTGGAATCGAGCCCGGCAAGACTCTGCTCGTTCGCGGACGCGTCGGCGAGCGCGACGGACGCAAGATCGTCTACAACCCCTATTACGAACTGCGCGACGACAGCTGATCGTCGCCGGTATGGCACTCTCGTTGTCGTGACCAACAGCGACGATTCCGTGCCGCCCCCGTCGACGACGCCGGAACCTGCGCCCGACGCGTCGACGACCGCCGAGAAGGTGGCTCCCACCGTCCTCGAGCAGCTCGGCGGGTTGAGCGGGCTCGTCTACTCGACCTTGCCCGTCGTCGTCTTCGTTCCGGTGAACAGCTATGCCGGTCTCGCCGCTGCTCTGTGGTCCGCTCTGGGAGTCGCCGCTGCGGTGTTGGTGTGGCGGCTGGTTCGTCGTAGCCCGATTCAGCCCGCCATTTCGGGATTCTTCGGGGTCGGAATCTGCGCATTCATCGCATACCGGACGGGAGATGCCAAGGGCTACTTCCTGTTCGGTATCTACACCTCGCTCGCCTACGGCGCGGCGTTCGTGCTGTCGGTGCTCGCGCGCTGGCCGTTGGTCGGCATCATCTGGGGATACCTCAACGGCAACGGAACGTCGTGGCGTGGCAACCGGTCGGCCGTGCGGTACTACGACGTGGCCACGATCGCCTGGGCGTCGGTGTTCGGTGCCCGATACATCGTTCAGTCCCAGCTCTACGACTCCGACCAGACGGGTTGGCTCGCCGTTGCCCGCATCGGCATGGGCTGGCCGCTCACGGGAGTGGCGCTGTTGGTCACGCTCTGGGCCGTGCGTGCGGCCGATCGTGCGCTCGACGCAGCGTCGAGCGAAGACCGCAAGCAGGACCGGCCGTCAGATCAGGCCGACAGCGGCGCGTAGTTCGTTCTCGACCTCTTTGGCCGCGACGAACAGCAGTTCGTCGCCGCCCTCCAGCGGATCGTCGTGCTGGGGAACGATTACTCGACCGCCGCGCAGAATCGTCACCAACGCTGCGTCCCTGGGCAATTGGAGCTTGCGGACCGGCTTGCCCGCCAGGGGAGTGTTCTCCGGCAGCGTGATCTCGACGAGGTTGGCCTGACCCTTACGGAACGTCATCAGGTGAACGAGGTCGCCCACCGATACGGCCTCCTCGACCAGGGACGCGAGCATGCGCGGGGTGGACACGGCGACATCGACACCCCAGGCAGCGTCGAACAGCCATTCGTTGCGCGGATCGTTGACCCGGGCCACCACGCGGTTGACGCCGAACTCGGTCTTGGCCAGCAGGCTGAGCACTAGGTTGGCCTTGTCGTCTCCGGTGGCAGCGATCACCACGTCGTAATTCTCGAGGTGCGCGGCTTCGAGCAGACTCAACTCGCACGCGTCGGCCAACACCCATTCCGCTTCCGGGATGGCGGCCTGATCGACGTGGTCGAGTTTGCGTTCGAGGAGCATCACATCGTGTTCGCTGCGAATCAACTCGCGTGCGATGGATCTGCCGACTGCGCCGGCTCCGGCGATAGCGACTTTCATGGCTTCCCGTTCGGGTCGATGGGGGAGGTGGGGAACGTGCGCTCGTGCATCAGTCGTCCGAGGGCGGCGGGTTGCCGGCCAGCGCAATGGCTTCGGCGACGGTTCCCGAGACCGCGGCGACGTACACCTCGTCGCCGGCCTGGATGACGGTTCGCTTGTCCGGTAGCAGTCCGCTGCCGAACCGGATGACGAACGCGGCCCGCGAGTTGGTGGCGTCCTCGAGTACCGAGAGCTTCTTGCCGATCCAGGCGTCGTGGAAGTCGAGCAGGACGACGGCGACGCTGCCCGAGGGATCGCGCCATTTGGTGGTGGGGTCGTCGCGCAACAGGTTGTGCAGAAAACGATCGGTGGCCCAGGGGACGGTGGCGACCGTCGGGATGCCGAGGCGTTCGTAGACGGCCGCGCGCTTGGCGTCGTAGATCCTTGCGACCACTTTGTCGACGCCGAACGTCTCTCGAGCGACACGGGCGGAGATGATGTTGGAGTTGTCGCCGGACGACACGGCCGCGAAGGCCTCGGCCTTCTCGATTCCCGCGCTCACCAACACATCTCGGTCGAAACCCATGCCGACGACGCGATGCCCGGCGAAGTCGGGGTCCAGGCGCAGAAAGGCTGTTTCGTCGCGGTCGATGATCGCGACCTCGTGTCCGATGCGTTCGAGCGCCCCGGCCAGCGATGCGCCGACGCGGCCACATCCCATCACAACTACGTACAACGCCCAGCTCCGTCCCGATCTCGATGGTCGACCACTGCCGACCGACACTGCCACGACCGGCAGGCGTGCACCAACGTATCGGGGGATCGGTCACCGTACCGACCGAGGGTGCGCTCCGACGCAGTTTCGGGCGCGTGGTTGAGACGTCCGCAGGAGGACGGCCTACGCTTCTGTGCGTGTCCAAGGTCTCGACTGCCGCCAAGCGGCTAGTGCTCGGTAAGCCGTTCCGCAGTGACAAGCTCGGTCATACGTTGCTTCCCAAGCGGATCGCGTTGCCGGTGTTCGCCTCGGACGCCATGTCGTCGGTTGCCTATGCACCGGAAGAGATCTTCCTGGTGCTGTCGGTGGCGGGCATCTCGGCAGTCGCCTTCACCCCGTGGATCGGTCTCGCCGTCTGCGTGGTGATGGCCGTCGTCGTGGCCAGCTATCGACAGAACGTGCATGCTTATCCGTCCGGCGGCGGCGACTACGAGGTCGCGACCACAAACCTGGGCCCCGCGGCCGGATTGACGGTCGGCAGCGCACTGTTGGTCGACTACGTGTTGACCGTGGCGGTGTCGATCTCGGCGGCGGCGTCGAACATCGGATCAGCGGTTCCGTTCGTGGCCCAGCACAAGGTGCTGTTCGCCGTGGTGGCCATCGTCCTGGTCACCTCCGTCAATCTTCGGGGCATCCGCGAGTCCGGGGCTGCGTTCGCGATCCCGACGTATGCCTTCATGGGTGGCATGTTCCTGATGTTGGCGTACGGCCTGTTCAGGGTCTACGTTCTCGGCGACGACATTCATGCAGAATCGGCAACCTTCGATCTGAAGGCCGAGGATTCGCACCTGTACGGCATCGCATTCGCGTTCCTCATCGCGCGCGCCTTCTCTTCCGGTTGCGCGGCGCTGACCGGGGTGGAGGCCATCAGCAACGGGGTACCCGCATTCGAGAAGCCGAAGTCGCGTAACGCCGCGACCACCTTGTTGCTGCTCGGAGCCATCGGCATCACATTGCTGATGGGCATCATCGTGCTCGCACAGAAGATCGGCATCAAGTACGCCCTGGATCCCGATATTCAGCTGGTCGGCGCGCCGGAGGGGTACCAGCAGAAGACGTTGATCGCGCAGCTCGCGGAGGCGGTGTTCAGCGGATTCCCCGCTGGATTCTTCTTCATCACGACCGTCACGGCCCTCATCCTGGTGCTTGCGGCCAACACCGCGTTCAACGGCTTCCCCGTTCTCGGTTCGGTTCTGGCCCAGGACCGGTACCTGCCGAGGCAGCTGCACACTCGTGGCGACCGTCTTGCCTTCAGCAACGGCATCCTTTTTCTGTCCGGAGCTGCGATCGTCTTCGTCGTCGCGTTCGGTGCCGAGGTAACCAAGCTCATTCAGCTCTACATCGTCGGGGTGTTCGTCTCGTTCACCCTCAGTCAGACCGGGATGGTTCGGCACTGGACGCGGCTGTTGGCCACCGAGACCGATCCCGAGCAACGGCGGCGCATGCACCGCTCACGGGTGGTCAACGGAGTCGGTCTCGGCATGACCGGAACGGTGCTGGTCATCGTGTTGATCACCAAGTTCGCCGCCGGCGCGTGGATCGCGATCGTGGCGATGGTGGCGATCTTCGTCCTGATGCGCATGATCAGAAAGCACTACGACACCGTGGCGCGGGAGCTCGAGAACGAGGAATGGGACGGAGTTCTGCCCAGCCGCACACACTCGATCGTGTTGGTCTCGAAGCTGCACATGCCGACCCTGCGCGCGTTGGCGTACGCCCGAGCAACCAGGCCCGACACCCTCGAGGCCGTGACCGTCAACGTCGACGAAGCCGATACTCGCGCACTGGTTCGGGAGTGGGAAGCCAGTGACGTCTCGGTGCCGCTCAAGGTCGTCGAGTCGCCCTACCGAGAAGTCACCAAACCGGTCCTGGACTACGTCAAGCGGGTTCGTCGCGACTCGCCTCGGGACGTCGTCACGGTCTTCATTCCCGAGTATGTGGTCGGTCACTGGTGGGAGCAGGTTCTGCACAATCAGAGTGCGTTGCGACTGAAGTCTCGCCTGCTGTTCCAGCCGGGCGTGATGGTCACGAGCGTGCCGTGGCAGCTGCGGTCGTCCGAGAAGGCCAAGCGTGAGGTGCTCGGCAATGCGCCCGGTGCGTCGCGTCGCGGCTACGAGCCTCCGGCGGGCAAGTGAGCGAGAGCTGGTTCGGGCTGCTGCTCGAGGTCGAACTGGGCGCGCCGGGGCACGGCGGATTCTGCGTGGCCCGCCACGACGGCCGGGTGATGTTCGTACGGCACGGACTGCCGGGTGAACGGGTCGTGGCCAAGGTGACCGAAGATCGGGGCGGGTCGTTCTGTCGTGCCGATGCCGTCGAGATTCTGTCGGCGTCTTCGGACCGGGTGGACGCGCGCTGTCCCATTGCCGGACCGGGCGGCTCGGGCTGCTGCGACTACTCCCACGCCACTGCCGATGCCGGGCGGCGACTGAAGTCGTTCGTCGTCGCCGAACAACTTCGCCGCGTCGCCGGAATCGAGCGTGAGGTGCAGGTGGAGGAACTACCGGGGTCCGGCGACGGAACCGGGTGGCGAACCCGAGTGCGACTCGCCGTCGATGCCGGCGGTAGGCCCGGCTATCACCGCTATCGCAGTAGCTCGATCGTCACCGAACTCACCTGTCCCCAAATGGATTCTGCCGCGTTCGTGGGACTGTCGGATCAGCAGTGGCGGCCGGGTGCCGAGCTGCAGGTGGTGCTCGACGGGGACGGCGAGCGGCATGTGGTGGAGATCGCGCCGGCGCAACTCTCGCCCACCGGACGCCGATCGCCGGGTCGTCGTGGAGCGTCGGCGCGTCGGGCAGCGTCGTCTCGCTCCCGGCCCGAGAAGGCCGTGATCGGATCGGGTCGGGTGACCGAATACGTCTCGAGCAGGGCATGGACCCTCGACGCCACCGGGTTCTGGCAGGCTCACCGCGGCGCGCCGCAGGTGTACACCGATGTGGTGCGGGAATGGGCGGACGCCACGTCGGGTGACGGTGCGTGGGATCTGTACGGAGGCGTCGGGGTGTTCGCCGCCGCCCTGGCCGATCGGGTGGGTCCGAGCGGCCGGGTCACCAGTGTCGAGTTCTCTCGTCGGGCAGCCGAGGACGGCCGTTCGGCGCTGCGGGATCTGCCGCAGGTCACGTTCGTGCCGGGTCGGGTCGAGCGCTCGATCGATGCGTTGACCGATCCGGTGTCGGTAGCGGTGCTCGATCCACCTCGCGCGGGAGCAGGACGGGACGTCGTCGATGCCGTCGCCGTCCGGTCTCCGCGTTCGGTGGTGCACATCGGATGCGATCCGGCCTCGTTCGCACGGGATGTGAGCTTGTATCGGGCTGCTGGATACGAGCTCGACGACATGCGCGCTTTCGACGCCTTTCCGTCGACCAGCCACGTCGAGTGCATCGGTCGTTTCGTTCGTCGGTGAGGGCTGCGGCAATCGATCAGATCCGGTGTGCAACTTCGGCGACCGGGGCGAAGGTGTGCATGGGAACGGACACGATGCGCTGAGCACCGCACCGGCAGCCCTGGTATCCGACGAGCCCCTCGCTCGTGTCGTGGGTGGAGTGGGTGGTCCAGGTGTGTGTGGTGTGTTCGGTGTGCATGCGTCCATCGTGATGTAATGGTCTTGTGCACATCAACCCTTACGGCGAGTATGCCGTGAAACTCGGTATCGACCTGCTCAATTCGCCGCCCACGTCGGCGACCGAGCTGGGCGAACGCTGCGTGGACGCCGGCCTCGTACCGGACTGGATCGCCACGGATGCCGATCTGGTCGACACCCTCCAGTTCCTGCGTGACTGGGCGCGGGTGGTGGACGCGAGCACCGAAACCGATCGGGCCGACGAGCTCAATGCTCTACTGGCACAGGCGTCGGCCTACCCACGGTTGACCAACCATGCCGACGACGGCTGGCACATGCACTATCGCGACCCCAACATCGAACTCGGCGGGGTCATCAGGGCCCTGGTGAGCGTCGGCACCGCGTTGCATCTGACCGGACGCGGGATGTCTCGCCTCGCTCGCTGCGCCGCCGCAGACTGCACACTCGCCTTCGCCGACACCTCGAGAACGGGCAGGCAGCGGTACTGCGGAACGGTGTGCTCCAATCGCGACGCAGTACGCAGGCATCGAGCACGCGCGGCCTCGTGATCGAGGCGCAGCGCAGCGCGTTCGTCAGGACTTTCGGTTGTACAGGCGCATCGTGATCGGCCCGAACACCGCCAGCATTGCCGCGCACAGCATCAGCGTCACTCCAAGCCCGCCCGTGTCGACATCGCCCTGCATCAGTCCACGCAGCGACGTGACCAGAAAGCTGACCGGGTTGACGTCGACGAACGCGCGCAGCCAACCGGGCATCGTGCTGGGGTCGACGAAGATGTTGCTCGCGAACGTGAGCGGAAACAGGATGAACATCGACACCCCCATCACCGCAGCCTCGGTACGGACGATCATCGCGATCATGGTCCAGATCCAGGAGAGGCAGAACGAGAACAGCAGCAGCAGAGCGATCGACGCGACCACACCGACAAGACCACCCTGCGGCCGGAAACCGAGGATCAATCCGAGGATCAGCACGATCACCGAAGCCAGCGTGTAGCGCACGACGTCGCCGAGCAGGGCACCGACCAACGGCGACGGCCGCCAGATGGGCAGCGAACGGAATCGATCGAAGACGCCCTTCTCGATGTCCTTGTTCATCGTCACTCCGGTGTACATGGTGATCATCACCACGGTCTGCACGAGAATGCCGGGGAGCAGGAACTGGATGTACGCCTCGGTCGACCCGGCCAGTGCGCCGCCGAACAGGTACGTGAAGAGCAACGTGAACATGATGGGAAAGGCCGTCACGTCGAACAATTGCTCGGGAACGTGCTTGATCTTGAGCAGCGCTCGCCATCCGAAGCTCAACGACGTCGACAACGACGACGGACGAGGCGGGCGAGGCCCGGCGGCACCGAGTACATCGATAATCGTCGACGCCTGTGGCGCCGTCTGCTGGGCTTCGGTGGTCACGATGCAACCTCCCGGTCGGATTCGACTGTGGCACCGGCGTCGTGCCCGGTGAGAGCGAGAAACACCTCGTCCAAGCTCGGCTGTCCCAGCGTGAACGACGCGATCGAGATGCCTGCGGTCTCGAGTGCAGGCAGGACCGGCGCGGCCTGCGCCGGGTTGCTCAACCGTGCGGTGACGGTGGACGGATCCGGGTCCTCGGTGACGTTGCTGCCGATTAGATCTCGCAGGATCCCTGCGGCGGCCGACCGCTGGGACGCCTCGAGAACTCGCAGGTGCAGTGAATTCGATCCCACCGACGCCTTCAGCTCGCCCGTCGTTCCCTCGGCGATGACCTTGCCGCGATCGATGACTGCGACACGCCCGGCCAATTGATCGGCCTCGTCCAGATACTGTGTGGTCAGCAACACAGTCGTCCCGCCTGCGACCAAGGCGCGGACGATCTCCCACACGTGGTTTCGGCTGCGAGGGTCGAGCCCGGTGGTGGGCTCGTCGAGGAAGATCAGTTCGGGAGTGACGATGATGCTGGCGGCGATGTCGATGCGACGGCGCATGCCGCCGGAGTACGTCTTGACCTGTCGTGGTCCGGCATCGGCGATGTCGAATGCCGTCAGCAGCTGCTCGGCTCGTGATCGGGCGGCGGGACGGGAGTAGCCGAGCAACCGGGCGAGCAGCACCAGGTTCTCCGTACCGGTGAGATCCTCGTCCAGAGACGCGAATTGCCCTGTCAGAGCGACCTTCTGCCGTACGGCCTCCGGTTCGCTCGCGACGTCGTGACCGAGCACCCGGGCGCTGCCTCCGTCGATCGGAAGCAGTGTGGCCAGCATCCGGATGGTCGTCGTCTTCCCTGCGCCGTTCGGCCCGAGCACGCCGTAGACACCGCCGGAGGGGATGGAGAGGTCGACTCCATCGACCGCGGTGTTCGTTCCGAAACGTTTGACCAGACCGTGTGTCTCGATCGCCGCCATGTCTCTCGATTCCTCCGATGGGCCGCCGCCCGATTCCCCGCGATTGTCCGATTCTCCACCAAGGATGAAATGCGGTCCACATCTGCGCAAACGAATTTTCGTCCCGAACCATCCTCCGGTCGGTTTGTTCCGAATATGTACTGCGGCGGGAAAACGCGGAGGTTTCGATATGAGAGCGATATGACCACTAGTGTCGTGATCGATGAACTCGATCATGAACCCGTCTGTTGGGACGACCTTCCGATGAGCGCGCCGATGTCGGATGCGTCGGGAACGTCGAATGCCGGCCGTGACCGGACGACGCCCGATGCCTCGGATAGCTACGCGGCACAGGACGCGGTGTGCGCTGTTCCCAGTCCACAGCTCAAGAACCTGCGTGCCGACGAGACCGATCGTCTGCGACGGTTGATGGCGTCGGTTGCCCAAGGCGACCGGGCGGCGTTCGCCGAGCTGTACGACGCGACGTCGTCGCGGGTCTACGGAATGGTGCTGCGGGTGCTTCGAGACCCGGGGTACAGCGAGGAGACAGCGCAGGAGGTGTTCCTCCAGATCTGGCGCGCGGCACCCAATTACGACCCGAACCAGGGCAGTCCACTGGCGTGGATCATGACTCTGGCGCACCGTCGCGCGGTCGATCGTGTCCGGAGCGAGCAATCGGGTACCGATCGTGAGGCCGCGTACGGCGCAGTCAGCCACACACCGGAGCACGACGAGGTACTCGAGACGGTGACGCAGCGGCTCGAGTCCGAGGCCGTCGTGGCCTGTCTCGAAACTCTGACCGATACGCAGAGCGAGTCGGTACGAATGGCTTATTACAGCGGTTACACCTATCGCGAAGTTGCGGAGCGGCTCGGGGTCGCGGTTCCCACCATCAAATCGCGCATACGAGATGGATTGATCAAGTTGAAAACATGTCTGGGGGTGATCCCGCAATGAGCGACTCGTCACGGCAGCGACTACTCGACGACGCGGAGGTCTACGCCCTCCACGCGACCACCGACGCCGAGCGACGCGACATCGAGGCCGAGCGCCTACGCGTCGACGACACCGCGCGAGCCCAGTTCGACATTCTCGTGAGCGAGATCCACGAGACGCTGGCCCTGGCGGCCGCGGCGGATGCGACACCCGCACCCGACCGACTGCGTCGTTCGGTGCTCGATCGGGTCGCCGTCAGCGACCAGGAGCCCACGGTCCACCAGTTGCCACCGAACGTCACACCACTGCACCGGCATCGGCGGGAGCGCTCGAAGGCCTGGCGGTACTCGATGGTCTCGGCTGCGGCCGCGGTGGTCGTCGCCGTCGGCGGAGTGGTGGTCGTCAGCCAGACGATGGGCAACGATGCGCAGCCGTCTCAGGCGGAGCAGATCGTGGCCGCGCCCGACTCACGTCAGGTGTCGGCGGAGTTCCCCGGTGGCGGCTCGGCCACCGTGTCGTACTCGCTTTCCCAGAACGCGGTCGTCGTCGATCTCGACGGAGTCCCACAGCCGCCGCCCGGTCGCGTGTACCAGATGTGGTTCGTGGACGGCTCACCTCGCTCGGCCGGCGTCGTGACCGAGGATCAGCTGACCTCGGAGTCCGGAACGGTGGTCGACGGTCTCGGTTCCTCGACCAACTTCGCGTTCTCGCTGGAACCCGCAGGCGGGTCGGCCCAGCCCACCGAGGTGCTCACGATGCTCACGTTGGGTGCCTGACCACAGCACGAGAACAGTCGCCTCGGGCGGTTCGACATTCGGTCAGATGCCGATGTCGAACCGCCCGAGCGTTCTGATCACCGCTGCCATCTGGCCGTAGGCTCCGGTGGCGAGGTTCTCCAGCAGCGCCAGCTTGACCTCCGGTGCGTCGCGTGTGAGTGCCTGGAAGTGCTCCACCGACACCACAACGAGGTCGACCGGTGTCTCGGCGACCATGTCGAGCAAGAAGGGCACCGACATCAGCAACGGCATCTCGCCGAAGCTCATGCCGGGGGAGAGAGTCGTGATGCGGTGCTTGCCACCGTCGGCGGCGACGGCCGTCGAGGTCACCTCGCCGCGCAGCATCAGGAACAGGCCTGCCGCCGGGGCACCGTGACGAACGATCACGTCGCCACGCGCGTAGTGCCGCTTCTCCAGGTAGGGCGTCACCGCCTCGAACTGTTCGGCCGAGAGCCCGGCAAGCAGCGGGTGCTCTGCGATAGCGACGACGGCCGGCTGTCGCGCGCCTGCGCAGTGACGATCCAGCAGCAGGTTCTCTGCCCATTGAACGGCCGAACCGAGGCTCGAGTACACCCGACCGGCCGGATCGGACGGGTCGAGGCTCGAGGTGGTGTGCCCCATGATCGCTCTCGGGTCGACCAGAGCCACCACGCAGCCGTGTTCGGCGAGATCCCGACGAAGGTCCTCGAACATGGTGCGGGCGATCGCACTGACCTCGTCGACGCCGCGCACGTCGATGACGAGCGCATCGAGTTCCCGATCCAGGTCGCCGATCTCACGAACGGCGGTCTCGGCACCGGAGAACAGCAGATCGCCGTGCAGTTCGTACACGCGGGCGCGTTCGCCCACGGCGGCCAGAGTGGCCTGTTCGGTGTCGGAACGCCGCTTGCGCGACGGAGCCTCGGTCACCACGTAGCGACGCCGGATCGAGGACTTCGCCGCACGAGTGACGTGCAGAAAGTGCAGTTCGAGGCGTGTCGAGAGTTCGCGACAGGCGGCGACTCCGCGCACGCTGTTGCCGTGCGAGTCGAGCCGCGGGGAGTAGACGGCGATGCCCATCTGTCCCGGAAGAACCGCGAGGATCCCGCCCCCGACTCCGCTCTTGGCCGGCAGGCCGACCCTCGCGACCCAGTCGCCTGCGCCGTCGTACATCCCACATGTCGTCATGACCGACAGCACTCGTTCGACGAGGGCCGGTGCGAGCGCACGCTCCCGCGTCCGGGGATTGACGCCGTTGTTGGCCATGGTGGCCGCCATCATGGCGAGGTCGGCGGCGGTGACATCGATCGAGCACTGGCGGAAGTACAGATCGACGGCAGCATCGGGATCGTGGTCGATGATGTCGAACGAACGGAGCATGTACCCGATGGCGCGGTTGCGATTGCCGGTGCGCGCCTCCGACCGATAGACGGCGTCGTTGAACGTCAGAGACCTCCCCGCATACCGCGAGTACGAGGCGCGAATGCGCTCGAATCGATCCTCGGCACTGCGACCGGCGATGAGCGACGCCGACGTGATGGCACCGGCGTTGATCATCGGGTTGCGTGGTCGCTCGGTGACGGGATCGAGGCTGATCTCGTTGAAGGGTTCCCCGGACGGTTCGATGTCGATCTTGCTCGCCACGACGTCCAGGCCCCGGTCGGCCAGCGCCAATGCGTACGTGAACGGCTTGGAGATCGATTGGATCGTGAAGGGGAGTCCGGTGTCGCCGACTTCGTAGACGTAACCGTCCGTGGTCGTCAGCGCGATACCGAATCCGTCCGGCGTGACGGCAGCGAGTTCGGGGATGTAGTCCGCCACCTGCCCGGACGTGTCGTCACGGCACAGTTCGTGAACTCGGCGCAGGATGGCATCGACCACGTTGCTCATGGGCCACACTGTATGTGTGATGTCCGATTCGGCAGCGTCGAGGTTAGGGGCGGCTGACCCAGGGCACCTCGACGTTCGACGGTACTGTCGGCGTCACGACGCTGGGCGGAGCAGCAGGGCACGGTCACTCCGTAGACTGAAATTTCCATTGTGTTTTCCGGCCGAAGGGAGCGATCTCGTTGGGTGTCCTAGCTCGAATTCAGACGCCCGAGGACTTGCGCGACCTCGGCAGTGCGGAGCTGGCCGAACTGGCTCGCGAGATCCGCGCGTTTCTCGTCGAGAAGGTGTCCGCTACCGGCGGCCACCTCGGTCCCAATCTCGGTGTCGTGGAACTGACGTTGGCGATTCATCGCATCTTCGACTCCCCGAACGATCCGGTCATCTTCGACACCGGTCATCAGGCGTACGTGCACAAGATGCTGACCGGACGCACGGGTCTGTTCGACACGCTCCGTAAGCAGGGCGGCCTGTCCGGCTACCCGTCACGGGTCGAGAGCGAGCACGACTGGGTGGAGTCCTCGCACGCGTCGGCCTCGCTCTCCTATGCCGACGGCCTGGCCAAAGCCTTCGCGCTCAAGGGCGAAACCGACCGGCACGTCGTCGCTGTCGTCGGTGACGGCGCGCTCACCGGCGGAATGTGTTGGGAGGCGCTCAACAACATCGCCGCAGGCCGCGATCGATCCCTGGTTATCGTCGTCAACGACAACGGTCGCTCGTACGCCCCGACCATCGGGGGATTGGCCGATCATCTGGCGGCCCTTCGCCTTCAGCCCGGGTACGAGAAGGTGCTGGACAACGGTCGCCGCATCGTTCGTCGCATTCCGATCGTCGGTCCCACTGCCTACGCCATGTTGCACGGTATGAAGGCCGGGGTGAAGGACGCCATCAGCCCGCAGGTCATGTTCACCGATCTCGGCATCAAGTACCTGGGTCCGGTCGACGGTCACGACCAGCATGCAATGGAATCCGCGCTGCGCCGAGCCAAGGCATACGGCGGTCCGGTCATCGTCCACGCGGTGACGCGCAAAGGTATGGGCTACGTTCACGCCGAGAACGACGTCGCAGATCAGATGCACGCCACCGGGATCATCGATCCGTTGACGGGGCTGGCGCGGTCCAAGTCGGCTCCGGACTGGACCTCGGTGTTCTCTGCGGCACTGATCGAGCAGGGCGAGCAGAACGAGGACGTCGTAGCGATCACCGCAGCGATGGCCGCGCCCACCGGTCTCGCCGCGTTCGGGGTTCGCTTCCCCGATCGGTTGTTCGACGTCGGGATCGCCGAGCAGCACGCGATGACGTCGGCGGCCGGGCTCGCGCTGGGCGGAATGCATCCCGTGGTCGCCATCTACTCCACCTTCCTCAATCGCGCGTTCGATCAGTTGCTGATGGACGTGGCGTTGCTCGGACTGCCGGTCACGGTGGTGCTGGACCGTGCCGGTGTCACCGGGGCCGACGGTGCCAGCCACAACGGCATGTGGGACATGTCTCTGCTCGGCATCGTCCCCGGTATGAAGGTGGCGGCACCGCGAGATGCCGAGACCCTGCGAGAAGAACTGGCAGAGGCCATCGCAACGTCCGACGGACCCACTGCCCTGCGCTTCCCGAAGGGCGCGGTGACCGAAACCGTGCCCGCGACGCGCAGACTGGACGGAATCGTCGACGTGCTGACCGAGCCGTCCGGTGCCACGGGCGATGTGCTGATCGTGGCCGTCGGAGTGTTCGGGCAGATGGCCATGGATGCAGCCGAGAAGCTGCAGCACGACGGCATCTCCGCTGCCGTGGTCGACCCAAGGTGGGTGCTGCCGATCCCGCAGTCGCTGTTGAAGCTGGCCGAGGATTACCGGCTCGTGGTCACCCTCGAGGACAGTGGCCTGCACGGTGGCATCGGTTCGACACTGTCTGCGGCTCTGCGTGGCGCAGGCGTCGATACCCCGTGCCGCGATCTCGGTGTGCCACAACGATTCCTGGACCACGCATCGCGCGATCAGCTGCACCACGAACTCGGCCTCACCTGCGAGGACGTCGTGCAGCGCGTGTCGCACTGGGTCAAGAGCCTCTGACGACGGTCTCTCGCCGGACGTCGACGCCGTAGAACGCGCGTCGTCCGGCCACCGCGCCCGCGACTGCTCTCGGAGCCGTCATCACGAGAAGGAACAGAACCGACGGTTCCCACCGTTGCGTCGCCCATTGCACGACGCAGCACACCGAAGGCCCGCGGGATGCCGGCACCGTAGCCGACAGTCCGAGCAATCGAACTCGGCAATGCACCGTCGCGTGCCGTTGCGGCCCGCAGGTTCGTCGGCGTCGTCTCCGGGCTTCGATGTTTTTCTTTGCGAATATGTGACCTGTGTGACTGGTGTGTCGTAGATGCCGAAACCGGGACGACTGGCATGTTTCGCTCATGACCCTCGTCTTCGACGGTAGAACCGGCGTCTCGGACAGCGAAATCGATCCGACTCCACGCAACGGTGACCCCGACTGGGCGGCCATGGAATCCGTGGATGGAACACCGGCACCGGATTCCCGGAACGACGGGACCGGGCGACGGCATTCGCGGTGGTTCGTGGCGATGACGGCGGTAATCGGTGTGGTGGCGTTCGCCGCACACGATCGTCTGCTGTCGTTCGACTCCTTGTACGGATTGTTCGGCAACGGTGTCGACGCGCTCGTCTACCGACACGGCGGTGCAACCGTGCTCAGTAGCGAAGAGCTGTACTCGTTCTCGCTGTTCGGCACACTGCCGTTCACGTATCCGCCGTTCGCTGCTGTGCTGTTCGCTCCGCTGGGGTTGCTGTCCGACACCGCGGCCGGATTGCTGGTGAACATATCCAATGTCGTATTGCTCTACGTCGTCGTCCATCTGAGTTGGCGACGACTCGGATACGAGAACTGCACACGGACCAGAGTGGTGAGTGCTGCTCTGGCACTGGGCTGCTCGTGGCTCGAGCCGGTGCGCATGTCGCTGTGGTTGGGTCAGATCAACCTGCTGTTGCTCGTGTTGGTGCTGTGGGATCTCGGCCGGCCCGAGGGCAGTCGGCTTCGGGGGGTCGGCGTCGGAATCGCGGCCGGTCTGAAGCTGACGCCCGGCCTCTTCATCGTCATGTCGATCGTGCAGCGGCAGTGGCGAGCGGCATGGACGGCGGCCGGCACCGGTCTGGTCACGGTGGTGATCGGGTTCGTGGTCGTGTCCTCCGACGCGTGGCGCTATTGGACCTCGGCGATCCTCGCCTCGGACCGAGTGGGGTCGACCACGTCTCCCGCGAATCAGTCGGTTCGGGGAATGGTGGCGCGGGCGTGGGGAACCGAGCACCCGCCGGTGATCGTGTGGTTGCCGGCCGCGGTGGTCGTCCTCGCTGCGGGGATGTGGGTGTCGTACCGAGCTCACCGTGCGGGTAGAACACTGCTGGCCATGACGGTGTGTGGTCTCACGGCCCCGATGGTCTCGCCGTTCTCCTGGGGCCACCATTGGGTGTGGTGTGTTCCGCTGCTGGTGATCGGACTCGACGCGTGTACGAGTTCGCGAACGAGCGGGCGCGGCCGCACGCTGCGTGTCCTCGGAGTGCTCGCCGCCACTGCACCTTTCGTGGCCTGGTATCGCACACAGGCCGATGTTGTGGTGATCGGCACGTTCATGCAGTCCGTATCGCCGATCGTCGACGCCGGACTACGGAACGCGTATTGCGTTGTCTACGTGATCGTTCTGGCGGTGGTGGCCGTAGGACTGCGCAAGGACTCGACGGCCTGCTACGTCCCGGCCACACGTTCTTCGATCTGAACGCGATCGATCAGATGGGCCAGGGCGAAGGGATCGTGTGCGAACATTCGCTCCACACTTGCCTTGTCGGTGCCTTCGACGATCATCGTGGCACCGCTGTGATCGGCGAGTGGGCTCGACGATCGGAGGATCTTGCGGCGCTCGAGTTCGCGCAGCCACGCGCGGTGATCGGTTCGGTGATCGTCACGCCCGGAGGACGTTTCGGGGGTGTAGGTGTATTGGACGACGAACATCGGCATGTCAGATCTCCATGTCCTCGAGCTCCATTCCCTTGGTCTCCTTGATCTTGTACTTGACGAAGAAGAAAGACAGGATCGCGAAGAACGCGAAGAACGAGTAGATGAATCCGAGTCCGATGGTGTCGGACAACGGCGGAAATGCCAGTGTGATGGCGAAGTTGGCGATCCAGTTCGCGGCGGTACTGATACCGAGGGCGACGGCGCGCATTCGGTTGGGGAACATCTCGCCGAGCATCACCCACATGATCGGACCCCAGGTCGCGGCGAAGAAGACCACGAACAGGTTGGCTCCGACGAGAGCAACCGGGCCCCACGGCGACGGCAATTCGAGTTGGTCGCCGCTGCCCACGGCCTGAGTGAACGAGATGGCCGCCAGTACGAGACCGACGAACATCCCGATCGAGCCGATCATGAGCAGATTTCGTCGGCCGAATCGGTCGACGAACAAGATGGCGACGAATGTCATCGAGACATTGATGACCGAGGTGATCACCGAGGTGACGAACGACTGATTCTCGCTGAAACCGACGGACTTCCACAACGTTGTCGAGTAATAGAAGATCGCGTTGATTCCCACGAACTGCTGCAGAATCGCCATGGTGATGCCGACCCAGACGATCGGTTGCAGACCGAACTTCGGTCCACGGATATCGGCGAACGAGGACTTGGATTCCCGGCGCAGGGTCAACCGGATTTCCTTGACCCTCTCGTTCGGGTCCACTTCCCCGGTGATGTCTCCCAGAATGCGGGCCGCTTCTTCGTCGAGGTGCTTTCCGACGAGATATCTGGGCGACTCCGGAATCAGAGTGGCGAGAAAGCCGTAGACGAGGGCCGGTGCGACGCCGACCAAGAACATCCACCGCCAGGCTTCGAGTCCGAACCACAGGTCGTTCGACGGTCCGCCCGCGGCGTTCTGCAGCACCGCGTCCGACAGCAGCGCGGCGAAGATTCCGACGGTGATCGCCAGCTGTTGCAGCGAGGCCAAACCACCCCGGTAGCGGGCCGGGGCAATCTCCGAGATGTACGCGGGCGCGATCACCGAGGCGATACCGATACCAAGGCCGCCGAGTACACGCCAGAGCATGAGATCCGGGACGCTGAACGCGAACCCGGACCCCAGCGACGAGATGGTGAACAGCGCGGAACCGAGCAGCATCACCTTTTTCCGGCCCCAGGTGTCGGCGAGACGGCCGGCGAACCAGGCACCGACCGCACAACCGAGAAGTGCGATGGCGACGGCGAAGCCGGTGACGACCGACGACAGGGCGAAGTTCTCCTGAATGGAGTCCACTGCGCCGTTGACAACGGAGGAATCGAACCCGAACAAGAAGCCGCCGACAGCGGCGGCAACGGTGACTCCGATGACTTTGGCAGTGTGCCGATCGGTGGATTGCGTCATCACGTGACCCAGCTTTCGAGGTGAACCAGCGTCCTTGGTGGTCGATCGCCATCATCGTCCTCGCACCGACGCAATGGGAGCGAAATCGACACGGCATTCGCGGCGGGTGGAAAACGGCTCGCCGAAAACGGCGAATTGTCCGATATTCCACCGGTCGAGCTCGAAGTTGTGGACGAAAAAGGCCGGAATATCGTCCACAACTTCGAGTTCGGCGAGATGCGACTCAACGCGCCTGGGCGTCCGACCACTGATCGAAGGTCTGTAGACCGTGATCCGAATCCTGTGTGGTGACCAGCGTTCCGTCTCGCATCGCGCGGCCGTACGCGCCGGGAAGCGGCACCTCGAGCACCGGGCCGCGCGCACCGATTGCTCGTGCGTAGCGCCGCACCATCTTCGCCATGCGCTCTTCCCGTGGTCCACCGAGATCGGCGACTCGGCCTGCCGGTGGCCGCTCCGCCAGGTCGATCAGTCGCTCGGCGACCTCGCGGGCTGCGATCGGTTGCGAGACCATCCTCGGGACGACCGTCAGTGGACCGAACGAGGTCTGCGACCGGATCTGCGCGGCGAACTCGTGGAACTGAGTAGCTCGCAGGATCGTCCACGGTACGGCTCCAGCGCGAACGAGGCGCTCCTGCTCCACCTTTCCGGCGTAGTACGCGTACGGGGCCTTGTCTATCCCCACGATCGACAACGCCACGTGGTGCCGGACTCCGGCCGCGCCTTCCGCCGTCAGCAGATTACGGGTGACGGCAGCGAAGAACGCCGTCGATTCCTTCGCCGAGATCGTCTGCGTCGAGGCGACGTCGATCACCGCGTCGACGCCGGACAGGGCGTCGGGCAGTCCCGATCCGGAGACGAGATCCACACCGGCAGACCGCGACAGGACTACAACCTCCTGTCCGCGTTCCCGCGCAACCTCGACGACGTGCACTCCCACGGTTCCGGTTCCACCGGCTACGGCTAGCTTCATCGCGTTTCCACCTGATTCTCGAGTGATGATGCGGACCGCACTGCGCGGCCCTCCACTCTCTGACGACGCAGCCGAGGCGAATGTCTGTCGTGTGTGGCGACCCAGTGCCGGAGTTTGTCCGGATTGAGCACGATCCAGACGCTCGCGACCATGCAGTCGGCGGTGTCGAACCCGATGACGTCGAACCCGATGACGCCGAACACCGCGCCGTCGCGCCGCATCACGATGCCCGACAGGCCGTTGACGGGTTCTATCGACCAGTCGAGATCGATCGACTTGGCAGTGATGCCGCGAACGAAGCGAGCGACCCGATCGGATCCGAGGATGGCATTGCGGGCCGCGGATACATGGCCGCCGCCGTCGCTGACCAACGTGACGTCGGGTGCGAGCACCGAGATCAGGGATGCGATGTCCCCGCTTGCGGAGGCCGACGCGAAAGCCCGCACCACGCGGTCGTGTTCGATGGGGTCGGCAACGGAGCGGCGACGGGAATGGACGTGAGTTCGTGCAGCAGAGGCGAGTTGACGGCAGGCGGCCGGGGATCGATCGAGAACGGTCGCGATCTCGTCGAACGGAACGGCGAACGCGTCGTGCAGTACGAATGCGACTCGTTGCGCCGGACCGAGCGATTCGAGTACCACGAGAAGTGCCAGCGTCACCGATTCCTGCTGCGCAACTCGGTCGGCGGGGTCCGCGGCGGCACGAGTCTCGGAGTCGAGGCCGCAGACGGGTTCCGGCAGCCACTGCCCGACGTAGTTCTCGCGGCGAGCGCGAGCAGAGCCGAGCAGGTCGAGGCAGATGCGGCTCACGACGCGGGTCAGCCACGCCGCTGGAACGTCGATGGCGTCACGTTCGACGTCGGTGAGCCGGTACCAGCGAACGAGAGCCTCGGATGCGGCGTCCTCGGCGTCGCTGTAGGAGCCCAGCATTCGGTAGGCGATCCCGATCAGCCGACCGCGTTCGTTGTTCATCGGATCGCACCATAGCGCGAGCGGACGATACCGAGTTCGAGGTTACGGACGAAAAAACGCGAAAATCCGTCCGTAACCTCGAACTCGGCGGGCCGTACTAGACGCTGGCGACACCCGGCGCGAGGAAGCGCCGACCGGTCGCTGCCTCGGAGGCACCGCTGCGGTCCAGGTACGGGGTGATGCCGCCGTTCCAGAAGCCGAAGCCGCCGCCGAGCAGCAGGCAGAGATCGATGTCCTCGGCTGCAGCTACGACTCCCTCGTCGAGCATGATGCGGATTTCGTCGGCGAATGCCCGACGGGTCCGGTCGAGAACCTGCTCGGCAGTCGAGGGTGAATCGCCCTGCGGCCACAGCGCGGCGACCTCGGGATCGACGACCTGGCCCTCGGGTCCGTAGGTCCACACACCAGGCTTCTTCGCCTCGACGAGAGCGCGGAATCCCGGCGAGTCCTTGAACCTCTCCGGGTATGCCTCGGCGAGGGTCTCCGCGGTGTGCAGTGCCACGGCCGGGCCGACGAGAGCCAGCAGGGTCAGCGGACTCATCGGCATGCCGAGTTCGCCCACTGCGCCGTCGGCGACATCGAACGGGGTGCCCTCGTCGATGGCGCTGATGATCTCGTTGGACGCACGTGTGACGAGACGATTGAAGACGAATCCGGGGAGATCCGCAGACAACACGGCCGACTTCTTGAGGGTCTTGGCCGTCGCGAATGCCGTTGCCAGGGTGGCGTCGTCGGTCTTCTCACCCTTGACGACCTCGAGCAGTGGCAGGACCGCAACGGGGTTGAAGAAGTGGAAGCCCACGACGCGCTCGGGGTGCTTCAGGTCTGCAGCCATCTTGGTGATCGACAGCGAGGACGTGTTGGTAGCAAGGATCGTTTCGGCAGAGACGAACTCCTCGACCTCGGCGAACACCTTCTTCTTCACGTCGAGGTTCTCGAACACGGCCTCGATGACGAAATCGGTGTTCGCGAACGCCGACTTGTCGATGGAGCCGGACACCAACGCCTTCAACCGATTCGCGGCATCGGGGGACAGACGCTTCTTGCCGAGCAGCTTGTCGATCTCCCCGTGGACGTACCCGACACCCTTGTCGATGCGCTCCTGATCGATGTCGGTGAGGATCACCGGCACCTTCAGCTGGCGCACGAACAGCAGGGCGAGCTGGCTGGCCATCAGGCCGGCACCGACGATGCCGACGCCGGAGATCTTGCGCGCCAACGACTTGTCGGGTGCACCGGCCGGACGCTTCGCGCGCTTCTGCACCAGATCGAAGGCGTACAGCCCGGCGCGGAGCTCGTCCTTGACCAGCAACGTCGACAGCGCCTCGTCCTCGGCCGCGAAGGCCTTGTCGAGCGAGGCCGAGTCGGTGATGTCGGTGCTCTTGGCGAGCTCGAGCAGATCGACTGCGGCGACGGGGCCCGGTGCGAAATTACCGGTCTTGCCGGCCACGATGCCCCTGGCACGGGCGATGGCGTCGTCCCAGGCCTGTCCGCGGTCGATCTCGGGACGGTCGGGAACGATCTCGCCCTTGACGACCTGAGCAGCCCACGCGAGGGACTGTTCGAGGAAGTCGGCTCCGCCGAAGAGGGCGTCGGCGATGCCGAGATCGAGTGCCTGCTGCGGCTTGAGGACGCGGTTCTGGTTGAGAGCGTTCTCGATGACGACGGTGACGGCGTTCGAGGCTCCGATGATGTTGGGCAACAACTGGGTTCCGCCCCATCCCGGGACCAGGCCGAGGAAGGCCTCGGGCAGGCCGAGGGCAGCGGCGTTCTCTGCGACGGTGCGGTAGTGCGAGTGCAGTCCCACTTCGAGGCCGCCGCCGAGTGCAGCACCGTTGATGAAGGCGAACGTCGGAATCGTCGACTCGCGCAGGCGACGGAACACCTTGTGCCCGAGCTGCCCGATCTGCAGCGCCTCGTCCTTGGTCTCGATGTTCGGCACACCGTTGAGGTCGGCACCGACGGCGAAGATGAACGGCTTGCCGGTGACGGCGATGGCCACCGGGTTCGCTGCGAACGCCTCGTCGAGTGCGGCGTCGAACTTGGCCAGACCGCCGGGACCGAAGGTCGACGGCTTGGTGTGATCGAAGCCGTTGTCGAGCGTGACGAGGGCGATGGAGCCCTCGAGCCCCGGTACGGAGACGATCTTGGTGAACGCGTTCGTGACTACCTCGTCGGTGAACGCTGTGGTGATATCACTCATTTGGCTGCTCCCGAGTAATCAGCGTGGTTGGGGTTCTCCCAGATGACGGTGCCGCCCATGCCGAGACCGATGCACATGGTCGTCAGGCCGTAGCGCACGTCGGGCTGCTGAGCGAACTGGCGGCTCAGCTGCGTCATCAGGCGAACGCCCGAGGAGGCGAGGGGGTGGCCGCACGCGATGGCACCGCCCCACTGGTTGACGCGGGGGTCGTCGTCGGCGATTCCGTAGTGCTCGAGGAAGGCGAGAACCTGGATGGCGAAGGCCTCGTTGATCTCGAACAGGCCGATGTCGTCGATGCTCAATCCGGTTCGGCCGAGCAGTTTTTCGGTCGCGGGGACCGGTCCGATACCCATGACGGCCGGGTCGACGCCGGCGAAGCTGAAGCCGACCATCCGCATTCCGATGTTCAGGCCGAGCTCGTGCGCGGTGTCCTCACCGGCCAGAATCGCGGCGGTTGCGCCGTCGTTGAGTCCAGCGGCGTTGCCTGCGGTGACGCGGCCTGCGGGCCGGAACGGCGTCTTGAGCTTGGCGAGGTCTTCGATGGTGGTGCCGGGGCGAGGCGGCTCGTCCTCGGTGGCCAGGCCCCAGCCTGCGGCCGACTTGGTGGCGACGGGCACGAGGGTGTCGGCGATGTAGCCGGCCTTCTTGGCGGCGTCGTACTTGTTCTGGCTGGCGACGGCGTACGCGTCGGTGCGGTCCTTGGTGATGCTCGGGAACCGGTCGTGCAGGTTCTCGGCGGTGTTGCCCATGACCAGTGCGCTGGGATCGACGAGCTTGTCGGCGAGGAAGCGCGGGTTGGGGTCGACGCCTTCGCCCATCGGGTGGCGGCCCATGTGCTCGACGCCACCGGCGATGACGACGTCGTACTGGCCGAAGCCGATGCCCGATCCGGTGGTGGTCACCGAGGTCATCGCGCCTGCGCACATGCGGTCGATGGCGAAGCCGGGGACGCTGCGGGGGAGTCCGGCGAGCAGTGCGGACGTACGTCCGATGGTCAGGCCCTGGTCACCGGTCTGCGTGGTCGCGGCGATCGCGACCTCGTCGATCCGTTCGGGAGGGAGGTTGGGGTTCTTGCGAAGCAGTTCGCGGATTGCCTTGACGACGAGGTCGTCTGCGCGAGTGTCGGCGTACATGCCCTTGGGGCCTGCCTTGCCGAACGGGGTACGGATGCCGTCGACGAAGACGACATTCCTCTGTGAGCTGGTGGACGCGGGTACAGACACGCTTTTCGATCCTCCCGACAGATGCGGACGACTCGCCCGGGTGCCCGGACGCGTCCACTACTGTAGCCGGTATTACCCGTCGGTAACTTGGGAAGGGTCCAGTGCCTTCGCCAGTACCGGCACCACCAGCGTCCGCTGCCAGGGTCGGGCCCCGCCGTCGGCCAGTCGGGCCTCGATCAGCTCGGCCGGGTCGACGTCGGAATCGACCGGATTCTGCCAATCCCACACCAGGCGGCGCAGCAGATCCGGCATCAACAAATTCTCGACCGGCACTGCAACCGATTCGCTGAGCTCGGTCATCGCGGCTCGTACGTCGGCGAGTCGCGCCGCTGCGTCGGGATCGCGGCGAGCCCACCGATTGACCGGAGGTGGCCCGTCGAACGAGGCTGCCATCGAGGGCAATTCGGAGGTCGGGAGCGCCCGCGCACGGGTCAGGGCCGAGGCCCACAATCGGGACGATCTGCGCTGACGGGGACCGCCGAAGACCGGCAGTTGCTCGAGCTCCCGCGAGGATTTCGGGTCCGCTGTTGCCGCCGCCACGATCGCCGAGTCGGGCAGTACCCGGCTCGGTGCCACATCACGCTTGGCTGCCAGTTCGTCTCGCGTGGTCCACAATTCGCGAACGGCAGCGAGGGTGCGGGGAGATTTGATCGCATGGATCCCCGACGTCCGACGCCATCTGTCGGTCTTGGGTTTGGGTGGCCCGAGCGTGAGGATGTGGGCGAATTCCTGCGCTGCCCAGTCCGTCTTGCCCTGCTGTTCGAGCTCCTCGGCCATCGCGTCGCGCAGTTCGAGAAGAACCTCGACGTCGAGCGCGGCATAGTTCAGCCAGGTGTCGGGCAGCGGCCGGGTGGACCAGTCGGCTGCCCCGTGGCCTTTCTGCAGGGCCAGTCCGAGGGTGCGTTCGACGATGGCACCGAGCCCCACGCGATCGAATCCGGCGAGGCGTCCTGCCAGTTCGGTGTCGTACAGCGTGGCAGGCACCAGGCCGAGTTCGCCGAGCCCGGGTAGGTCCTGATCGGCGGAGTGCAATACCCATTCGAGCGGGTTGATCACCTCGGCGAGCGGGGCGAGATCGCCGGTGACCGGGATCGGATCGAGCAGGACCGTGCCAGCGCCGCGGCGACGGAACTGCAGCAGGTAGGCGCGCTGGGAGTAGCGGAAGCCGGAGGCGCGTTCGGCGTCGACGGCGAGTGGGCCGTGACCTGCTGCGAGCAGAGCGGCAGCGGCGCGCACGGCGTCCGGCGTGTCGACCACGTCGGGTACGCCGTCAGCCGGGGCCAGTAGCGGAACGGCGACAGGCGCGTTCGCCTCGTCGTCCGGCGTGGTCTCGGGAGAACTCTCGGCTGACATGAGATGTGACTCTAGGCCCTGCGGGTTCGAGAACCGCCCACTATGTCCGGCTGGAACTGCGCTGGCCGAGGGTGGTGATGCCCGCAGGCGGCAAACCGGCCGCGTAGGCGAGCACCTCGCAGAACGCCTCGACGTGCGTCGAGAGGTCCTCGGACGTGGCCGTCCACGAGGCGCGCAGTTCGAGCTGGTGGGCCTTGGGTGGACCGGCGATGTCGCCGTAGCGCACCGAGCTGGTCGAAGTGACCGTGCCGCCGAGTGCGTTGAGCGGCTCCGACCGTGACTCCAGCGCGTCGACCAGCCAACTCCATCCGACCTCGGGGAGCAGGGGATCGTCGGCGAGGGACTCGTCGACGTCCGCCTGGATGTATGCGACCAGTCGAAGGGTGCCGTTCCATGCCTCGGCACCGTCGGGGTCGTACAGCAGAATGAGGCGGCCGAAGGCGTCGCCGTCGCTCTGTTCGTCGACCTGTTCGGAATCGGGATGCTTGACCTCGGCACCGATCGCGTAGCTGTAGGGGGCGAGACGCTGCGGCGGCCGGATCGGACCGATTTCGATCGCCGGGTGTACCTGAGCCCGATGCATCGCGTCGATGGCGGCGCGGAACGGCGCAGGTTCGGCGGTGGAATGGGGTTCGGTCACGTCACCGGACGTTAGACGCGTCACGTTGCCCCGAGGCGGAGGCGCGCCGAGCCGTGATGCAACCGAAGTGGGTGTGTCGCCCTTGGTGGCGGGAGCTTTCCCGACGCGTGGCAGCATGGAACCCGATGAACGCCGAACCGCACGCCACAGCCCCAGCCCGCCGGGAACTCCCGGACGCACCGTTCCTGGCCGCGATCGCGGGTCGAACTCCCTCGCGTCGGCCGGTGTGGTTCATGCGACAGGCCGGTAGGTCGCTGCCCGAGTACCGCAAGATTCGTGCAGGCATCGGCATGTTGGATTCGTGCTTCCGGCCCGATCTCGTGGCCGAGATCACTCTTCAACCCGTTCGCCGTCATGACGTGGACGCGGCAATCCTGTTCTCGGACATCGTCGTTCCGCTCAAGGCCGCCGGTATCGATCTCGACATCGTCGCAGGCACCGGACCGGTCGTGGCGCAGCCGGTGCGGTCGGCTGCCGACGTCGCGGCTCTGCCGGTCCTGACCGTCGATCAGGTGGAGCCGGTGGCCGACGCGGTGCGGATCCTCACCCGCGAGCTCGCCGGTACGCCGCTCATCGGTTTCGCGGGTGCACCGTTCACCCTCGCGTCGTATCTGGTCGAAGGCGGCCCGAGTCGCAACCACGAGAAGACCAAAGCGCTCATGCGGTCCGATCCGGCGACCTGGCACGCCCTGCTCGACGCATTGGCCACCACGACGATCACCTTCCTGCAGGCTCAGTTGGCCGCAGGCGTCGACGCCGTGCAGGTGTTCGACTCCTGGGCGGGTGCGCTGTCCCTCGCCGACTACCGCGAGTACGTCCTGCCGCACTCGCAGCGAGTGTTCGAGGCCGTGTCCTCGGCCGGTGTGCCGAAGATCCACTTCGGCGTCGGAACCGGAGAGTTGCTCGGGGCGATGGGTGAGGCAGGTGCCGATGTGGTCGGCGTCGACTGGCGGATTCCACTCGACGACGCCGTGCATCGTGTCGGCAACGGCAAAGCCTTGCAGGGCAATCTCGATCCAGCGGTGCTGTTCGCCGGTTGGGACGCCGTCGAGACCGAAGTTCGACGCATCGCCGCCGAGGGAGACCGCGCTGTCGCGGCCGGTGCGCGCGGACATGTGTTCAACCTCGGACACGGAGTGCTTCCCGATACCGATCCCGACATTCTTACGCGCGTGGTGTCGCTGGTGCATTCGTTGTGACGGTGCGGCGATATGCCGTCGTCGGCGGCGGAATCTCCGGCCTCGTCGCGGCGTATCGCCTTCGGCAGTCCTGCGGGCCGGATGCCGAGATCACTCTCGTCGAGTCCTCGTCTCGCATCGGCGGCACGCTGCGCACCACCGCGGTCGGCACGGACTCCCTCGACGTCGGTGCGGAGGCCTTCATCGGTCGACGTCCCGAGGTGCCGGCACTGCTCGCCGAGCTCGGTCTGTCGGATCAGCTGGTGTACCCGGCACCGGTGCGACCGCTCGTCTTCTCCGGCGGTCGAACACACCCGCTTCCGCCCGGCACCCTGATGGGCATCCCGTCGTCCGCCGATTCCGTTCGGGATCTGGTGGACCCCGAAGACCTGCACGTCATCGAGACCGAAACCGCCCGGCCCTTCGCCTGGACCGCGGGATCCGATGTCAGCGTGGCCGAACTCGTGGGCACCAGATTCGGCTCCCAGGTGGTCAGCCGTTCGGTCGATCCGCTGCTCGGCGGCGTGTACTCCGGTTCGTCGAGCTCCATCGGCGTCCGCGCGGCACTGCCTACGTTGGCTGCGGCATTGGACGGCGGAGCGGCGAACCTCACCGAGGCAGTGCAGGCAGCACTGCCCACCCCGTCGCCGGGGCCGGTGTTCGGCGGACTGCGCGACGGCTATGCGGTGTTGCTCGATGCCCTCGTCGCTGCGACCGATGCCAGGACGGTCTTCGGAGCAGGCGTCGGCGAGATCCGCCGCGGGTCCGACGGATGGTTCGTCGACGGAGTCGGATCCGTCGACGGAGTGGTGCTCGCGGTCCCTGCCCCAGTTCTCGGTCGGCTCATCGCCGAGGTGGCACCCGCGGCGTCGCAGGCCGCGCGGGAGATCGAACTCGCATCCTCGGTCGTCGTCGCGCTCGCGTTCCCCAAGACCACGGAGCTACCCCAGAATTCGGGAATCCTGGTGGCCACGGACGCGGGCCTGGACGTCAAGGCATTCACCCTGTCGAGCCGCAAGTGGCCACACCTCGGTGAGCGTGACGCGGTACTGCTGCGGGCCTCGCTCGGCCGATTCGGTGACACCACGGCGTCGGACCGATCCGATGCGGAGTCGATAGAGACAGCCTCGAACGATCTGCGGACGGTAGCCGGAATCGATGTGAGGCCGCTCGCCGCGACCGTGCAGCGCTGGCCGGGGAGCCTGCCGCAGTACGCGCCGGGTCACCTCGATCGCGTCGCCGCCATCGAGGCCGGGGTCGCCGACCTACCCGGCCTCGAGGTCACCGGGGCCTGGCAGCGCGGCGTCGGGGTGCCGGCGTGTATTGCGTCCGCCACCACCGCTGCCGCTCGTCTGATCGAAGTGGCACGATAGGGCCATGGCACGCCTCGATTACTCAGCGCTCAACTCGACACTTCGCTACTTGATGTTCTCGGTCTACAAGGTCACGCCCGGCGTTCTGGGCGAGGATCGGGCCGCGGCCGCGAAGGAAGCGAAGGTGTTCTTCGAAGGTCGTGAGGACAAGGGTGTCGCGGTGCGCGGGGTCTACGACATCGCCGGCATGCGCGCCGACGCCGATTTCATGGTGTGGACCCACGCCGAGCGCATCGAGGACCTGCAGGCGACGTATTCCGATTTCCGTCGCACCACCGCGCTGGGCAAGGCGAGCACACCGGTGTGGAGCAACACCGCGCTGCACCGTCCGGCCGAATTCAACAAGAGCCACGTCCCGGCCTTCATCGCCGGTGAGGATCCGGGCGCGTACATCTGCGTCTACCCGTTCGTCCGCTCGATCGACTGGTACCTGCTGCCCGACGACGAGCGTCGCACGATGCTGGCCGACCACGGCAAGGCAGCACGCGACTACAAGGACGTTCGGGCGAACACCGTGCCGTCGTTCGCGCTCGGCGACTACGAGTGGATTCTGGCCTTCGAGGCTCCCGAGCTCGACCGCATCGTCGACCTGATGCGTGACCTGCGGGCCACCGAGGCGAGGCGTCACGTGCGCGAGGAGACTCCGTTCTTCACCGGCCCTCGGGTCGAGGTGGACGCGCTCGTCGAATCTCTGCCGTGACGACCACGGGCACACCCGCGATCGAAGCCGTCCTGTTCGACTTCTCGGGCACGCTGTTCAGGCTCGAGGAGGAGCCCTCGTGGTTCGACGGCGTCCACGACGCCGACGGCACTCCGGTCGACGGAGCGGGAGCTGCAGAGCTGATGCGGCGCATGACTGCTCCGGTCGGGGAGACGGTGGAGTTCGACGACGCCACCAGGCACGCCTGGCGAAACCGAGATCTCGACCCGGCGCTGCACCGACAGGCGTACCTGCACGTACTCGCACAGTCGGGGGTCAGCGACCCGCAGCAGGCCGAGTCGGTGTACGGACGCGTGATCGACGCAGATTCCTGGACGCCGTATCCGGACACCGAGGCGGTGCTGAAAAGGCTTGCGCACGAGTCGGTTCGGGTCGGAGTGTTGAGCAACATCGCCTTCGACATCCGTCCTGCGTTCGTCGATCGCGGTCTCGATCGGTACGTCGACGAATTCGTGCTCTCGTTCGAGGTGGGTCACGTCAAACCGCAGCCCGAGATCTTTCGGCACGCCGTCGCCGCTCTGGGCGTCGATCCGTCGCGGACGCTGATGGTCGGCGACAGCGACGAGGCCGACGGTGCCGCGCGGGAGATCGGATGCAACTTCGCGCTCGTGGATCCGGTGCCGACGGCGCAGCGGCCGGATGCACTGCTGGCAGCGTTGAGCGCGTTCGGAATTCGATGACCAGGGTGGTGGTTCGATGACCGCAGCGGCCGGCGCCCAGCACATGGGCCATTGGGGAATGTTTCGGGCCGAGTCGGACGGACGAGAAGTCACTGCGGTCCATCCCCAGGTGACCGACAGCAACCCTTCCCCGGTGTTGGGAAACCTCGTCGGGTCGGTGACCCATCGATCGCGCGTTACCTCACCCGCGGTACGCAGAGGCTGGCTCGAGCGCGGCCCGGGTCCGACCGACAAGCGTGGCAGCGATGAGTTCGTCGACGTCTCGTGGGACGAGTTGACCTACCTGCTGTCCAACGAATTGCGCAGAGTTGTCGGCACATACGGCAACAGCGCCATCTACGGCGGCTCGTACGGGTGGGCGAGTGCCGGACGCTTCCATCACGCGCAGAGCCAGGTGCATCGCTTCCTGAACTGCATCGGCGGTTACACGCGATCGGTTCACAGCTACTCACTCGGTGCGACCGGTGTCATCATGCCGCACGTTCTCGGCGCGCACTGGAAGATGTTCTCGCGCTCCACATCCTGGAACGTCATAGCCGAGCACACCGAATTGTTGGTGGCGTTCGGTGGAGTTCCGGTGAAGAACACCGGCATCAATCACGGCGGTACGTCCGATCATCCGACGGTCGACTCACTCGGCGCGATGCGGGCTCGCGGTGGGCAGATCGTCACCGTGAGTCCGCTACGCAACGACATGAGCGGCGACGCTCGATGGATCGCGCCGCGACCCGGTACCGACGTGGCGATGATGCTGGCACTCGCGTACGTGCTGGCCGACGAGAAGCTGCACGACACAGCGTTTCTGGAGAAGTACTGCGAGGGATACCCCGAGTTCGAGCGCTACCTGCTCGGCAGCACGGACGGCACACCCAAGACCCCGCAGTGGGCGTCGACGATCTGCGGCATCGAGGCCGCGGTGATCGCGGATCTGGCCCGGGAGATGGCGTCGAAACGCACGATGGTGACGGTCACCTGGTCGCTGCAACGGACGCGGCATGGCGAGCAGGCCCCGTGGATGGGCGTCACCTTGGCGTCGATGCTCGGTGGGATAGGCGTTCCGGGAGCAGGATTCGGGCACGGGTACGGGTCGATGAACGAGCCCGGTCTGGCCCCGGTGCCGTATCCGTTGCCGACTCTGCCGCAGGGGATCAATCCCGTTCCCGACCTCGTTCCGGTCGCCGCCGTCTCGGACATGCTGCTGAATCCGGGTTCCGAATTCGATTACGACGGTAAGCGATTGACCTATCCCGACATCAAGATCGTCTACTGGGCCGGCGGCAATCCGTTCCACCACCACCAAGACCTCGGGCGGCTGCGTCGCGCGCTCGGCAGAGCCGACACGGTCGTCGTACACGATCCGTACTGGACACCGATGGCCAAGCACGCCGACATCGTCGTCCCGTCGACCACGTCGTTGGAGCGATCGGACCTGAGCTGCACGCGCAACGATCCCTTGCTCGTCGCCATGTCACCCGCCGCCGAGCGCTTCGCCGAATCCCGCGACGATTACGACACGTTCGCCGAGCTGGCGACGAAACTCGGTGTGGGCGAGCAATTCACCGAGGGGCGTAGCTCGCAGCAGTGGCTCGAGCACATGTACGAGCAGTGGCGCGGGTATCTACGCGCCGACGGCGTCGACACTCCGGAATACGAAAACTTCCGGCGTGAAGGTTCGTTTCGGATGAAGACCGAGGACGATCTGACGTTCTTCGAGGATTTCCGACGCGATCCGGTGGGCAACGCGTTGCGCACCCCGAGCGGGAAAATCGAGATCTTCTCGGCGACGGTGGACGGCTTCGGCTACGACGACTGCCAGGGTCATCCGATGTGGTTCGAGCCGACCGAGTGGCTCGGCGGACCGAGGGCCGAGCAGTTTCCGTTGCACCTGATTGCGAATCAGCCGCGCACCAGGCTGCACAGTCAGCTCGATCACGGTGCGGTGAGCCGGAACTCGAAAATTCGGGGCCGCGAGCCGATACGCATGCACTCGTCGGCGGCCGGGGCCAGGGGAGTGTCGGACGGCGACGTGGTGCGGGTGTTCAACGACCGCGGTTCGTGCCTGGCCGGTGTGGTCGTCGACGACGCGCTGCTCGAGTCTGTCGTCCAGTTGTCCACCGGGGCCTGGTACGACCCCGAAGATCCGGCCGATCCCGATTCGATGTGCGTTCACGGGAGCGTGAACGTGCTCACCGCAGACGAGGGATCGTCGGCGCTCGCACGCGGCTGCACCGGCCAACACGTGTTGGTGGAGATCGAACGCTACGACGAGCCGTTGCCGCCGATCACAGCGTTCGATCCACCGGTTCGGTCCAGGGTCAGAACACGACCCGAGAGATGATCTCGGCGACGAGTGCAGGCTTGTCCTCGCCCTCGATCTGCAACGTTCCCGCCGTCACCATCTGCAGTGCTCCGCCGGATACCTCTTCGACCGAGACGAGGGTGGTCTGCAGACGCACGTGGGCTCCGACCTTCACCGGGTTGATGAAGCGAACCTTGTTGGAGCCGTAGTTGATTCCGAGCTTGGTGTTCTCGATGGTGTAGATCTGCCAGTTGAGCATCGACACCAGGGACAGGCTCAGAAATCCGTGGGCGATAGGTGCGCCGAAGGGGCTTTCCTTCTTCGCCCGCTCGACGTCGACGTGGATCCACTGATGATCGCCGGTGGCGTCGGCGAAGGTGTTCACCCGTTCCTGGGTGATCTGCAACCAATCGCTGGTGCCCAGGTCTTCGCCGACGGCCGCTTTGATCTGCTCTGGTGACGTGAAAGTGCGCATGCTCACAGTATGCACCGTCGGAGCAGGCGATCGAGTAGCGCGAACGATGTTCAGCTCTGTTCTCGGCCTGCTGAATTCAGGCGGTGTAGCGCGCAGCGAACGGAAATGCGGCGATCAGATCGTCTTGGATTTCCGTCAGATTCGGGATCGGTCGATATTCCTTCCGAAGTTGCGCGATTTTCTCGTGATCCCGCGCAAGGTCCGACGAATGCTGGAGTGCTTGTCGGTCGAAAGCGGAGTAGTAGTCGTCGAACTTGTATCCGTTGCCGCCTATGTCCTGGGTCAGCTTGATCCACGCGTTGGGGACGCCGTACGAATCCGCGACGATCAACCCGTGCAGACTCGTCGACATCACGAACTCACATGCAGTGATGTCCGCGATGACGTCGGCAGGCTTTCTGGACGGGTCGATCAACGTCACGTTCTTTTCTCGCGCAAGCGCGAGCACGACAGGATCCTTCTTGTGCACCTAGTGGTAAACGAGGCCGATTCGACCGGGTACGACTGGGGAGCGTGAATAGACCCTGTTCGCGAGAAGCCCTGGGTCCCCGACCGCGACCTTGCGCTCGGACTCGATGCGACTCAACGACAGATGCCCTCGCACAGCGTAGAAGTCGAAGTCGGGGTAGCTGAAGTTCCTTTCACGGGCAGTGTCGCCGAGCATGAATCCCGAACCCCAGACCTTCAGACCTTTCCGCGCCTGCATGAGCTGGACCATTTCGAGAGTGGAACCCGCCCCGATCATGTCGCTCCGCTTCGCACGACGCCAGGAGCATTTCTGTCCGAACAGTGATCTCACCAGTCCGGGCGTCAGTTCGTCGCCGAAATTGGGTCTGACGCCGGTCAGTTTCACCTGGCGCCACCAGAAAGTCTTGATCGACGTGGCCATGCCAGTAAAATTTACTCTATGTATTAAGCAAAACAAAAGTAAATTCAGGAATACCCCGGCTGCGCGTCGGCGCATCCGCCGTTCATGACTCGCAATTCGACACCGTGATCTCCGGTATTTTCCGGGCAGATCAGGATGCAGGCTTGAGTGTCAACGAAATCGAGTTGATGCAGTACCGCTGGTCGGTCGGCGTGGGGTAGCCCTCCCCTTCGAAGACGTGGCCGAGGTGGCTGTGGCAGGTGCGGCAGATGACCTCGACGCGACGCATCCCGAGCGAGGTGTCCTCCTTCAGGATGACGGCGTCGCTGTCGGCCGGGTCGAAGAACGACGGCCAGCCGCAGTGCGACTCGAACTTCTCGGTGCTGCGGAACAGTTCGGCACCGCAGGCGCGGCATTCGTAGATGCCCTCGGTGGTGGTGTCGGTGTATTCGCCGACTCCTGGGCGCTCGGTGCCTGCCTGCCGCAGCACCGCGTACTCCTCGGGGGTCAGCTTCTCGCGCCACTGTGCATCGGTGAGCTGGACGGCCGGGGCGGAATTGTTGTCGGTAGCTGAACTCATGCTCACACGCTAATACGTTTTGTCGGGCTATGCCGTTTTCGCTGGTGGCGCGCTCGGCAGTAGGTAGCTGGGTTCTATTCCGTCCTCCAACCGCCCTTCGCTGCGTGCGGCGAACCAGCGGGCGACGAGGACCCCGAAGATGACGACGATCAGCAGTGCCCAGCCGAAGGTGGTGCGCAGGTAGTCCAAGGCCCGGCCGGTTTCGATCCAGCGCCCCGAGAGCCATCGGTCGTAGTTCATGAACCCGTAGATCGCGAGCCAGGCGGGCCAGTTCCGCAGCACCGAATTCTTCAGTACGACGGTCATCAGCAGCGGGAACAGCATCATCGAGTAGTACATCTGGCCGAGCGAGCCCAGCAGCCAGTGCGCGGTGAGGATCAACCCCGATGTGGTGGCGAAGAAGAACAGACGGTCCTCGCGGCAGTATCGGTAGAGCAGCCACAGCGAGATCAGAACCATGATTCCCAGTACCGCTCGTATTCCGAGGGTGAGGAGTTCGGGGACACCGTAGTAGCGGCCGTTGCCGACGACCGCGCTGTTGAAGTAGTCGCGAGTCTGCAGCAGGTACGGCAGCGTCCGGTCGATGAAGTTCATCGGATCCACCGACAACGGCCAGGCGATGGCCATCATCACGACCGGAATGGCGATCGAGGTGATGAACACCTTCCATTGACGCGTCATCAGCGGGAGCAGGAGGAGCGGCGCGAGCATCGGCTTGATCGCCAGAGTCAAACCCATGGCGACGCCCGCCGACAGGTCCTTGCGCTGAAGGAGGAACCCGAGGAAGGCCACCTCGCCGAGCAGAACGAAGCCGTTGAAGTTGGTGAACACCAGCGTGTTGGTGACGGTTTCGCTGACGAAGGCAGCCAGCAGGAGAGCGGGGGCCGCGACCGAATCGAGCCGGAACCCGAAGATGCGCAACAGGATGTACAACGCCAGGAGAATGGCGATCGTGCTGGCGAGGATGAACAGCCAACGAGACCGCTCGGGGTCGATGACGGCGATGGGGGACAGCAGCATCGTCGCGCTCGGTTGGTACAGGTAGTGCGGATCTACGGAGTCGAAGTTCGCGGTGTAGACCGGCTGACGGTTGAGAAATGCCAGGGCAGCGCTGTACACCGGGTTGAAGTCGTTGGTGATGTCACCGTTGACCGCCTTGATCACCACGCGCTGGATGACGGTCATGATGGCGATCGGCCACAGGGCGTACTTGATTACCTCGGCGGTCGTCCGCCCCGAACGCGGCTCCAGAAAGCTAAGTGACACCCGGGAACGGTACCCGAGGCGGTGACCGTCCCGGCGAAGGACACCCCGCGACGGGTACCGACTCAGGCGGGGCAGACCGTGCCGTCGGTCGGAAGCGCGGTGTCGCGTGCGTAGTTCACCGCTGCGCTCTGCAGACACTGCGATCCGCCCAGGCTCGGATGCCCGCTGCCCTGCCATGCAGCCGAGGCGACGCCTGCACCGGTCGCACCGACCAACCCGGTGACCGAGGACAGTCCGCCGTTGCCGACGATCGGGTCGCCTGCGTTGGACAGGACCAATACCGGAACGTCCAGAGAGGTGGGCAGGGGAGTGGACGGAGCCGTCGGCCAGGACGAGCACAGCAACGCCGTCAGTGCAGCATCGGTGCCGTAGATCGGATAGCGGTCGGTCCACTGCGATGTCAGGTCGCGAACGCCCTGCGGTGATGGCCACTGCTGCCCGTCCGTGCACCGAGACACGAATTGCCCGTCGGTGCCGTAGGCGTTGCGGCCTCGCTCGGCGAGGGCGGACAACGCGGTGGTGTCGGACCCGGCAGCCGAGGACAGGGCGGCGGCGAGCCCGGTGGCCCGAGACGACGCGTCGCCTGCAGTCGAGGCGAGGGCGAAGGTGATGCCGTCGAGAATCTCGTGGGTGGACAGCGGCGAGAATTCGCCACCGGCGGCGCGTCGGAGCAGCTGCCCGACGGCGGCCGTCGGGTCGGGGCCGAGGGAGCAGTTCAGCGCGACGCATCGCTGCGCGAACGCACCGAACGCTGCTTCCTTGCCCTGTGTCCGCTGCTCTGCCAACGTGATCTGGTCGGCACCCACTCCGGCCGGTGAGTCCAGGATCAGGCGCGAGATGTTGGCCGGAAACTTCGCTGCGTAGGCCAACGCGGTGAGCGCGCCGTTGCCCGAGCCGATCAGGCCGATCTGTTCAACGCCCCAGAGTTGACGCAGACGGTCGAGATCGTCGGCGGCGTAAGTGGTTCCGAAGGCGAGCTCCTGCGGCTGCAACGTGTCGGTGCACTCGATCGTGGCGTCACGACCGGCGTCGACAGCGCGGTCGACGCTGTCGGCATCGGATCTGGTGAACTGCCCCAGCGCGTCGACGTCCGTTTTGGTCGTCGGGTCGATGCAGTCGACGGCGGTGGATCGGCCGATGCCGCGTCGATCCACCGCGACGATCGGATGGGCCTCGAGCAGCGTCGCGAGCGGGCCGGCGGCCATCGTGGCCAACGTGGCAATCGAGGACCGATCCGAACCGGACGTGAACACCAGCGGTCCCGCATCGGTGGGTGTTCGGTCGAGCCGAGCTCGCAGCGCGCCGACGGCGAAGGTGCCGAACATCTGCCCGCTGGCATCGACGTCGGCTTCGTACTCTGCGCATTCGAGTGTCAGCCCGGGGGTGGTGGAGGTGAGCCCGAAGGTGCCGAGTGTGGCTGTGGTGCAGTCGGTCCAGGCGAGATCGGTAGCGGGAACGGCAAGCGCGACCGGTTCCGGTGGCGCGTCCGCCGAGGTTTCTGCCGGTTGACCGGGGGATCGTTGTTCCACCGCGACGTCGGGTCGGAGCGACGGGCCGGCGCCGCAGGCCGCGCACATCGTAGCGAGGACGAGGACCGCGGCGAGCAACGTTCGTTTCTGCGTCACCGTGCGAGGCTATCGACTTTTCGATCGTTGCCGGGCGGCGCGCAGCTCATGGGCGACGAACCCAGCGCGTGAGCAGCGTTCCGTCCGCATCGCCCAGAACGTGTGCCCGGTGCATGGGCGTGTCGGACGCGACGCCTGCGTGGGCGATACGGCCCGCCTCTCCTGCGACCAACATCGGCGAGGTCGTCAGACACAATTCGTCCGCCGCCCCGTCGGAGACGAGTTGCCCGAACAGTCCCGGTCCGCCCTCGCACAGGATGCGGCGGAATCCGAGGTCGCTCAGCGTCGCAACGATGTCGCCGGTAGACACCGATTCGCCGGACACCCCGATCACCGTCGCACCCGCCGAACGAAGCGCGGCCACCGTCGAGCTGTCCGCCGCCGCGGAGGTCAGCACCACCGGCTGCACGTCGGCGTCGGTGACCAATCGAGAATCCGCATCGATGGAACCGGAGGCGGTCACCACCACGATCGTCGGAACCGGTTCGAGTCCACCGGCCACCCGCCGTGCCTTCGCTTCGGCGGACAGCGAAACGCCGCCGTAGTTCTCGGCGCGAGCGGTTCCGGCACCGACCAGTACGGCGTCGCAGAGTTCACGCAGAATGCCGAACAGTCGGGCGTCCGCGGGGGTTCCCAGGCCCGCCGACTTACCTTCAGCGGTGACCGATCCGTCGATGCTGGCGACGAAGTTCGTGCGGATCCACGGTCGGTCCAGTTGTGTGGGGTAGGAGTACAGGGCCCGGATGGCATCGTCGTCGAGGATCGAGCCGACGGCGGGCGCGGAGTCGGCTGCCTGCTCCGATGTGAAGTAGGTCCCAATATCGAGAAGCTGCATGAGAGAGATCAGACCACGTCGTTACGCTCGACAAATGCCCGCACGCCTTGTCGACCGAAATCCCGTGGTCCCCTCCGATCAGTTGATCGCGCAGATGGTCCCGCCGGCGATGTTCGACGACGTCAGTTTCTCCTCGTACATTCCCGACCCCAAGGAGCCGACGCAGGCTGCTGCGGTCGCGAAGGCCGAGGAGTTCGCGAACAAGGTGCAGAAGATCCGCGGCAAGGGCAAACGAGGTCTGTTCGGCAAGAAGACCCCGGCCATCGGTGCAGGCCTGTACCTCGACGGCGGCTTCGGTGTCGGCAAGACTCACTTGCTCGCCTCGATCTACCACAGCGTTCCCGAGCCCAAGGCGTTCGGCACGTTCGTCGAGCTGACGCACGTGGTCGGTGCTCTGGGCTTCAACAAGGCTCTCGAAGAACTCTCCAACCACAGCGTGCTGTGTATCGACGAGTTCGAGCTCGACGATCCCGGCGACACGATGTTGGTCTCTCGGTTGCTCTCCGAGCTCTCGCAGCGCGGAGTGTCCATCGTCGCGACCTCGAACACCTTGCCCGGGCAGCTCGGTGAGGGTCGCTTCGCCGCCGAGGACTTCATGCGGGAGATCAAGAAACTCGGCTCGATCTTCGAGTCCATCCGGGTCGACGGACCCGACTACCGCCATCGCGACCTGCCCCCGGCCCCCGAGCCCACGTCCGAGGCCGAGCTGGTGGACCGCGCCGATACCGTCGAGGGCGCAACTCTGGACGATTTCGACGAGCTGCTGGCGCATCTGAGCACGCTGCACCCCTCGCGCTACGGCAAGTTGCTCGACGGCATTCCTGCGGTGTTCCTGAAGAACGTGCACCCGGCATCGGATCAGGCCATCGCCCTGCGCCTGGTGGTCCTCGCCGATCGCCTGTACGACGCGGGTATCCCGGTGACGGCGTCGGGCGGCAAGCTCGACGAGATCTTCACCGAGGAGATGTTGGCCGGCGGCTACCGCAAGAAGTATCTGCGCGCCACGTCGCGGCTGCTCGCGTTGTCCCGGTTCGCCGCAGTCGGCTGAGCGGTCGTCACAGCCTCACCTCCATGACGTAGTCGTCGTGTGTCTGGACGCCGACGACGAATTTCTTGGTGCCCACGATCTGGAAGCCGTGTTTGGTGTAGAACTTCTGCGCCCGTACGTTCTGTTGATTGACGCCCAACCATGCTGCCGCACAACCGGATTCGTGTGCGTGGCTCAGCGACGACGACATCAGTCGGCCCGCGGCTCCGCTGCCGTGCTGGGTCGGTTCCACGTAGAGTTTGCTGATCTCGATGGTCGGCTCGTGCGACAGGGTGGCGCGAATATCCGGGTCGGTGGGCGTCCCCGACACGAGCATCGCGTAGCCCACCACGTGAGCGTCCACAGTTTCGTCGATCAGGACGGCTCTGTTCGGGTCGGCGATGTAGTTCTCGAAGTGCTCGACCGACAGCACGTTCGAGATGAACTGCTCGATGTCGTCGGGCCGGGTTCCCGGCGGGCAGGCGAGCGGAAAGGTCGATGCGGCCACCTCGGCGACGCGATGTGCATCGCCGAGTGTTGCTACCCGCACGGTCACAGCAGATCCACTGCGTTCTTGGCATCGCGCAACGACATACCGGTCCGGTCGCGCAGCAGTTTGATGGCCGAGATCGTCTTGCCCTCCGATTTGAGGGACTGCAGTCGCGGGATCAGATCGTTCCAGGGTGTCGGACCGGATTGCGCGGCGTCGACGATGGTGGCCGAGGACGGAAGGGGCTCGCCGCGCTGGACGCTTTCGATCGCGATCTTCGCGTCGTGGAGGCCGGCACCTGTTCGTTCGCGAAAGACCTTGATCGCCTGGAGCTTCTTGTTGGCGGCCAAAAGCTGATGAATGTCTGCGCGGGCGCTCTCGTCGAGACCGACGAACATGATGTGGCGTGAGGTGTCCGAGGACGAGCCGGGCTTCTTGCGGGCCAGCAGCCACGCCGCGAGCACCGCCGCGTCGACGAGGACCAACGCCACGATGAACCATCCCCAGGTCGGCATGCCTTAGTAGACCACTTCAGCGTGACGGGTCGAAGAGCGGGACGTCAACGGACGAATCGGACGTCGGGGCAGCGAACAACGAGGTGGCACCGGCAAGGGTTTTCGTCGCCGCGTCGTACCTGACCGGAGCGAGGTCGTGGCCTGCGCCCTCGATGTCGACGAGCAGTGTGGGTGCCGGGACGAGCGCGAGCGCAGCGCTCAGCTCGGCAGTGGTGCCGAACGGGTCCTTCGTGCCGTGCACCACCACAGCCGGTGTTCGCAGTTCCGGAAGGTGCTGGGTACGAACCTTTTCCGGCTTGCCCGGCGGGTGCAAGGGGTAGGACGTCAGCACGAGCCCGTCGACGAGGCCCGGTCGTTCGGCCGCGATCATCGACCCTTGCCTGCCACCGTAGGAATGCCCACCGAACGCGATGAATCCGTGTGTCTCGGCGCGGAGGCGTTCGACGGCCACCGAGATACCCAGCCGGTCCTCGGCCGAGCGGGACGGGTGCGGCGGTCCTTTGGGTTTGCGTACCCGAAAGGGAAGGTCGAACCTCAGCACCGTGAACCCGGCCGCCGTCCATACTGCGGCGATGCGCTGCAACAGCGGCGACTCGCAGTTGCCGCCCGCACCGTGGGTGAGAGCCAGGCCGCCCCGTGACGGGATCGCGGGCGTGTGCAGAAAGGCGACGCCCCCGCCGAGATCGATGTCGGCGGGGGCGTCGGGACCTTCGAGTTCAGGCATCGTTCGAGGACGTTACCTTTTCCTGGGTGTCAGCGTGATCCGTGGCGGAATCGTCATCGGAGCCGGCGGAGTCCCGGTCGTCGGGGTCCACCATCTCACCGTTGTCGTCGACCATGTCCGCGAACGCGGTGCCGGCGACGGTCCCGTTGGTTCCCGGAAGGGCCACGGTGGGCCGGGCACCGGGTCGATACCGGTCGTCGAGGCCCTCGACGGACTTCTTCGCTTCCTCCAGGGTGGCGTCGTCGACTGTGGGTTCGCTCTGAGCATCGTCCGACACGTGAGTGTCCTTCCGTCGAAGTGTGTGCGTCATCTCCACTGTGCACTTCTATGGCGTGAATCACCACATTTGATTCGTCAAGCACAAAAAAGACCCCCTCGAAAGGGGGCCTTCGTTGTGTTGCTGTGGTGCGCGATACTGGGATTGAACCAGTGACCTCTTCCGTGTCAGGGAAGCGCTCTCCCGCTGAGCTAATCGCGCGTGTCCTCGCATCGGCCTTGCGACCGACGCACTAGCGAGGTGGAGACGGGAATCGAACCCGTGTGCACGGCTTTGCAGGCCGTTGCCTCACCACTCGGCCACTCCACCATGGGTCGAGACCCTCGAGCGGATGACGGGATTCGAACCCGCGACCCTCACCTTGGCAAGGTGATGCGCTACCACTGCGCCACATCCGCATACCCCGGAGCCGTTCACTGCTGGGCAGTTGCTGTCTCCGTGGTGCGGGGAAAACATTAACCCAACGGGAGTGAAACTCACAAATCTCGTGGTCAGCCGCGGAATTCGACCGATCGGCCCATGTGAAAGATGTGAAAGCAGAGGCGGAACGAGTCCAGTGGAGGTAGTCCATCGACGAATTCGATGATCGGGCAGGCGATTCGGTTCGCCGCGGCACCTCGTGTTAATGTTTTGCCTCGTTCGGTCCCGTGGCTCAGTGGGAGAGCGTCCGCTTCACACGCGGAAGGTCGCTGGTTCGATCCCAGCCGGGACCACAGAAAAGAAGGCCCGCACCGCTCGTCGGTGTGGGCCTTCTTGCGTTCGAGGCCGGTAACCTGGGTCGGTGAGCACCGAAGAGACGAAGCCGCAGGCCGTCGACGACCAGGGTCCGATGGACACAGCCAAGGTGAAGCATCGGCGCTTCCGGGCGCGCATCGCCGAGAACAAGTCGCTCGATCTCGCGTACCGGATAACGATCGGTGTCGTCGGAACGGTCGTGCTGGTGCTGGGTGTACTCGCCATTCCGTACCCGGGGCCCGGGTGGCTGATCGTGTTCGCGGGTCTGGGCATCCTGGCCTCGGAATTCGCGTGGGCCAAGAGTGCGCTGCGGTTCGTCCGCAAGAGATACGACGCATTCATGGCGTGGTTCTCCAAGCAATCGATGTTCGTCAAGGGCCTCGGCGTTCTGTTCACCACCGTGGTCGTGCTGGCCACGCTGTGGCTGCTGGGAACGTTCGCGTTGGTCGGAGGGTGGATCGGGCTCGACTGGACGTGGCTCGAAAGCCCGATCTGACGTCACGCGTCGCGCTGAGGCCAATCGAGTGGACCGATGCCGATAGGCTGTCGGAGGCCTTCCTGGCCAGAAGAACCGATCGAGGAGTACATCGCTGTGAGCATGCCCGTTGTCGCCGCTGTTTCGCCCGCCCGCATCATGGTGCCGGCCGGAACCACGGCAGGTACGGCGCTCCGCGACACCGGCCTGCCCAACAAGGGACCCGACGCGATCGTCGTCGTGCGCGATCCCGACGGCAAGCTCCGTGACCTGTCATGGGCACCGCAGGGCGACACCGAGGTCGAGCCCGTTCCTGCGAACACCGAGGACGGACGAAGCGTCATCAGGCACTCGGCTGCGCACGTGCTGGCGCAGGCCGTTCAGGATCTCTTTCCCGACGCCAAGCTGGGCATCGGACCGTTCATCAAGGATGGCTTCTACTACGACTTCGACGTTCAGCAGCCGTTCACTCCCGAGGATCTGACGGCCCTCGAGAAGAAGATGAAGCAGATCGTCAAAGCCGGACAACGTTTCTCACGTCGGGTGTACGAGTCGGTGGAGCAGGCCCGTGAGGAGTTGGCGAACGAGCCGTACAAGCTCGAGCTGATCGACGACAAATCCGGCATCGACGATCCCGAGGTCATGGAGGTCGGCGGGGGAGAGCTGACCGCCTACGACAATCTCAATCCCCGGACCGGCGAGCGCATCTGGGGCGATCTGTGCCGCGGACCCCACATCCCCACCACCAAGTACGTGCCCGCGTTCAAGCTCACCCGCAGTTCGGCCGCCTACTGGCGCGGCAATCAGGACAACGCAGGCCTGCAGCGCATCTACGGAACGGCTTGGGAGTCGGCCGAAGCGCTCGATGCGCATCTCGAACTGCTGGCCGAGGCGGAGCGTCGCGATCACCGCAAGCTCGGATCCGAGCTGGACCTGTTCAGCTTTCCCGACGAATTGGGCTCCGGTCTTCCGGTGTTCCATCCGAAGGGTGGTGTGATCCGCAACGAGCTGGAGAACTACTCCCGCCAGCGGCACATCGAAGAGGGCTACGAGTTCGTCAACACCCCGCACATCACCAAGGGCCATCTCTACGAGGTCTCGGGTCACCTCGACTGGTACCGGGACGGCATGTTCCCGGCGATGCACCTGGACGCCGAACTCGACGAGAACGGCGACGTGCGCAAGCCCGGCCAGGACTACTACCTCAAGCCGATGAACTGCCCGATGCACAACCTGATCTTCCGCTCTCGCGGCCGTTCGTACCGCGAACTGCCGTTGCGCCTGTTCGAGTTCGGCTCGGTCTACCGCTACGAGAAGTCCGGCGTCATCCACGGTCTGACCCGGGTGCGCGGGATGACCCAGGACGACGCGCACATCTTCTGCACCCGCGAGCAGATGCGCGGCGAGCTCACCAGCACCCTCGAGTTCGTTCTCGGGCTGCTCAAGGACTACGGCCTCGACGACTTCTACCTCGAACTCTCCACTCGCAACCCGGAGAAGTCGGTCGGCAGCGACGAGGTCTGGGAAGAAGCGACCAACACCCTCGCCGAGGTGGCGGCTGCGTCGGGCCTGAACCTGGTGCCCGATCCGGGTGGTGCGGCGTTCTACGGACCGAAGATCTCGGTACAGGCCAAGGATGCGCTGGGGCGTACCTGGCAGATGTCGACCATTCAGCTCGACTTCAACCTGCCCGAACGCTTCGAACTCGAATACACCGGCTCGGGCGGAACCAAGGAACGCCCGGTGATGATTCACCGCGCGCTGTTCGGATCCATCGAGCGCTTCTTCGGAGTGCTCACCGAGCATTACGCGGGCGCGTTCCCGGCCTGGCTCGCACCGGTCCAGGTCGTGGGCATCCCGGTTGCCGAGGTCTACCAGGACCACCTGTTCGCGGTGGTGAACGAGCTGAAGAAGCGTGGCGTACGCGCCGAGGTCGACGCCAGTGACGACCGGATGCAGAAGAAGATCTTCAACCAGACGGCGCAGAAGGTTCCCTTCATGCTCCTCGCCGGCGAACGCGACGTCGAAGCCGGTGCCGTGAGCTTCCGATTCCGGGACGGCACTCAGGTCAACGGCGTCCCGGTGGCGCAGGCCGTCACCGTCGTCACCGACTGGATCTCCCAGCGCAACAACGCATCACCGACCGCCGAGCTCGTGCAGACCGAACCCGCAGGAGTGAGCTGATCATGTCGGAACAGGACGAGTCGATCGTCGTCACCGGGGCCGGTGAGCCCGATCGGCTGCAGCGACTGTGGACGCCGCATCGAATGTCCTACATCGCCGAGGCTCCTCAGGGCTCGGCGAAGTCGAACGAGCCGTTCTCCGACATCCCCAAGATGAGCGACGAGGACGGTCTCGTCGTAGCACGAGGCGAATCGGTGTATGCGGTCCTCAACCTGTATCCGTACAACCCGGGCCACGCGATGATCGTGCCGTACCGTCGCGTCGCGGCACTGGAAGACCTCACGCCCGCGGAGAGCGCGGAACTGATGGCCTTCACACAGCAGATGATTCGCGTCATCAAGCGAGTGTCACGTCCGCACGGGTTCAACGTCGGGCTCAACCTCGGAGCTGCCGCGGGCGGGTCCTTGGCCGAGCATCTGCATCAGCACATCGTGCCCAGGTGGGGCGGCGACGCGAACTTCATCACCGTGATCAGCGGCGCAAAAGTGATGCCGCAGCTGCTCCGCGACACTCGGGCCCTTCTGGCGTCGGCCTGGAACGAATGAACCACAGGCGAGAGGAGCACGCGCCGTGCTGAGCATTTTCGGCCGTGCGCCGGTCTCGAAGGTGACCGCCCCGCTCGGGCGCGCCCTCAACAGCACCGGACTGACCCCCAACTCGGTGACGATCATCGGCACCGTCGTCACCGTGACCGCGGCGGTCACGATGTACCCCGCCGGCTACCTGTGGTGGGGCTCGATCGTCATCACCCTGTTCGTCCTGTTCGACATGCTCGACGGTGCCATGGCGCGGGCTCGGGGTGGTGGTACCAAGTACGGTGCCGTCCTCGATGCGACGTGCGATCGAGTGGCCGACGGTGCGATCTTCGGCGGATTGGCCTGGTGGGCCGTCTATTCCGAGCAGGACAAGCTGCTGCTGGTGGCCACCCTGATCTGCCTGGTCACCTCGCAGGTCATCTCGTACGCCAAAGCCCGCGCCGAGGCCAGCGGCCTGTCAGCGGACGGTGGTTGGATCGAACGACCGGACCGCCTCGTCATCGTTCTGGTCGGAGCTGGGCTCACCGGTGTCGGAAGACATTTCGACATTCCGTGGCTGGACAGCCTGATCTACCCGGCCATGTGGATTCTCGCCGCCCTGAGCATCGTCACCGTGTTTCAGCGCGTTCTCGCAGTTCGTGGATCCGAGGGTGCCCGTGACATCATCGTGCCTCCGGTGGCACCGGCACCCGACGACGGCGACGTGGCCGCGTCGTGAATCTCTCCGACAGAGCGAGCGACGCCGGCTACGCGGCCGGTTGGCGCCTGGTCCGGTCTCTGCCCGAGCCGGTGGCACGACGCCTGTTCGATCGCGGCGCAGACTTCGCGTCGACGCGCAACGGCGGCCCGGATCAGTTGCGTCGCAATCTCGCTCGCGTCCTGGGAACCACTCCCGCCGAGGTACCCGACGAGCTGATTCGCGACAGCCTGCGCTCCTACGCTCGATACTGGCGCGAGGCGTTTCGGTTGCCGTCGATGGATCTGGCTGCGCAGGCCGCCGTCATCGATCGGTGCGTGAACGGCAAGGAACATCTCGAGGGTGCGCTCGCGGCCGGTAAGGGAGTGGTCCTGGCTCTGCCGCACAGTGGCAATTGGGACATGGCCGGAATGTGGCTGGTGCGCACGCACGGAGGACTCTCCACCGTTGCCGAACGGCTGAAGCCCGAATCCCTGTACCAGCGATTCGTCGCCTATCGAGAGAGCCTGGGCTTCGAGATATTCCCGCTCAGCGGCGGCGAGCAACCGCCTCTGCTCGCACTGTCCGAGAGACTGCGGCAGAACAAGGTCGTCTGCCTGCTCGGCGAGCGGGACCTCGCCAAGCACGGGGTGCCGGTCACCTTCTTCGGTGAACCGACCCGGATGCCTGCGGGCGCGGCGAAACTCGCGATCGACACCGGGGCGGCGCTGCTCCCGGTGCACGGCTACTTCGACGGCGACGGCTGGGGATTCGACATCTCGCCCGCAGTGGATGTCTCGGCCGGGGTCGGGCCTGCCACCCAGACGTTGGCCGATCATTTCGCAGCCGGAATCCGAGCCCATCCGGCGGACTGGCACATGCTGCAGCCGTTGTGGATTAGCGACTGGTCGGCCGATCGACGCGCCCGAATCGAGGGCGCGTGAAGATCGGCATGGTGTGCCCGTACTCGTTCGACGTTCCCGGTGGAGTGCAAGCACACGTTCAGCAGTTGGCCGAGGTGTTCATCGAACGCGGGCATCGCGTCAGTGTCCTGGCTCCGGCGTCCGACGACGTCGAGCTACCGGACTTCGTGGTGTCGGCGGGCGAGGCTCTCGCCATTCCGTACAACGGATCCGTCGCACGGCTGCGATTCGGACCGATCACATATTCTCGAATTCGGAAGTGGATCTCCGACAACGACTTCGACGTGCTGCACATCCACGAACCGAACGCGCCGAGCCTGTCGATGCTGGCGCTCAAGGCCGCGGACGGCCCGATCGTGGCGACCTTCCACACCTCGACGACGAAGTCCCTGGTGCTCAGCACCTTTCAAGGAGTGCTGCGTCCGTACCACGAGAAGATCAGCGGCCGTATCGCCGTGTCGGAGCTCGCCCGGCGCTGGCAGGTCGAGGCCCTCGGCTCCGACGCCGTCGAGATCCCCAATGGAGTCGACGTGCCCGCATTCGCCGACGCCCCTGTGCTGGAAGGCTATCCACGCGCCGGTCGCACGGTGCTCTTCCTCGGCCGTTTCGACGAACCGCGCAAAGGAATGGCAGTCCTGCTCGGCGCTCTGCCCACACTCGTCGAATCCCACCCCGACATCGAGATCCTGATCGTCGGCCGTGGCGACGAGGACAAGCTACGCAAGGACGCGGGCGCACTCGCGTCGCACCTGACGTTTCTGGGGCAGGTCGACGATGCGACCAAGGCATCCGCGATGCGCAGCGCCGACGTCTACTGCGCACCCAACCTCGGCGGTGAGAGCTTCGGCATCGTCCTGGTCGAGGCCATGGCCGCCGGAACACCGGTGGTGGCAAGCGAACTCGACGCCTTCCGACGGGTCCTGCGGGACGGCACGTGCGGACTCCTCGTTCCGATCGACGACTCCGCTGCCCTCGCCGTCGCCGTCTGCTCGATCCTCGGCGACGATGCCGTCCGTGCACGTCTGGTCGACGCCGCCTCCGTGGCTGTCACCACCTACGACTGGCCCGTCGTCGCCGAGCAGATCCTGCGTGTCTACGAAACCGTCACCCTCGGGGGCCAGAAGGTGCGGGCAGCGAACTGATGACCTTTTCAGCGCTCACGATTCTGGTACTCGGGCTGATCGCCGTACTGATCCTCGTCGTCGGCCTGTGGGCCTACGGAACGGCGAACCGACTCGACCGCCTCCACGTGCGCACCGACCTCGCCTGGCAGGCGCTCGATGCAGCACTCGCCCGCCGGGCCGTCGTCGCGCGCGCGGTGTCCGCGGCGACCCGGGACTCGGCCCCGTCGAGCAGAGAACTCGCTGCGTTGGCCGATCGGGCCGAACGCGTCGACCGGTCGCAGCGTGAAGAGGCCGAGAACGCGGTGTCCATAGCTCTGGCCGTCGTCGAACCGAACGACTTGCCCCCGCAACTGGTCGCCGAACTGGCCGACGCCGAGGCCCGCGTGTTGATCGCACGACGGTTTCACAACGACGCAGTTCGCGACACCCTTGCCCTGCGCGTCAGACGTCCCGTCCGTTGGTTGCACCTCGGCGGAACCGCGGCACTGCCGTCGTACTTCGAGATCGCCGAGCGGTCTGCTGCCGCGACGTTCGGCAGCGAGAACCGCGCCACCCCGAGAACGTCCGCGCGGGTGGTGCTGCTCGACGAGCGCGGTCGCGTACTGCTGCTGCGCGGACACGATCCGACGGTTCCCGACACCTTCTTCTGGTTCACCATCGGTGGGGCAGTGGAGAAGGGCGAATCGCTCCGCGAGGCAGCGGTGCGGGAGGTACACGAGGAGACCGGCCTGACCATCGCTCCGGCCGACCTGCGCGGTCCGCTGTGGCGTCGGGTTGCGACGTTCCCGTTCAACGGAACTCTGATCCGCTCGGAAGAATTGTTCTTCGCGATCCGGACGCAGGAGTTCGAACCGCACAGTGCTGGTTTCACCGATTTCGAACGCCGCACCGTGACCGGCCATCAGTGGTGCACCGAGGCCGACATCCGTGCGCTGAGCGCGGTCGGCGAGAACGTCTATCCCCAGGACCTGGCGGAACTGCTCGACGAGGTCAACGTGGCTCTCGCTCGACGCGGTGATCCGGACGTGCGCGCTATCCGCTAGCGATCTGGACCCTTTTCGAGCAGTCCAGCAATCGTCAAGTGGTTATGGGAAACCGTCGCGACGAGGCCTACAGTTCTGGGCGCGACTTCGCGCCGCGTGCGATCGTCCTCGGTTACCGCGGCTGAGCGTGGTCGCGTGTATCAGTCCGGAGCACCGGTTCGGTGCCCAGAACACAGGAGTCGGCTTGAGTACCCCACACGCATCCACTACACCCGCTGGATCCGCCGAAGGCGGGGCGGCCGAGAACGGAATCGGCACCGCACGCGTCAAGCGAGGAATGGCCGAGATGCTCAAGGGCGGCGTCATCATGGACGTGGTCACCGCCGATCAGGCCAAGATCGCCGAAGACGCAGGAGCCGTGGCCGTCATGGCGCTCGAGCGCGTCCCCGCCGACATTCGCGCGCAGGGCGGGGTGTCGCGAATGAGCGATCCCGACATGATCGACAGCATCATCTCCTCGGTCAGCATCCCGGTGATGGCGAAGGCTCGCATCGGCCACTTCGTCGAAGCGCAGATCCTGCAGAGCCTCGGCGTCGACTACATCGACGAGTCCGAGGTGCTCACCCCGGCCGACTACGCGAATCACATCGACAAGTGGAACTTCACCGTTCCCTTCGTCTGTGGTGCCACCAACCTCGGTGAGGCAATGCGCCGAATCACCGAGGGCGCGGCCATGATTCGCTCCAAGGGCGAGGCCGGAACCGGCGACGTCTCGAACGCGACGACGCATATGCGCAAGATCCGTGACGAGATCCGTCGCCTCACCTCGCTTCCCGAGGACGAGCTGTACGTGGCGGCGAAAGAACTGCAGGCCCCGTACGACCTCGTCGTCGAGGTCGCCCGGGCAGGCAAGCTGCCCGTCACCCTGTTCACCGCGGGCGGCATCGCCACTCCCGCAGACGCGGCGATGATGATGCAGCTCGGTGCCGAGGGCGTGTTCGTCGGATCGGGAATCTTCAAGTCCGGCAACCCCAAGGAGCGCGCCGAGGCGATCGTCAAGGCCACCACGTTCTTCGACGACCCCGATGTGCTCGCCAAGGTCTCGCGCGGTCTCGGCGAGGCGATGGTCGGAATCAACGTCGACGACCTCCCAGTCGGACACCGTCTCGCCGAGCGCGGTTGGTGACGGTTTTCGATCAGTTGCGTTCGAGGGCCGGGCGGTCGGGATGGTCCCAGCGGACCAGGAAGTCCGGCCGCCCGGCCGCGTGGTCGAGGCCGTCGTAGTACTCGAGCAGCGGGGCGCAGGTCCACTGATCGTCGGCGCTCGTTCTGCGGCGTAATGCGCTGCCGGACAGGCGTAGATGCACCGACAGATCGATGTCCAATCCGCGGCCGAGCAGCATCGGTCCCGCGATCAGGACTATCTGATTCGTTGCTGCCGAGGCGCTGCGGGCTCGCGCCGAACGATCGGTGGCCTCATCCCACAGTCGCGGCAGGAAGTGACCTCCGCCACCGGGGCGTAGTGGGGCGATGACCTCTCTGACGAGGGCGTCGTAGTCGAACCACAGTGTGCGATAGCTCAATTCGTCGGTGCGCGAGTACTCGAATCGAATGGACGCAGGTCGGACGTAGTCGTGCAGGTCGACGACGGCAGCCGGACGGCCCCGAGAGCGGGCGTGTTCGGCTGTGCGCGTTGCGAACTCGACCGGCCGCGCGGCATCCGCGCCGTCGATCACGACGATCGATCGGGCACCGTCCCGGCACGAATCGACGATCGACTCGACGAGAAGGTCGGGAAATATCGGCATCGGTTGACCCACGCCGACCATCTTGCCTGGTCCGATCATTGTTAGCCTGAGCCGTTGTCACAGAAAGGTGGACACCAGCCATGGCCAGCATCGAGGACATTCTCGAATTGGAACGGATCGAGAACGACATCTATCGGGGACGGACCTTTCCTTCTCGGCTGCCCCGTACGTTCGGCGGTCAGGTTGCGGGCCAGGCGCTCGTTGCTGCGGTGCGCACGGTGGACCCCGAGTTTCGTGTGCACTCGCTGCACGGCTACTTCCTGCGTCCGGGCAATCCGAACGAGCCGGCGGTGTTCATGGTGGACCGGATTCGCGACGGACGGTCGTTCTGCACCCGCCGCGTCACCGGCATTCAGCACGGCAAGGCGATCTTCACGATGTCCGCCTCGTTCCACGGCGACGACGACGGCATTTCGCACCAGGACGTCATGCCCGAGGTCGTCGGGCCGGACACCCTGCCCGATCCCACCACCCTCGCCGAGTACGACCACTCCTACTACAAGGAGTGGTCCGAGTGGGACATCCGTCTCATTCCCGAGGACCAGACCGTCAAGCATCCCAGTTTCGCTGCGCAACAACGTGTCTGGTTCCGCTACCGCGACACCTTGCCCGACGACCAGGTCTTCCATGTGTGTGCGCTGGCCTACATGAGCGACATGACGCTGCTCGGATCGGCCAAGGTTCCGCACCCGGACGCCGTCACTCAGACGGCCTCGCTCGATCATGCGCTGTGGTTCCTGCGGCCCTTCCGGGCCGACGAATGGTTGCTCTACGACCAGACGTCTCCGTCGGCAGATTTCGGGCGGGCGCTGACGCAGGGACGAATCTTCGATACGTCCGGCCGGTTGGTCGCCGCGGTGGTGCAAGAGGGGTTGATGCGTTACGAGCGGGACCCCGACGCGCCCCATGTCGATCCCTTCGGCCGCAAGTGAGCGCTCCGACCATCGGTGTTCTCGCCCTGCAGGGCGACGTTCGCGAACACCTGGCTGCGCTCGAATCGAGCGGTGCACGCGGTGTCACGGTGCGTCGGCCCGCCGAGCTCGCGCAGATCGACGGACTCATCGTCCCCGGCGGGGAATCGACGACCATGAGCAACCTGCTCGGCGTGTTCGACCTTCTCGATCCACTGCGTGCTCGGTTGGCCGAGGGACTGCCCGCCTACGGTTCGTGCGCGGGCATGATTCTGCTGGCCTCCGAGATCCTCGACACCAGGCCCGACGCCCGGCATCTCGATGCGCTCGACATCACCGTCCGGCGAAACGCCTTCGGGCGCCAGGTCGATTCCTTCGAGACCGATCTCGATGTCACCGGCGTCGACGGCGGACCGGTGCGGGCGGTGTTCATTCGCGCGCCCTGGGTCGAGCGGGTGGGCGAGGATGTCGAGGTGCTCGCCACCGTGCCGCACGGCCCGGCTGCCGGACGCGTGGTGGCCGTTCGCCAGAACTCCGTCATGGCGACGAGCTTCCATCCCGAGGTCACCGGGGACGATCGCGTTCACGCACTCTTCGTCGACATGGTGCGACGCCGCTAGAATCCCTCGGCGGTCGGTCGGTGCCGAGCGCGGTACCGGGCGAGTAAAGTCGACAACACTGATTTCGAGCAGGAAGGGGCCCTATCGCATGAGCGGCCACTCAAAATGGGCCACCACCAAGCACAAGAAGGCGGTGATCGACGCCCGACGCGGCAAGTCTTTCGCCAAGCTCATCAAGAATATCGAGGTGGCGGCCCGCACGGGTGGTGGTGACCCGACGGGCAATCCGACCTTGTACGACGCCATCCAGAAGGCGAAGAAGACGTCGGTCCCCAACGACAACATCGAGCGCGCGCGCAAGCGCGGAGCGGGCGAGGAAGCCGGCGGTGCCGACTGGCAGACCATCATGTACGAGGGCTACGGCCCCAACGGTGTCGCCATTCTGATCGAGTGCCTCACCGACAACCGCAACCGCGCCGCGGGCGAGGTACGCGTGGCGATGACCCGCAACGGTGGGAACATGGCCGATCCGGGATCGGTGTCCTACCTGTTCTCCCGTAAGGGCGTCGTCACCCTGGAGAAGAACGGGCAGAGCGAGGACGACGTGCTCATGGCCGTCCTCGAAGCCGGCGCCGAGGAAGTCAACGACAACGGCGATACGTTCGAGGTCGTCAGCGAGCCGACCGACCTGGTCGCGGTGCGCACCGCGTTGCAGGAGGCCGGAATCGACTACGACTCGGCCGAGGCGAGCTTCCAGGCATCGGTCAACGTCCCGGTCGATGCGGACGGTGCCCGCAAGGTGTTCAAGCTCATCGATGCCCTCGAGGACAGCGACGACGTCCAGAACGTGTGGTCCAACGTCGACCTCTCCGACGAGGTCATGGCCGAGCTCGACGACGAGGACTGACGCCCCTCGCATCCGACGACGTGTTCGACCGGGTGTCGTATCCCTGATCCAGCGGTGGGCTCCGCTACGCTATCGAACAACAGTTCGTAAGCGGAAGGTGTGGTGGCGTGCGGGTGATGGGTGTCGACCCCGGTCTCACCAGGTGTGGGCTCAGTCTGATCGAGGGTGGTGTGGGCCGAACGGTGGTCGCCCTCGATGTCGATGTGGTGCGAACGCCTGCGGACATGGATCTGGCGCAGCGGTTGCTGGCGATTTCCGAGGCCGCGGAGTACTGGCTCGACACCCACAAGCCCTCGGTGGTGGCCATCGAGCGAGTCTTCGCTCAGCACAACGTGCGTACGGCCATGGGTACGGCCCAGGCCGGTGGCGTCATCGCCCTCGCGGCGGCCAGACGCGGCATCGACGTCTGCTTTCACACTCCCAGTGAGGTCAAGGCCGCCGTCACGGGCAACGGCTCGGCCGACAAGGCTCAGGTGACCGCGATGGTCATGCGCATTCTCGGTCTGCAGACGGCACCGACTCCCGCCGACGCCGCCGACGCGCTGGCCCTCGGCATCTGTCATTGCTGGCGAGCGCCCATGATCGCCCGCATGGCCAAGGCCGAGGCCATGGCCGCCGAACAGAAACGCAAGTACGACGCTCGTCTGGCCGAGGAGCGCAAAGCTCGCGCCGTCGTGGCACGCAGGATCGAGAAAATGGCCAAGAAGGAGGCGGGCGCCCGATGATCGCGTCGATCAGGGGCTCGGTGTTCGACATCGCGCTCGATCACGCCGTGCTCGAGGCTGCGGGCGTCGGGTACCGCGTCAACGCCACGCCGGCCACGTTGGCCACTTTGCACCGGGGGAGCGAAGCGACCCTCCTGACGACCATGATCGTGCGCGAGGATTCGCAGACGCTGTACGGATTCCCCGACAAGGAGTCGCGGGAGCTGTTCGAGTTGCTCCTCACCGTGACCGGCGTCGGCCCGCGGATCGCCATGGCAACTCTTGCCGTACACGAGCCCGACGCACTGCGAACTGCGTTGGCCGACAGTGATATCGGAGCACTGACCAGGGTTCCCGGTATCGGTAAGCGCGGCGCGGAGAGAATGGTCGTCGAGCTGCGCGACAAGGTCGACGCAGTGGTCGGACGCGCAGGAAGCGCGGCCGTGCCGGGATCCGGAGTCGGCAACTCGATGCGAGACCAGATCGTCGAGGCGCTGATCGGTCTCGGATTCCCCGTGAAACAGGCCGAGGAAGCGACCGACGCGGTGCTCGCTCAGCAGCCCGAGGCCACGACGTCGACCGCGCTGAGGTCGGCGCTGGCATACCTCGGAAAGTCCAGGTAGGCCCGGGTGACCGAGGAAGATCGGTTCGCAGAATCCCAGGTCGGTGCGGACCCGATGTCCGACGACCTGGATGTCGAGACGAGTCTGCGTCCGAAGAACCTCACCGATTTCATCGGTCAACCTCGGGTGCGGGAGCAGCTGCAGCTCGTGTTGTCGGGTGCCAAGATGCGCGGCGGAACCCCCGATCACATCCTCATGTCCGGGCCGCCGGGCCTCGGCAAGACCAGTATGGCGATGATCATCGCCGCCGAGTTGGGAACCTCGCTGCGGCTCACGTCGGGTCCGGCGCTCGAGCGGGCAGGCGATCTCGCAGCGATGCTCAGCAACCTGGTCGAAGGCGACGTGCTGTTCATCGACGAGATCCATCGCATCGCTCGCCCGGCCGAGGAGATGCTGTATCTGGCGATGGAGGATTTCCGCGTCGACGTCATCGTCGGCAAGGGGCCGGGAGCGACGTCGATTCCACTCGAGGTCGCACCGTTCACCCTCGTCGGTGCCACCACCAGGTCGGGTGCGCTCACCGGACCGCTGCGCGACCGGTTCGGATTCGTGGCGCACATGGATTTCTACGAGCCGAACGAACTCGAGCGCATCCTCATGCGGTCCGCGGGAATCCTGGGTGTGCCGATCGATCGGGACGGATGCGCGGAGATCGCCGGGCGCTCGCGTGGCACCCCCCGTATCGCGAACCGATTGCTCCGCCGAGTCCGCGACTACGCGGACGTGCGCGGCGACGGCACCGTCACTCAGGACACCGCGAAGGCCGCCCTGGTGGTGTACGACGTCGACAAACTCGGGCTCGATCGACTCGACCGCGCCGTACTGAGCGCGCTCATCCGGAGCTTCGGCGGAGGGCCGGTGGGTGTGTCCACGCTGGCCGTCGCCGTCGGGGAGGAACCGTCGACGGTCGAGGAAGTGTGCGAGCCGTTCCTGGTACGTGCCGGAATGATCGCCCGTACCCCCCGCGGGCGCGTCGCGACCGCTGCTGCGTGGCAACACCTCGGTCTGACGCCGCCACCGGATCTCGCGGTGGGTGGAATTTCGGTCCGATCCTCGGAGGTCCAGCAGGGATTATTCGAATGAATCGGGCACAACAGGACACGAACGGACCGGACCGGTTCCAGGTAATGGCACACTGGGTAGCTGCGAGGCCCGCACCGGCGACGCTCTCGCACGAGACAATGACGTATTTCGAACCCGACTTCGAGGACTGACCTTCCGATGGATTTGCTGTTCCCGCTGCTGATCGTGGCACTTCTGGTACCGCTGTTTCTCAATGCGCGTCGACAGAAGAAGGTGTTGGCCAAGACAACGGAAATGCAGGACTCGCTGAAGATCGGTGACGAGGTGGTCACCACCGCAGGCCTGTACGCCCGAGTGGTCCTGGTCGAGGACGACACCATCGATCTGGAGATCGCCGACGGCGTGATCACCACCTGGTCGCGTGCAGTGGTACGTGAGGTTCTGCCCGACGACTCCGAGTTCGACGACACCGACCTCGACGCCACCACCGAGTCGGACATCACGGCGCTCGGCTCGAACGACACCGCTGGACCGTCGCTGAGCAAGGCGGACGTGAGTCGGCCGGACGAGACCATCGAGCAGACGTCGAAGAGGCTGGAAAAAGAGTGAGCAGGATGTGATCGAAACCGCTGTCGGAGACAGTATCCGGCAGCGGTTTTCTCTGCGGTGACCGATGTGGTGCACAATCGCACCGCTCATCGCCGACACATCGGGCCGCCAGGCCCTGCAGGAACCGACACTTTTCATCGCCCAGAGGAGAAACACACACCGTGGCACCTTCCAGCGGACCGGTGCAACCCGCCCGCTATCTCGCCGTTTTCGCGGTGCTGATGGCAGCGGTGTACGCCATGGTCTTCTTCACCGGAGACAAAGACCCCTCGCCGAAGTTGGGAATCGACCTGCAGGGCGGCACGCGCGTGACACTCACCGCGCGGACACCCGACGGCAACGCGCCGACGCAGGACAGCCTGAAGCAGGCGCAGCAGATCATCGAGACTCGTGTCAACGGTCTCGGTGTCTCGGGCTCCGAGGTGGTCATCGACGGCGACAATCTCGTCATCACGGTGCCCGGCGACGACAGCTCCCAGGCGCGCACTCTCGGGCAAACGGCGCGACTGTTCATTCGACCGGTTCTGAGCTCGGTAGCTCCGTCGGCAGGCGAGGGAGCAGGTTCGCAGCAGGCCCCATTCGACCCGGCCGCGCCGGTCGATCCTGCTGCACCGGCAGACCCTGCTGCTTCGGCCGATCCGGCTGCGCCCGCAGACCCGGCCACTCCGCAGAACCGGGTGTTCCCGGCGCAGGATCCGACCACGGTCGATCCGGCTCCCGCCCCCACCACCGATGCGCCCGCCACCGACGCACCGGCGGCAGACGATCCCGCCACCGACGCGAACCTGTCCGACGCCGAGCGCGCAGCGCAGGAGATCGCCGACGCCAAGACGCTCCGACAGAGCGAGGATCCGCAGATCCAGCAGCTGGCCATGCAGTCCCTCGATTGCAACGCCGCCGACCCGCTCGCAGGCAACGACGATCCGGCGCTTCCCCTGGTGGCGTGCTCGACCGACGGAACAGCGGTCTACCTGCTGGGTCCGACGATCATCGACGGCCAGCAGATAGCCGACGCGACCTCCGGCTTCGACAGTCAGCAGGCCCAGTTCCAGGTCAGCCTGACGTTCGACACGGACGGCTCGAACACCTGGGCTCAGTTCACCGCGGCCAATCTCCAGAAGCAGGCCGCGTTCGTACTGGACTCGAAGGTGATCAGTGCGCCGGTCATTCAGGGGGCCACCCCTGCAGGCAGCGCCACCTCGATCACCGGCAACTTCAACAACCAGACCGCGTCCGAGCTCGCCAACACCCTCAAGTACGGCTCCCTGCCGCTGTCCTTCGTGTCCTCCGAGGCCGAGACGGTGTCGGCAACGCTGGGCTTGGCCTCTCTGGAAGCCGGACTGCTGGCCGGTGCCATCGGACTGGCTCTGGTGTTGGTCTACTGCCTGCTCTACTACCGGGCCCTCGGGCTGCTCACTGCGCTGTCGTTGGCGCTGGCCGGTCTCGTCGTCTACGGAATCATCGTTCTGCTGGGTCGATGGATCAGCTTCACGCTCGACCTCGCCGGCATCGCCGGCCTGATCATCGGTATCGGCATGACCGCTGACTCGTTCGTTGTGTTCTTCGAGCGCATCAAGGACGAGATCCGGGAGGGCCGCAGCTTCCGATCGGCGGTTCCTCGCGGTTGGGCACGCGCACGCAAGACGATCCTGTCGGGCAATGCGGTCAGCTTCATCGCCGCCGCAGTGCTCTACGTGTTGGCCGTCGGTCAGGTCCGCGGCTTCGCGTTCACCCTCGGGCTCACGACGATCCTGGACATCATCGTCGTGGTGCTGGTGACGTGGCCGCTGGTGTACCTGGCGTCGAAATCCACGTTCTGGTCCAAGCCGTCCGTCAACGGTCTCGGTGCCGTCCAGCAGATCGCGCTCGAACGCAAGCGCGCAGCCAACAAGGCACTCGCCGTCAAGACCGGCGCTGCGCCGTCGAAGGAGGCATGACATGTCGGACACGACCACGTCGACCCCATCGCCCCTCGACGACTCGGGTGTCGATCAATCCGCCCAGCCCAAGCACAGCTGGTTGTCCAGGCTGTACACCGGTACCGGAGCCTTCGACATCGTCGGTCGTCGCCGGTTCTACTACATCCTCACCGGCGTCATCGTGCTGGTGTGCCTGCTGAGCTTCGTCGTCCGCGGCTTCACCCTCGGTATCGATTTCGAGGGCGGAACGCGGATTGCGCTGCCCGCGGCCGACAACATCACCACCGAGCAGGTCGAAACCGTGTACGACGACTCGCTCGGCATGCCGCCGGTGTCGGTGCAGACCGTCGGTTCGGGTGCCGCAGCAACGGTGCAGATTCGCTCCGAAGCACTCGACCCCGCCGAAGTGGACACCCTTCGCCAGGCGTTGTTCGAGGCATTCCAGCCGCAGGACAACTCCGGTACCGCGACCCCCAACGCCATCAGTGTGTCCGACGTCAGTGAGACGTGGGGTAGCCAGATCACCCAGAAAGCCCTGATCGCACTCGTGGTCTTCCTGGTGATCGTCAGCATCTACATCGGTGTCCGATACGAGCGAGACATGGCGTTGGCGGCGCTGGCCGCCCTGGCATTCGACCTCCTCGTGACCGCAGGCGTGTACTCGCTCGTCGGGTTCGAGGTGACGCCTGCAACCGTGATCGGCTTGTTGACGATCCTCGGTTTCTCTCTGTACGACTCGGTGGTGGTGTTCGACAAGGTCGAGGAGAACACTCGCGGCATCCTCAACCTGCATCGCAAGACGTACGCCGAACAGGCCAACCTGGCCGTCAACCAGACCCTGATGCGCTCGATCAACACCACCGTGATCGGTGTCCTCCCGGTGATCGCACTGATGATCATCGCGGTGTGGCTGCTCGGAGTGGGCACGCTGAAGGACCTGGCTCTGGTACAGCTGGTCGGCATGATCGTCGGTGCCTACTCGTCGATCTTCTTCGCCACTCCGTTGCTGGTGACGCTCAAGGAGAAGTGGGGTCCCGTCGCAGCTCACACGCGCAAGGTCCACTCCAAGCGTGCCGAAGCGGCAGCTCGTGCAGCAGGCCACGCTCCGGAACCGGTGGCCGTCGGTGTGGCCGCCCCGAAGGCGTCAGCTCCGCAGCCGGGCAACCGGCCCACCGGAAAGCGAAACAAGAAGCGACGGTAGATGTCCATCCTCGACAGGGACGGAGAGTGCACGTGAAACGACGGTGGAGCGCGGCACTGGTGGCAGCGAGTGTCGGTGCGGTGTCCATCACTGCGTGCTCGTCGCCCGAAGACAAGGTGCCCTCGATCGGCTATTCCTTCGACAACGTGGTCGACACCTACAACGCGAGAACCGTCGACGGCGCGGCGTCGGGAGCCCGGCAGGCGTTCACTCGGGTGCAGGTGGGCTTCAGCTATCTCGGGCCCGAGGGAGACGCGTTGTCGGACAACGACATCGGAACCGTGTCCGTGGTTCCCGGCGACACCCTGACCGTGCAGTACTCCATCGCCCCCGCGGCGACGTACTCGGACGGTGCGCCGATGGCCTGTGACGATCTGGTGTTGGCGTGGGCGGCGAACAGTGGAAAGTTCGCCACCGACCGCCCCCTGTTCGACGCGGCGTCGACGGCCGGGTACTCCGACATCGAGCGCATCGATTGCGTCCCGGGGGCCAAGGAAGCGACGGTCGTCTTCGCGTCCGGCCGCAGCTACCAGAACTGGCGTGCCCTGTTCGGAGCCACCGACCTGCTACCGGCACATGTCGCGGCTCGAGCAGCGGGCGTGCCGAACGTCGTCGATCCCATCCTGGCCGAGGACGACGACGTGGTGACCCGTATCGCCGACTTCTGGAACACCGGCTGGACCCTGACACCGGGCTCGATCGACCTCGCGCTCTTGCCCTCGGCCGGCCCCTACCGCATCGAGTCCTACACCGCCGAGGACGGTCTCGTGCTCGTGGCGAACGACGCCTGGTGGGGAAACCCACCCCAGACCCAGCAGGTGGTGGTCTGGCCCAAGGGCACCGACCTGGCCGCGAAGTCCGCGGACGGATCGTTGGACGTGATCGACCACGGTGCCGGTGCCGTCGACCTCGGGACCACCGAGGGATTCACGACGACCGAGGAACCGTCGCGGGGCGTCGAGCAGTTGACGTTCGCCACCCAGGGGGTGCTGGCCGATGCGAGTGCTCGTCGAGCCGTGGCCGCGTGCATCCCGCGGTCGGACCTGTTCGACACTCTGGGTCACCCCGGTTTCGAGGCGGAGGCGGCGGGTCTGGGTTCGGGCGTCGTCGACTCTCGTCTCGTCCAGCCCGACACGCTCGAGTATCCGTCGGTCGCAACGGTGGTGGGCGATCGATACCAGCGCTCGGACCTGGACCAGGCGAGCCGAGAACTCGAGGCTGCGGGCGAGAATGCTCTGACCGTTCGTGTCGGCTACCGGGGACCGGACGCGCGCCGCGCCCAGGTGGTGAGTCGCATGGCTGCCGATTGCGCGGCTGCGGGCATCACCGTCGAGGACGCGAGCTCACCGGACTTCACACCGTCCGCACTGGCCGCCGGGGCTGTCGACGCCGTGCTCGGTAGCAGCGGATCCCTTCCCGGACCGTCGGGTTCGGCCGCCGCGGTCACCGCACGGTATTCGTTGCGGACGGGAATCGGCCTGAACGTCGGCGGATACAGCAACGGCAGGATCGATTCCATCGTCGATCAGTTGGCGGTGACCGACGACCCCGAGCGAGTGCTGGCTCTGGCCACCGAGGGTGAGAACATCCTGTGGAACGACATGCCGTCGCTTCCCCTGTACAACGAGCCACGGACCACCGTCGTCAGCGACGGCATGCAGGACGTGGTGCCCAACCCGACGGCCGCAGGTGCCGGTTGGAACATGGATCGGTGGGTGCTTCTTCGATGAACGACGTGGACGAGCGAGCGGGCGCTGCCGCCGCGGTGACCAGGCTGACGCGGTGGGTCGACGACTTCCCCGTCGCGGGCGTTCGCTTCGGCGATCTGACGCCGGTGTTCGCGGACGGACCGGCGTTACGCAGTGTCGTGTCGGAGCTGGCGCAGGGTTTCGAGGACGTCGACCTGGTGGCGGGTATCGATGCACGGGGGTTCCTGCTCGGTGCCGGAGTTGCCCTCGAACTCGGGTGCGGTGTGCTGGCGGTACGCAAGGCGGGCAAGCTGCCGCCTCCGGTGCATTCACGGTCGTACGAACTCGAGTACGGAACCGCCGCACTGCAGATCCCGACTGCGATCGACGTGGCCGGAAAACGAGTGCTCGTGGTCGACGACGTGCTGGCGACCGGCGGTACCGTCGATGCAACGGCTCGGTTGTTGACCGAGCAGGGAGCGGTGATCGTCGGTGCCGCTGTCGTTCTCGAGATCGCCGTTCTGGGCGGGCGCGACAAGTGCAGTGGCTACCCGCTCGGCTGCCTGGTTCGAGTATGAGGACTAAAGTCTCTGTCACAATGCGTTGACGTTTCGACGACAGCGCGGAATGTGTGGCAGGAGGTGATGAGAGTGACCCGATACATCGATCAACCCTTGCCCGACGGGCCTGCCGTCCCCGAGCGGCCCGTAGTTGCCGATCGGACCGGAGTTACCGATCGGACCGGAGTCGACGTCGTCACGACCGACGAGTCCGCGTCCGGTCGTGTCCGCCCGGCCGTCGACGCTCCGGTACCTCACGGCCCGGTTCCCCACGATCCGGCGGCGACCGATTCGCAGGCTCCGTCCGGAACCCGTAATTCGGCACCCGTTCCCACCTCCGCGTCGAGGCGGGTCCGCGCACGCCTGGCGCGCCGCATCACCGCTGGGCGCAGCGCGGCGGTCAAACCGGTGCTCGAGCCACTCGTCAGCCTGCACCGTGAGCTCTATCCCAAGGCAGACCTGACGCTGCTGCAGCGGGCCTACGACGTTGCCGACGAGCTGCACGCCTCGCAGATGCGCAAGTCCGGCGATCCCTACATCACGCATCCGCTCGCCGTGGCCAACATTCTGGCCGAGCTGGGGATGGACACGACAACGCTGGTTGCAGCTCTGCTGCACGACACGGTCGAGGACACCGGATACTCGCTCGCCAAGCTGACCGAGGAGTTCGGCGACGAGGTGTCCCATCTCGTGGACGGGGTGACCAAGCTCGACAAGGTCGTGCTCGGAACCGCAGCCGAGGGCGAAACGATCCGCAAGATGATCATCGCGATGGCGCGAGATCCGCGGGTGTTGGTCATCAAGGTCGCCGACCGGTTGCACAACATGCGCACCATGCGGTTCCTGCCCCCGGAGAAGCAGGCGCGCAAGGCCAAGGAGACGTTGGAAGTCATTGCGCCGCTTGCCCATCGGCTCGGAATGGCCACGGTCAAGTGGGAGCTCGAAGACCTGGCGTTCGCGATTCTTCATCCCAAGAAGTACGACGAGATCGTGCGGCTCGTCGCCGATCGGGCACCGTCCCGCGACACCTACCTCGAGAAGGTTCGGGCCGAGATCAACGCGACGCTCGCCGCGTCGAGAATCAGCGCGGTCGTCGAGGGTCGCCCGAAGCACTACTGGTCGATCTACCAGAAGATGATCGTCAAGGGTCGCGACTTCGACGACATCCACGACCTCGTGGGCGTCCGAATTCTGTGCGACGAGATCCGTGACTGTTACGCCGCTGTCGGCGTGGTGCATTCGCTGTGGCAGCCGATGGCGGGCCGTTTCAAGGACTACATCGCGCAGCCGCGTTACGGCGTCTACCAGTCGCTGCACACCACGGTGATCGGACCGGAGGGCAAGCCCCTCGAGGTGCAGATTCGTACGCGCGACATGCACCGCACAGCCGAGTTCGGCATCGCGGCACACTGGCGGTACAAGGAGACCAAGGGCAAGCACTCGCAGGACAACGCCGAGGTCGACGACATGGCGTGGATGCGCCAGTTACTCGACTGGCAGCGAGAAGCCGCCGATCCGGGGGAGTTCCTCGAGTCGCTGCGCTACGACCTCGCGGTCAAGGAGATCTTCGTCTTCACCCCCAAGGGCGACGTCGTCACCCTGCCTGCCGGATCGTGCCCGGTCGACTTCGCGTACGCCGTGCACACCGAAGTGGGACATCGCTGCATCGGCGCGCGGGTCAACGGTCGACTCGTCGCCCTGGAACGAACACTCGACAACGGTGAAGTGGTCGAGGTGTTCACCTCGAAAGCCGCCACCGCAGGCCCGAGTCGGGACTGGCAGGGATTCGTCGCGTCACCGCGAGCCAAGACCAAGATTCGCCAGTGGTTCGCCAAGGAGCGTCGCGAGGAAGCCCTGGAGGCAGGCAAGGACGGCATCGCCAAGGAGGTCCGTCGAGGCGGACTTCCCCTGCAGCGCTTGATGAATGCCGAGTCCATGTCGGCGATCGCGCACGAGCTACGGTACGTCGACGTCTCCGCTCTCTACACCGCGGTCGGCGAGAATCACGTATCCGCTCGCCACGTGGTGCAGCGGTTGGTCGCCCATCTCGGTGGAGTCGGCGACGTCGAGGAAGAGCTCGCCGAGCGGTCGACACCGTCGACCATTCCCACTCGACCCCGTCAGGTCGGCGACGCGGGCGTGCTGGTCACCGGTGCCGAGGGCGTCGTCGCGAAACTTGCGAAGTGCTGTACGCCGGTGCCGGGAGACGAGATCCTCGGATTCGTCACCCGTGGTGGATCGGTGAGTGTCCACCGCACCGACTGCACCAATGCACGATCGCTGGAAGAGCAGTCCGAGCGGTTCATCGAGGTTCAGTGGGCACCGTCGGCGTCCTCGGTGTTCCTGGTCGCCATCCAGATCGAGGCACTGGACCGTCACCGACTGCTCTCCGACGTCACCAAGGCGCTTGCCGACGAGCGAGTCAACATTCTCTCGGCATCGGTTGCCACGTCCGGGGACCGGGTGGCGATCAGCAAGTTCACGTTCGAGATGGGTGACCCGAAGCACCTCGGGCACGTGCTGAATGTCGTGCGCAACGTCGAGGGCGTGTACGACGTGTACCGGCTGACGTCGGCCGCCTGAGCGGTCCGGAGAACGACGAGAGGGTGAGCAGAGAATCTCTGCTCACCCTCTCGTCGTTCGATCGGAGCTACACCGTTGCCGATTCCACGATCACCGGAGTCGCCGGTGCGCCGTCTTCCGAGCCACCGGTCACCCCGCCCGCTGCGATGGCGTCCAGGGTTTGCAGACCGGCGTCCGAGATGGTGCCGAACACCGTGTATTGCGGCGGCAGCACCGAATCGGCGTACACCAGGAAGAACTGGCTGCCGTTGGTGTCGGGGCCGGCATTGGCCATCGCCAGCGTTCCGCGGGGGTAGACCACCGGGTTCTCGGCCTGCGCCGGATCGTCCGTGTACGCGGTGGTGGGGTACTCGTTGGCGAAGGTGTATCCCGGTCCGCCTCGACCGGAACCGGACGGGTCACCGCACTGCAGTACCTCGAGGCCTGGTGACGTCGTCAGTCGGTGACAGGGTGAGCCGTCGAAGTACCCCTGCTCGACGAGGCTCACGACACTGTTGACCGTGCACGGTGCTGGTGTCCGGTCCAGTGTGATGCCGATCGGACCTGCAGTGGTGGACAACGTCACATCGACGGTTCCGTACACGTCGACGTTGTCGGTAGCCGGAGCGGTGACCTGCTTGACGGCCGGAGACTGCTCCGGATACGAGCAGGAGACCGTGTCGGTCGTCGGCTGCGGCACGGGCGGCAGAGCCCCGAAACGGGACAGATCGAGTGCAGGCCGCGGCGCGGGTGCCTCGGTTGTCGTGGTGGTCGTCGACGACGGCGTGGTGGCCGGCGCTGCTGCCGGTTCGGCCGAACCGGAACACCCTGCGAGAACCAGCGCGGTGGCCGAGATCGCGATCGTCAGAGCCGAGGTGCGGTTCACAGGTCGCTCAACATGGACGTGATGTCGACCGGTTCGGCGGGGGCTCCGTCGGACGCGCCGCCTTCGACTCCCTTGGCCGCGATGGCGTCGAGGGTGGCGAGTCCGGTCTCGTCGATGGTGCCGAACGCGGTGTAGGCGGGCGGCAGTTCGGAATCGCCGTAGACGAGGAAGAACTGGCTGCCGTTGGTTCCCGGGCCCGCATTGGCCATGGCCAACGTTCCCCGTGGGTAGGAGATCGGGGTCTGCGCGGCAGGGTCGCCTTCGGCGAACGTATCGGTGGGGAATTCGTCGGCGAACTGGTAGCCCGGCCCGCCGGAGCCGGTGCCGGTGGGATCGCCGCACTGGAGAACCTGCAGACCCGCGCCCGTGGTGAGTCGATGGCAGGTGGTGCCGTCGAAGTAACCCTGATTGGCGAGCGAGACGAAACTGTTGACCGTGCAGGGAGACTCGGGGTTGTTCAGCGTCAGACCGATGTTTCCCGCAGTCGTGGTCATGCTGTAGCTCAGCGGCTCGTCGCTGGTCGGCACGTTGTCGGTGCGCGGGGGAGTGTTCGGCTTGGCCGCAGGCCCCGCCGCGGCGGGGTAGGAGCAGTTCACCGTCTCGGGCAACGGCTCGGTGCGTCCGGCTGCGATGATCGAATCGGCGGGTGCCGACGTCGAGGATTCCTGGGCGGTACTGGCATCGTCGTCACCGCGGGTCACCACGAACACGACCGAGACGACGGCCACCACCGCAACGACGCCGAGAATGGAACCGGCGATCGTCAATTGCTTACGACGCCGGGCTCGTTCGGCACGGCGTACGAGTTGGCGTTCGAGCTTTCGTTTGGCAGCCTCGCGCCGTTGCTCGTTGCTGGGCAATTCGTGTTCCTCCCGCTTGTCGAAAAACGACCTCGCCCGCTCGCTGCACGGACCGATCGTGTGCTAACCGGCCGAGAATCGGCCAACGCGAGTTTGCCATCACTGCCTGAGAGCATGCTGGGGGGACCCGACGGGATCGGCCCCACTAAGCTTGTTCGGTACTTCGGCCTCAGCCATTTAGGAGCGTTTGTCTTGCTCGTCACCGGATTCCCCGCAGGCATGTTTCAGACGAACTGTTACATCCTGGCCCAGGACGACGCGTCCGAGTGCGTCGTCGTCGATCCCGGTCAGGACGCCGCGGATCCGCTGATCGACTTCCTGACGCAGTCCTCGCTCACCCCCACCGCAGTACTGCTCACGCACGGTCATCTGGACCACACGTGGTCGGTGGAGCCGATCTGCGCAAAGTACGGCATCCCGGCGTACATCGCACCCGAGGACCGCTACATGCTGGCCGATCCGATCAAGGGAACCGGCCCGACGTTGGCGGCGGTACTGGGCGACCTCGAGTTCCACGAACCGGCCGAGGTGATCGAGCTCACGGACGGTCGACGGCTCGAACTCGCCGGAATCGAATTCACGGTGGTACACACCCCCGGGCACACTCAGGGATCGGTGGTGTTCCTCGCTCACGCCGACGGGCCCGACGGCTCGGTTCCGTTGGCTCTGACCGGGGACACCCTCTTCGCGGGTTCGATCGGGCGCACCGATCTGCCCGGCGGCGATCACGATCAACTGCTGCGCTCCATCGCGACTCGGCTGCTCCCTCTGAGCGACGACACGGTGGTGCTCCCGGGGCACGGCGGACAGAGCTCGATCGGCCAGGAGCGCGCATCCAACCCGTTCCTCGTTGGACTCACCGACCCCGGGCAAGGAAAGCTGTGAGCGTGAGCAAGCCGACCGCCTTTTCCGCGCCCAAGGGCATTCCCGATTACTTCCCGCCCAACTCGGCCGAGTTCGTCGCCGTACGCGAAGGGTTGCTCGACGCAGCCCGCACCGCCGGCTACGGCCACATCGAACTGCCGATCTTCGAGGACACCGGCCTGTTCGCCCGTGGGGTCGGGGAGTCGACCGATGTGGTGAGCAAGGAGATGTACACCTTCTCCGATCGCGGAGACCGATCGGTGACGCTGCGCCCCGAGGGCACCGCCGGAGTCATGCGCGCGGTGATCGAGCACGGACTGGATCGGGGAGCGCTACCGGTCAAGTTGGCCTACGCCGGGCCGTTCTTCCGCTACGAACGCCCGCAGGCCGGCCGCTACCGGCAGCTGCAGCAGGTGGGGGTCGAGGCGATCGGCGTCGACGACCCTGCGCTGGATGCCGAGGTCATCGCCGTGGCCGACGCCGGTTTCCGGGCCCTGGGTCTGACCGGCTTCCGGCTCGAGATCACCTCGCTCGGCGACGACACCTGTCGCCCGCAGTACCGAGAGCTGTTGCAGCAGTTCCTGTTCGCTCTTCCGCTCGACGAGGACACTCGCCGACGTGCCGAGATCAACCCGCTGCGTGTGCTCGACGACAAGCGGCCCGAGGTGCGCGCGATGACCGCGGACGCACCGCTGATGCTCGATCACCTCTCGGATTCGGCGAAGGAACACTTCGACGAAGTGCTGGCCTACCTGGACGTGATGAACGTCCCGTACCTGGTGAACCCGCGAATGGTGCGTGGCCTCGACTACTACACCAAGACGACGTTCGAATTCGTGCACGACGGACTCGGCGCGCAATCGGGCATCGGCGGCGGCGGCCGCTACGACGGTTTGATGGAACAGCTCGGCGGGCAGGCACTGTCCGGAATCGGGTTCGGCCTCGGCGTCGACCGCACGGTGCTGGCCCTGGCCGCCGAGGGCAAGACTGCGGGCGCGACGGCACGATGCCAGGTCTTCGGTGTTCCGATGGGTGCCGGTGCGAAGCTGGCGATCGTCGACATCGCGGCTCAGCTACGCGAACGAGGAATAGCGGTGGACATGGCTTACGGGAATCGCGGAATCAAGGGTGCCATGAAGGCTGCCGACCGATCCGGAGCACGTTTCGCGTTGGTGCTCGGGGATCAGGAACTGGCTGCCGAAGCGGTTCTGGTGAAGGACCTTTCGAACGGTGAGCAGGACACCGTTCCGATGGCCGACGTGGTCGACGCCCTCGGAGCGCGTCTTGCCCGGTGAGTCCCCGCCCGGTGACTCCCGGTCCAACGCGGGGCCGGTAGCACTGGACCTGGTCTCGGTGGAGTTCCTGAAACCGCGCCTGCGCAAGATCATGGTCGGGTCGGCGGCGATCGGGATCGTTGTCGCCGTCGTGCTGGCGCTGTTCGCGCCGGTGTGGGTCGCAGTTCTCGTCGGAGTGATCGTCGGCGGTCCCGCGGTACTGTCCGGCTGGCTCGGTCTGCGCCGCCGGATTTGGCTCGACGGTCCGCAACTGTGTGCACGAGGGTTGCGCACGCGCCGACTGAAGATGCCGGAGGTGGTGACCGCCGAACTGACCATTCGGACGGCCGGAATCGATCAGATCTCGCTACGGCTCTACGACGGGCGTACCCACGTCGTGGTTCCGCTTGCGCTCTACACCAGGGACGGGGGCCGGGAACTGCCGATTCTGTCGTTGCGCACCCTCGCCGACTCGCTGTGGACAACCGAGTTGGTGCCGGCTGCGGCGATCGCATCGGTGCTGGTCGATCAGCTGCGCGCCGAGGCACGCGACGCCGGGCTCGACCAACGGCCGCTCTACCGCGCCGTCGAACTCGTCCGTAGCAAGGGACGAACTCCGCAGGCGACTCTGACCGACCGGGAGGTCGCCCAACTGCTCGGCTGAGCCGGGATCAGGTGACCAGGAATGCGTCGAGTACGACGGCTTCGGCCGAGCGAGATCCGGACGTGACGACGAGCGCACGGTTGAGATAGGTGAACTTCGGGACCGCGGTCGACACGCGAAGGGTGCCGCGGAAGTAGTACGTGGCGGGGTCCACCTCACGCTCGGGATCGTTCAGAGCGTCGATCACCTCGGCCGGCCCGAACTGAACTCCGCGGTAGTCGAGCGAGAGATAACCGCCGGTTGCCAACTCCAGGACGAGGTCGGTGCTGAACTCGGTGCATCCGTCGGGCCGCGTCACGCTGACGACGGTCGACCCGGCGGCGAGGGTGCCCTCGATGTCGGGGCCGGGAGCTGCGCCGCCGAGCACGGTGGTGACCACCCGCTCACCGGCCGGCACCGAGCCGATGTCGATTCCCGGTCCGAGGGTGAGGCCGAGACGCAGAATCGGCTCGAGGGTCGGTGTGTTCGGGGCGGTCACTTGTGGTGCACTCCTAGGATCGGCTGGGGACCTACGCTATCGCCTTCCGGTGACCATGCCCGAGCGGGGATCCGCGGGGGAGAGCCGCCCTTGACACGACATAGAACAAATGTTCGACTGTGTGCATGCGATGGGCCGGCCAGACTCTCGATGCCGCGGACGACGGGGCGCTACCGGGGCTCGAGCGATCGGGACTGGTCCGCAGCGTCCAGACGCCCGAGTTCGAGGGCATCACCTTCCACGAAGTGTTGTGCAAGAGCGCTCTGAACGAAGTGCCGAGCGAATCTCAGGTGCCCTTCTCGTGGACCGTCAATCCGATGCGCGGGTGCTCGCACGCATGTCGATACTGCTTCGCCCGCCCGACGCACGAATATCTGGATCTGAACTCCGGCAACGACTTCGACTCGCAGATCGTCGTGAAGACGAACGTTGCTGCGGTACTGCGCAAGGAACTCGCGCGCCGGTCGTGGAAACGGGAGCCGGTGGCGCTCGGGACCAACACCGACCCCTATCAGCGCGCGGAAGGGCGATATCGGTTGATGCCGGGGATCATTCGAGCATTGGCCGAATCCGGGACGCCGTTCTCCATTCTCACCAAGGGCACACTGCTGCGGCGTGATCTGCCCCTGTTGACGCTGGCTGCGCAGCAGGTGGAGGTGCAGGTGAGCATCAGCCTGGCCATTCACGATGCCGACCTGCAGAAGCAGCTCGAGCCCGGAACCCCCAGTCCACGAGCGCGATTGGATCTCGTTCGTGCGGTCCGCGACGCGGGCCTGGACTGCGGCGTTCTGGTGGCACCGGTGATTCCGTTTCTCACCGACGGGGCCAAGCAGTTGGACGGCCTCATCGGTGCCCTGGCAGAGGCAGGTGCGACAACCGTGACGGCGCTGCCGATGCATCTGCGTTCGAGCACCAAGGACTGGTACATGAGCTGGCTGGTGAAGGAACACCCCGCGTTGGTGCGTCGGTACCGTCAGCTCTACGGACACGGGGCCTATGTGACTCCTGAGTACAAGCAGTGGCTCAAAGCGAGAATCGATCCGCTGCTCGACACCTACGGGTTCGCCGCCGAGCAGACCCGCTCGCTGCCCGCCAACGAGCCTGCCGAACCCCGAGCACCGGTGACCTCGGGGCCGGCTCTCACCCTGTTCTGAGCTGGATGATCAGGGGTTGTTCAGGTCGCGTGCCGAGAACGTGTCGCAGGCCGCCACCTGTCCGGTTTCGTAGCCCGCGGTGAACCATGCCTGACGCTGCGCAGAAGAACCGTGCGTCCAACCCTCGGGGTTGACGCGGCCGGTGGATGCCTGCTGGATGCGGTCGTCGCCCACCGACGACGCCGCCGAGAGTGCGTCGTCGATGTCGGTAGCGGTCAGCGGCTCGAGGAAGGGGACTCCAGTTTTCGGGTCGACCGTCTCGGCTGCGTAGTGCGCCCAGATTCCCGCGTAGCAGTCGGCCTGCAACTCCACCTTGACGCCACCGGACTCGGGTCCTTGGGGATCGGCCTGCGCGCGTCCGATATCGCCCAGCTGATTCTGGATGTGGTGGCCGATCTCGTGCGCCACCACGTATTCCTGTGCGAGTGGTCCGCCGCTGGAGCCGAACTGGTCGACGAGTACTTGGAAGAAGCTCGTGTCGAAGTAGGCGGTGGAATCGGCCGGGCAGTAGAACGGCCCGACGGCGCTGGTGGCGTTGCCGCAGCCGGTGCCGGTCGAACCGGAGAACAATCTCACGGCCGGCTGGACGTAGGCGACGCCGGTCTGCGATTGCAGCTGCGATTCCCACACGGTATCGAGGCTCGCCACCGTGAAATCCACCCGGCAGTCGACGTTGCTGTTCGCCTCTGTGACGTCACAGTCGAGCGTTCCGGACGACCCGGAGTCGTTCTGGCCGGCGGAACTGTCGCCGCCGCTGATCTGGTTCAGGATTGCGCCGGGATCGCCGCCGAACAGCAGGGCAAGGACGATGACGACCAGTCCACCCGCGCCGCCTCCGATCGCCAACTTGCCGCGTCCGCCACCCCCTCCGCTGCCACCGACGGAGACTCGGCCTGGTGTCGATTGCGAGCCTTCTCTGAACGTCATGCTGGAGTTCCCCTCCGCCGAGCGCGCATCTGTGATGCGAACCGATACCGCCACTGTCGGCCTTAGCTTCGCATGCCGCGTTGCGATCTCGTTTCCTTCTACGGCGATGTGCTCCGTAGGATCGAGGATCGAACAACACGATCAGCGGATTTTTCTCGAAAGGACACCCGTGCTGCGCACCCACCTCGCCGGCTCATTACGCCCCGAGCACGTCGACCGAACCGTGACGCTGACGGGATGGGTGGCCCGCCGACGCGATCACGGCGGCGTCATCTTCATCGATCTGCGCGACGCGTCCGGTGTGTCCCAGGTCGTCTTCCGTGAGGGCGCAGCACTCGAGCAGGCCCATCGCCTGCGCGCCGAATACGTGGTGAAGGTGACCGGCAAGGTCGAGGGTCGTCCGGAGGGCAACGCGAACTACGAGATCCCCACCGGTGCGATCGAGGTCGAGGCCTCCGAGATCGAGGTCCTGTCCGAGGCCGCGCCGCTGCCGTTCCAGCTCGACGACCAGCCCGGCGAGGAAGCGCGGCTCAAGTACCGCTACCTCGACCTGCGTCGCGAGGGACCGGGCCACGCCATTCGCCTGCGCTCGCACGTCAACGCAGCAGCCCGCTCGGTACTCGCGCACCACGAGTTCGTCGAGGTCGAGACTCCGACGCTCACGCGATCCACTCCCGAGGGCGCCCGCGACTTCCTGGTGCCGGCGAGGTTGCAGCCGGGCAGCTTCTACGCTCTGCCGCAGAGCCCGCAGCTGTTCAAGCAGTTGCTCATGGTAGGCGGTATCGAGCGCTACTACCAGATCGCCAGGTGCTACCGAGACGAGGATTTCCGCGCCGACCGTCAACCGGAGTTCACTCAGCTCGACGTCGAGATGAGCTTCGTCACCCAGGACGACGTCATCCTCCTGGCCGAAGAGATCCTGGCGTCGCTGTGGAAGCTCGTCGGCCACCACTTCACGGCTCCGATTCCACGGATCACCTACGCCGAGGCGATGCGTCGCTACGGTTCGGACAAGCCCGATCTCCGCTTCGACATCGAACTGGTCGAATGCACGGACTTTTTCTCCGACACCACGTTCCGAGTGTTCCAGGCCCCGTACGTCGGTGCCGTCGTCATGCCCGGTGGTGCATCGCAGCCCCGCAAGCAGTTGGACCGGTGGCAGGAATTCGCCAAGCAGCGTGGCCACAAAGGCCTCGCCTACGTGCTCGTCGGCGAGGACGGCACCTTGGGTGGCCCGGTTGCCAAGAATCTCACCGACGCCGAGCGTGACGGCCTCGCCGCGCACGTCGGCGCGAACAACGGCGATGCGATCTTCTTCTCCGCGGGCCCGATCAAGGCATCACGTGGATTGCTCGGTGCTGTGCGCGGCGAGATCGCTCGCAAGCTCGACCTGATCGACCCGAAGGCATGGGCATTCGTGTGGGTCGTCGACGCTCCGCTGTTCGAGCCCACGTCCGACGCCACCGCCAGTGGTGACGTGGCCGTCGGATCCGGTGCGTGGACTGCCGTGCACCACGCCTTCACGTCGCCGAAGCCGGAGTCGATGGATACGTTCGACACCGATCCCGGATCCGCCCTGGCCTACGCCTACGACATCGTCTGCAACGGCAACGAGATCGGCGGCGGCAGTATTCGTATCCACCGCAAGGACATTCAGGAACGGGTGTTCGCGATCATGGGTATCGGCAAGGAAGAAGCCCAGGAGAAGTTCGGCTTTCTCCTCGACGCCTTCTCCTACGGCGCACCGCCGCACGGCGGCATCGCGTTCGGCTGGGACCGCATCACTGCGCTGCTCGCCGGTGTCGACTCCATCCGCGAGGTCATCGCGTTCCCCAAGTCCGGTGGCGGCATCGACCCGTTGACCGACGCGCCCGCCCCGATCACCCCGCAGCAGCGTAAGGAATCGGGCGTCGACTTCAAGCCGGAGAAGAAGGAAGAACCGGTCGAGGCCTGAGAAGTTTCGAAAACGACTGTCCCCGTAGCGCTGTGCGCTACGGGGACAGTCGTCTGTTGTCGAGCAGGTCAGCGTGCGGGGGACAGCGGCCCACCGGTCAGTACGCGGTAGGCGTAGTTGGTTGCGATCACCGAGATCGGGATGGTGAACAGCAGACCGAGACCGCACAGCAGCGCACCGACGATGTTGATCGCGGCCAGCAGCAGCAGAAGCAACACCACGGGACCGAAGTTCTTCACGGTCAGGTCGACACTCGATCTGATGGATTCGATCGCCGTCTGGTTGCGATCGATCAGGAACGTCAGTGCGAAATTGGCGAGGAAGCCGATCACGATCAGAACGACCGTTCCGAGGAACGGGATGAAACTGACCACCACACTCACGATCGTCCAGATCAGCGCGAGAACGGCGATCTGGCCGACGTTGGTGAGCTGGAAAAATCTACCGAACGACGGCTTCTGCGGGGCACCGGTCTCGTCCAGCGCACCTCGAACGTACGCGGCGTTGACGAAATACGACACGAACGTGAGGATCGCCGTCAGGACGACGGCCACCCCGGATGTCGTGGCCGTGAATGTCGTGTCGCCGCTGTCGGCTGCCACCATCGCCGCGGTGAACGTCGAGGCGAAGACCACGGCGAGACCGATAGCCGTCACGGCCCACACGATGGCGGTGATTCCGAGCCATGGGCCGACGTTGGCCTTGAACTTGTCGAACCCGTAACTCAGCGCTGCCCCGACGTCGAGCCGTCCGGGATTCGGACCCAGTGGCGTCTGCCCGTAACCCTGGTTTCCGCAGGTGCCGTGCGGCGGCGGGTACACACCGGGGGGCGGTGGATAGCCGCCGGGTGCACCACCCTGCGGTGGGTAGTTGCCGGGAGGCGCGTAGCCGCCCTGCGGTGGATAGTTCCCTTGAGGTGGATAGTTGCCGGGAGGCGGGTAGCCACCCTGCGGTGGGTAGCTGCCCTGCGGTGGGTAGTTCCCCTGCGGCGGGTAGTTGCCCTGCGGCGGGTAGCTTTCGGTCGGGGGTGGGTACTGACCGCCGGGAGTCGGCGGGGTGTTTCCCGTGCTCGGCGGGGGAGTGTTGGGCGTGTCGGTGCGGTCGGGATCGGATCCCTCGCCGGGCCGGGGTTCGCCGGTCGGATTGTCGCTCAACGTCGTTCTCCTGGTCTGTGGTCGGGAGCAATGGGGTCATTCGGGGCGTCGAGGCCCTTGAACACCCGGACGCAGACGAGCGGGCCTCCGCCGTGTGTCGGAGGTCCGCTCGTGCGTGGATGGGGTTTACGAGATGGCGACGACCTGGGTTCCGCCGGCGAACTCGTCGTGCTTGCCCTGCTTGGTCGGGCTCGAGTTGATGGTCACCGCAATGACGATGTACGCCACGATCACCAGGAAGGTGCCGAGCAGCGGTACCACGTTCAGCAGCAGGAAGGCGTTGCGCTTGGCCGCTTCGGCCTGGGTGGGCAGTCCGCCCGATGCGCCGAGGGTTCGCAGACCGAGGAGCTGCTTGCCCAGGGTCCGGCCGCGCGAGGACTCGAGCAGCGTGAAGTACGCGAAGCCGAGGAGTGCGGACGCGAGGCTCAGCAGCACGGTTCCGAAGAACCCGCTCGGGAGAATCACGTACAGGATGAACTGGACGACCGCGAGAACGAGCCCATCCAGGAAGCGGGCGGCGAACCGTGCTCCGAGGCTGCCGGGCTGCGCGCCGCCGGGCAGCGGGGAACCCATGCCGAAGGCCGCGTTGCCGCCGACCGGCGGCGGTGGATAGTTGCCCGGGGGCGGGTAGTTGCCGGGTGGCGGGTAGCCGGACGCTGGATTCGTGGGGTACTGGGGTCGGTTCGGATCGGAGCCGTAGTGCGGTCCGTCGGATGGATTGTCGCTCACGAGATTCCCTTTGATTGCAAAGTGTGACGTGCGTCGAACGAGTACTCGATTCTCGCTGAGCGAACCGCACCACGAAGGGGGTGTCAATGACTACGCGCCTGCCCGGTCGGCACATTTCGGACACGATTTCTCGCCGAGCGCACCGGGCCCGGTCCTACTAGGGTTGGGTGTTCTACCCATACCGGGACTATCACGAGGGGCTCGCCGTGGGCATCAAGGTTGCACTCGAACACCGCACCAGCTACAAATTCGACCGCACCGTCAAGATCTTTCCGCACGAGATTCGGCTGCGACCGGCACCGCATTCGCGTACTCCCATCGAGGCGTACTCGCTGAAGATCGAACCGGCGGAGCATTTCGTCAACTGGCAGCAGGACGTGTTCGGAAACTTCCTCGCTCGGGTGGTCTTCCCCGAGCGAACCGACCACCTGTCGATCACCGTCGGACTCGTCGCGGACATGGCGTCGATCAACCCCCTCGACTTCTTCGTCGAGGAATGGGCCGAGCACTTCGGGTTCGCGTACGAGGAGCACGACCTTCCCGACCTCGAGCCGTACCTGCGCCCGGTGGACGAGGGCAAGGCGGGATCAGGACCGGGCCCGGTGGTCTCGGCCTGGGTGGAGAAGCTACAGGCAGCCGTCGTCGAACGCGGAGAGTCGTTGCGCACCATCGATTTTCTCGTGATGGCAAACCAAGCCGTGATGGGGGACGTCGGGTACTCGGTGCGGATGGAACCGGGAGTGCAGACCCCGGATCTGACCCTGACGTCCGCCGTCGGGTCGTGCCGCGACTCGGCGTGGTTGCTGGTGTCGGTCCTGCGTCAGATGGGTCTGGCCGCGCGCTTCGTCTCGGGTTACCTGGTTCAGTTGTCCTCCGACGTCAAGTCTTTGGACGGCCCGTCCGGGCCGGTGGAGGACTTCACCGATCTGCACGCGTGGACCGAGGTCTATCTCCCCGGTGCGGGCTGGGTCGGGATGGATCCGACCTCCGGCCTGTTCGCCGGCGAAGGTCACATTCCACTGTCGGCGACGCCACACCCGTCGACTGCCGCCGCGATCTCCGGTGCCACGAGCAAGTGCAAGGCCGAACTCGACTTCTCCAACACCGTCGTACGCGTCCACGAGGATCCGCGAACGACGTTGCCCTACACCGCCGAACAGTGGGAGTCGATCAAGGCGACAGCCGAGAAGATCGACAAGCGGATGCTCGATCAGGACATTCGACTGACCGTCGGCGGCGAGCCCACATTCGTCGCGATCGAGAATCAGGAAGCGCCCGAGTGGAACACCACGGCCGATGGCCCACACAAGCGCAAGCTGGCAAGTGTGCTCGCCGAACGGCTTCGCACCATCTATGCACCGGACGGCCTGGTGCAACGCAGTCAGGGCAAGTGGTACCCGGGTGAGCCGCTGCCACGGTGGCAAGTGGGATTGTTCTGGCGCACCGATGGTCAAGCCCTGTGGCACGACTCCGACCTGATCGCCGATCCCTGGTTGGCAGAGGATCTGCGCCCGGAACCGGTGGACAACTTGGCGTCGCAGGAATTGATCGACGAGTTGGTCAAGGCTCTCGGACTGCCTGCCTCACAAGCGCGTCCCGCCTACGAGGACCCGTTGGTGAAACTGTTGGACCTGGTTCGTCAGCCCTACGGTGACCCGCCCGCCGACGACGACGACCTCGAACCTGGAGCCGATTCCGCGGACGCCAGGAAGCGACTGCTCGAACGGCTCGATGCCAGCACCGACGAGCCGGCGGCATTCGTGCTGCCCATCTCGCGCACCGAGGACGGGTCCGGCTGGGAGAGCTCGGACTGGAAGTTGCGCCGTGGCCGAATCGTGTTGTTGGAAGGCGATTCTCCTGCGGGCCTGCGGCTGCCCCTGCGAGCGATCTCCTGGGATGGGGGACCGGTCGAGAACCCGGCCGACCCCACCGCCCCCAAGCCGGATCTGCCGACACCGCAGCTCACGCAGCAGCCGCCGCGCGCGGTGAACCCGGCCGAGTCGCGGTACGCGCAGTTGGTCGACGAGACGTCCAGGGTCGGCGGCACCGCCGTCACCGCTCTGGTCGCCGAGGTCCGTGACGGCATCCTGCACGTGTTCATGCCGCCGATGGATCGGTTGGACGATTTCGTCGACCTCGTCTCACGCGTCGAGCAGGCGGCGTCGACCATCGACACCCCCGTCGTGATCGAGGGCTACGGCCCGCCGTCGGATCCGCGTATCCAAACCCTCACTGTCACACCGGATCCCGGTGTGATCGAGGTCAACGTGCAACCGACCTCCTCGTGGGCCGAACAGAACGAACTGATGGAGCGTCTCTACCTCGAGGCTCGCCAGTCCCGGTTGAGCACCGAAGGATTCGACAACGACGGCACCACCCGCGGAACCGGCGGCGGCAACCACATCACTCTCGGCGGCGTGACGCCGGTCGATTCACCCGTTCTGCGTCGACCGGATCTGTTGGTGTCGCTGCTCACTCACTGGCAGCGGCACCCGTCGCTGTCGTACCTGTTCTCGGGCCGCTTCATCGGCACCACCTCGCAGGCACCTCGCGCCGACGAGGGTCGAGAGGAATCGCTCTACGAGCTCGAGGTCGCATTCAGCGAGATCAAGCGACTGACCGGGGCCGATCGATCGGCCTCACCCTGGGTGGTCGACCGAGCACTGCGGCACCTGCTCACCGACATCACCGGCAACACGCACCGCGCCGAGTTCTGCATCGACAAGCTCTACAGCCCCGACTCCACCCGCGGCCGACTCGGATTGCTCGAACTGCGCGGGTTCGAGATGCCGCCGCACCATCAGATGGCGATGGTGCAGTCACTGCTCGTGCGATCGATGGTCTCGCGATTCTGGGACACCCCGCTCGAAGCTCCGCTGATCCGGCACGGTGCCAATCTGCACGGCCGATACATGCTTCCGCACTTCGTGATCAGCGACATCGGCCGCGTGGCCGAGGACCTCCGTGAGCACGGTATCGACTTCGACACCAGCTGGCTCGATCCGTTCACCGAATTCCGATTCCCGCGGATCGGCACCACCGTGGTCGGCGATGCCGAGATCGAACTACGTGGCGCGATCGAGCCCTGGAACACCCTCGGCGAGGAGTCGACGTCCTCCGGCACCGCGCGGTACGTGGACTCCTCGGTGGAGCGGATCCAGGTTCGGGTCGCCGGAGCCGACGCGGGCCGATACATGGTGACGTGCAACGGGGTGCCGGTACCGATGGTGCGCACCGAGCGTCAGGACGTTCAGGTCGCCGGTGTGCGCTACCGCGCCTGGCAGCCGCCGAGCGCTCTGCACCCGACGATCGAGGTGCAGAGTCCACTGCGTTTCGACCTGGTGGAAATGCAGACCGGACGCGCAGTCGGTGGATGCTCGTACCACGTCGTGCATCCGGGCGGGCGCTCGTACGAGGGGCCTCCCGTCAACTCGGTCGAAGCCGAGGCTCGCCGCAACGGCCGCTTCGAGGAGGGCGGGTTCACCTCGGGGAAGGTGGACGTAGCAAGATTGCTCGAGATGCACGCTCGCCAAGCGATCGATGTGTCCGCGCCCGGCATGCTCGACCTGCGCCGGACCGGAGTCATCACGTCCTGAGACGCGACTGCACAGGAGAACGAGTCGACCGGTAGCGATCTCGGTCCGACGCGTATCGGGTGGGTCCGCAGCAAGCGGAGCCGCCCGGCGGCGGAGTGTGATCGACCGACGGAAGGAACAACGGCTCGATGGTGCCCGTGGATACCACCCTGAGTGGAGCCGGCAGGAACGACGATGTCTCGAGTGGAGCCGGCAGGAACGACGATGTCTCGAGTGGAGCCGGCAGGAACGACGGTGTTTCGAGTGGTGCCGGGTCGCCGTGGCTCGCGTATCGCGGTCGGCGCGAGGCCGTGAGCGGTCGCGTCGATCGGTTCGACGAGTTGCTCGACGCCGACGACGCCGTTCGTCCGCATTGGGCGGAGTTGGTCGACGGTATGCGTGAGGCCGGCTCCGGTGCCATGCAGACGTTGCAGTCGCGGGTGAGCCGTCTGGTCGACGACCACGGCATCACGTACAACCCCATTCCGCCGTCGGGTGGCAGCGAGGCATTGCCCAGTGCTGTTCGGTGGGGGTTGGACAGTGTTCCGTTGGTGGTCGCGGCCGATGAGTGGGATCGTCTGGAAGCCGGTTTGGTTCAGCGGTCGATGCTGCTCGACGCGGTGCTCACCGATATCTACGGCGCCCAGGAAACCGTTCGTCGGGGGTTGATTCCGCCGGAGTTGGTCTTCGGTAATCCGGGTTATCTGCGCACTGCGCACGCGATCACCATTCCGGGGCCGCATCAGCTGTTCATGCATGCCGCCGATGTCGCCCGAGGTTCGGACGGTGAGTTCCGAGTCGTCGCCGACCGCACGCAGGCACCGTCGGGAGTGGGGTACGCGCTCGCCGATCGACGGGTGATGTCGCGCGCGATGCCCGAGTTGTTCCAGGCGAGCAACCCGAGGCCGCTCTCGACGTTCGCGCGCGCGGTGCGCCTGGCGCTTCGCGATGCTGCGCCCGCGTCGGCCGAGAATCCGGTCGTGGTGGTGCTCAGTCCTGGTTCGCACTCCGAGACGGCATTCGATCAGGCTTATCTCGCAACGGTTCTCGGTTTTCCGCTGGTGGAGAATGCCGATCTCGTGGTCCGTGACGGTTGTCTGTGGATGCGGTCGCTCGGCAAGTTGCGCCGGGTGGATGTGGTGCTGCGCCGAGTCGACGCCGAGTTCGCGGACCCACTCGATCTACGTCCGGATTCGCACCTGGGTGTCGTCGGTCTGGTCGAGGTGTTACGCCGCGGGGCCGTGAGCGTGGTGAACACCCTCGGTAGCGGTGTGCTCGAGAACCCGGCTCTGCTTCCGCTGCTTCCGGCGTTGAGCCGTGCGCTGCTGGACGAGGATCTGATTCTCGGTTCGGTACGGACCTACTGGGGCGGTGACCCGAATCAGCTCTCGCACATCGGCAGCCGGCTGCGTTCGCTGGTACTGCGGTCGACCACCTCGCGTCGCACGGTGGTGGGGCACGATCTCACCGACGTCGCAGCCAGGGAGCTGTGGGATCGAATCGTGGCCGAGCCGTGGAAGTGGACCGGGCAGGAAGTCCCCGAGTTCTCGCTGGCTCCGGTCGGTTCGTCGATCGACGGCGAGTCGGGGTCGCAGTTGGCGGTAGCCCCTGCGCAGGTGGGGATGCGGCTGTTCACGGTTGCGCAACGGGGTGGGTACACACCGATGCGCGGCGGCCTGGGGCAGGTGGTGCTCACCGCACCGGTCACCGATCCGCTCATCACGGTGGCGTCGAAGGACGTGTGGGTCAAGTCGGTGGAACGGGTCACCCCGGCGGACTCCGCTCCGCACACCCCTCCCGCCACGGTGGAGGAGTTGCCGCAGTACGCCGCGTCCAACGTCGATGTCGTCAGCTCTCCGCGTGTGCTCGGTGACCTGTTCTGGTTCGGGCGCTACAGCGAACGTGCCGAGGACATGACTCGCTTGCTGATCGCTGCGCGCGAACGCAATCAGGACTATCGCTCGATGCCGTGGCTCGAGGGCAGCGACAGTCTGCCGATCCTGCTCGAAGCGGTCACGAAGGTCTCGCGTACCTGGCCGGGGTTCCTCGACGAGAAGAACCACGGCGACGCGACCGTGGAAATGCGTTCGCTGATGCTGTCGACGGGCCGTATGGGTTCGCTGGCGCAATCGGTGGACCGGATGCAGCAAGCGGCGCGCGCGGTACGCGACCAGCTCTCGAATGACACCTGGGCGGTGCTGAACCGCATCGACACCGCGCTGGAGGAGCTGGCCGAGTCGCCGGTTCACAACGGCGCGCAACTGGCGTCGTCGCAGTCGAGTGTGCTGCGTGGTCTGCTCGCACTGTCCGGCCTGGCGTCGGAATCGATGGTGCGAGACGCGGGCTGGTACCTGATGGACGCCGGTAAGCGGATCGAGCGTGGTCTGCAGCTGACTGCGCTGCTCTCGGCCACCCTGAGTCACGCTCTCACTCCGTCCACGGAACAGGCGGTCATCGATTCGGTGTTGTCCGCCGCCGAGTCCTCGGTGATCTACCGCAGACGCAACAGTGGGCGCGCGCGTCCGGCGGCCGTCGCGCAGCTGTTGCTGTTCGACGAAGGCAACCCGCGAGCGCTGGTCTACCAGCTCGACCGGCTTCGGGACGATCTGGGTTCGTTGCCCGATGCCTCGGGCACGTCACGGCCCGAGCAGCTCGTCGAGCAGATGCGGGTGCGATTGCGACGGGTCGACCCGGGCGATCTGGAGTCGGTCGACGCGAACGGTCGCCGGGTGGAGTTGCTCGAACTGGTGGACGGAATCCACGACTCACTCGAGGAGTTGTCTCGCGTCGTCCTCGCCACGCACATGTCGTTGCCCGGCGGCACGCAGCCGCTGTGGGGCAGCTCGAACATCCGATCTGCGAACGGGGTGCGGTGATGAGTCGTCGGTATCGAATCAAGCACATCACCACCTACACGTACTCCGACCGCGTGACCTCGTCCTACGGCCGTGGATTCCTGGCTCCGCGCGACATGGACGGGCAGCACTGCGTGGAGAAGTCGGTCACGGTGGAGCCGGCACCGACCGATCAATCCTTCGGTGTCGACGTCTACGGCAACGAGGATGTGTACTTCCACGTCACCCAGGACCACGAGAAACTGGTGGTGACGGCGGATTCTCTCGTGGAGGTGTATCCGCGCCCGGCGGACGAAACCACGTCGTGGCCGGCGACGGCGTCGTGGGAGTCAGCTCGGATGGCGCTGTTCGGTGCGAACGTGCCTGCCGATCCGGCTCGCGCGTCGGCTGTGGAGTTCGCTCTGGATCTGCCGACCCCGGAGATCACCGACGAGGTACGCGCTTACGCCGCACCCAGCTTCTGGCCGGGTCGTCCTCTGGCGGACGTCGTGGTCGATCTGACGCATCGGATCTTCACCGATTTTCGCTATCTCTCGGGCTCGACGACGGTCTCGACCACCGTGGTCGACGTGCTCGCCGCGCGATCGGGAGTGTGTCAGGACTTCGCTCGTCTCGCGATCGCGTGCTTGCGGTCCCAGGGTCTCGCGGCGAGGTACGTGTCGGGTTATCTCGCCACCGAACCTCCGCCCGGCAAGGAGCGGATGATCGGTGTCGACGCGACCCATGCGTGGGCTGCGGTGTGGATGCCGAACGATCGTTGGCTGGCCTTCGATCCCACCAACGATCAATTGGTGGACGAGCGGTACGCGACCGTGGCGTGGGGACGCGACTACGCCGATGTACCTCCACTGCGCGGGGTGATCTACACCGAAGCGGAGGAGAGCACCATCGCCGTGTCGGTGGACGTTGCACCGCTGTAGCGAACCCGGCATAATCTGATGGCTCGGGGGTAACCGACCACCTGGTCGAATCTGGGGATGCAGAACGAAAAATGCCGCAAAACGGACAATCGTGTCTCATTCGTAGTCGTCGACACAGCACAGCAGAACGCACCGAACGGGTAGCTTGGACATCGATGACCGCAACACTGGCAGACCCTGTATCAGAGGTAGTAGCAGCAGCTCAGCGACTCCTCACCAAACGCACCGGAGCTCCGGTGACGTTGATCGACCCGGTGAACCTGGGGGGTAGCGGCCAAGCGATCGTGTTGCGAGTCCGAGTCTCCGAGAACCCGTTTCAACTTCCCCGCACCCTGGTGATCAAGCAGGTCCGCGACCTGCCCGCCGAATCCGGACAGCCCGCCGAGCTCGCCGACATCTCCAGCTCGAGTGCGTTCCTGCGCGAGGCGGCCTCGTACCAGTTCGCCAACGCCCTGGCCACGGACAGCAGGCCAGGACCCGAGCTGCACGCCTACGATCTCGATGCGCGGCTGCTGGTGCTCAGCGATCTCGGCGACGCCAGTCCCATCACCACTCTGCTGCGTAATTCCGACGAAGCCGCGGTGACCAATTCTCTGATGGCCATGGCCCAGGCCCTCGGCCGCATGCATGCCGCCACCGTCGGCCGCGAGGACGACTTCGCCGCTCTGTTGCGTCGGGTGGGGCAACCGGATTCCACCGACGGGATCTCCGCCCAGATACCGGGCGCGCTCGCCGACGTTCCAGGGATGCTGACCGATCTCCTGGGCGTCGGAGCCACCCCCGATGCGATTCTCGATCGCGTCTCTCGCAGCGGACGGCTGTTCGCGCACGGAGCCTTCCGTGCCTTCAGCCCGTCCGACCTGTGCCCCGACAACATCATCGTCAACGACGAAGGCGTGCGATTCCTCGATTACGAGTGGGGCGGATTCCGTGACGCCACCCTCGACATCACCTACGCGTTGGCGTCGTTCCCCGGTTGCCTGTGCAGCTTCGAGCTCTCGCACGATCGCGAGCAGGCGATGATCGACGCCTGGCGCGCGGAAGTGGTGGGCATCTGGCCGGCGTTGGCCGACGACACCGCCCTGGCGAGCAAGATCCTCGACGCGCGTCTGATCTGGGTATGGCTGAGCACCTACTGGTTCCTGCCCGACGACCACACTCGCATCGCAGCCGCGCGGGCGCACCATCTGTCGGTTCCGCGGTCGCAGGCACTGATCTCGCGGTGGGCGGTGCTGGCGGACAGTGCGGCGCGCGTCGGCGAAACAGGCATCGCGGAGTACGCGACGTCGGTCGGAACCGCTCTGCGGACGAAGTGGGAGCGCTGAGGAAGACGTCGTTCGCGCTCGCGGCGGTCGGATCGGTAGCGTTCGACCGGTGAGCAGCGGTTTCGGAAGTGACATCTCGGGCGGGGACATCTCGGGGAGCGACGAGTTCGGCGAGGACGGACTCTTCGACAGTCCTGCGGCACCGGAGGCGACGATCGCCGAATCCCGTCCGACGTCCGCCTATGTCAGGCCCGACGCCCCGCTGGCGGTGCGAATGCGGCCGACGACCCTCGACGAGGTGGTGGGGCAGTCTCATCTGTTGGCTCCCGGCGCACCGCTGCGGCGGCTCGTCGAGGGCTCCGGTGCGTCCTCGGTGATGCTCTACGGTCCACCGGGAACCGGCAAGACGACGCTGGCGTCGTTGATCTCGGGGGCGACCGGACGCAAGTTCGAGGCGCTGTCGGCCCTGTCGGCCGGAGTCAAGGAAGTGCGCAACGTCATCGAACTGGCGCGACGCCGACTCCTCTCGGGTGAGCAGACCGTGCTGTTCATCGACGAGGTGCACCGGTTCTCCAAGACGCAGCAGGATGCACTGCTCGCCGCCGTCGAGAATCGGATCGTGCTGTTGGTGGCTGCGACCACCGAGAACCCGTCGTTCTCGGTGGTGTCTCCGCTGCTGTCCCGGTCGTTGGTGCTGCAGTTGCAACCGCTGGGATCCGAGGACATCGAGTTGTTGCTCACTCGTGCCGCCAACGATCCGCGCGGATTGGACGGTGCGGTGACCATCGCCGAGGACGCGATGGATCACCTGGTGCGTCTCGCGGCCGGCGACGCCCGCCGAGCGCTGACGGCTCTCGAGGCGGCGGCGGGTGCCGCGACCGACGGAACGCTGGACCTCGCGACGGTCGAAGCCAGTGTCGACAAGGCCGCCGTGCGATACGACCGCGACGGAGACCAGCATTACGACGTCATCAGTGCGTTCATCAAGTCGATCAGAGGGTCCGACGTCGACGCCGCCCTGCACTATCTGGCTCGGATGATCACGGCAGGCGAGGACGCGCGGTTCATCGCGCGGCGTCTGGTGGTGCACGCCAGCGAGGACATCGGGATGGCCGATCCCACCGCCCTGCAGACCGCGACGGCCGCTGCCAGCGCGGTGCAGATGATCGGGATGCCCGAGGCGCGGTTGGCGCTGGCGCAGGCCACGATCCACCTGGCGACCGCCCCCAAGTCCGGGGCGGTGATCGGCGCACTCGGTGCGGCGATGGCCGACGTGGCGGCGGGCAAGTCGGGATCGGTGCCGCCGCATCTACGCGACGGCCACTACAAGGGAGCGCAAGGATTGGGAAACGCCGTCGGGTACCGGTACCCGCACAGCAGTCCCGGCGGCGTGCTGGGGCAGCAGTACCCACCGGACGAGCTGGTGGGCGTGAACTACTACGAGCCCACCGAACACGGCGCCGAGCGAGAAATCGCGACCAGAGTGGGGAAACTGCGACGCATCATCCGAGGCCGATAGGCCCTCGAGTCGGTACACGGCCTCGGACGCTAACCTGTATCAGTGCAGACCCATGAGATCCGCAGGCGTTTCCTCGACCATTTCGTGAAGGCGGGACACACCGAAGTACCCAGTGCGTCGTTGATCCTCGACGACCCGAATCTGCTGTTCGTCAATGCGGGCATGGTGCCCTTCGTCCCGTTCTTCCTCGGTCAGCAGACACCGCCGTACAAGACGGCGACGAGCGTCCAGAAGTGCGTGCGCACCCTCGACATCGAGAACGTCGGTATCACCACCCGCCACAACACGTTCTTCCAGATGGCAGGCAACTTCTCGTTCGGCGACTACTTCAAGCGCGACGCCATTCGGCATGCCTGGTCGCTGTTGACCGACAGTGTCGAGGACGGCGGGTACGGGTTCGACCCCGAGCGGATCTGGGCCACTGCGTATCTCGACGACGACGAGGCCATCGAGCTCTGGAAGGAGATCGCAGGCCTGCCCGACGAACGAATTCAACGTCGCGGAATGGCCGACAACTACTGGTCCATGGGCATTCCCGGGCCCTGTGGCCCGTGCTCGGAGATCTACTACGACCGCGGACCCGAGTTCGGTGCCGAGGGTGGTCCCGAGGCCGACGAGGACCGGTACATCGAGATCTGGAACCTCGTGTTCATGCAGAACGAACGCGGCAAGGGGATCAGCAAGGACGATTTCGAGATTCTCGGTCCGCTGCCGAAGCAGAACATCGACACCGGCATGGGCGTCGAGCGCGTCGCATTCCTACTGCAGGGCGTGGACAACGTCTACGAGACCGACCTCGTCCGACCGGTCATCGCCAAGGCCGAGGAGCTCTCGGGACGCGCCTACGGTGCGAATCACGAGGACGACGTCCGCTTCCGCGTCATCGCCGATCACGCGCGCACCGCCGCGCTGCTCATCTCCGATGGCGTCAACCCCGGCAACGACGGCCGCGGCTACGTGCTGCGCCGGTTGCTGCGCCGCATCGTGCGATCGGCACGGCTGCTCGGAGCACCCGACGAGACGATGGCGCAGTTCATCACCGTCGTGCGCGACACGATGGCCGAGTCCTATCCGAACCTCGTCACCGACTTCGATCGAATTCTCACCGTCGCTGTGGGGGAGGAGACCGCGTTTCTCAAGACCCTCACCTCGGGTTCACGGCTGTTCGAGGGTGCCGCCGAGGCAGTCAAGGCGTCGGGTGCGAAGAAGATCGGCGGCGCAGAAGCGTTCGCACTGCACGACACCTACGGGTTCCCGATCGATCTGACGCTCGAAATGGCCGCCGAGGCGGGGTTGTCGGTCGACGAGGACGGCTTCCGGTCGCTGATGGCCGAGCAGCGCAACCGGGCCAAGGACGACGCTCGCGCCCGTAAGCACGCACACGCCGACCTGACGGTCTACAAGGACTTCGTCGACGGTTCGCCGACCGAGTTCACCGGATTCGACGAGCTCGGTTCCGACGCAACGGTGTTGGCGCTGATCTCCAACGGCGTCCGGGTTCCGACCGCGGTTGCGGGAGAGCGGATCGAGATCATTCTCGACCGCAGCCCTCTCTACGCCGAGTCCGGTGGCCAGATCGCCGACATCGGCACCATCACCGCGCCCGGGCTCTCGGTCAAGGTCGACGACGTGCAGAAGATCGCCAAGAAGCTCTGGACTCACAAGTCCGTGGTCGAGTCGGGGCAGATCACCGAGGGCGACACCGTCCACGTCGACGTCGATCACGCCTGGCGCAAGGGTGCGACCCAGGGCCACTCCGGTACCCACATGGTGCACGCGGCCCTGCGACAGGTCCTCGGTCCGAACGCGACGCAGGCGGGTTCGTTGAACAAGCCCGGCTACCTTCGATTCGATTTCTCGTGGCAGGGCGCGCTCTCGGAGGCGCAGCGCGACGACATCGAGAACGTCGCCAACGACGCGGTTGGCTCGGACTTCGCGGTCAACACCCTGGTCACCGACCTCGACAGCGCCAAGAAGATGGGCGCGATGGCCCTGTTCGGCGAGAACTACGGCGACGAGGTGCGGGTGGTCGAGATCGGCGGACCGTTCTCGATGGAACTGTGCGGTGGTACGCACGTGCAGCACTCGTCGCAGATCGGACCGGTCACCATTCTCGGTGAATCGTCCGTCGGCTCCGGAGTGCGCCGCGTCGAAGCATTCGTCGGCCTCGACTCCTACCGCTACCTCGCCAAGGAACGCGCGCTGCTGGCCGGCATCGCGTCCTCGCTGAAGGTTCCGTCCGAGGAGGTCCCGGCGCGCATCGAGACCTTGGTCGAGCGCCTGCGGGTCGCGGAGAAGGAACTCGACGCCGTCAAGGCTGCCGCTGTGCTGGCCTCGGCAGGTGAGTTCGTCGGCAAGGCCGAGCGATTCGGTGACGTGCGAGCGGTGGTTGCCCGAGCACCGGAGGGTGTCGGCGGTAACGATCTGCGCACCCTGGTGACCGACATCCGAGGACGGCTGGGCACCGATCCGGCCGTGGTGGTGCTGTTCGGCACCGTGAGCGGCAAGGTCCCGTTCGTGGTCTCCGCCAACAAGGCAGCTCAGGATGCAGGCGTCGCGGCAGGCGATCTGGTGACGGCCTTCGGTCCGAGCATCGGTGGCCGAGGCGGAGGCAAGCCCGAGTTGGCCCAGGGGTCGGGATCGGACGTCGCCGGAATCGACGCCGGTATCGACGCCGCGCGGGCTCGACTGACCGAACTCACGACCCACTGACGATCGTGGTGACTCAGGGGCGTGGCCCCGATCGGCCCGGTGCCGACGATCCCGGACGTGGCCGTCGTATCGGCATCGACGTCGGCAGCGTCCGCATCGGCATCGCCGCGAGCGATCCGGACGGTGTGCTGGCCACGCCGGTCGAGACCGTGCCACGCTCGAAGATCAAGGGTCCCGACGCGCCGGACGTGGTGCGAGTGGCGGAGATCGTCGCCGAGTACGAGGCAGTCGAGATCGTGATCGGGCTTCCGCGGACGCTGCGCGGAGAACGCGGCAGCGCCGTCGAGGCAGCCGAGAGATTCGGCCGTTCCCTGTACCGGCGGTTGGGTGATGTTCCGATTCGGATGGCCGACGAGCGACTGACTACCGTGAGCGCATCGCGTGCCTTACGGGACAGTGGAGTGCGAGCCAAGAACCAACGATCGGTGATCGATCAGGCTGCGGCGGTGGCGATACTGCAGGGGTGGCTCGACGAGCGCCGCGCCGTATCGGATCGTGCAGCGACGAATTCAGGATCGACGGAGGTCGACGAGTGAACTACCAAGGGCCCGATCGGGACCGCCGAGACGCGCGCGCGGACGAGGCGCACACCGACCCGATCGGCTATTCGGTGGACGAGGGCAGCGAGTTCCACCGCAGCCTGCACGGCCATCCGCAGCGGCAGGAGCCGCACCCACGGGCCTCTCGTCACGGCGATCGCGAGGCCGAGCGCCCAGCGGTGCCCCAGGAGGTCGGACGCAGCCGTGCTGCGAGCCGCAAGAACCGAGCCGCGTCCAGCCGCAAGCGTCGCGGCCGCTTGGTGGCTGCGGTGCTCGGGCTCGTGTTGATCGTGGCAGTGGCAGGCGGAGGGTATTTCGCGGTGAACAAGTTCGGCAATCGCACGACACCGAACGCTGACTTCGCCGCGGGCTCACCGGGGGACGGCGTGGTGATTCAGGTTCATCCGAACGACACCGCGCAACAGATCGGTACCCAGGCAGCGGACAAAGGTGTCGTGGCCAGCTCGGGGGCGTTCCTCGAAGCAGCGCTGTCGAACAACGCCATCACCTCGGTTCAACCCGGCTTCTATCTGCTCGCCAGCAACGTGCCTGCCTCGCAGGCCGTCTCCGAACTGGTCGACCCCGCGTCCCGAGTGGGCAACATGGTGATCTCCGAGGGCCGCCAGTTGCACGACGCTCGCGACGTGAACACCGGTGCGGTCAAGAAGGGCATCTACACCCTGATCTCCGAGGCCAGCTGCGTGGACCGAACCGGCAGTGGAACCCCCACCTGCGTGAGCTACGACGACCTCAACGCGGCCGGAGCTGTGGACGACCCGGCTGCCCTCGGCGTGCCCGACTGGGCCACCGATCGCGTCGAAGGAGTCCCGGACCGCGATCGGCAGCTCGAGGGCCTGATCGCCGCGGGAACCTGGGACTTCGATCCCAGCGCGGCTCCGACCGACATTCTCGAGCAGTTGGTGTCCGAGAGTGCCACCCGCTACGAGGACACCGGAATTCTCACCGCGGGCGCCAACTCCGGGCTGACTCCGTACGACACCCTCGTCGCCGCGTCGCTCGTCGAACGTGAGTCCCTGCCCCAGGACTTCAGCAAAGTGGCCCGGGTGATTCTCAATCGCCTCGCCGTACCGCAGAAGCTCGAGTTCGACTCGACGGTCAACTACTCGCTCGACACGACCGAGGTGGCCACCACCGACGCCGACCGCGCCCGAGTCACCCCGTGGAACACCTATGCCAGCGAAGGGCTACCGGCAACCCCGATCTCCTCGCCGAGCATCGGTGCGGTGCAGGCGGTCGAGATGCCCGCCGACGGTGACTGGTTGTACTTCGTGACCATCAACCAGGCGGGCGAAACCCTGTTCACCCGCAGCTACGAGGAACACCTGGCCAACATCACCAAGGTCGAGGGTGGCTTCCTCGACAGCGGCCGCTGACGTGCGCGCCGCCGTGCTGGGAAGCCCCGTCGAACACTCGAAGTCGCCCGTGCTGCACTGCGCTGCGTACCGCGCGCTCGGCCTCACCGACTGGACCTACGAGCGCATCGACTGCACCGGTGAGCAGTTGCCCGGCCTGCTCGACGGTTTCGGCCCCGAATGGGTCGGCGTGTCGGTCACCATGCCGGGCAAGGTTGCCGCTCTGGAGTACGCGACCGAACGCACCGCGCGGGCAGTTCTGGCCGGCTCGGCGAACACCCTGGTGCGGACCGCGTCGGGCTGGCGCGCCGACTGCACGGACGTCGACGGAATCGTGGGTGCACTGCGCGACGCCGGAGTCGAGGACCTGTCCGGTGGCACCGTGACGGTGGTCGGTGCCGGGGGAACGTCGAGGCCGGCGATCGTGGCGCTGGCCGGGCTCGGAGCGGCTGCGGTCACCGTGGTCGCGCGGTCGGCCGAGCGCGCCCGGGACACACTGGACTGCGCCGTCGCCGCGGGAATGCGCGCGGAGTTCGTGAACATGACAGACCCTCGTCTCGCCACTGTCGCAGCGGCCTCGGCGGTACTGGTGAGCACCGTTCCGGCGGCCGGAGCGGCCGCCATCGCGTCGGATCTCGCCCATGCGCCGCTGGTACTCGACGCCATCTACGACCCGTGGCCGACGCCCCTGGCAGCTGCCGTGGAGGCGGCCGGTGGAACCGTCATCAGCGGATTGTCGATGCTGCTCAATCAGGCCTACGGGCAGGTGGAGCAATTCACCGGCAAGCCGGCACCACGAGCCATCATGCGGGACGCGCTGGCCACCGTGCGGTGAGCTTCATCCGCCGATAGTCCACGGGCCGCGAGTTGTCCACAGGCCGTGAGTTGTACACAGGGCAATCTGCCACCTGGGCTTTCGTCACAGCCGGCCGCCACCGCGATGCAACCCTTCGATCATGACGGGTCTGTGTGTCGCGGTCGTGGTCGGCGCCGCCGCGGGGATGACGATGCGCCGCTGCCTGGTCCGATGGAATCCTCGGCTCCTGCCGCTGCTGTCTGCGATCGGGACCGGATGGGTCTGGTGGCGGTTCGGCGGCTCCGAGTACGCGTTCTCGTTGTGCATAACGATGTGGTGGTTCGCCGCCCTCAGCGCCGTCGACCTGCAGCAGCGCCGGTTGCCGAACATCCTGACCGTCCCCGGAGCGATCGTGGTGACGATCGCGCTCGTCGTCACCGGCTCGGCGAGCGCAGTGCTCGGCGGCGCTCTGCTGTTCGCGATCTATCTGGTCGTTCACCTTCTCGCGCCCGCCGCGTTCGGCGCGGGGGACGTCAAACTCGCCTGGTCGGTCGGCTCGATCGCAGGCGTGGGCGGCGGAGAAGGATGGGCGATCGCCGCAGTGGCGGCACCGGTGGTAACTGCCGTGGTGGGGTCGGTCGTCGCGGCGTTCGGGCACGGGCGCGCGCGCATCGCGCACGGCCCGTCCATGTGCGCGGCCACCCTGCTGGCATCCGCGGCGTCCCTGGCGTGAAAAGATGTTCGAGTGCTGCGCTGGATAACTGCCGGAGAATCCCACGGACCCGCTCTCGTCGCCATCCTCGAAGGAATGGTCGCGGGAGTAGAGGTGACCTCGGACGACATTGCCTCTCAACTCGCGCGCCGTCGCCTCGGCTACGGCCGCGGTGCCCGCATGAAGTTCGAGGCCGACAAAGTGACCCTCACCGGCGGTGTTCGACACGGACGCACCATGGGCGGGCCGGTTGCGATAGAGGTCGGCAACACCGAGTGGCCCAAATGGGAGCAGGTGATGTCGGCCGACCCCGTCGACGACGCAGTGCTCGCGGATCTTGCGCGCAACTCTCCGTTGACCCGGCCGCGGCCCGGTCATGCCGACTTCTCCGGAATGCTCAAGTACGGATTCGACGACGCTCGTCCGGTGCTCGAACGCGCCAGTGCTCGTGAGACCGCCGCCCGGGTCGCCATCGGCACTGTCGCCCGTCTGTTCCTGAAGCAGGCGTTCGGCGTCGACGTCGTGTCCCATGTGATCTCCATCGGTGCGTCCGACCCCTACGTTGGACCGCCGCCCGCAGGTGCCGACCTCGACGCGATCGACGCCTCCCCGGTTCGCGCCTTCGACAAGGCCGCCGAGGAGTCGATGATCGCCGAGATCGAAGCCGCGAAGAAGGACGGCGACACCCTCGGCGGCGTCGTCGAGGTCGTCGTGCACGGCCTACCCGTCGGCCTCGGATCGTTCGTCTCCGGAGAACGCAAACTCGACGCCCGACTGGCCGCAGCACTGATGGGCATCCAGGCCATCAAGGGGGTCGAGATCGGGGACGGCTTCGAGACCGCACGTCGACGCGGAAGCGTCGCCCACGACGAGATCAAGCCCGGGCCCGACGGTGTCTTGCGCTCGACCAACCGCGCAGGCGGCATCGAGGGCGGTATGACCAACGGTGAGGCACTGCGAGTGCGGGCGGCGATGAAGCCCATCTCGACGGTTCCGCGTGCGCTGGCAACGGTCGACATGACGACCGGTGACGAGGCAGTGGCCATTCATCAGCGCTCGGACGTCTGCGCTGTTCCGGCTGCAGGCGTCGTCGCGGAGACCATGGTCGCCCTGGTGGTCGCGCAGGCAGCGTTGGAGAAGTTCGGTGGGGACTCGCTGGCGGAGACGACGAGCAACGTCGACCACTACGTGAAGGGCACCGCCGCCCGACCTCCACGATGACCCCGTACGCGGTCCTCGTCGGACCGCCGGGAGCAGGGAAGTCGACGATCGGTCGACGGCTGGCACAGGCGCTGGACCTGGACCTGTTCGACACCGACGTGGCCATCGAGCGAGACACCGGTCGCACGATCGCCGACATCTTCTCGCACGACGGCGAACCGGCGTTTCGGCAGATCGAGGAGCGGATAGTCGCCGGTGCTCTGGCCTCGCACGACGGGATCGTCTCCCTCGGCGGTGGTGCCGTGCTGTCGCCCGCGACCCGCGCCCTACTGTCCGGGCACACAGTGGTGTACCTGGAGATCAGTGTGGCCGAGGGGCTTCGGCGAACCGGTGCGAACACGGTTCGGCCGCTGCTCGCCGGCCCCGACCCGCGTGCGAAGTACCAGCAACTGATGCGTCATCGGCGACCTCTCTATCGTTCGGTGGCCACGGTGCGAGTGCGCACCGACAGTCGCAGCCCCGCTCGGGTCGTGGGCCAGTTGGTGGCGAAGCTGACGGCGATCGCCCCTGTTCCCGGGCGCGATGCGAACGAGAGAAACCCCCAGTAGATGAAGGTGATTCGATGACAGAGCCCGTGCGCGTCCAGGTCGAGACAGCCAACCCGTACCCGGTGATCATCGGCCGAGGTCTGTTGACGGACCTCGTCGACGAGCTCGCCGGAACGGCCACCGTGGCGATCTTCCACCAACCTCCGCTGGCCGAGACCGCGGAGGCTGTGCGAGCTGCGTTGGCGGACAAGGGAATCGACGCTCACCGCATCGAGATCCCGGATGCCGAGGACGGCAAGGATCTGGCAGTGGCGGGGTTCTGCTGGGAGGTTCTCGGTCGAATCGGTCTCACCCGCAGCGACGCCATCGTCAGTCTGGGCGGCGGCGCGGCAACGGACCTGGCCGGCTTCGTTGCAGCGACCTGGATGCGCGGAGTTCGTATCGTCCACGTCCCGACCACGCTGCTGGCCATGGTCGACGCGGCCGTGGGCGGCAAGACCGGCATCAACACCGATGCGGGAAAGAACCTCGTCGGCTCGTTCCACGAACCGGCCGCCGTGTTGATCGATCTGGCGACGCTCGAGACCGTCCCCAAGAACGAGATCGTCTCCGGCCTGGCCGAGGTGATCAAGACCGGGTTCATCGCCGATTCGAAGATCCTGGACATCATCGAGGCGGATCCTGCCGCAGCGCTGGATCCGACCGGCGACGTGCTGCCCGAGCTGATCAGGCGCTCCGTCGAGGTCAAGGCGAAGGTCGTGGCGGCGGATCTGCGCGAGTCGAACCTGCGCGAGATTCTTAACTACGGGCACACGCTCGCCCACGCCATCGAGCGGCGGGAGCAGTACCGCTGGCGCCACGGTGCCGCCGTGTCGGTCGGTCTGGTGTTCGCGGCCGAGCTCGGACGCCTGGCCGGACGCCTGGACGACGCCACGGCCGACCGCCACCGCTCGATTCTCGAATCGGTGGGCTTGCCGGTCACGTACGACGAGCACGCGTTCTCGGATCTGCTCAAGGGCATGCAGACGGACAAGAAGAACCGGGCCGGGCTGTTGCGGTTCGTGGTTCTGGACGGTCTCGCCAAGCCCGGACGGCTCGAGGGGCCGGACCCGGCACTGCTCGTCGCCGCATTCTCCGCGGTCGGTCGTGAGGCCCCGGCCGCAGGGGGGTCGGCCATTCTGTTGTGACCTCGTGAGAGGCAACTCGGGTACGGACGAAGAACGGGCGGTGATCGACGCGAAAGCGTCGATCACCGCCCGTCGGTCGATGTGGGGGAGTCAGGAACCGTCGGCGCTGCCGTGACGTCCACGCTTGTCCAGACGCGGCTTGCCGTCTGCGTCCACCGCCGAGAACACCTCGGTGTCGGCTTCGCCGTGCTCGGAGGCCCACTGAGTTTCGGACCGCTGAGTTTCGGACCGCGCGGGTTCGGACTGCGTTGCCTCGCCCTGTCTCGACCGATTCTCCTGACCGGCGTTGACCAGCTGGCGGTCGTGCGCGCGTTCGGCGTCCGACGTGGCCAGTTTCTTCTTGGCCTCGCGGTTGACGATCTGCCTTCCCGCGAACACCGCGATGCTCGCGGCGATGAAGATGGTGAGAATGGTAAACGCGGCTCCGGACGTCAACTCGAAGACCAGACCGTTCTGCCCCAGGCTGAAGTCGACGAAGAAGTCCACTATCCAGCTCAGGAGACCTCCGAGGAGCCCGCCGACCACTGCGGCTTTGATCCAGACCATGGTCAGGTCCTCGCCGTCGTCGGGGTCGGGGTGCTTGCGTCGGTCGCGGATTCCGTCGATGCCGGCCCACACGATGATGACGAGCAGCACGAGGGCGTAGGCCACCCAGCGCAGTGCCGATCCGCTCAGCGGCCACATCGACACTGCCGCCCCCAGCAGCAGTCGAACGACGACGTTGACCAATCCCATACTTATGCCACGCACTGCCCACCCAGTCATGCGGCACAGCATATCCGCACGTCGAACTTTGTGTGTCGGGGCCCACAAGTTCGATGACCCGGTCGAGTCGAACGGAGCGTGTGCCACGCCCGGTAATGTCGAAACCATGCCTGCCGATTTCGGTGCCCGTCGTGGTGCCCTACGAGAACTGTTGGCCGCCGACGGACTCGATTCGATGTTGATCACCGATCTTCTCAACGTCCGATACCTGACCGGATTCACCGGCTCGAATGCCGCGTTGCTGGTCTCGGCGGCCGATTCGGCCGGCGACGAGGATCGGACGGTGATCTGCACCGACGGTCGGTACGTCACTCAGGTGGCCGAACAGGTCCCGGATCTGCGCGCCGAGATCGACCGGGCGTCGGCGATGCATCTGCTTCGATCGTCGGTCGCGGGCAACACCGGTCGCGTGGGCTTCGAGAGCCACGTGGTGACAGTGGATGCACACCGAGCGTGGTCGGAGCTCGACGGTGCCGTGGAGTTGGTGCGCGCACCGGGTGTCGTGGAGTCGTTGCGCATGGTCAAGGACGAGTTCGAGGTGGGATTGCTCAGGGACGCCTGCCGCGCCGCCGACGACGCGCTGGCCGACCTGATCGGCGGGGGCGGGATCCGTGCAGGCCGGACCGAGCGTGAGGTCGCCCGCGAGCTCGAGTCGTCGATGCTCGATCACGGTGCCGATGCTGTGTCGTTCGAGACCATCGTCGCTGCCGGAGCCAATTCGGCGGTCCCGCATCACCGGCCGACCGATGCGGTGCTGGCCGACGGAGACTTCGTCAAGCTCGACTTCGGTGCACTCGTCGGCGGCTACCACTCGGACATGACTCGCACCTTCGTCATCGGGACTCCCGCGCAGTGGCAGCGCGATCTGTACGAGCTGGTGCAGCGGTCGCAGACAGCCGGTCGAGACGCTCTGGCTCCAGGGGTGACCACCGCCTCGGTCGACGCCGCGTCGCGCTCGGTGATCGAGGATGCGGGGTACGGGGAGTACTTCCTGCACGGGCTCGGCCACGGCGTCGGTCTGGAAATCCACGAAGCGCCGGGAATCGCGAAGACGAGCACCGGTACACTGCTGAGCGGTGCAGCGGTCACCGTCGAGCCGGGTGTCTACTTCTCCGGTCGCGGCGGCGTTCGGATCGAGGACACACTCGTCGTTCGCGACGGGGGTCCGGAACTGCTCACCCTGACAAGCAAGGAACTCACGTCCGTCTAGCGCGCGGGCTGGAGCGAATCCAAGCACGTGACCGACGGCGCGTCACGCGCACAAACGATTGAGGAGACGCGAAGCAAGTGGCTTCCACCAGCGATTTCAAGAACGGACTGGTTCTCAACTTGGAGAACCAGCTGTGGTCGATCATCGAATTCCAGCACGTCAAGCCGGGTAAGGGGCCCGCATTCGTGCGGACCAAGCTCAAGAACGTGCTCTCGGGCAAGGTCGTCGACAAGACGTTCAACGCCGGTGTGAAGGTCGAGACCGCAACGGTCGACCGTCGCGACATGACGTACCTCTACCACGACGGTAGCGACTACGTGTTCATGGACGCCGACACGTACGACCAGCTCTCGATCGGTGAGGCAACCGTCGGTGACGGCGCACGCTTCCTGCTCGAGAACCTGCGCGTCCAGGTCGCCATGCACGAAGGCGTTCCGCTGTACGTCGAGCTTCCCGTCACCGTCGAGCTCGAGGTCAAGCACACCGACCCCGGCCTGCAGGGTGATCGCTCCACCGGTGGCACCAAGCCGGCAACCCTCGAGACCGGAGCCGAGATCTCGGTGCCGCTGTTCATCAACACCGGCGACAAGCTCAAGGTCGACTCGCGTGACGGAAACTACCTCGGGCGTGTGAACTCCTAACGTGTCATCGAAGAAGTCGACCTCCTCCGCCTCGCAGAACGGTGCCCCCGGTGCGAAGAAGCTGGGTGCGCGCCACAAGGCCCGCAAGCGCGCGGTGGACTTTCTGTTCGAGGCGGAGGCGCGCAACGTCGATCCGGTGAACCTCACCACCGAGCGAATCGAACTCGCACGCGGCGACGACACCATCGCTCCCGTCAGCGACTACACCTCGACCCTGGTCGAGGGCGTCGCCGAGAATCTCGATCGCCTCGACGGCGTGATCGCCGATCACCTCAAGGACTGGACGCTCACCCGTCTGCCCGCAGTGGACAGGGCCATCCTGCGCGTCGCGGTGTGGGAGTTGTTCCACGCCACCGATGTTCCACCGGTCGTGGCCGTCGACGAAGCCGTCGAGCTGGCCAAGCAGTTGTCCACCGACGATTCGCCCGGCTTCGTCAACGGCGTACTGGGTCAGATCGTCCTCGTCGCGCCTCAGGTACGCGCCGCGGCCGCGGCGGTCTCGAGCCGTACGCAGACCGACGCGTCCGGTGAGGCATCGGTCGACGCCGAGCAGTGATCGAACGGTTGACGCCCGTGTGACCGAACGCTCTGCGAGCCTGCTGGTCGTGGTTCGCAGAGCGTTGCTAGGCTCTACGCAGTTGTTGTCAGACATCCTTTAACGATCCGTCCAGAGAGGCGGAGAAGGAGGTCGTAGTTTGCCTGCGCCCGAAAGCTCGTCCGCGAACCCCGCCGTTCGCGAATTGCTGTCCTCGGCCGATGTGGGGCGCACCATCTCCCGCATGGCCCACCAGATCATCGAGAAGACGGCCCTCGACGCCGCCGACTCGCCGCGCGTGGTGCTCCTCGGCATTCCCACCCGCGGGACCACGTTGGCGGAACGTCTCGCCGAACGTATCGAGGCATTCTCCGGAGTACGCCCCCCGCTGGGTTCTCTCGACATCACCCTCTACCGCGACGATCTGCGAAACAAGCCGCACCGTCCACTCGAACGTACGTCGGTGCCCGCAGGCGGTGTCGATGACGCACTGGTGGTGCTTGTCGACGACGTGCTGTTCTCCGGCCGAACCGTGCGATCTGCGCTCGACGCCCTCCGTGACCTCGGCCGCCCTCGCGCCGTGCAGCTCGCAGTCCTGATCGACCGCGGCCACCGCGAGCTTCCGCTTCGGGCGGACTATGTCGGCAAGAACGTCCCCACAGCGCGCACCGAGGACGTGTCGGTGTTGCTCTCCGAACACGACGGCCGCGACGGGGTCAGCCTGTCCGAGGGAGGATCCGCTCGATGAAGCATCTGCTCTCGGTCGCCGACCTGACGGCCGAATCGGCCACCGAACTCCTCGACGAAGCCGAACGATTCGAGCAGGCGCTCCTCGGCCGCGAAGTCAAGAAACTCCCGACATTGCGCGGACGCACCATCATGACGGTGTTCTTCGAGAACTCGACACGTACCCGCGTCTCGTTCGAGGTCGCAGGCAAGTGGATGAGCGCCGACGTCATCAACGTCAGCGCCAGCAGCTCGTCGGTGTCGAAGGGAGAGTCGCTCCGCGACACCGCGATGACGCTGCGCGCCGCCGGAGCCGATGCACTGATCGTCAGGCACCCGGCATCCGGTGCCGCACATCAGATCGCCCAATGGACCGCCGATCAGGGCACCGGCAGCACCACCGACGGTCGTTCCGCAGGCTCCACTCCCGGCCTAGTCGGTCGTTCCGCAGGCTCCACTCCTGGAGGGGGCCCCGCGGTGATCAATGCCGGCGACGGCACGCACGAACACCCCACCCAGGCTCTGCTCGACGCCTTGACGGTGCGCCAACGACTCGGCGACATCGCCGGCCGTCGGATCGCGATCGTCGGCGACATCCTGCACAGCCGGGTGGCGCGCTCGAATGCGATCCTGCTGGCCACGCTCGGTGCCGAGGTGGTGCTGATCGCACCACCGACCCTGCTGCCCGTCGGAGTGACCGGCTGGCCGGTGCGGGTCTCGCACGACATCGACGCCGAACTGCCCGGACTGGATGCGGTGCTGATGCTCAGAGTGCAGGCCGAGCGAATGAACGGCGGATTCTTCCCCTCCGCTCGTGAGTACTCGATCACGTACGGGCTCTCGCAGCGCAGGCTCGACCTGCTGCCCGAGCATGCCGTCGTACTGCACCCCGGTCCGATGCTGCGCGGTATGGAGATCGCGTCCTCGGTGGCCGACTCTCCGAAAACTGCAGTCCTGCAACAGGTTACGAATGGAGTTCACGTGCGGATGGCGGTGCTGTTCCGATTGCTGGTCGGTTCGGACGGGGGTGCGTCGTGACCGCACCCGCGACCTCCGTTCTGCTCCGCGGCGTGCTGCTGTACGGCGAGGGCCCCGAGACCGACGTCCTGATCGCCGGTGAGGAGATCGCGGGGATCGGCTCGGACCTCGACGCCGACGGAGCCGAGGTCGTCGACGCCCGCGGCCAGATTCTGCTGCCGGGATTCGTCGACATGCACACGCACCTGCGCGAGCCCGGCCGCGAGGACACCGAAACGATCGAATCCGGTTCGGCCGCAGCAGCTCTGGGCGGCTACACCGCGGTGTTCGCGATGGCGAACACCGACCCGGTCGCCGACTCGGTGGTGGTGACCGACCACGTATGGCGTCGGGGACAGGAAGTCGGTCTCGTCGACGTCCACCCCGTCGGAGCGATCACCGTCGGATTGAAGGGCAAGCAGCTCGCCGAGATGGCCACGATGGCCGCGGGAATCGGCCGGGTGAAGATGTTTTCCGACGACGGCCACTGCGTCGACGATCCACTGATCATGCGTCGGGCGCTGGAGTACTCGAGTTCCCTCGGTGTGCTCATCGCTCAGCACGCCGAGGAACCCCGGCTCACCGTCGGTGCCGTCGCACACGAGGGCCCGACGGCGGCTCGCCTCGGACTGGCCGGTTGGCCGCGTGCGGCCGAGGAATCGATCGTCGCTCGCGACGCCCTGCTGGCTCGTGACGCAGGTGCGCGGGTGCACATCTGTCACGCATCCACTGCAGGCACCGTCGAGTTGATGAAATGGGCACGCGGACAGGGTATTTCGATCACCGCCGAGGTCACCCCGCATCACCTGCTGCTCGACGATTCGCGGCTCGAGACGTACGACGCGATCAACAAGGTGAACCCGCCACTACGTGAGAAGTCCGACGTCGACGCCCTGCGCAAGGGCTTGGCGGACGGCGTTATCGATTGTGTGGCAACCGATCACGCTCCGCATGCCGAGCAGGACAAGTGCTGCGAGTTCTCGATCGCTCGTCCCGGAATGCTCGGGCTCGAAACCGCACTGTCCATCGTCGTCGACACGATGGTGACCCCGGGACTGCTCGATTGGCGCGGCGTGGCGCGGGTGATGAGCGAGCGTCCCGCCCAGATCGTCGGATTGGCCGATCAGGGACGACCCATCGAGGTCGGTGAGATCGCGAACCTCACGCTGGTGGACCCGAAAGCGAGCTGGACGGTCTCCGGCAAGAAGCTGGCCAGCGTCGCACACAACACGCCGTTCGAGGACATGAGCTTCTCCTCGAAGGTGACCACGACGGTGCTGCGCGGGCGAATCACCGTCCGCGACGGAGTCGTGGCGAACAGAGCGGGAGAGTAGAGCCGTGGACAGAGTTCTCATCGTCATCGGATTCATCCTGTTCTGGGCACTGATGATCGCGCTGATCTTCTGGGGTTGGCGAGGACGGCAGAAGCGCCAGGAAGAGCGAATCGGTGACTTCCCGGCCGTGCCGGACGATCTGGGAGCAACCCTCGTCGAGCCGAGCACCGGCCTGTACGTCGGCAGCACCATCGCTCCGAGCTGGCAGGACCGCATCGCCGTCGGCGACATCGGCCACCGCGCCACCGGTGAACTGTCCCGACACGAGAAGGGCATCCTGCTCGACCGAGACGGTGAATCTCCCATCTGGATCCCGGCGGAATCGATCCGCGCGATCCGTACCGAACGCGGGTTGGCAGGCAAGGTCATGACCAAGGACGGACTCCTGGTCATTCGCTGGGAGCTGCCGACGGGGACCGAGATAGACACCGGCTTCCGGGCCGACGACAAGCAGATCTACCCGGTGTGGACAACGAGTTCCACCGGAGAAACCAAGGAGGAAACCGCGTGAGCAGCGCAGTTCTTGTTCTGGAGGACGGCCGGACATTCCGCGGCACCACATTCGGCGCACAGGGGCGCACCCTCGGCGAGGCCGTGTTCTGCACCGGAATGACCGGGTACCAGGAGACTCTCACCGACCCGAGCTATCACCGACAGATCGTCGTCGCGACCGCGCCGCAGATCGGTAACACCGGCTGGAACCAGGAAGACGGTGAAGCCGCAAGCGCGCAGGATCCCAACAAGATCTGGGTCGCCGGCTACGTCGTTCGAGATCCGGCACGCCGCACCTCGAGTTGGCGCTCCACCGGAACGCTGCAGGACCAGCTCGAGGCGCAGAACGTCGTCGGCATCGCCGGAATCGACACGCGCGCCCTGGTCCGGCACCTGCGCACCCGCGGGTCCATGCGTGCGGGAGTGTTCTCGGGCGACGCCCTCGGCACCTCCGACGAGATGCTCGCGCAGGTGGTCGGTCAGCCGTCGATGCTCGGTGCCGACCTCGCCGGTGAAGTGACCACCGGAGCCGGCTACACCATCGAGCCGACCGGGGATGCTCGATTCACCGTCGTCGCAGTCGATCTCGGTATCAAGACCAACACCCCGCGGATGTTCGCCGAGCGCGGTATCCGCGTGCACGTGGTGCCGTCGAACACCACCATCGAGCAGGTTCTGGAACTGAACCCCGACGGTGTCTTCCTGTCGAACGGACCGGGCGACCCGGCCACGGCCGACACCAGCGTTGCACTGACCAGGCAAGTGCTCGAGCGTGAGCTGCCGCTGTTCGGTATCTGCTTCGGAAACCAGATCTTCGGGCGCGCACTCGGCCGTGGCACCTACAAGATGAAGTTCGGCCACCGCGGGATGAACATCCCGGTCATCGAGCACACCACCGGCCGCATCGCGATCACCGCGCAGAACCACGGATTCGCACTCGAAGGCGAAGCGGGCGAGGAGTTCGACACCGACTTCGGTCGAGCCCGGATCAGTCACACCTGCGCCAACGACGGCACCGTCGAGGGCGTCGAGCTGATCGGCGGTAGCGCCTTCTCGGTGCAGTACCACCCCGAGGCCGCGGCCGGTCCACACGACGCCGCGTACCTCTTCGACCGTTTCACCAGCGTCCTTCAGGAGAAGAAGTAATGCCACGCCGCACAGACCTGAACCACGTCCTGGTCATCGGATCCGGCCCGATCGTCATCGGTCAGGCCTGCGAGTTCGACTACTCCGGCACCCAGGCCTGCCGAGTGCTGCGCGAGGAAGGACTGCGGGTCAGCCTCGTCAACTCCAACCCCGCGACGATCATGACCGACCCCGAGTTCGCCGACGCCACCTACGTCGAGCCGATCACGGCGGAGTTCATCGAGAAGATCTTCGCCCGCGAAGCCGAGCAGGGTCACCCCATTCAGGCAGTGCTCGCCACTCTGGGTGGACAGACGGCGCTCAATGCCGCTGTTGCTCTGCACGATCAGGGCATTCTCACCAAGTACGGCGTCGAGCTGATCGGTGCCGACTTCGACGCCATCCAGCGCGGCGAGGATCGGCAGAAGTTCAAGGACATCGTGGCCAAGGTCGGTGGCGAGTCCGCCAAGTCGGCCGTCTGCTACACGATGGACGAGGTCCGCGAGACCGTCGCCGAGCTCGGCTTCCCGGTGGTCGTACGTCCGTCGTTCACGATGGGCGGTCTCGGTTCGGGGTTGGCGTACAACGACGAGGACCTGACCCGGATCGCCGGCGGCGGGCTGGCGGCCTCGCCCACGGCGAACGTCCTCATCGAGGAGTCCATCCTCGGCTGGAAGGAATACGAGCTCGAGCTGATGCGCGACGGCCGCGACAACGTGGTCATCGTGTGTTCCATCGAGAACGTGGACCCCGTCGGCGTGCACACCGGCGACTCGGTGACCGTCGCCCCGGCCATGACGCTGACCGACCGCGAATACCAGAAGATGCGCGACCTCTCCATCGACATCCTGCGTGAGGTGGGCGTCGACACCGGCGGCTGCAACATCCAGTTCGCGATGGACCCGGCGGACGGTCGCCTCGTCGTCATCGAGATGAACCCGCGTGTGTCACGCTCGTCGGCGCTGGCGTCCAAGGCAACCGGTTACCCGATCGCGAAGATGGCGGCCAAGCTGGCCATCGGCTACACCCTCGACGAGATCGTCAACGACATCACCCGCGAGACCCCGGCGTGCTTCGAGCCGACCCTGGACTACGTGGTCGTCAAGGCTCCGCGGTTCGCGTTCGAGAAGTTTCCCGGTGCCGACGGCACGCTGACCACGACGATGAAGTCCGTCGGCGAGGCGATGTCGATCGGCCGCAACTTCACCGAGGCCTTCGGCAAGGTGATGCGCTCGCTCGAAACCAAGCGCGCGGGCTACTGGACCGGCCCCGAGGTCGAGGCAGAGAGCCTGGAGGCGTTGCTCGAGGATCTGTCCGTTCCTCAGGACGGTCGGATGTACGGGATCGAGAAGGCCTTCGCGATGGGTGCCACCCTCGAGCAGCTGTTCGAGGCGACCAAGATCGACCCGTGGTTCCTCGACCAGTTCCAGCAGATCCACGAACTCGGCGTTCAGGTTCGCGAGGCGGCCGAATTCGACGAGGCGCTGCTGCGCCAGGCGAAGTATCACGGTCTCTCCGACCGCCAGATCGCGGCTCTGCGCCCCGAACTCGACGGTGAGGACGGTGTGCGGGCGCTCCGTACCGAGCTCGGTGTGCATCCGGTCTACAAGACGGTCGACACCTGCGCCGCCGAGTTCGAGGCCAAGACGCCGTACCACTACGGCACCTACGAGCTCGACCCCGAAGCCGAATCCGAGGTCGCCCCGCAGCCGGACCGCCCCAAGGTGCTCATCCTCGGCTCGGGTCCCAACCGCATCGGCCAGGGCATCGAATTCGACTACAGCTGTGTGCACGCGGCGCAGACCCTGTCCGAGGCCGGTTACGAGACGGTGATGGTCAACTGCAACCCCGAAACCGTCTCCACCGACTACGACACCGCGGACCGCCTGTACTTCGAGCCACTGACCTTCGAGGACGTCCTCGAGGTGTACCGGGCCGAGGCGGCGTCGGGCACGGTGCGGGGCGTCATCGTCCAGCTCGGCGGGCAGACCCCGCTCGGACTCGCCAAGCGACTGAAGGCCGCAGGCGTCCCGATCGTCGGAACATCGCCCGAGGCCATCGACCTCGCCGAGGATCGTGGCGAATTCGGCAAGGTGCTCGACGCAGCCGGACTGCCGGCAGCGAAGTACGGCACCGCGACGACGTTCGACGGAGCCCGTGAGATCGCCGCGGGGATCGGCTACCCGGTACTGGTGCGTCCGTCCTACGTTCTCGGCGGACGCGGCATGGAGATCGTGTACGACGAGGCCTCGCTCGCGACGTACATCTCCAACGCGACGGAGATCTCGGACGACCGGCCGGTGCTGGTCGACCGGTTCCTAGAAGACGCGGTCGAAATCGACGTCGACGCACTGTGCGACGGCACCGAGGTCTACATCGGCGGCATCATGGAGCACATCGAGGAGGCCGGTATCCACTCCGGCGACTCGGCGTGCGCGTTGCCGCCGATCACACTCGGCAAGACCGACATCGAGAACGTCCGACGGTCCACCGAGGCTCTCGCGAAGGGCATCGGCGTGCGCGGCCTGCTCAACGTGCAGTACGCACTCAAGGACGACATCCTGTACGTTCTCGAGGCCAACCCGCGTGCGAGCCGCACCGTTCCGTTCGTCTCCAAGGCGACTGCGGTACAGCTCGCGAAGGCCTGCGCCCGAGTGATGCTGGGGGAGACCATCGCCGAGCTGCGGACCGCAGGCATCCTGCCCGAGACCGGAGACGGTGGCACCGTACCGGCCGGCGCCCCGATCGCGGTGAAGGAAGCGGTGTTGCCGTTCAACCGGTTCCGTCGTGCGGACGGAACCGGAGTGGACACTCTGCTCAGCCCGGAGATGAAGTCCACCGGTGAGGTGATGGGAATCGACTTCGATTTCGGTACCGCCTTCGCCAAGAGTCAGACCGCCGCCTACGGCTCGTTGCCTGCGGGCGGCGCGGTGTTCGTGTCGGTGGCCAACAAGGACAAGCGATCACTGATCTTCCCGGTGAAGCGACTCGCGGATCTGGGCTTCACGATTCTGGCGACCGAAGGCACTGCAGATGTGTTGCGGCGCAACGGAATCAAGTGTGAGCAGGTGTACAAGCAGTCCGGCGAGGACGTGCCGGAGGGGGAGCGGACCATCGTCGACCGGATACTCGCAGGTGACATCGCCATGGTGATCAACACCCCGTACGGCAACTCGGGCCCCCGCGTCGACGGGTACGAGATCCGTAGCGCCGCGGTGGCGCAGAACATTCCGTGCATCACCACGGTGCAGGGCGCGTCGGCAGCCGTGCAGGGCATCGAAGCCGGTATCGCCGGCGGAATCGGTGTTCGCTCGTTGCAGGATCTGCATGCGGGTCTGAAGCAGGGGCTGGGAGTGGAGCCTGCGGAACGACCCGATGGGCTGGGAGTGGAATGACGCACGATCGGAGTTGGTCGGATCGTCTGCGTTCGGCAGTCGCGGCGCGCGGTCGACTGTGTGTCGGTATCGATCCGCATCCGGCTCTGCTCGAGGCATGGGACCTACCACGCTCGGCGGACGGTCTCGAGGTGTTCGCCGAGCTGTGTGTCGAAGCGTTCGTCGGTGAGGTGGCGATCGTCAAGCCTCAGGTGGCGTTCTTCGAGGCCTATGGATCGGCCGGGTACGCGGTGCTCGAACGCACTGTCAGTGTGCTCAGGGACGCGGGCACCCTGGTGATCGCCGATGCGAAGCGCGGCGACATCGGCACCACGATGGATGCGTACGCGCAGGCCTGGCTCGAACCCGATTCGCCGTTGTCCTCCGATGCCGTCACGGTCTCGCCGTACCTGGGCTTCGATTCGCTGGGGGAGACCGTCGATCGAGCGGTGCGATACCGGCGCGGGCTGTTCGTGCTGGCCCGCACCTCGAATGCGGAGGGCTCGGCCCTGCAGCAGGCCGCGACGTCGAACGGTGGGTCGGTGGCTCAGTCGATCGTCGATGCCGCAGCCGCGCGCAATCGCGTCGATGCCGACACGGTGGGGATAGTCGTCGGTGCCACTCGTGATCACGGTCTCGACCTGTCGAACTACACCGGTCCGATTCTCGCGCCTGGTCTGGGAGCGCAGGGAGCAACGGTTGCCGATCTCGCGGAGATCTTCAGCTATTCGCGTGAGCTGTTGCTGCCCAACTCCTCTCGCGGTGTCCTGGCCGCTGGCCCGTCGGTGACGGCCTTGCGTGATGCGGCGACACGATTGCGCGACGAGATCGAAGCCGGTCTCGCATAGTCGATGCTGCGGCGCATCGGCGCTCGGGGGCGAGTTAGCGGTTCACGCGGGTCGTCGGTACGGTCGCTAACGCTGCCGACGAACAGTGCTGATCGCCAGTGCGCAGCGCTGATGACTGCGACCGGTGGCAGTGGAAGACCGATGGTCGACGTGCCGACAGCGATCGTGTGCGTCGTATCGCCCAGAAACGAGAAGACGGAGGAACCGACAGTGGCCCTTCCCCAGTTGACCCCCGAGCAGCGCGCTGCTGCCCTCGAGAAGGCTGCGATCGCCCGGAAAGCGCGCGCCGAACTCAAGGAGCGCCTCAAGCGCGGCGGCACCGACCTCAAGCAGGTGCTCGAAGACGCCGAGACGGACGAGATCCTCGGAAAGATGAAGGTCTCCGCGCTGCTCGAGGCCCTGCCGAAGGTGGGCAAGGTCAAGGCCGCGGAGTTGATGACGGAATTGGAGATCGCGCCAACCCGTCGACTGCGCGGTCTCGGTGATCGGCAGCGCAAGGCGCTGTTGACGAAGTTCGATTTCGAGGCCTGACGACGGTGAGTGACACTGCGGCGACATCGGTCCCGGAGATCGAGCGCGGCCGGTTGGTGGTGCTGTCCGGCCCCTCCGGCGTCGGCAAGTCCAGTGTCGTTCGGCTCGTGCGTGCGGCGCTGCCCGAGCTGGTCTTCAGCGTGTCGGTCACGACGCGATCGCCGCGGCCGGGCGAGGTGGACGGGCAGGATTACCACTTCGTCTCCGCCGGCGAGTTCGATCGAATGATCGCCGACGACGAGCTACTCGAGTGGGCGAGCATTCACGGTGGTCTGCAGCGGTCGGGAACTCCGGCCGCACCCGTCGAGGCCGCGCTGGAGGCGGGCAGCCCGGTGCTGCTCGAGCTCGATCTGGCCGGTGCCCGTGCCGTGCGGGTGTCCAAGCCCGAGGCCTTGTTGGTGTTCATGGCACCACCGACGTGGGACGACCTGGTCGCCCGTCTGGTCGGGCGCGCGACCGAGGAGAGCGCTGCCACCGAGCGGAGGTTGGAGACCGCACGGGTGGAATTGGCCGCACAGGACGAGTTCGACACCGTGGTTGTCAATACCGATGTCGACCATTCGTGCGAACAGTTGGTATCCTTGTTGGTCGGTAGGTCGTCGGTCGGCAACAGCTGACCAGTTTCACGGCGCACGAGGCCCCGACCAGCTAGTTCGTAGCACCAACGATGCAATTTCAGGAGATCATCAGTGAGCAGCATTTCAGCGGCCGTTTCCGACTTCGACGGACGCAGCGCTCTGCCGGCCTACGACACGCCGCTCGGCATCACCAATCCACCCATCGACGAGCTGCTCGCCCGCACCTCGTCCAAGTACGCCCTCGTGATCTACGCAGCCAAGCGTGCACGTCAGATCAACGACTACTACAACCAGCTCGGTGACGGCATCCTCGAGTACGTCGGACCTCTCGTCGAGCCGGGTCTGCAGGAGAAGCCGCTGTCGATCGCTCTCCGCGAGATCCACGCGGATCTGCTCGAGCACACCGAAGGCGAATAAGAACCTCACAGAGGACATCTGACTTGCGCGTTGTCGTCGGAGTCGGCGGAGGTATCGCCGCCTACAAGAGTTGTTCGCTCATTCGCAGCTTCACCGAGAGCGGGCACGAGGTACGGGTGATTCCGACCGCGTCCGCTCTGGAGTTCGTCGGGCGTGCGACGTTCGAGGCGCTGTCCGGCCAACCGGTGCACACCGGGGTCTTCGCGGACGTGCCGGAGGTCCCGCACGTGCGCCTGGGTCAGGAGGCGGACCTCGTCGTCGTGGCCCCCGCCACCGCAGATCTGATGGCGCGCATCGCCGGGGGACACGCCGACGATCTTCTGACGGCCACCCTGCTCACCGCGCGGTGCCCGGTGGTTCTGGCTCCCGCGATGCACACGGAGATGTGGGAGCACCCGGCCACGGTCGCCAACGTCGCGACGCTTCGTTCGCGCGGTACACACGTGATCGAACCTGCGTCGGGTCGTCTGACCGGACGTGACACCGGGTCGGGTCGGCTGCCGGAGCCGGACGAGATCTTCGCACTGTCGATGCTCGTGACCGAGCGAGCGGATGCGCTTCCTCGTGACCTCGAGGGACGGCATGTTCTGGTGTCTGCCGGCGGCACTCGTGAGCCTCTCGATCCGGTCCGTTTTCTGGGCAATCGAAGCTCGGGCAAGCAGGGATATGCACTGGCCCGCGTGGCAGCGCAACGCGGAGCCCAGGTGACGTTGGTCGCCGGGTACACCAGCGACCTCGACGATCCGGCCGCGGTCGACGTGGTGCACGTCAAGACGGCCTCGGACATGCAGGATGCGGTTCGTAAACTCGCCGTCGGTGTCGATGCAGTGGTGATGGCGGCCGCGGTCGCGGACTTCCGCCCGGAGTCCATCGCGGGCAGCAAGATCAAGAAGGGGGCGAACGAGCCGTCGTCGATCCCGTTGGTCCGCAACGACGACATACTCGCAGGCCTCGTCTCGGCTCGCCGCGACGGTGAGCTCGAATCGTCCACTGTCATCGTCGGATTCGCGGCGGAGACCGGTGACGCGGACGGAGACGTACTGACGTACGCGCGGGCCAAGCTCGAACGCAAGGGCTGCGACCTGCTCGTGGTCAACGCTGTCGGTGACGGTAAGGCCTTCGAGGTCGACCACAACGATGGATGGTTGCTCGGTTCCGACGGTTCCGAGGATGCGCTCGGCGAGGGCTCCAAAGCGCTTCTCGCGAGCCGCGTACTGGATTCTGTGGCGCAGATGCTCGACGCACGTAGTCCCCGAACGAGGTCGACACAGTGACGACGGTGAGGGTGCACGAGCGATGTCGCACCGGCTACCGTGCTGAGCACCACGTGTGAGGCCGTAGAGGTTTGCCTGGCTCCGGCAGGGGCGATAACACCGAGGGAACGTCAAATTTTCATGGAGTGCCCGACCGGCGCGCGGCGTCGGGTCGGACAGGAACATGCGTCGAGAGGAAGTCCGTGAGCAAGTCCGGTAGTCGGCTTTTCACCAGCGAGTCCGTCACAGAGGGTCATCCCGACAAGATCTGTGACGCCATCAGCGATTCGATTCTCGATGCTCTGTTGACGGAGGATCCGCGTGCTCGGGTGGCCGTGGAGACCCTCGTCACCACCGGCCAGGTCCACGTTGCGGGTGAGGTCAACACCACCGCGTACGCCGACATCCCCAAGATCGTGCGCGAGAAGGTGCTCGAGATCGGGTACGACTCGTCGGCCAAGGGATTCGACGGAAATTCGTGCGGTGTGAACGTCGCGATCGGCGCGCAGTCTCCCGAGATCGCGCAGGGCGTCGATCATTCGCACGAGGCCCGAGTCGAAGGACTGTCCGACGACGAGATCGACCGTCAGGGCGCGGGGGATCAGGGGTTGATGTTCGGCTACGCCAACACCGACACTCCCGAATTGATGCCGTTGCCGATCGCGTTGGCGCACCGTCTTTCTCGGCGGCTGACCGAGGTCCGCAAGAGTGGGGTTCTGCCCTACCTGCGTCCGGACGGCAAGACACAGGTGACGATCGAATACGACGGTGACAACGCCGTTCGCCTCGACACCGTGGTGATCTCGACTCAGCACGCGGCCGACATCGATCTCGACAACCTGCTCACCCCCGATATCAGGGAGAAGGTACTGGGGTCGGTACTCGCCGAGTTGGACGTGCCGACGCTGGACACGTCCGATGTGCGTCTGTTGGTCAATCCCACCGGAAAGTTCGTGCTCGGTGGTCCGATGGGTGACGCCGGGCTGACCGGTCGCAAGATCATCGTCGACACCTACGGCGGCATGGCACGGCACGGCGGCGGCGCATTCTCCGGCAAGGACCCGTCCAAGGTCGACCGCAGCGCTGCATACGCGATGCGTTGGGTCGCGAAGAACGCTGTCGCGGCTGGGCTCGCCGATCGCATCGAGGTCCAGGTGGCGTACGCCATCGGCAAAGCCGCGCCGGTCGGGTTGTTCGTCGAGACGTTCGGCACCGAGAAGACCGATCCCGCGCGCATTCAGGCGGCGATCAGCGAGGTGTTCGACTTGCGCCCCGGTGCCATCATTCGCGATCTGGATCTGCTGCGACCGATCTACGCGCCCACTGCGGCGTACGGACACTTCGGCCGCACCGACATCGATCTCCCGTGGGAGTCCACCGATCGCGCAGGCAAGCTCCGCGAGGCTGCCGGACTCTGAGTTCGGCGTCGACCGTTCTGCACGTACCCTGCTCGCACCGGCTCGGTGCTCCGTCATCGAGTGTGGGGTGAGAATCGAGGAGGAGGTGCGGTGGCGGGCGTAGCGCGGGTGGCGGCGTCGGATCTCCCGATCGCGCGCATTCTCCCGATGTTGCCGCTGCCGCATCTCGACCGAGAGTTCGACTACCTCGTACCCGAGGAGATGAGCACCGATGCTCGGCCCGGTGTGCGAGTTCGGATTCGGTTCGCGGGCCGACTGGTCGACGGTTTCGTGCTGGCCAGACTGGCCGAGACCGAGCACTCCGGCAAGCTCGGCTGGCTCGATCGGGTGGTGTCGGCAGAGCAAGTTCTGACTCCCGAGATCGCGGAACTGGCCGAGGCGGTGGCCGATCGGTACGCCGGCACCAGAGCGGACGTACTGCGTCTGGCGATCCCGGCTCGCCACGCCCGAGTCGAGGCGGAACCGACACCCGTCGTCGAGCCCCCGGTCGAGCCTGCCGTCGACGGGTCGGCATGGTCGGCCTACACCCACGGCTCGAACTTCCTCGACGCGTTGGCATCGGGACGCGTACCCCGCGCGGTGTGGCAGGCATTGCCCGGTGAGCGGTGGCCGGTGCGGCTGGCTGAGGCCGCTGCCGTGACCGTCGCCGCCGGTCGATCCGCCGTGGTGGTGGTACCCGATCAGCGCGATCTCGATCGACTGGAAACGGCCTGCACGGCTCTGCTCGGAGCCGACCGGGTGGTGGCGTTGTCGGCCGGACTGGGTCCGGCGAAGCGGTATCGGCAATGGTTGCGCGGTCTGCGATCGGGCCCGGTCGTTGTGGTGGGGACGCGCAGCGCCGTGTTCGCTCCGGTGTCCACTCTGGGCATGATCGCCGTCTGGGACGACGGTGACGACAGCTTCGCCGAGCCCCGTTCGCCGTATCCGCACGCCAGAGAAGTCGCGTTGCTCCGAGCGCACGTATCCGGGGCGGCGGTGGTGATCGGCGGACATTCGCGGACGGCGGAGGCGGAAGCTCTCGTCGATTCCGGTTGGGCACACGATCTGGTGGCTCCTCGTGAGCTGGTCCGTGAGCGTCAACCCCATGTGGTGGCCTTGGCGGACTCGGACCATGCGCTCGCGCGGGACCCGGCAGCCCGTGTCGCCCGGCTTCCCGCCATCGCGTTCGAGGCGGCGCGAACCGCACTGAAAGCCGATTCGCCTGTGCTGGTTCAGGTTCCGCGCGGCGGATACGTGCCGTCACTGGCGTGTGCGAAGTGTCGGCACCCGGCTCGGTGTCGCCGGTGCAACGGGCCGTTGGCCCTGCCGTCGGCCCCTGGAAGCGACGGAGCCGGCAGTCCGACCTGCTCGTGGTGTGGAATCGCCGACACCGCGCATCGCTGCACCGTATGCGGATCACGCAACCTACGGGCGGTCGTGATCGGAGCGGGCCGCACCGCCGAGGAACTCGGACGGGCATTTCCCGGCGTACCGATACACAACTCGGGAGGCGCCGCCGTGCTCGACTCCGTCCGACCCGGTGCCGGTCTGGTCGTGTCGACCGTCGGTGCCGAGCCGACGGTCGACGGTGGGTACGGCGCAGCTCTTCTGCTGGACGGCTGGGCCCTGCTCGGCCGGGCAGACCTGCGCGCGGCAGAGGAGACACTGCGTCGGTGGATGACGGCCGCCGCGTTGGTCCGGCCCGGCTCTGCGGGAGGTCGCGTCGTCGTCGTCGCCGAGTCCGAGATACCGACGGTGCAGGCGCTGGTTCGCTGGGATCCGCTGTGGCACGCCAGAAGTCAGTTGGACGAACGAGTGGAGGTACGGTTCCCGCCCGCCGTACACGTCGCGGCGATCGACGGAACCACCGATGCGATCACGGCGCTGGTGGAGGGTGCAGATCTGCCCGAGGCAGTGGAGATACTCGGACCGGTCGATCTGCCGGACGGCCAACGCGCACCCGCGGGCGGCGGTGAGGACGTGCTTCCCGGTGATGTGCAGCGGCTGTTGATACGCGTGCCGCGCAGCACCGGGGCGGCCTTGGCGCGGGCGCTGGCCGCCGCTCAGGCATCTCGTAGCGCCAAGAAGCTCGGCGGCGGAGTGCGGGTTCAGATAGACCCGATTCGAATCGGCTGACACTGCCGTCCGGGGCAGCCGTGGCCTAAGGTTGCGTCGGGGCGGCGCACGGGGCGCCGATGAGAGGTGGGTCGGGGACATGAAGAGAAGGCAGCTCTTTCGCCGTGCGACAACAGGTTTGGCAGTGGTGATCGGAGCCCGGCTCGTGGCACCTGCCTCCGCCGACGCCCTGCCCGGTACCGGCTCGGCGCAGCCGCCCACACCGGCCGTTCCGTTGGATCGACTGCTACGGATCGTGTCTCTTTCGCACGTCAACGATCCGGCGCTCACCCCGATTTTTCCCGGCGATCCCGAATTCTCGCTCGAGACGGCGTTCACCGTCGCGGACGACGGTTTCTACCTCCAGTACGTCAAGGAGGGCGAGCACACCGGCACGCACTGGGGAGCGCCCGCACACTTCCAGGAAGGTGGGCTGACCGCCGACCAGCTCGATCCGGAGGATCTGTTTCTGCCCGCGGTGAAGATCGACATTCGTGATCGGGCGGCAGCCGACGCCGATTACGCCGTGACCGTGGCCGACCTGCAGAACTGGGAAGCAGTCAACGGAGCCATTCCGCACGGCGCGGCCGTAATTCTGTGGACCGGATGGGCGTCACGCTGGGGTACCGACGCCTACGCGAACGCGGACGCGGACGGCGTGACGCACCAACCCGGCTTCTCGGCGGAGGCGGCGCAGTGGTTGATCGACACGGGCAGGCTCGCCGACAGAGGTGCCCTCGGAACCGACACCTTCGGACCCGACTTGGGCAACGACGAAACCTATCCGGTATCGGTCAAGCTCTACGACCGGCGTCGGATCAGTCTCGAGAACCTGACCAATCTGGAGTCGATACCGACCACGGGTGCCTACGTTCTGGTCGGCGGACCGATCAACCGGGCCGGATCCGGTTCGCCTGCAACCATTTTCGGATTGATTCCCAAGCTTCCCTGATCGGAACCGCTCGGGACCATGCGGAGTATTCCTGCGGTGTCGTAGGCGTAGACGCCGGCCTTGCCCGAGCGCTTGGCCTTGTACATCGCGCGATCGGCGAGGCGCATCAGCTCGTCCTCGTCGACGTCGGAGGTGTCGGTGCCGGCCACGGTCGTCGTCCCGTCGGCGGTGCGGTCGGGACGACCGATCTGCACCACACCCACGCACGCGCCGACCGACACCGAATGGCCGTCGATCTCGTGCGCGGTCCGCATGGCCTCGGCGATGCGGACCGCCGTGGTACGGCCGGTTCGCAGATCCGCGTTCACCAGGGCGGTGAACTCGTCGCCGCCGAAGCGCGCAACCACTCCGTCGACCACGCATCGGTCGAGGCGGCGGGCGAGTTCGACGAGTAGTCGATCGCCGCCGCCGTGGCCGAATCTGTCGTTGACGCTCTTGAAGTCGTCGAGGTCGATCAGCAGCAGGACGGCGCGGCCCCGGCCCGCCCTGGCGTCGTTCACCGCCGCTCGAAGGTGTTCGTCGAACGACGACCGGTTGAGCAGCCCGGTGAGTCCGTCGTGGTGCGCGCGATACGTCAGCTCGGCCTGTGCCAGAGACAGGCTCCGAAGCAGATTGTCGTTCTGAACCAGGGTGATCACCTGGCGCACGAGCGAGAGCAGCACCACCGCTACCCCGAGTACCACCACCGTCGAATCCAGGTCCCCGGTCTGCACGCGCAGTATCGCCAGCACGATCCCTATCGCGCCCATCAGCCCGTACGGCAACAACAGTTGTGTTCTCTCACCGGTGACGGTCTCGGTGTACACCCGCGCAGCTGTCGCCGATCCGTGCAGTGACGAGCCGTGTATCGGCGGACCAGGCGGATCATCCTCGACGGTCCTCGGGGCGGCGGCCGCGAGAGCGATGAGTGCAGTGCCTGCGATGAATCCGCCGTCGGTCAGAACCGGCATGAAGTCCGCACCGATGGCGACGAGGTACGCGTAGATGCTGTCGGACACCGCCATCATGAGGATTCCGGCACCGAGCAGGGTGAGTTGCGTTCGGTAACGCGACGCGATCTTCGGGATCACGGCGAGCAGCACGATCATGGCCACGAGAACGAGGTCGGTGATGGGATACATGATCGCCACGAGGAACGCGATGGACTCCGATTCCGACGAGTGCACGACCGCCCCGAGGACGGTGGCCCAGGACAGAACGAAGAGGGACCCGACGACCACGGCCCCGTCGAGCAACGACATCACCCAGACATGGCGTGTACCTGAGGCCGCCCGCCGGGGCGACGGGCCGACGAAGGCGAGCAGCGCGGGCACGGCGAAGATCGGGAAGAGAAAGAACCCCACGTCGGCGACCGATGTGTTCGGCAGCGGCATGTCGAGAGCGGATCGATAGAAAGCCCACACGGCCATGCCTGCGCTCCAACACGCCATTCCCGCGGCCATCAGAACGCGCCACTGCCGTTCGGAGCCCGTCCGTCTCGACGCCGTTCGCCAGCAGACGACCGTTGCGGTGATGCCACCTGCGAGCTGTGCGACGTCGTCGATCAGTACCGAGATTCTCTGGCCGAGAACGTTGGAGCCGGCGAGCAGAACGATGGCCAGGACGCAGCCGAGAACGACGGTCACGCGTCGCCTCGTCGATCCGGCCACACGGCCCCCCTCGTTCGTGAGCGATCGCTGTCGAGCCGGCCGCTGTACACGGTTCGTTGGACGTGAGCTCGCACCGACCGCGCCATTCTAACGAGCGGAAGCGATCCACGACGTGTTCCTCGTATCCGGAAAACGTGGAGGTTGCCTCTGGGTATTGTCAAAGTTCTATTGACGATATATCGTCGACTTGTCAATCGATACAAAGGAGAACGACATGAATCACGCATTCGAGGGATTCGCTCACGAATTCGGACGCCGCGCAGTACGTCGCCAGATGCGAGGCGCGCCCTTTCAGATGTGGGTCGCGCAGAGCGACGATCGAGGCCCGTCGGACGATCACGGTCCGCGAGAACGAGGCCGTGGAAGGAGAGCTCATGGTGAACGGAACAGGCACGGTGAGGGTGTCCCTTTCGGACGGGAAGGCATGCGCCCCGGCTTCGGTCCCGGCGGTTTCGGGCCGAACGGAGACTTCGGTCGAGGCCGGGGTCGGGGAGGACGCGGACGACGCGGGGACGTGCGCGCTGCGATCCTGCTACTGCTAGAGGAACGTCCGATGCACGGATACGAACTGATCCAGCAGATCGCCGCGAAGAGCAACGGAACCTGGAAGCCGAGTCCGGGTTCCATCTATCCGGCCCTGTCCCAACTCGAAGACGAGGGCTTGGTCCTGATCGACAAGGTGGCCGGCCGCAAGACGGCTGCGCTGACCGACGAGGGGCGAACGCACGTCGACGCTCATCGCGGCGATCTGGGCAGCCCATGGGACGACGTGGCAGAGTCCGTCGGTGTCGACGCTCGCGATCTTCGGGCCCTGATCGGCCAGTTGATGGGCGCAGCCGGTCAGGTCGCCGGAGTCGGCACACCGGCACAGGTGGAGCAGGCCGCCGAGATCCTCACCGAAGCACGCAGGTCGCTGTATCGGATCCTCGCCGACGACGGTCCGACCGATCGAGATCCCGACGACACGGTCGACGCCCCCGACGCGACGTGATCGGCACCTGCGGAATCGTCCGCGGCGCTCGCGACTCCCTAGGATGAACACCCGAGATCCTTTCGTCCATCCAGGGAGTTGCTCGAGTGCGCGTCGTCTTTGCCGGTACACCGGAGCCCGCAGTCCCGTCGCTGCAGCGACTGTTGGAGTCCGAACGCCACGAGGTGATCGCGGTGGTGACCCGGCCCGACGCCGCAGCCGGTAGGGGCCGCAAGACGATGCGCTCACCGGTCGGCCTGCTGGCCGACGAGCACGAAATCCCCGTGTTCGCACCCGCGAAGCCCTCGGATCCGGATTTCGTCGCACAGCTCACCGAACTCGCGCCCGACGTGTGTCCGGTCGTCGCATACGGGGCACTGCTGCCGCAGCCGGTGCTCGACATCCCTCGCTTCGGCTGGATCAATCTGCACTTCTCGCTGCTGCCCGCGTGGCGAGGTGCCGCGCCGGTACAGGCCGCCATCGCCGCGGGCGACGAGATCACCGGCGCCTCCACCTTCCTGCTCGACGCAGGAATGGATACCGGCCCGGTACTCGGCATCGTCACCGAGCGGGTGCGCGCAACCGATACGACGGGGGACCTGCTCACCCGACTGGCGTCGAGCGGAGCAGACCTACTGGCTGCCACCCTCGACGCGATCGAGGACGGAACGGCATCCGCGCATCCACAGCCCGAGGACGGGATCTCCTACGCGAGCAAGGTGAGCGTCGACGCCGCGCGCATCGACTGGACTCGGTCTGCGGCATTCGTCGACCGGCACATCAGATCGGTCACCCCCGCACCGGGCGCATGGACCACGATCGGTGAACTCCGCGTCAAGATCGCTCCGACAACGCCCTCGGAGGACACGTTGGCCCCGGGCGAGATATCGGTGCGAAAGTCCGGCGTACACATCGGAACAGGCACGACGGCAGTGGTTCTCGGCGAAGTTCAGCCGCAGGGCAAGAAGCTCATGAAGGCACTCGACTGGGCGCGCGGCGCTCGGCTGGACGATACGGCGGTAGCACGATGACAGAACCCGACAGGCCCCGAAAGCGCGAGTCCAGTCCAGCTCGCAAGCACGTCAAGAAGTCGCCCGGAGCCCGCGGGCCGAAGGGAAACCGGCCCCCGCAAGGCGCGGGACCGCGTGCCGTCGACGCGATCGACCCTGCCCGCCGGGCTGCCCGGGACGTCCTCAAGGCGGTACGCGAGCGGGATGCCTACGCCAATCTGGTGCTTCCGGGCCTGCTACGAGAGCGCAAACTGGACTCGCGCGACGCGGCACTGGCCACCGAACTCGCCTACGGCGCGTCCCGCGCGCGTGGTGTGCTCGACGCGGTGATCGCCCGTGCAGCCGGTCGGCCTGCCGCCGAGATCGACGGGCCGCTGCTCGACATTCTGCGACTCGGCTCCTACCAACTGCTCCGGACCCGAGTGGCACCGCACGCGGCCGTCGCCACGTCGGTGGACCTTGCTCGGGCCGAATTCGGCACCGGCAAAGCAGGTTTCGTCAACGCGGTACTGCGCCGCGTGTCCGAGCGGACGGCTGCCCAGTGGGTCGACGAGCTCGCGCCCGCTGCGGCAACCGATCCCGTCGGCCACCTCGCGTTCGAGTACGCCCATCCCAAGTGGATCGCGCAGGCCTTCGCCGATGCACTCGGTGCCGACGCCGGTGAACTCGCCGCGGTGCTCGAGGCCGACGACGCCCGTCCCTCGGTCCACCTGGTGGCTCGGCCCGGTGAGATCTCCGCCGAGGAACTGGCGCTGATCACCGGGGGAGAAGAGGGACCCTATTCGCCGTACGCAGTGCACCTCGACGGCGGAGATCCCGGCAAGCTCGACGCCGTCCGGGACGGACTGGCCGGGGTGCAGGACGAAGGAAGTCAACTCGTCGGCCGAGCGCTCACCTTGGCGCCGCTCGTCGGCGAGGACGGTGGCCGGTGGCTGGACCTGTGCGCCGGACCGGGCGGTAAAGCTGCCCTCCTCGGTGCCATCGCCGAGATCGACGGTGCCACGGTCGACGCCGTCGAACCGACGCCGCACCGAGCCGATCTGGTGTCCAAGACGACGAAGGACCTTCCGGTGACGGTGCACACCGTCGACGGCAGGCAGTCCGGACTCGACGGCGGCTACGATCGCGTGCTCGTGGACGCGCCCTGCACCGGGCTCGGTGCTCTGCGACGCAGGCCCGAGGCCCGGTGGCGACGACTGCCCTCCGATGTGGCGGCACTGGTGACATTGCAGAAGGAACTGCTGGCCGCGGCAATCGAGCTGGTCCGCCCGGGCGGAGTGGTGCTGTATTCGACGTGTTCGCCGCACCTGTCCGAAACCACCGCCGTCGTCGCCGACGCGGTCCGCCGCTACGGCGTCGAACAGCTCGACACCCGCGAGCTGGTCCCAGGAGTGCCGCAACTCGGCGACGGTACATCGGTGCAATTGTGGCCGCATCGACACGGCACGGACGCAATGTTCATGGCGGCGCTGCGTAAGCCGATGTGACCGGTGAGCCGTCGTGACCGGGAAGCGGTGTGATCAGTTGCCGGCCAGGAACGTCTCGGCCACGTCTGTCGGGGCGTGGACCAGCCACCCGTCGATAATCAGTTCACGCAGTTCGTCGTCCTCGGTGTTGTCGAGGTCGACCAGAACGGCAGCGAACCCGTCGAAATGCGAGATGGTGAAACACGCCCGCGGGTGTGCGGCGAGAATCGCTTCCTTCTCGTTGAGATCCGCGGTGCGGACGGCGAGAATCGGTCCGCTGGGCGGGATCTCGCTGCCGAACCGCTTCAGATCGGCTTTGCTGAACGGGCGGACCCACGCGAACACGTTCTTGCCCACCGACCACGCCGGACGGCCGTACCGGACACTCTCGGTGACCTCGGGCAACTCGGCGATCACCGCTGTCACGGAATCCATGGTGGTCATGGGCGAACGATACCGGCTGGGCTAGGCTCGTCAATCGTGGTTTCCCCGATGATCGCCCCCTCCATTCTGTCCGCCGATTTCGCCCGGCTCGCCGCCGAAGCCGAGGCGGTGTCCGGAGCCGACTGGTTGCACGTCGACGTCATGGACGCGCACTTCGTACCCAACCTCACCCTGGGGCTGCCGGTCGTGGAGAGCTTGCTGAAGGCGACGAACATTCCGCTCGACTGCCACCTGATGATCGAGGACCCGGCCCGCTGGGCACCGCCGTACGCCGAGGCGGGTGCGTACAACGTCACCTTCCACGCCGAAGCGACCGACGACCCGTCCGCGGTTGCGCGCGACATCCGGGCGGCGGGAGCCAAAGCCGGACTGTCCGTCAAGCCGGGAACACCCATCGAGCCGTACCTCGAGATCCTGCGCGACTTCGACACGCTGCTGGTGATGAGCGTCGAGCCGGGCTTCGGTGGGCAGTCGTTCATGCCGGAGGTACTCGCGAAGGCGAAAGCCGTTCGAGCACTTGTCGATTCCGGGGATCTGCGACTGGTCGTGGAAATCGACGGTGGCATCAACTCCGACACGATCGAGCAGGCCGCGGAGGCCGGAATCGACTGCTTCGTCGCCGGATCGGCCGTCTACAACACCGCCGACCCCGCAGCCGCAGTGCGCGACCTACGCGACCGAGCCGCCCGCGCATCACACCACCTGTCGTAATGAACGGCCAGGGCGCAGCACTGTCCGTCGCGGACGCCATGGCCCTCGCCGTCGAGGCATCCGAGTCCGCCCGGGGCATCAGCAGTCCCAATCCCGCGGTCGGTGCGGTGATTCTCGATGCCGGTGGCGTCGTCGTCGGCATCGGCTCGACGCGTCCGCCCGGCGGTCCGCACGCCGAGATCGTCGCGCTGGCCGATGCCGGTGACCGAGCGCGCGGCGGCACCGCGGTGGTGACCCTCGAACCCTGCAACCACACCGGCCGCACCGGACCGTGCTCGCAGGCCCTGATCGACGCGGGCATCGCGGCGGTCGTGCACGCCGTCGCCGATCCGAATCCGCTCGCATCGGGCGGCGCGGCGGCCCTGCGCGCCGCGGGCATTCGCGTCGAACAGGGGATCGGTGAGACGGCGGTGCGGCAGGGGCCGCTGCGCGCCTGGTTGCACAAGCAACGCACCGGTCGGCCGCACGTGACGTGGAAATACGCCGCCACCCTCGACGGACGCAGCGCCGCGGCGGACGGCACGAGCCAGTGGATCACCGGACCGCAGGCCCGGGCGCACGTCCATGCCGAGCGGGCCAAGCTCGACGCCATCGTCGTCGGAACCGGCACCGTGCTGGCCGACAACCCGCGACTGACCGCACGACGTCCGGACGGGACCCTCGCGCCGCACCAACCCGTGCGCGTCGTCGTCGGATCGCGGCCGACACCGTCGACCGCAGCAATCCGTGGGACGGACGCCCCCACGGTGTTCCTCGACACACACGACCCCGCGGCCGTGATCGACGCCCTCAGCGAGCACACCGACATCCAGATCGAAGGCGGCCCGACGTTGGCCGGGGCATTCCTCGCCGCGGGCCTGGTGGACCGCGTCGTGGCGTACGTCGCACCGGCAGTGTTGGGCAGCGGGCCCACAGCGGTGGAGAATGCGGGCATCGGAACAATTGCCGACGCAATTCGGTTCCGCACGGAGACAGTCACCATGATCGGCAACGACATTCTGATCGGCGTCGTGCCCGAAGGAGCGAAGTAGATGTTCACCGGAATTGTCGAAGAGCTCGGCGAGATCGTCGCCAAGGACGAACTGCCCGACGCCGCCCGGTTCACCGTTCGCGGCCCGGTGGTGACCTCGGATGCAGGCCACGGCGACTCCATCGCGGTGAACGGGGTGTGCCTGACCGTCGTCGAGGTGCTGCCCGACGGCGGATTCACCGCCGACGTGATGCAGGAAACGCTGAACCGCTCGAGCCTCGGTGCCCTCGAGGTGGGCAGCCGCGTCAACCTCGAACGTGCGGCCGCGCTCGGCAGCCGTCTCGGCGGCCACCTCGTACAGGGTCACGTGGACGGCACCGGAACGATCATCGGCCGATCGCCGTCCGAGAACTGGACCGTCGTGCGCATCGCACTGCCCACCTCGGTCGCGCGCTACGTCGTGGAGAAGGGCTCGATCACCGTCGACGGCGTCTCGCTCACCGTCTCCGGACTCGGCGTCGACGACGGAGCGCACTGGTTCGAGATCTCCCTGATCCCCACCACCCTCGACCTGACCACTCTCGGCACCGCCGAGGTCGGATCGCCGGTCAACCTCGAAGTCGACGTCATCGCCAAGTACGTGGAGCGGCTGCAGACGATCGACGCACAGTAAGTACTGTTGACATGCACGCAATCGATGGTGCATCGGAGAATTTCCAGGGCGCTGAGCCAGGCCCGAGACGTATGGAGCACACCGTGGTGACCAGGTTCGACAGTATCGAGCGCGCAGTTGCGGACATCGCTGCGGGCAAAGCAGTGGTGGTCGTCGACGACGAGGACCGCGAGAACGAAGGCGACCTCATCTTCGCCGCCGAGAAGGCCACCCCGGAACTGGTCGCCTTCATGGTCCGCTACACCTCCGGTTATCTCTGCGTTCCACTCTCCGGTGAGGACTGTGACCGACTCGGCCTGCCGCCGATGTTCGCCACCAATCAGGACAAGCACGGAACCGCGTACACCGTCACCGTCGACGCCCGCGAGGGCATCGGCACCGGAATCTCCGCCTCCGACCGGGCGGCCACGATGCGACTGCTCGCCGACCCCGACACAGGGGCCAACGACTTCACCCGTCCTGGCCACGTCGTACCGCTGCGCGCCAAGGACGGCGGAGTGCTGCGTCGCCCCGGCCACACCGAAGCTGCCGTCGACCTCGCCCGCATGGCAGACCTGCGGCCTGCAGGCGTCATCTGCGAAATCGTCAGCCAGAAGGACGAGGGTGCGATGGCCCAGACCGACGAACTGCGCGTCTTCGCCGACGAGCACGACCTCGCCCTCATCTCCATCGCCGACCTCATCGCCTGGCGTCGCAAGCACGAGAAGCACGTCGTCCGTGTCGCCGACGCCCGGATACCCACCGGTCACGGCACCTTCCGCGCCGTCGGCTACCAGAGCATCTACGACGAGGTCGAGCACGTCGCGCTCGTCCGCGGCGACATCGCGGGCCCCGACGGAGACGGCAACGACGTGCTCGTTCGAGTGCACTCCGAATGCCTCACCGGCGACGTGTTCGGATCACTGCGCTGCGACTGCGGACCACAGTTGGACGCGGCCCTGGAAATGGTCGCCGCCGAGGAACGCGGCATCGTGTTGTACATGCGCGGACACGAAGGTCGCGGAATCGGTCTGCTGCACAAGCTCCAGGCCTACCAGCTCCAGGACGCAGGCTCCGACACCGTCGACGCCAACCTGCAACTGGGCCTCCCGGCCGACTCCCGCGACTACGGAATCGGCGCACAGATTCTCGTCGACCTCGGCGTCTCGTCGATGCGGCTGCTGACCAACAACCCCGCCAAGCGAGTGGGACTCGACGGCTACGGTCTGCACGTCACCGAACGAGTGCCGATGCCGTTGCGCGCCAACGCCGAGAACCTCACCTACCTGCGCACCAAACGCGACCGGATGGGCCACGACCTCACCGGGTTGGACGAGTACGAGAACGGTCGTTCCGCAGGCTCAACTCCTGCATCCGAGAACGGGGCCACCTCATGAGCGGCGAAGGCGAACCCACCCTGCAGCTCGCAGGTGCCAGTGATCTCAAACTGGCGATCGTCGCCGGCCAGTGGCACCAGAAGATCTCTCAGGCTTTGCTCGACGGTGCACTTCGCAAAGCCGAGTCGGCCGGGATCGAGGACGTCACGGTCATCCGTGTGGCCGGAGCCATCGAACTGCCCGTCGTCGCGCAGGCGTTGGCCCGCAACCACGACGCCGTCGTCGCACTCGGCGTCGTCATCCGCGGTGGCACACCGCATTTCGAGTACGTGTGCGACGCCGTCACGGCAGGCCTGACGCGCGTCTCGCTCGACGAGGGCACTCCGGTCACCAACGGCGTGCTCACCACCAACGACGAGCAGCAGGCGCTCGATCGCGCAGGGTTGCCCGGTTCGTTCGAGGACAAGGGCGCGCAGGCCACGGCGGCCGCGATCGACACAGCGCTGACTCTCAAACACCTACGCCAACCCTGGACGAATCAGGAGTTCACGTGACCGGCAGCGCACCGTCCACCGAGTGGGACATGGTGGTGAAGTCGCGCAAGTCGGCTCGTTACGCCATCGCGACGGCGGTGTTGCTCGTGGTGGCGCATTCGACCGTTGCCGTCCTGCTGAGGGTCTCGCCGACCGGGGTGTACTTCAGAACCGCGGACCAACTGGCGATGGCAGGTATCGGACTTCTTCTGGGAGGCCTGGCGCTCGTGCTGACGCGCCCGCGCATTCGCGTCGGGCCTGCAGGTGTCGCGGTGCGGAACCTGTTGTCGGAGCGTCTGATCGAATGGGATCTGGTGCGTGGTCTGTCCTTCCCCGAAGGAGCCATGTGGGCCAGGATCGACATTCCCGACGACGAGTTCATCAACGTGATGGCCATCCAGTCCAACGATCGTGACCATGCGGTCGCGGCCGTACGAAAGTTCCGCACTCTCGAACGCACCTACGCGCCCGCCGCCTCCGTTCCGGACATCCCGGTCGATCGGGACTGACGTCCTACCTCCGCACCGCGGCTGAGCTGCGGATGCGGAGAACGTCGGACCCGACGGCTAACGTGGATGCCGTGTCCGACCCCGCTACCTACCGCCCGGCCACCGGAACCATCCCGGTGGAGCCGGGGGTGTACAAATTTCGCGATCCGCACGGCCGCGTCGTCTACGTGGGAAAGGCCAAGAGCCTCCGCAGTCGACTCAATTCCTACTTCGCAGACATAGCCTCGCTGCATCCACGTACTCGCCAGATGGTCACCACCGCGGCATCGGTGGAGTGGACCGTGGTGACCACCGAAGTCGAGGCCCTCCAGCTCGAGTACAACTGGATCAAGGAATTCGATCCACGGTTCAACGTCCGCTACCGCGACGACAAGAGCTATCCGATGCTCGCGGTGACGATGAACGAGGAGTTTCCTCGGTTGTTCGTCTACCGCGGACCCCGGCGCAAGGGTGTCCGCTATTTCGGCCCCTACGCGCACGCGTGGGCCATTCGCGAGACGCTGGATCTGTTGCTGCGAGTATTTCCCGCGCGCACGTGCTCGACCGGAGTGTTCAAGCGCCACAATCAGATCGGCCGGCCCTGCCTGCTGGGCTACATCGACAAGTGCTCGGCACCGTGCGTCGGACGGGTCAGCGCCGAGGAGCATCGGGCGACCGTCGAGGATTTCTGTGACTTCTTGGCCGGAAAGACGGACAAGCTCGTTCGTCAGCTCGAGAAGAAGATGCAGGCTGCATCCGAGGACCTGGATTTCGAGACCGCCGCACGTCTGCGAGACGACGTCGGTGCGCTGCGTCGGGCATTGGAGAAGCAGGCGGTGGTGCTCGGCGACGGCACCGACGCCGATCTCGTCGCCTTCGCCACCGACGCCCTCGAGGCTGCCGTTCAGGTCTTCCACGTCCGAGGCGGCCGCGTGCGCGGGCAGCGCGGCTGGGTGGTGGAGAAGGCAGGAGAGGTGATCGAACGCCAGGACGAGGCCGATCTGCCCGCTCTGGTCGAGCAGTTCCTGACGCAGTTCTACGGCGAGCAGGCCGCCCTGTCCGCACAGGCACCGGGCGGTGACGACGGTGGTTCCAACGCCGTCCCGAGGGAAGTCCTGGTTCCGGTCCTGCCGGACAACGCCGACGAGGTTCAGGCCTGGCTCAGTGAACTTCGGGGCTCGAACGTGACTCTGCGTGTTCCCCAGCGCGGCGACAAGAAGGCGTTGGCCGAGACCGTCGAACGCAACGCCAAGGAAGCCCTGCAGCAGCACAAGCTCAAGCGCGCGGGCGACTTCACATCGAGATCGGCTGCGCTGCAGGGTATTCAGGAGGCACTCGATCTGGACTCGGCACCGCTGCGCATCGAGTGCATCGATATCTCCCACGTGCAGGGAACCGATGTGGTGGCCTCGCTCGTCGTCTTCGAGGACGGATTGCCCCGCAAGAGCGACTACCGCCACTACGCGATCAAGGAAGCGGCAGGCGACGGGCACTCCGACGACGTGGCGAGCATCGCCGAGGTGACCCGTCGCCGGTTCCTACGGCACTCCGCGGACGGTTCGGCCGAGGGGACCGGAGGCGATCTCGCCCCCGAAGCGGCGTTGGATCCACAGACCGGCAGACCGCGCAAATTCGCGTATCCACCCAATCTGTTCGTCGTCGACGGCGGTGCCCCTCAGGTGGCCGCTGCCGCGGCCGTGCTGGACGAGCTCGGCGTGACCGACGTGGCCGTGGTCGGTCTGGCGAAGCGGCTGGAGGAGGTATGGGTTCCGGGGGAGGAGGATCCGGTGATCCTTCCGCGTACGAGCGAGTCGCTCTACCTGCTCCAACGGGTTCGCGACGAAGCGCACCGGTTCGCGATCACGTTCCATCGCAGCAAGCGATCGCGACGCATGACGGCCTCGGCTCTGGATTCGGTTCGCGGACTCGGCGAGTCGCGTCGAACGGCACTGGTGGCACACTTCGGTTCCGTCGCCAACCTCAAGCGTGCGACGGTCGCGGAGATCGTCGAGGTGCCCGGGATCGGAGAGACCACAGCCAAGTCGGTGCTGGCCGCACTGGGTTCCGACACGGACGACGCCGATGTAGGCGATGATGGCAGCGCAACTGCAACGACATCGGGCGAGAACACGGCGGAACATGCGATCGCACCGCGCGTGGAATCGGCGGGACAGGCTTCGTAGTGAGCGAACACCAGAGACAGAGACACCCACCGTCCGAAGACCATCTCGAACAGCCCTCCGCGGGGGAGTCGCGGCACGACGAGATCGAAGTGGCGTTGGTCACCGGGGTTTCCGGAGCAGGATTGCGCACGGCGGCCAAGATTCTCGAGGATCTCGGCTGGTACGTCGCCGACAACCTACCGCCGGAGCTCATCTCCAAGATGGTCGATCTCGGCCGCGAGTCCAAGCCCAGAATCGAGCGACTGGCGCTGGTGATGGACGTTCGAAGTCGCCTGTTCACCGGCGATCTGGGCTGGGTGGTCAAAGAACTCGATTCCAAGGGCGTGCGCAACAGAGTGCTCTTCCTCGACGCGTCCGACGCCGTGCTGATCCGTCGATTCGAGTCCAACCGGCGCAGCCATCCTCTGCAGAACGACGGTCAGGACGGAACCTTGACCGAGGGCATCACCGCCGAACGGTTGCGACTCGCCCAGGTCAAGGCGGCCGCGGATCTGACCGTGGACACCACATCCCTGTCGGTGCATCAATTGCGGCGCAAGATCGAGACGGTGTTCGGCGAGTCCGACACCACCGGCGTCGGGGTCACCGTGCAGTCGTTCGGCTTCAAGTACGGCCTGCCGATGGACGCCGACCTGGTCTGCGACGTTCGCTTTCTGCCCAATCCCCATTGGGTTCCGGAGCTGCGCGAACACACCGGCCAGGACGCGGACGTCCGGGATTACGTGCTGGGGCAGGACGGGGCACGCGACTACCTGCAGACGTACACGCATCTGCTGAATCTGACGATCGAGGGATACGTGCGGGAAGGCAAGAGATACATGACGGTGGCTGTGGGCTGCACCGGAGGGAAACATCGGAGTGTTGCGATGACCGAGGCACTGGCCGCGATTCTCGCCGATCAGGGTGATGTGTCGGTGCGGGTGCTGCATCGGGATCTGGGTCGCGAATGAGCGAGGTCGACACCGAAGTACCGGTATCGGGCCCCAGGATCGTCGCACTCGGAGGCGGTCACGGCCTGTACGCAACGCTGTCGGCGGCCCGGTTGCTCGGTCACGACGTCACCGCCATCGTCACGGTCGCCGACGACGGGGGATCCTCGGGACGTCTGCGGGCCGAGCTCGGCGTCATTCCGCCCGGGGATCTGCGCATGGCGCTGGCCGCGCTGGCACGCTCGGACGAGCGAACACAGCTGTGGACCGACGTCCTCCAGCACCGCTTCGGTGGCACGGGCGCGCTGGCCGGGCACTCGGTGGGCAACCTCATCCTCGCCGGCCTCACCGAGGTACTGGGCGACCCGATCGCCGCACTGGACGAGATGGTGCGGATGCTCGGTATAGACGGACGAGTGCTTCCGATGTCGCCGATCGCACTCGACATCGAGGCCGACGTCTCCGGTCTCGAGGACGATCCGCGCGTGAGCCGCGTCATTCGCGGACAGGTCGCGGTGGCGACGACTCCCGGCAAGGTTCGCCGCGTTCGGCTGCTTCCACCCGAACCGCCGGCGTCCGCGGATGCACTCGCTGCGATCGAGAAGGCTGACCTCGTGGTGCTCGGACCGGGATCGTGGTTCTCCAGCGTGATCCCGCACGTACTGGTGCCGGATCAGCTCACCGCGCTGGCTCGTACGAGCGCGCCGAAGGTACTGGTGCTGAACCTGGCCCCCGAACTCGGTGAGACCACCGGATTCTCCGCCGAGCGCCATGTCCACGTACTCTCCCAACACGCACCGGATTTGGGAATCGACTACGTGTTGGTCGATTCCGCCTCGGTCCCGGAAGGCAGCAACCGCGAGCACGTGGCGCGGGCTGCGGCCCGGCTCGGTGCCGAGGTCGTCTACGTCGACGTTGCCGAAAACGGCACCCACGCACATCATTACGGCAAGCTTGCCGCGGCTCTCGGCTCCATCGTGTCGCCCACCGGCGGCACCGCACCGACTGCCGCACGCAGAGAGGGGATCACTTCGTGGCCATGACAGCGGAGGTCAAGGACGAGCTGAGCAGGCTGACCGTCAGCCAGGTCAGTTGCCGCAAGGCCGAGGTGTCCGCACTGCTGCGATTCGCCGGTGGACTGCACATCGTGGCGGGCCGGGTGGTGGTCGAAGCCGAGGTGGACCTCGGGTCCATTGCGAGACGGCTGCGGCGGGAGATCTTCGAGCTGTACGGCTACTCCTCCGACGTGCACATGCTCGGCGCAGGCGGGCTACGCAAGACCTCGCGGTACGTGGTCCGAGTGGCCAAGGACGGCGAAGCGCTGGCCCGCCAGACCGGCCTGCTGGATCTGCGGGGACGCCCGGTTCGCGGCCTCCCCGCACAGGTCGTCGGCGGCACGGTGGGGGATTCCGAGGCGGCATGGCGGGGCGCATTTCTGGCGCACGGCTCCCTCACCGAACCGGGTAGGTCCTCGGCCCTGGAGATCAGCTGCCCCGGACCGGAGGCGGCGCTCGCGCTCGTCGGAGCCGCCCGCCGCCTCGGAGTGGCCGCGAAGGCTCGTGAGGTCCGCGGCACCGATCGAGTGGTCGTCCGCGACGGCGAGGCCATCGGAGCCCTGCTCACCCGCATGGGAGCACAGGACACCCGGTTGATCTGGGAAGAACGACGCATGCGACGCGAGGTCAGAGCCACTGCGAACCGGCTCGCCAACTTCGACGACGCCAACCTGCGCCGCTCGGCCAGGGCCGCCGTCGCCGCCGCAGCGAGAGTCGAGCGCGCCCTGCACATCCTCGGCGACGACGTGCCGGACCATCTGGCCGCAGCCGGATCGCTCCGAGTCCAGCACCGGCAGGCGTCACTCGAGGAACTGGGCCAGTTGGCCGACCCTCCGATGACCAAGGACGCCGTGGCCGGCCGAATTCGACGCCTGCTGTCCATGGCCGATCGCAAGGCCAAGGAAACCGGAATTCCCGACACCGAGTCCGCGGTCACCGCCGAGCTGCTCGACGAGGCGTGATCGGCCCGATCACGTGATGCGCGCGCTCTGCCTGCGCGCACACTAGGGTGGGAACCGCGTGTGGCACCCCGCACGCAGGCACAATCAGACATCTGTTTTCACAACTTTTAGGAGCGAACAGTGACGATCCGGGTAGGCGTCAACGGCTTCGGCCGCATCGGGCGTAACTTCTTCAGGGCTGTCGACGCGCAGAAGGCGCTCGGTACCACCGACATCGAAATCGTTGCTGTCAACGACCTGACCGACAACGCATCGCTCGCACACCTGCTCAAGTACGACTCGATCCTGGGCCGTTTGCCGCACGATGTCTCGCTCGAGGGCGAAGACACCATCGTCGTCGGTGGCCAGAAGATCAAGGCACTGTCGCTGCGCGAGGGCCCGTCCGCACTTCCGTGGGGTGACCTGGGTGTCGACGTCGTCGTCGAGTCCACCGGCATCTTCACCGACGCTGCGAAGGCCCAGGGTCACATCGACGCCGGTGCGAAGAAGGTCATCATCTCCGCGCCCGCCAAGGGCGAGGACATCACCATCGTGATGGGCGTCAACGACGACAAGTACGACGGCAGCCAGAACATCATCTCCAACGCGTCGTGCACCACCAACTGCCTCGGCCCCATCGCCAAGGTTCTCGACGACGAGTTCGGCATCGTCTCGGGACTGATGACCACGATCCACGCGTACACACAGGATCAGAACCTGCAGGACGGCCCGCACAGCGATCTGCGTCGCGCTCGCGCTGCGGCTCTGAACGTCGTGCCGACCGGCACCGGCGCAGCCAAGGCCATCGGCCTGGTGCTCCCGCAGCTGCTGGGCAAGCTCGACGGCTACGCGCTCCGGGTTCCGATCCCCACCGGCTCGGTCACCGACCTCACCGCGCTGCTGAAGAAGTCGGCCTCCGCCGACGACATCAACGCTGCGATGAAGGCTGCTGCCGAGGGACCGCTGAAGGGCATCCTGAAGTACAACACCGATCCCATCGTGTCCTCGGACATCGTCACCGACCCGCACTCGTCGATCTTCGACGCGCCGCTGACGAAGGTCATCGACGACCAGGTCAAGATCGTCTCCTGGTACGACAACGAGTGGGGCTACTCCAACCGCCTCGCCGACCTCATCGGTCTCGTCGGCAAGTCCCTCTGACACCGATGGCTGTCAAGACACTGCAGGATCTGCTCGATGCCGGTGTCGAAGGCCGTGGCGTCCTCGTGCGATCGGACTTCAATGTCCCGCTCGAGGACGGCACGATCACCGATCCCGGCCGTATCCAGGCGTCGATCCCGACTCTAGAGGCTCTGGTCGAGGCCGGTGCCAAGGTCATCGTCACCGCGCATCTCGGTCGTCCCGACGGTAAGCCCGACGCGAAGTACAGCCTGGCTCCGGTCGCCGCGAAACTCGGCGAGCTGCTCGGACGCCATGTTCAGCTCGCGGGCGACGTCGTGGGTCAGGACGCCGAGGCTCGCGCCGAGGGTCTGACGGACGGCGACGTACTGCTGCTCGAGAACATTCGCTTCGATCCGCGCGAGACCAGCAAGGACGAGTCCGAGCGAGCTGCCCTGGCTCGCGAGCTGGTGGCTCTGGCCGGCGACGACGCGGCGTTCGTTTCCGACGGATTCGGCGTCGTGCACCGCAAGCAGGCGTCGGTCTACGACGTGGCGCAGCTGCTGCCCCATTACGCGGGCACCCTCGTCGCTGCCGAGGTCGAGGTGCTGGCCAAGCTCACAGAGGACGCTGCGCGTCCGTACGCGGTTGTGCTCGGCGGCTCCAAGGTCTCGGACAAGCTCGGCGTCATCGAGGCGTTGGCCCCCAAGGTCGACACCCTCGTGATCGGCGGCGGCATGGCGTTCACCTTCCTTGCCGCGCAGGGATATTCGGTCGGCAACTCGTTGCTGCAGGAGGATCAGATCGGGGTCTGCAAGGACCTGCTCGAGCGCTTCGGCGACGTGATCCACCTGCCCGTCGACATCGTCGTCGGAGACAAGTTCGCGGCGGACGCCGAGGCGAAGACCGTCAAGGCGTCCGAGATTCCGGACGGCTGGATGGGCCTGGACATCGGACCCGACTCGGTCAGTCGTTTCGCTGTCGTGCTCTCGAATGCGAAGACCGTCTTCTGGAACGGACCGGCAGGAGTGTTCGAGTTCGACAAGTTCTCGGCCGGCACCAAGGGCATCGCGGAAGCGATCATCAAAGCCACCGAGAAGGGCGCGTTCAGCGTCGTCGGTGGCGGCGACTCCGCGGCTGCGGTGCGCACCCTCGGACTGCCCGACGACGGCTTCTCGCACATCTCCACCGGCGGCGGTGCATCCCTCGAATACCTCGAAGGCAAGCAGCTCCCCGGCCTATCCGTCCTGGAGGCGTAACGCATGGCACGTAAGCCGCTCATCGCGGGCAACTGGAAGATGAACCTCAACCACCTCGAGGCCATCTCGCTGGTGCAGAAGATCGCATTCTCGTTGCCCGAGAAGTACTTCGACAAGGTCGACGTCACGGTGATCCCGCCGTTCACCGACATCCGGAGCGTCCAGACTCTGGTCGAGGGCGACAAGCTCCTGCTCACCTACGGTGCGCAGGACGTCTCGTCCGAGGACAAGGGTGCGTTCACCGGCGAGATCAGCGGATCGATGCTGGCCAAGCTGGGGTGCACCTTCGTCGTCGTCGGTCACTCCGAACGACGCACGTTGCACAACGAGGACGACGCCGTCGTGCTCGCCAAGACGAAGGCGGCGCTGAAGAACGGACTGACCCCGATCGTGTGCATCGGCGAGGGTCTGAACATCCGCGAGGCGGGCGAGCACGTGGCCTACAACGTCGCGCAGCTCCGCGGGTCACTCGACGGACTGTCGGCCGAGGACATCTCGAAGGTCGTCATCGCCTACGAGCCGGTGTGGGCGATCGGAACCGGCCGGGTCGCGTCCGCGTCGGACGCTCAGGAAGTGTGCGGTGCCATCCGCGAGGAGTTGAAGTCGCTCTCCTCGGGCGAGGTCGCCGCGGGTGTACGCGTGCTCTACGGCGGATCGGTCAACGCGAAGAACGTCGGCGAGATCGTCGGTCAGCCCGATGTCGACGGCGCACTGGTCGGTGGCGCTTCGCTCAAGGCAGACGAGTTCGCCACGTTGTCGGCCATCGCTGCAGGAGGACCCCTGCCCTGATCGGCAACGCTACGACGAACGGTTTTCGGGCACCTCGCTTCGGCGGGGTGTCCGAAGCCGTTCACGGGGCCAGGTAGGCTGCTGAAGGCATCGAATCGAGTTTGAGGTGGACATGGATCTGTTTCTGGATATTCTGCTGGTCATCACCAGCCTGGCACTGATCTTGCTGATCCTGCTGCATCGCGGCAAGGGCGGCGGATTGTCCAGCCTGTTCGGTGGCGGAGTGCAGTCCAGCCTCTCCGGGTCGACCGTCGTCGAGAAGAATCTCGATCGCCTCACGGTCTTCACCGGCATCATCTGGCTCATCGCCATCCTCGGTATCGGTCTCGAGATCAAGTACACCTGATCGAATTCGGCTCCGAGTGCGAGTTGGTGACGGAGCGACGATACTGGGTGGATGAGCGAATCCTCCTACGAGTCAGTCGGTTCCCCAGCCTTCGTCCCACCGACAGCTCAGGGTCGAGAGTTGACAGAGCCTCTCCGTGAGGACATCCGCTATCTCGGCGGTATCTTGGGCGAGATCATTCGCGAGCACGAGGGCGAGGACGTCTTCGACCTGATCGAGGCAGCGCGCGTCGAATCCTTCGCGGTACGCAGATCCGAGATCGAGCGTGACGATTCGGTCGGACGTTACACCGATGTGGAAGTGGCACAGGCAGTTCCACTCATTCGCGCGTTCAGTCACTTCTCGCTGCTGGCCAATCTCGCCGAGGACCTGCACCGCGAACGTCGCCGAGCGATTCACCTCGACCGCCAGGATCCGCCGCAGGACAGCAGCCTCGACGCCACCTGGCTCAAGATCGATGCCGCGGCACCGTCGCGCGAGCAGGTGGCAGCCGCTCTCACCGATGCGTTGGTCGCCCCGGTGATCACCGCGCACCCCACCGAGACACGTCGACGGACCATCTTCGACGTGCAATCGAAGATCACCGAGCTGATGCGTCGCCGCGATGTCGCCGCTGCGGCGGTCGAGGGCAAGGCCGCCAGCGCGGCCAAGGAACTGGCCGCCATCGACGTGCAGATCCGCAGGCAGGTACTGACGCTGTGGGAGACAGCTCTGATTCGGTTGTCGCGGTTGCGGATTCAGGACGAGATCGAGGTCGGCCTCCGTTACTTCGAGTCTTCTCTGTTCGACGTCATGCCTGCCCTCAATGCGGATGTGCGTGCCGCGCTGCGCGCACGGTGGCCCGAGGACGATCTACTGCCGCGCCCCATCCTTCGCCCCGGTTCCTGGATCGGCGGCGACCGCGACGGTAATCCGAACGTCACCGCCGACGTGGTGCACACTGCGACACATCAGGCGGGTTACGTAGCGTTCGAGCACTACCTGGACGAGCTGGTCGCGCTGGAGAAGGAACTGTCGATGTCCGCGCGCCTGGTGGATGTCACCGAGGACCTCGCGGCTCTGGCCGGCGCATCGGCCGAACCGGACGATCGCCGATCGGACGAACCGTATCGGGTCGCGGTGGTCGGCATCCGGGCTCGGCTCACCGCCACCGCCGAGGCGGTGCTCGACGCCGTACCGGTCTCCGGCATCGACCTCGGAGCGCAGAAGTACGACGGCCCGCAGGACATCCTCGACGACCTCGACATCATCGACCGGGCACTTCGTGCGGACGGTGACGCGTTGATCGCCGACGATCGACTGCTCCGGCTTCGACAATCGGTCGAGACGTTCGGATTCCATCTGCAGGCGTTGGACATGCGGCAGAACTCCGAGACCCACGAAGAGGTGGTCGCCGAGCTGCTGGCCTGGGCCGGTGTTCACCCCGACTACGTGTCCCTGGGCGAGGACGAGCGGGTGTCGGTGCTGTCGCGGGAACTCGCGACCAGGCGGCCGCTCGTCGGCCCCAACGCGCAGCTCAGTGAGCTCGCGACGAAGGAACTGGGCATCGTCAGGGCGGCCAAGGAGGCCATCGACCACCTGGGCCCCGACACCATCCAGAACTACATCATCAGCATGTGCCAGTCGGTCAGCGACATGCTCGAAGCGGCCTTGCTGCTCAAGGAGGCAGGTATCTTCGACCCCGGCGCCGACGGTTCGGCACCGACCTCGACCGTCGGTGTCGTTCCGCTGTTCGAGACCATCGAGGACCTCCAGCAGGGCGCGGCGACTCTGCTGGCCACGCTCGACGTTCCGATCTACCGCGCGCTGGTCGCCGGTCGCGGCATGAACCAGGAAGTCATGCTCGGGTACTCCGACTCGAACAAGGACGGTGGATACCTCGCGGCCAACTGGGCGCTGTATCGCGCCGAGTTGGATCTACTCGAGGCATCGCGCAAGACGGGGATCCGGTTGCGGCTCTTCCACGGTCGCGGTGGCACGGTCGGCCGCGGCGGCGGTCCGAGCTACGACGCGATCCTGGCGCAGCCGCCCGGTGTGGTGCAGGGATCCCTGCGTCTGACCGAGCAGGGCGAGATCATCGCAGCGAAGTACGCGGAGCCGTCCTTGGCGCGACGAAACCTCGAGTCCCTGGTTGCCGGAACTCTCGAATCGACTCTGCTCGACGTCGAGGGCCTCGGGGACGGTGCCGAAGCCGCGTACGACATTCTGGACGATCTGGCCGCCAAGGCACGCGCAGCGTACGGCCGTCTGGTGCACGAGGAGCCAGGTTTCGTCGAGTACTTCCGAACGTCGACTCCCGTTGCCGAGGTAGGGGAGCTGAACATCGGCTCCCGTCCGGCATCGCGGAAGCCGACCAACTCGGTGTACGACCTGCGTGCCATTCCCTGGGTGATGTCGTGGAGTCAGTGCCGCGTGATGTTGCCCGGGTGGTACGGAACGGGATCGGCGTTCGAGGAGTGGGTCGGCGACGACGATTCCAGGCTCGAGGTGCTGACCGACCTCTACCGGAAGTGGCCGTTCTTCCAGACGGTTCTGTCCAACCTCGCGCAGGTCATGGCCAAGTCCGATCTGGGCATCGCGGCTCGCTACGCCGAGTTGGTTCCCGACGCCGATCTCCGGGCTCGGATCTTCGGCATGATCGAGGCCGAGCACGCCACGACGGTGCGGATGTACCTGAAGATCACCGGTCACAGTCGACTGCTCGAAGACAATCCGTCTCTCGAACGCTCCGTGCACAACCGATTCCCGTACCTCGAGCCGCTCAATCAGATGCAGGTCGAGATGCTCCGGCGCTACCGAAACGGGGACGACGACGAACGCGTCAAGCGAGGAATCCTGCTGACGATGAACGGTCTCGCGACGGCACTGCGCAACAGCGGCTGACCCGCACGAGGGGCGCGGAACCGGTCGGCGGCGAGAAGCGTCCAACGAGGTATGAGGCAGTGCAGCAACGACACCGATGCCTGGCGCGACGGATCCGCCTACCGTGCGAACGGTAGGCGGATCGATCGCTCGACATCAGGACGTGTTCGGTGCGTCGGCGACTACGACGGTGCGTGGCCGGGACGTGACCCCGACGCAGTCGAACCGGACTAGCTCCGGGCTCTCACACCGTGTCCAGCTTGGACGCTGCGCCGGTATCGAGGAACCAGACCGTCGATTCGGTGCCCAGTGCTCCGGCCGACGGGACGTCGTCGGGATCGGCCCCGCCCACCGCAGCAGCGACGGCATCGGCCTTGTTCGCTCCCGAGACGAGCAACCACACGTGCTGCGCGCGGCGGACCGCAGGCAGCGTCAGTGTGATGCGCACCGGTGGGGGCTTGGGGGAGTCCTCGACCGCCACGACGAAGCGATGCTGTTCGCGCACCGCATCGGTGTGGGGGAAGAGTGAATTGATGTGGCCTTCGCCGCCCATGCCGAGCAGATGGACGTCGAACCGAGGCGTCGGCTCGCCTTCGGATCCGGAATGCAGGATCTGTGCGTACGTTGCCGCGGCAACTTCGGGGTCGCTTCCGTGTGGTCCGTCGGATGCGGCCATTCGGAACACCCGATCCGGATGGACATCGACGTGATCGAGCAGCGCCTCCGAGGCCTGAACTTCGTTGCGCTCGGGATCGCCCGAGGGCAGGAAGCGTTCGTCACCGAAGTAGACGTCCACTCTGCCCCAGTCGATCGAGCCGGAGTCCGTGCGCAGCGCCTCCAGCAATGCGATTCCTGTGCCACCGCCGGTCAGCACCACCGACGCAGATCCTCGCTCGGCCTGCGCGGCGGTGATCACGTCGACGAAGCGCGATCGCGCTGCGTCGACAAGGGCTTGCGCGTCCAGGTACTGGAGTACCGATGTCTTACTCATAGCTCACTTTCGACAGTCCGTTCAAGGCGAGTTCGTAGATCTCGTCCGTGTCGAGTCTGCGCAGTTCCTCGGCGAGGCACTCGCGCGTGTTGCGCCGCGCCAGTGCGACTTCGGCGTCGGGCTGACCGGTACGCCGCAGGGTTGCGGTCTTACCGGTCTGCGGTCGCGTCAGCGAGATGCTGCTGTTCTCCCGGATCAGCTCGACTTTCAGCTCACCCGCACGGCGGTGGACCGGCACGTCCAGCTTCGCGGCCAGCCAACCGGCAAGGATGTCGAGTGCGGGCTCCTCGGCCAGTCCCGACACCGTGGCCGAGACGACAGCCTCGTACGGAGCCTGGTCGAGCGCGGTGGCCAACAGGCCACGCCAGTACGTGATACGACTCCAGGAGAGATCGGTGTCGCCCTCGGTGTAGCTGCTGAGCCGTCCCTTGATCGTCGCGGTGGTATCGGGGGAGTTCGTCGCATCGGTGATGCGTCGAATCGCCAAGCGCCCCAACGGATCCTTCGCCGGAACGGTCGGTGCCTCGTCCGGCCACCAGGCCACGATCGGGGTATCGGGCAGCAGGAACGGGATGACGACACTGTGTTCGTGGTCGGCGAGTTCGCCGTTCAGGCGCAACACGACGACCTCCGATGCACCGGCGTCGCCGCCCACCCGGATCTGCGCGTCGAGGCTCGACTCGGCCGACCGATCTCCGTGGATGAGCACGATGACGCGGCACGGATGCTCACGGCTCGCCTCGTTCGCCGCGTCGATCGCTCGTTCGGCCTTGGCCGGATCACGGCTGGCCACGATCAGAGTCAGCACTCGGCCGATGGTCACCGCACCGCCTGCTTCGCGCACCTCCACCAACTTCTTGCCGACCTCGGCCGTCGTCGTGGCGGGGATGTCGACAATCACGGTCTTCTCCATTCGCGTCCGGTGCGGTGCATCATCTCGTCACCCGAGGAGGGCCCCCAGGTACCGGCTTCGTACGGTTCCGCGGTGCCGCCGGAGGCCCAGAACTCCAAGATCGGATCGAGGATCTTCCACGACAGTTCCACCTCGGCATTGACCGGGAACAACGACGGCTCGCCGAGCAGCACGTCGAGGATGAGTCGTTCGTAGGCCTCGGGGGAGGATTCGGTGAACGCCTGGCCGTAGCTGAAGTCCATGCTGACGTCGCGCACCTGCATGCTCGAACCCGGCACCTTGGAGCCGAACCGCATCGTCACGCCCTCGTCGGGCTGGACTCGGATCACCAACGCATTCTGACCGAGTTCCTCGGTCATCGTGGCGTCGAACGGCAGGTGCGGGGCGCGTTTGAACACCATCGCGATCTCGGTGACTCGGCGCCCGAGTGCCTTGCCGGTACGGAGATAGAAGGGCACCCCACCCCATCGCCGCGTATCCACCTCGAGGGTGATGGCGGCGTAGGTTTCGGTGTTCGACTCGGAGTCGAACCCTTCTTCCTCCTTGAGCCCCTTCACTTTCTGGCTGCCCTGCCACCCCGCGGTGTACTGACCGCGCGCCGAGGTTCGATCGAGTGGCTCGGCGAGTTTGGTCGCCGAGAGCACCTTGATCTTCTCCGACTGCAGCTCCTTGGGGTTGAAGCTGACCGGCTCCTCCATCGCGGTGATGGCGAGGAGCTGCAGAAGGTGGTTCTGGATGACGTCGCGGGCGGCACCGATTCCGTCGTAATACCCTGCGCGACCACCCAATCCGATGTCCTCGGCCATCGTGATCTGAACGTGGTCGACGTAGTGCGCATTCCAGATCGGATCGAACAACTGGTTCGCGAAGCGCAGTGCGAGGATGTTCTGCACCGTCTCCTTGCCCAGGTAGTGATCGATGCGAAACACGGTGTCCTCGGGGAACACTCGGTTGACGACGGCATTGAGCTCTTTCGCGCTCTGCAGGTCGTGGCCGAACGGCTTCTCGATCACCACACGTCGCCAGTTGCCGTCCTCGCCCTGCGCCAGACCGGACCGAGACAGCTGCTCGAGAACGACGGGAAAGGCGCTGGGCGGAATGGACAGGTAGAAGGCGTGATTGCCGCCGGTACCGCGGGTCTCGTCGAGTTCGGTCAGTGTCCGCGACAGCTCGTCGAACGCCGCGTCGTCGTCGAACGTGCCCTGGACGAACCGGAATCCCTCGGCGAGGGTGTTCCAGACCTCCTCGCTGAACGGGGTGCGCGCGTGATCGCGCACGGAATCGTGCACGATCTTCGCGAAGTCCTGGTTCTGCCATTCCCGACGGGCGAAGCCGACCAAGGCGAAACCGGGGGGTAGAAGCCCCCGGTTCGCCAGGTCGTACACCGCAGGCATGAGCTTCTTACGCGCGAGATCGCCGGTCACTCCGAAGATGACCATGCTGCACGGGCCCGCTATGCGGGGGAGCCGCTTGTCCCGCGCGTCGCGGAGTGGGTTGACCCAGTCCGCGGAGTGGAGAGGTTCGGTTTCTGCGGTGGGCACAGTCGGTCAGCTCTTCTGACCCGCTTGGCGAAGCTGCTCGCCGGTGGCTTCGAGCAACTCGTTCCAGGCCGCCTCGAACTTCTGGACGCCTTCGTTCTCCAACGTCAGGAAGACGTCGGTGATGTCGATCCCGAGTGCCGAGATGCGGTCGAAGATCTCCTGCGATTCCGGTCCCTTGCCCGATACGGTGTCGCCGACGATCTCGCCGTGATCGGCAACCGCGTCCATGGTCTTCTCCGGCATCGTGTTCACCGTGTTCGGTGAGACGAGCTCGGTGACGTACATGGTGTCGGGGTAGGCGTCGGACTTCACGCCGGTCGACGCCCACAACGGACGCTGCGGGCGTGCGCCACTGCCGACGAGCTCGCGGAACCGAGGGGCCACCTCGAAGATCTGCTGGTACGCCACGTACGCCAGACGAGCGTTGGCCAGAGCGGCCTTGCCCTTGAGTGCCTCGGCATCAGGGGTACCGATTGCATCGAGACGGGAATCGATCTCGCTGTCGACGCGGGAGACGAAGAACGACGCGACCGAGTGGATCTTGTCGAGGTCGTGGCCGGCCGCACGCGCCTTCTCCAGACCGTCGAGGTAGGCGTTCATCACCAGCTCGTAGCGTTCGACGGAGAAGATGAGCGTGACGTTGACGCTGATGCCCTCGCCGATCACCTTGGCGATAGCGGGAATCCCCTCCTCGGTCGCAGGGATCTTGATCAGCAGATTCGGACGGTCGACGATCTTCCACAGTTCGACGGCCTGCTCGTACGTCTTGTCGGCGTCGTGTGCCACGCGCGGATCGACCTCGATGGACACGCGGCCGTCGACGCCTGCACTTGCCTCGTATTGAGGCATCAGGATGTCGCAGGCCTCGCGAACGTCGTCCGTGGTGACCGTGCGGATGGTGGTCTCGACGTCGGCACCTTCACCGGCGAGCTTGTTCACCTGCTCGTCGTACGCCTCGCCCTTGCTCAGGGCCGCCTGGAAGATCGACGGGTTGGTGGTCACTCCGACGACACTTTTCGTGTCGATGAGGTCCTGGAGGTTGCCCGAGCGGATGCGATCACGGGAGAGGTCGTCCAGCCATACCGAGATTCCGGCGGCGGAGAGTTCTGCAAGATTCTTGTTCTGGGTCATGAATTATCCCTTCACATTGGTGATGGAGCGCTGTGCGGCTGCCGTGACGGCCTCGGCCGTGAAGCCGAACTCGCGGAAAAGTGTTGCAGCGTCGGCAGATTCGCCGTAGTGCTCGAGCGAGATGATCTCGCCGAAGCCGCCGACGATCTTCCACCACGGCATCGCGATGCCGGCTTCGATCGACACCCGGGCCTTGACGGTGGGCGGGATCACCTGGTCGCGGTAGTTCTGATCCTGGCTCTCGAACCACTCGACGCACGGCATCGAGACGACGCGGGCGGCGATGCCCTGCGCCTCGAGCTGCTTCTGTGCCTCCACGGCGTACTGCAGCTCGGAACCGGTACCGATCAGCACGACGTCGGGGGTCGCCTTGGACGACTCGACGAGGATGTATCCGCCCTTGGAGACGCCCTCGTAGCTGGTGCCCTCGAGAATCGGGATGCCCTGACGCGTCAGCGCAAGGCCGACGGGTCCGCTGCTGCTGGACCTGGCCAACACTGCCTGCCATGCGAACGCGGTTTCGTTGGCGTCGCCGGGGCGTACCACCGAGAGGTTGGGGATGGCCCGCAGCGCGGCGAGATGCTCGACCGGCTGGTGCGTCGGGCCGTCCTCACCGAGGCCGATGGAATCGTGGGTCCACACGTAGATGGGGTCGATGTCCATGAGTGACGCGAGCCGGACCGCAGGCCGCATGTAATCGCTGAACTGCATGAACGTGCCGCCGTATGCACGCGTCGGGCCGTGCATCACGATGCCCGACAGAATCGCGCCCATCGCATGCTCACGGATACCGAAGTGCAGGGTGCGGCCGTACGGCTCGGCGTCCCAGTCGTCGGTGGAGATGGACGTGGGGCCGAAGGACTTCGCACCCTTGATCGTCGTGTTGTTGCTGCCTGCGAGGTCGGCCGAGCCGCCCCACAGTTCCGGCAGAACCGGTCCGACGGCATTGAGGACCTCACCCGAGGCGGCACGCGTGGCGACGGCCTTGCTACCGGGCTCCCAGGTGGGTAGAACGTCGGTCCAGTTCTCGGGCAACGTGCCCTGGGTGAGGCGATCGAGCAGCTTCTTGCGCTCGGGCTCGCGGGCGGCCCAGGCGTCGAACTGGACGGTCCACTCGGCGTGGGCCTTGCGGCCGCGCTCCTGCAGCTTGCGGGTGTGGCCGATGACCTCGTCGGTGACCTCGAACGTCTTGGCCGGGTCGAAATCGAGGGCCTGCTTGACCTTCGCGATCTCCTCGTCGCCCAGTGCGGCACCGTGGACTGCGCCGGTGTTCATCATGGTGGGGGCCGGGAAGCCGATGATGGTACGCAGCACGATGATCGACGGCTTGTCGGTGACGGCCTTGGCAGCCTCGACGGCTTCTTCGATCGCGGTGACGTTCTCGCCGCCTTCGACCACCTGTACGTGCCAGCCGTAGGCCTCGTAGCGCGCGGCCGTGTTCTCGGAGAGAGCGATGTCGGTGGAGTGCTCGATGGAGATCTTGTTGTCGTCGTAGAACAGGATCAGGTTGCCGAGCTGCTGAGTACCGGCCAACGACGACGCCTCGGACGTCACGCCTTCTTCGATGTCTCCGTCCGAGGCGATCACGTAGATGTAGTGATCGAACGGGCTCTCACCGAGTGCGGGCTCGGGATCGAACAGACCGCGCTCGCGCCGCGCCGCCATGGCCATGCCCACGGCGGAGGCGAGTCCCTGACCGAGCGGGCCGGTGGTGATCTCGACGCCGTCGGTGTGGCGGAACTCGGGGTGCCCGGGAGTCTTCGACTTGTAGGTGCGCAGTGCCTCGATGTCGGCGAGCTCGAGACCGAAGCCGCCCAAGTACAGCTGCAGGTAGAGAGTCAGGCTCGAGTGCCCGCACGAGAGCACGAACCGGTCGCGGCCGATCCAGTGCGTGTCGGTGGGGTCGTGACGCATGGTGCGCTGAAAGAGGGTGTAGGCGAGGGGAGCCAGGCTCATCGCGGTTCCGGGGTGGCCGTTGCCGACCTTCTGCACTGCGTCCGCTGCCAGAACACGAACGGTGTCGACCGCTCGGGTGTCCAGGTCCGTCCAGTCGCTCGGGTGGTGCGCCGTGGTGAGGACGTCAATATCGTCTGTGATCGACACGAGCAGAAATCTCCTGACATTCGTTCGAGTTGTGGCTCCGGGGAATCGTCGCCCGGCGGCGACTGCAATGCGCCTGGGTGGAGCACGCATGTGGTCGGTGCCGAAGGACGTCCTCCACCAGCCTAGTTCTGTCCGACCCTACTGTCGTGCCTTCCCCCGGGCGATTGCGCGCGGGTTACTCGTTGGCGACGTATTCCTCACTTTGGGTGCCCTGCGAATTGGAGGTGCAAACCCCGCCGTCTACCATCGGTCGTAGTAGGCGCACGGTCGTCGGCTCCCGCGGTTGTGGTCGCGGAGTTGCCCGTGCGCGCAGGCGCCGAAGTGTCGCCGTCGAGAGACAACCCGCGTGCCGGTGGCGCGTGAGCAAGTGGCCGAGCGCCAGAGAACGACAGTCGTGCGAGGAGACGCAGTGCGAATTGGGCAGCAGCCGGGCGGACACGGTTTCGCCGGCGGCCCCGGATTCGGAGCAGACGAGACAGGTGAGCCGACGCAGGCCGCGCCGGCGACGTCCGCCCCACGTAGAGCATTCGCACTCTTTCTTGCGTATGTCGCGCTCACGAAGCCCCGGGTCATCGAACTCCTCCTCGTCACGACCATTCCGGCGATGTTGCTGGCCGACCGGGGAAACGTCGATCCGTGGCTGATCCTCACCACCCTCTTCGGCGGAATGCTGGCCGCGGCCAGTGCCAACACGCTGAACATGGTGGTCGACGCAGACATCGACAAGGTGATGAAGCGCACCGAGAAGCGCCCGCTCGCCCGCGGTGCCATGCCCGTCTCGCACGCGCTGATCTTCGGGCTCGTACTCGGTGTGTTCTCGTTCTTCTGGCTGTGGGCCACCACGAATCTGCTCAGCGGTGTGCTCGCCGTCGTCACCATCTGCTTCTACATTTTCGTCTACACGCTGGTGCTCAAGCGGCGCACCTCGCAGAACGTGGTGTGGGGTGGCGCGGCCGGTTGCATGCCGGTGATGATCGGCTGGTCCGCTGTGACCGGCACGATCGGGTGGCAAGCGCTGGTGATGTTCCTGGTCATCTTCCTGTGGACGCCGCCGCACACCTGGGCGCTCATGCTCCGCTACAAGGAGGACTACCAGGCGGCCAACGTACCGATGCTGCCTGCGGTCGCGTCGGAGACGAAGGTCACCAAGCACATCGTGCTGTATGCGTGGGCCACCGTTGCCGCAACACTTGCGTTGGCACCGGGCTCGGGCATCGTCTACGCGGCCGTCGCCGTGGCGTCGGGAGTGTGGTTTCTCGTCGTCGCACACCGCCTGTACGCAGGCGTGCGAGCGGGAACTCCGGTCAAGCCACTGAAGCTGTTCATCCTCTCCAACGAATACCTGGCACTGGTGTTCTGCGGCCTGGCCGTCGACTCGGTCCTCGGCTGGCAGACGCTCGCCCAGCTTCTCTCCTGAGCGAGCGTCACCCGACGGATCGGTCAGGGAACGAGCACGATCGATCCCGTCGTTCGGCGTGACTCCAGATCGATGTGGGCCTGCGCGGCGTCCTCCAGCGCGTATCGAGCGCCGACCTCGACCGTGAGCGCGCCACGCGATATCGCCCCGAACACATCTCCGGCCCGCCACTCGAGCTCGGCCCGGTCCCGTATGTGGTGGGCGAGTGTCGGCCTGGTGAGGAACAGCGATCCTGCGCCGTTCAACCTCTGCGGGTCCAGGGGCGGGACCGGACCGCTCGCCGCTCCGAACAGGGCCAACGTCCCTCTGATCCGTAACGACGCCAGACTTGCCTCGAACGTGTCGGCACCGACGCCGTCGTACACCGCATGGACACCCTCGCCGTCGGTGATCTCGCGCACGCGAGCAGCGATGTCCTCTTCGTAGCGCAACACGTGGGCGGCACCGGCCTGCGCGGACCGCTCGGCCTTCGCATCCGTGGAGACCGTGGTGATGACGTTCACTCCCTTCGCCACCGCCATCTGCGTCAGCAACAGTCCGACGCCACCTGCGCCGGCGTGCACGAGGACGGTGTCACCCTGCTGGGCCGGGTAGGTGGATTCGATCAGGTAGTGCGCCGTCATACCCTGCAGCAGCGCCGAGGCGGCCTGATCGGCAGGAACGCCCTCGGGAACCGCGATGGCCGACGAGGCGTCGACCAGTACGTATTCCGCGTAGCTGCCCGGCGCTGCGGCCCAGGCGACGCGCTGTCCCGGTGCGAAGTCGGTGACGTCCGTTCCGACCTGTTCGATCACCCCGGATCCCTCGTCGCCGGGAACGTACGGCAGCGCGCGTGGATACAGACCGCGTCGAAAGTACGTGTCGATGTAGTTGATGCCGACGGCCTCGATCCGGACCAGTAGTTGAGCCGGTCCCGGCGTCGGTATCGGAATGTCGACGACGTTCATGACCTCGGGTCCGCCGGTGTTGTCTATTCGAATGGCACGCATGAGACCGTTCTACACGGGCGCGTCACACTCGGGTACACGGATCCGGGTAACACACGCACGCGGCCGAAGTTACCGATCAGTAACGACTCGACGGGTGGATGCTGGCGACGCGGACGGCCTCGGTATCGTGTCGGCATGGCTACCGAAATCGACAGCGCGGGCATCGAGAAGAACGAGTCGAACGAGGTTCCGAAGGGAACACTCGCGGCCGTGAAGAGCTTTCTCGCCGACCACGGCAACTCCGCCAACGTGGTGATCCAGCCGATCGGTCGAGCAGGAACTCGGCTCACCATGGTCGGTGCCGACGGCGTACTGGGCGACCAGGTGGTGGCGACGACCGCCATCGCCCGCGCGATCGTCGACGGTCTCGACCAGTTGACCGAGGCCGAATGGGACCGCGAGCTGGTCAGTTCGGTCAATCCGGCCCCCGGACACTACGAGAAGATGGCCGGGTGGGTGGCCGGTCAGAAGAAGTTCCCGAAGGCGCGCAACCAGGCGATCGTCTGAGCGGAGAAAACTGCGGAAATTCCTTCGATCCGGCGGGAACCATCTCGGTACCCGATGCGTCGAAGTCAGTGGAGGGGCAGTCGGCCATCTGAGGGGGAGGCCCGCTGCCCCTCCACCCTGTTCGAAGCTCGACCGATCGTCACGAGCGAACTGCGACGTCCTCGGTGGTCTCGACCGTCTCGGTCGCCACCGGGCCGCGAGTGCGGCAGGCCGCCCAGACTGCAGCGGTGGCGGCGGTACATGCGCCCGCACCGGCCACGTGGAAGGCGACGAGCACGGCCGGAACCCCGGTGAAGTACTGCACCAGTCCGATAAGAGACTGCGCCAGCACCAGGCCGATCAGGACGTTGAGTCGGAACGTGACCGCCTTCGGCGCACGAACCGCATACAGCGCGAATGCCAATCCGACGAGCAGGGCCAGGTAGCCGACCAGGAACTGAGAGTGTGCGTGCACCAGCGTCACGATCTCGATACCGAGACGCGGTACCGGTTCCTCGATGCTCTTGTCGCCCGCGTGCGGGCCGGCTCCGGTCACCATGGTGCCCGCGATCAGCACGCCCGTCAGAGCGATCCCGGACAGCCCCGTCAGCGCTCGCAGAGCACCAGGCACCGTCGGCGTGGACTCGGCCGGCGCATCGCTCTCGCCGACCTTGGCGTACAGCAACGTGGCCAGCCACACCATGGCCATCGAGACGACGAGGTGAACGGCTACCGTCCACCACAGCAGTCCGGTCAGCACCGTGAATCCGCCGATCACGGCCTGTACGACGGTACCGAGCGGCATCAGCCACGCGAAGAACAGCACTTCCCGACGCCGCCGTGCCCTGGTGACGGCGATGACGACCGCTGCGGCCGCGAGAACGACAACGAACGTGAGCAGACGGTTGCCGAACTCCACGGCCTGGTGCAGAACGGGGACCTCGGACACCCCGACGGGAGTGAAGCTACCGGGAAAGCACTGCGGCCACGTGGGGCACCCGAGTCCGGAACCGGTGACACGAACGACGGCACCGGTGACAGCGATGCCACCCTGCGTGAGGATCGCGATGAATGCCAGCACCCGCTGCACTCGAAGCGAGGGCACGGGCAGGATATCGACGACGCGCAAGAACGCTCTGTACAGCACCCCTCGATGGTAAACGCCGATCAACTACACAGCGTCGTTGGGTGGCGAGCGTCGTTGGGTGGCGAGCCCCGCTCAGGTGAACTTGAACGTGCGTACCGCGAGGGTGCCGCACACCGCAGCCCACACCAGCAGTACGACCACACCGAAGATGTCGAAGGACGAGGACACACCTCTGCTCAGTGCCTCACCGAGCGCGCCGGACGGCACGATGCGTGCGACGTTCTGCAGTCCCTGGGGGATCTGGTCGTCCACGAACACCGCGCTGCCGATGCCGAGCATCACGAACCAGGCGATGTTCGCCAGCGCCAACACGATCTCGGCGCGCAGGGTGCCGCCGAGCAGCAGTCCCATCGACGCGAAGGTGACGGTTCCCAGAGCGATGATGACGGCCCCGAGCAACAGACCCGTCGCGCTCGGGCGCCATCCGAGAGCGACGCCGATCGAGCCGAGCAGAATCGATTGCAGAATGACCACGATCACCACGGCGGCGGATTTGCCGCCGATGATGCCCCACCGCGGAAGGGGTGTCGCCCCGAGCCTCTTGAGCGCGCCGTAGCGGCGATCGAAGCCGACAGCGATCGCCTGGCCGGTGAACGCCGTCGACATGATGGCCACCATCATCACGGCCGGGACGACGCGGGCCACTCGGTCGGCACCGAGTTCGCCGAAGGGCAGCAGGGTCAATCCGATCAGCAGGGTGATCGGAATGAACATCGTCAGCAGCAACTGTTCACCGTTGCGCAGCAACAACTTCAGTTCGAGACGGGTCTGTGCGAGCAGCATCCGCGCAGCCGAGGCGGGCTGCGGGCGAGGCGCGAACAGGCCTGTCTCGAATCGGTTGTCGGCGAGCCGGGCTTCTCTGCGCACGGTCACTTCCTCAATTCTCTGCCGGTCAGTTCGAGGAACACGTCCTCGAGGCGGCGCTGGTCGACCTGCAATTCGGTGGCCAACACGTCCTGCTGTGCGCACCAGGACGTGACGATCACCAGAATCTGCGGCTCGATCACACCGGAGACCACATAGGAGCCGGGCGTCGGTTCCGACGGTACGTAACCCGGGGGGAGTGCCGCGTCGAGCATGGACAGTTCGAGTCCCGGGGGTGCGGTGAAGCGCAGTTGGCCCTCGGCACCCTGCTTGGTCAGCTCGGAGGGTGTGCCCGAGGCGACTACGCGGCCGTTGTCGATGATCGTCAGCCGATCCGCGAGCTGCTCGGCCTCGTCCATCAGATGTGTCGTGAGCAATACGCCGACACCGTCGCGGCGCAGGGCGTCGATCAATTCCCACACCAGCAGCCGGGCCTGGGCGTCGAGCCCGGCGGTCGGTTCGTCGAGGAACACCAGTTCGGGCCGCCCTACGATGGCGCAGGCCAGAGCCAGCCGCTGCTGTTGCCCACCGGAGAGCCGCCGGTACGGGGTGCGGACTGCAGAGGTCAGGCCGAGGCAGTCGAGCAGCCACGCCGGGTCGAGGGGGTCGGCCGAGTACGAGGCGACGAGTTGGAGCATCTCGCCTGCCTTGGAACCGGGGTACGCACCTCCGCCCTGGAGCATGACGCCGATGCGTGGCCTCAGCTGCGCCGACTGCGCCACGGGGTCCAGTCCGAGGACCCGGACCGAGCCGCTGTCCGGCACGACGAACCCCTCGCACATCTCGACGGTGGTGGTCTTTCCTGCTCCGTTGGGGCCCAGCAGCGCGAGAACCTCGCCGGGGCCGATGTTCAGGCTCAGTCCGTCGACGGCACTGACACCGTCGTACGACTTGCGTACGTCGGTCAGCTGTACGACAGGTTGCGCCGCGTCGGACGTCCCGGAGATCACGAGGACTCAGCGTATTCGTCGGTGCTGCGGTCGCGTTCCGGTGGTCCGGTGCGGATGGGCCACGGCATCCGGTTTCGCGTGAGCAGATAGAGCACCGCGATCGTCAGGATGGTCACGACGGCGGCCTGCACGATCTGGAACGGTTGGTACTCACTGCCGTTCGGCATGAGGATCACGCTCACCAACGACGAGAAGGCGATGGCCGGACGCCTGAACGAGGGAGTCGTGGCCCACGCCGCCAGCGGAATGACCGCCCACAGCAGGTACCAGGGTTGCACCACGGGGAACAGCAGGACGACGGCTCCGAGTGCGACGCCGAGTGCGCCGACCGGATGCAGGCGGCCACGCAGGACGGCGATGAGCATGCGGACGACGATGATGCCCGCGACGACGGCTGCGATCGGGCGAGTGAGACCCAACACAGCGGTGGTGTGGTCGCCGAGGCCCAGGAGCACACCGACGAATCCGGTGCCGAGACCGAGGATCGTGGGGATCGACATCCAGCTGCGCACCACTCCGGCAGTTCCCAGAGTGTTGATCCAGCCGAAGCCGAGACCGCTGCCCAGGCTCACCGCCACCTGGACCGCGATGGCGATCGAGCCGAGCAGGAGCGCCGCGTGGATCACGGATCGCAGGGTCCCGCCCCACCGCCTCGACAGCGCCATTCCCACGAAGCCGAGCGCGATGAGCGAGGGAATCTTGATCGCGGACGACAGTGCGATCAGGCCTGCTCCGCCGACGAGGAACGCGATGTCGGTACCGCGTAGCGCTCCGGAGTGCTCGATCGCGCGAAGTGCCAGTTCGGTACCCGCCAGCATGAGCCCGATCATCAGGGCTTCGTTGTGGATACCGGCCACCAGGTGGAACAGCACCAACGGGTTCGCGGCGCCGAGCCACAGTGCCGTGACCGACGCGACCCCGCAGCGCCGAGCCAGACGTGGCAGCGACCAGACGATCAGCGCTACTCCCGCCAGAGCGAGCAGGCGATGGAGGAAAATGCCGGCGACGATGTTCTCGCCGGTCAGGTACGTGATTCCACGGCCCATCCACAGGAACAGCGGACCGTAGGGTGCCGGGGTCTCCCGCCAGATGTTCGGAACCGTTCGGGTCAGTACGTTGTCGGCCCCGAGCGCGTCGACCGGACCGACCTCGTACGGGTCGAGTCCGCGCGCGGTGATCTCGCTCTGTGCCAGGTAGGAGTAGACGTCACGCGAGAACATGGGCGGTGCCACGGACAACGGCAGGATCCACAGCAGCAGCGTGCGGTCCATCTGGGAACGAGTGAGTCGACGCGGAGTGGTTCCCGATCGCGTTCGTCCCAACGCAAATCTTCCCAACAGCAACCACGCGAGCACCACGATGACGGTTCCGGTCATCGTGACGGTCAGTGCGGTGGTCGCCATTCGGGACGGCAAGCTCAGCAGTCGGACACCCGCGATCGGGTTCTGCAGCACCGGCTGCGCGCCCGCGCCGAGGGCACCGATCGCCATCAGCAGCGCACCCGCGGCACCGAAACGACGGATGTTCCTGAGTTGGTTCGTCTCCGAGGGGTTCAGCCCCGGTGCCTCCTGCTCGTCTCCGTGCAGGGTGGCGACCGCCCCGCCGGGAGGCGTCGGTTCCAGGCCGATGACTCGACGGGCGGGGACCACGACGAACCGCTGGACGAGCGCGCCCGGGGTGGACTTCGATGTGCCGGACGCCGAGGAGGACTCGGAACCGCTCGCGGAAGGTGAGCTCTCGGAACTGGGCTCACTGTCGGTCGATGGCACAGTGGGAGCGTAGCTGTGCACTCGCGCACGGCCTGCACCGTGCTCCATCCGCAGGCACGGCATCGGCCACGTCGTCGGACGAGCGCCCTGCATAGGGCACCCTTGCTGGACCGGGTACCGCAATTCCGTCACACTGGTGTTGTGAAAACAACCGAGAGCTCGCTCGTGCGTCCGGGAAGTGTCGAGTCTTCGGCGTCCGGCGCAGGCGTTTCGTCGGTGCGACCCACGTCGGCCCCCGAGGGGCAGACGCGGAGCGCTGTGGTCACTCTACTGCTGGAAGAGGGCCCCATCACCGCCTCCGACATCGGTACTCGGCTGGGGTTGAGCGCTGCGGGTGTCCGACGTCACCTGGACGCACTCATCGACGCGGGCGAGGCCCGCATCACCACCCCCGCAGGTGCTCGGCAACGTGGCCGGGGCCGACCGGCCAAGCACTTCCAGCTCACCGCAGCCGGGCGCAACCGTCTCGGCCACACCTACGACGATCTTGCCGGTGCCGCCATGCGGCAGCTGCGCAAGATCGGGGGAGACGCGGCAATCGAGACATTCGCTCGGCAACGCGTCAACACCATCGTGGCCGACGTGGAGCCTGCGGCGGGATCCGATGCGCATGCCGTGGAGGACGCCGCCGACCGAATCGCCGACGCGTTCAGCGCGGCCGGATTCTCGGCCACCACCCGTCAGGTGGGCAACGGTGTGCAGATCTGCCAGCACCACTGCCCGGTGTCGCACGTCGCCTCCGAGTTTCCGGAGCTGTGCGAGGCCGAGCAGACCGCGTTCGCCGAGATCCTCGGCACGCACGTGCAGCGTTTGGCGACCATCGCCAACGGTAATTGCGCGTGTACGACGCACGTACCGCTGTCATCGACGCGGTACTCGAACACCGATAGTTCCGACAAGAAGACTCCCGACGCGCAGCCCCGTGTCGGAGAACGCCCACGCCTCCGGAAGGAGCCCGCATGACCGTCACACCAGACCAGGTGACACCCACCGCGCCGCTGACCCAGGACGAGACCATCGCCTCGCTCGGCACCTACGGATACGGCTGGGCCGACTCGGACGTAGCAGGTGAAAGCGCCAAGCGCGGTCTCTCCGAGGCCGTCGTCCGCGACATCTCGCAGAAGAAGAGCGAGCCCGAGTGGATGCTCGAGGCGCGCCTCAAGGCGCTCAAGACGTTCGAGCGCAAGCCGATGCCGAACTGGGGTTCCGACCTCGACGGCATCGATTTCGACAACATCAAGTACTTCGTGCGGTCCAGCGAGAAGCAGGCTGCAACGTGGGAAGACCTGCCCGAGGACATCAAGAACACGTACGACAAGCTCGGCATCCCCGAGGCGGAGAAGCAGCGCCTCGTCTCCGGTGTCGCCGCCCAGTACGAGTCCGAGGTCGTCTACCACTCGATCCGTGAGGACCTCGAGGCTCAGGGAGTGTTGTTCCTCGACACCGACACCGCCCTCAAGGAGCAGCCGGAGCTGTTCCGCGAGTACTTCGGAACCGTCATCCCCGCAGGCGACAACAAGTTCTCCGCACTGAACACCGCGGTGTGGTCCGGTGGATCGTTCATCTACATCCCGCCGGGCGTCCACGTGGACATCCCGCTGCAGGCCTACTTCCGGATCAACACCGAGAACATGGGTCAGTTCGAGCGCACGCTGATCATCGTCGACGAGGGTGCCTACGTGCACTACGTCGAAGGTTGCACCGCGCCGATCTACAAGTCGGACTCGCTGCACTCCGCCGTGGTGGAGATCATCGTCAAGAAGGGTGGTCGTTGCCGCTACACGACCATCCAGAACTGGTCGAACAACGTCTACAACCTCGTCACCAAGCGCGCCAAGGCCGAGGCAGGCGCAACGATGGAGTGGGTCGACGGCAACATCGGCTCCAAGGTCACCATGAAGTACCCGGCCGTCTGGATGACCGGTGAGTACGCCAAGGGCGAGGTTCTCTCGGTCGCGTTCGCAGGCCCGGACCAGCACCAGGACACCGGCTCGAAGATGTTGCACCTGGCACCGCACACGTCGTCGAACATCGTCAGCAAGTCCGTCGCTCGCGGCGGCGGCCGGACGTCGTACCGCGGTCTGATCCAGATCAACAAGGGTGCGCACGGTTCGCGTTCGACGGTCAAGTGCGACGCGTTGCTCGTCGACACGATCAGTCGTTCCGACACCTACCCGTACGTCGACATCCGCGAGGACGACGTCTCGATGGGCCACGAGGCCACCGTCTCGAAGGTCAGCGACGATCAGTTGTTCTACCTGATGAGCCGCGGCATGACCGAGGACGAGGCGATGGCGATGGTCGTGCGCGGCTTCGTCGAGCCGATCGCTCGCGAACTGCCGATGGAATACGCGCTCGAGCTCAACCGGCTCATCGAGCTGCAGATGGAAGGGTCGGTCGGATAAGTGAACAACCCCCTCACCGGAGTGATGGGTGCCGTGGCATCCGAAAACCCCGAGTCGGCCAAGGAAGACAAGTCGAAGCTCGTCGTGAACAAGGGCGCTCAGTTCACGTCCTACGACGTGAATGCGTTCGAGATCCCGTCGGGTCGTGACGAGCTGTGGCGTTTCACGCCGCTGCGTCGGCTGCGCGGCCTGCACGACGGTTCCGCCGTCGCCGACGGGGCCGCTCAGGTCACCGTCGGCGCCCCGGAATCGGTGACCGTGGAGACCGTCGGGCGCGAGGACGAGCGACTGGGCAAGGCCGGCGTTCCTGCCGATCGTATTGCCGCTCAGGCATTCTCGGCGTTCACCGAGGCCACGATCGTCTCCGTGCCGAACGAAGTCGAGGTGGCCGATCCGATCGAGATCACCGTCGACGGTCCCGGTGTCGACCACGTCGCCTACGGTCACCTCCAGATCCGACTCGGCACGTTCGCTCGCGCCACCGTCGTGATCGACCAGCGAGGTAGTGGCACGTACGCCGAGAACATCGAGTTCGTTCTCGGTGACAGCTCGCAGTTGCACGTCGTGCTGATCCAGGACTGGCAGTCCGACGCCGTGCACGTGGCGGCACACCACGCACTCCTGGGACGCGACGCCGTGCTGCGGCACTACAACGTCAGTCTCGGCGGCGACCTGGTGCGCATCAGCCCGACCGTGCGCTACAGCGCGCCCGGTGGTGACGCCGACATGCTGGGTCTGTACTTCGCCGACGCGGGCCAGCACCTCGAGCAGCGTCTGCTCGTCGACCACTCGGCTCCGCACTGCAAGTCCAACGTCATGTACAAGGGCGCATTGCAGGGCGAAGTGGGCCCGGGCAAGCACGACGCGCACACCGTCTGGATCGGCGACGTTCTCATCCGCGCCGAGGCCGAGGGAACCGAGACCTACGAGCTCAACCGGAACCTGGTTCTCACCGACGGCGCGCGCGCCGATTCGGTACCGAACCTCGAGATCGAGACCGGGGAGATCGTCGGAGCAGGCCACGCCAGTGCCACCGGCCGTTTCGACGACGAGCAGCTGTTCTACCTGCGCGCTCGTGGCATCTCCGAGGAGGTCGCTCGCCGACTCGTCGTCCGCGGCTTCTTCCACGAGGTCATCGACAAGATTCCGGTCCCCGCCGTGCGCGAGCGCCTGGACGCTGCCATCGAGACCGAACTCGCCGTCGTCGGCGCGTAGGTCACACCCGAACCTTTCTCGACTGCACAAAGGAACTTTTTGATGTCCACACTCGAAATCCGCGATCTGCACGTCAGCGTCGCCAACTCCGACGCCACAGCGGAGCCCATCAACATCCTCAAGGGTGTCGACCTCACCGTGAAGTCGGGTGAGACGCACGCGATCATGGGTCCCAACGGTTCCGGCAAGTCGACCCTGTCCTACGCCATCGCCGGCCACCCGAAGTACACAGTGACCTCGGGCACCATCACCCTCGACGGTGAAGACGTGCTCGAGATGAGCGTCGACGAGCGTGCGCGCGCCGGCCTCTTCCTGGCGATGCAGTACCCGGTCGAGGTGCCGGGCGTGTCGATGTCGAACTTCCTCCGCACCGCCGCCACCGCCGTGCGCGGTGAGGCTCCGAAGCTGCGGCACTGGGTCAAGGAAGCCAAGACCGCGATGAGCGAGCTCGAGATCGAGGCGAACTTCCTCGAGCGCAACGTCAACGAGGGATTCTCCGGCGGCGAGAAGAAGCGTCACGAAATTCTTCAGCTGGGACTGCTCAAGCCCAAGATCGCCATCCTCGACGAGACCGACTCCGGCCTCGACGTCGACGCTCTGCGCGTGGTGTCCGAGGGCGTCAACAAGTACAAGGAGCGCGAAGACGGTGGAGTGCTGCTGATCACGCACTACACCCGCATCCTGCGCTACATCAAGCCCGACTTCGTCCACGTCTTCGTCAACGGTGAAATCGTGAAGTCCGGCGGTGCAGAGCTGGCCGACGAGCTCGAGGCCAACGGATACGCCGGCTACACGCAGGCCGCGACCACCGGAGCATGAGTATGGCTGCACCCGCAGCTGCGGCGGTGGCGGCATCGTTCGATGTCGCCACGGTTCGCCGCGACTTCCCCATCCTCTCGCGTACCGTGCGAGACGGTAAGCCGTTGGTGTATCTGGACTCCGGTGCCACCTCTCAGCGGCCCGTGCAGGTACTCGACGCCGAGCGTGAATTTCTGACCACATGCAACGCCGCCGTACACCGCGGGGCGCATCAGTTGGCCGAAGAGGCCACCGATGCCTACGAGGGTGCGCGCGCCGCCATCGCGTCGTTCGTCGGTGCCGACGTCGACGAGATCGTGTTCACCAAGAACGCGACCGAGTCGCTCAACCTGGTGACGTACGTGCTTGCCGATCAGCGATTCGATCGCCACCTCGGTCCCGGCGACGAGATCGTCGTCACCGAACTCGAACACCACGCCAACCTCGTTCCGTGGCAGGAGCTGGCAGCTCGAACCGGTGCCACGCTGCGCTGGTACGGCGTCACCGACGACGGTCGAATCGACCTCGACTCGCTCGAATTGTCCTCGGCCGTCAAGGTTCTCGCGTTCACGCATCAGTCCAACGTGACCGGCGCGGTCGCTCCGGTCGAGGAATTGGTGCGTCGGGCCAGGGCGGTGGGCGCACTCGTCGTCCTCGACGCATGCCAGTCGGTGCCGCACATGAAGGTCGATTTCCACGCGCTCGACGTCGACTACGCCGCGTTCTCCGGTCACAAGATGCTCGGTCCATCGGGGGTCGGCGTGTTGTACGGCAAGGCTGCACTCCTCGAAGCGATGCCTCCGTTCATCACCGGCGGTTCGATGATCGAGACCGTCACCATGGAGAAGACGACGTTCGCCGCGCCGCCGCAACGGTTCGAGGCCGGCGTTCCGATGACCTCGCAGGTCGTCGGACTCGGCGCAGCTGTGCAATACCTGGAGAACATCGGCATCGATGTCATCGCCGCGCACGAAAAGGCCTTGGTCGCAGCAACTCTCGCCGAGTTCGCGAAGATCGACGGTGTTCGCGTGATCGGACCGACGGAGAACGTCGACCGCGGTTCGGCGGTGTCGTTCGTGGTCGACGGCATTCATGCCCACGACCTCGGACAGATCCTGGACGACGAGGGGGTCGCCATCCGCGTCGGACATCACTGCGCGTGGCCCCTGCATCGTAGGTTCGGTGTGGCTGCGACAGCGCGCGCCTCGTTCGCGCTCTACAACACGGTCGAGGAAGTGCAGGTTCTGGCACAGGCGATTCGCCGCGCACAGTCGTTCTTCGGCACCACCGACAACGGCGGGGGAGGTCAGCGGTAGATGCGCATGGAACAGATGTACCAGGAAGTGATCCTCGATCACTACAAGCACCCGCACGGCCGTGGACTGCGCGAGCCCTTCGGTGCCGAGGTACACCACGTCAACCCCACCTGCGGCGACGAGGTGACACTGCGCGTGCAGATCGAGAACGGCACCGTCGCCGACGTCTCGTACGACGGCCAGGGCTGCTCGATCAGCCAGGCGGCGACATCGGTGCTCACCGACCAGGTTGTCGGCCTGAGCGTCGCCGATGCGTTGAAGACGGTCGACGCGTTCAGCGACATGGTCGGCAGCAGAGGTACCGTCGAAGGCGACGAAGACGTCATCGGTGACGGAATCGCGTTCGTCGGTGTGGCCAAATACCCGGCCCGTGTCAAGTGCGCCCTGCTGGGATGGATGGCTTTCAAGGACGCGGTTGTTCAGGTAGTGGACGCAGATTCGACAGTCACGACGGGCGAGACCGCCCAGTCGGCATTTTCCGGAGGACAGTGATCATGACGGATACAACAGATACGACCCAGTCAGCGTCGGAGACATCGGAGACCACTCCTGTGGCTCTGACCGCCGACGAGATCAAGGTGCTCGAGGACCTCGAAGAAGCGATGCGCGACGTCGTCGACCCCGAACTCGGGATCAACGTCGTCGACCTGGGACTGGTGTACGACATCAAGATCGACGCCGACGACATCGTCACGGTCGACATGACGCTGACGTCGGCGGCATGCCCGTTGACCGATGTCATCGAGGATCAGGCTCGCGGCGCGCTCGTGCGCAGCGGTCTGGCCGCCGACCTCAAGATCAACTGGGTCTGGATGCCGCCGTGGGGTCCGGACAAGATCACCGACGACGGTCGCGAGCAGCTCAGGGCCCTCGGCTTCACCGTCTGACGTACGGCCGAGTCGGCCCCCTCACGCACCCTTGGCTTCGTCGGCTTTGGAGTCGGCGGTCTTGGCGGGGGTCGACTTCTTCGCTGCCGTCTTCTTGGCGGCCGCCTTCTTCGCCGGGGCTTTCTTCGCGGGTGTCTTCTTCGCCGAAGCGGATGTGGAGGACCCCGACTTCGTGTTCTTGCCTGCCGCCTCGACGCTGCGTTGCAAAGCCGCCACGAGATCGACGACCTCGGCATCCTCTCCGTCGTCGTCCTTCTCCGTCTCGGTGTGGATGACCTTCTCACCGCCGTTGGCGAGCGTCTCGTCGATCAGCTTGCGCAGTTCGATCTGGTAGTCGTCGGTGTACTCGGTGGGATCGAATTCTGAGGACATGCTTTCGACCAGGGACGTCGCCATCTTCACTTCCTGCGGGCGCGCGGACGGCGCGTCTTCGAGCGAAGGAAACTCTGCGGCCCTGACTTCGTCCGGCCACAGCAGTGTCTGGATCACCAGTACGTCGTCGCGCACGCGTAGTGCGGCCAGGCGGGTCTTCTGTCGCAGAGTGAAATGCACCAGCGCGGTGCGTTCGGTTTCCTCCAGCGTCTCCCGAAGCAGCACGTAGGCCTTGGGTGACGCGGAGTCCGGCTCGAGGAAGTAACTCTTGTCGTAGAGGATCGGATCGATCTGCTCGGTCGGCACGAATTCGAGAACCGGAATTTCGTGCTTCTCCGCCGCAGGCAGCTTGTCGAAGTCGTCGTCGGTAAGAATGACGCGTTCCCCGTCGGGGGAGTCGTACGCCTTGTCGATATCGGCGAACTGCACCGACTTGCCGCATTCCTGACAGATGCGGTCGTACTTGATGCGCCCGCCGTCCTTCGCGTGCACTTGATGAAACCGAATGTCGTGCTGCTCGGTGGCCGAGTAGACCTTCACCGGAACATTGACCAGTCCGAAGGCGATCGAGCCCTTCCAAATGCTGCGCATCTGTCCATGATCGCCGACCGGGCGCCCGCGTGTCGACCGTTGGCGGGAAACTCAGCCGCGGCCCGGAGTGCGCACTATCGTGCGCGCGATCGCGAGCCTGGCCGATCCCGGGAGCGTCGGAAACATCTTCAGCATCGCGGTCATCGTTCCGAGGGCGTCGTCGTACCCGGACAGGTACGAGCGCTGCAGTTCGACCGGGAGCGAGAAGAAGCTGGAGAAGAACTGGGGGACCATCTCGGGTTCGAGAGCCAGTGCCGTGCGCAGCCCGAGGTTGCGAAGCTTCTGAACCGTCCAGACGTGCACCGGGCGCATCGGGCGCGAACGTCCACCGCCTCGGAATCTCTCGACGAGGTGATCCGTCGTCGCCAGCGACGCCGCAACGCTGTACCCCGTGGCCGGATGCATCAGATTGGAGCGGGAACCGAAGAGCACCGGTCCGCCTCGCCCGGTGTGCAGCCGCGACCGAGGCGGCGGTTCGACCGAGAACCGCACTCGCTCGACGTCCTCGTCGCCGGTCGGTTCCAGGTTCCGACGGGTGAGCCGGTGGTGCAGCCGCGATCGAAGCAGTGCGAGTTCCAGCGGTGGCCGGCCGACCAGACACGTCTCCTCGAGCAGGATCCGATCCTCGTCGAGCGCCACGGCGTAGAGAAAACTCGGGGCCTCACCGGGCCGAGCTCCGTTGTCGGTGCGCCAGTCCATGAACCAGGCGTCCGACCCTTCGAGGATCGGCTCGGCGCGGTCCCGGTCGACGACGATGCCGTACGCCGTCTGCTGTGCGAGGTCCCGAGAATCGAGCGTGCCGCGGGCGTCGACGACGTGACGAGCGTCGACGATGGTGCCGTCGGCGGTCGTCACCCGGGAACCGGTGACGTCGACGGCTGTCCCCGCCAGCACTCGGACCCGGTCGAGGGACAGGGTCGCTTGCAGGGCAGGTGTGTCCAGCACGCAGTACGTCCGGTCGATGATCCGATGACGGTCGGTCCATACCGCCGGCTTCTGCGCAGTCGAGGCGACGGCGGTCGGAGGCAACCACGACGGCAACTCGTCGGCCCAAGCGGAATACGTCGGTGTCCAGGTGCGCGACGGGTGTGGATCGAGTGCGAGCACATCGAGTCCGGCCTCGGCGCACCGATGGGCGACGGCCCGCCCCGCGGGACCGAGTCCGACCACCGCGACGTCGGCCGAGAAATCGTTCACATTCCGCCGGTGGCGAGCAAACCACCGTCCACGCGCACGGTCTCGCCCGTGATCCAGGAGGACGCGTCCGACACCAGGAAGGCCACCAGGGCCGCTACGTCCTCAGGATTGCCGAGACGCTTCATCGGATAGCTGGCCGCTGCCGCGTCTTCGCCGTTGGCGACGAGAGCCTCGGCGAATTTCGTCTTCACCACGCCCGGAGCCACCGCATTGACGCGAATCTTCGGACCGAGCTGCCAGGCGAGCTCCTCGGTGAGGCGGATCAGAGCGGCTTTGGATGCGCCGTACGCGGCGATCACGCCGGTGGAGCGGATGCCGGCCACGCTGGCGACGTTGACGATCACGCCGCCGTGCTCGCCCATCCAGGCATGGAACGCCTGTTGGACGAATCCGAGGGTACCCACGACGTTCGTGTCGAAGATCTTGCTCACGCCGGCCAGGTCGGCGTCCATCAGTGAGCCGTAGACGGGGTTGATGCCGGTGTTGTTGACCAGGATGTCCAGTGAACCGAAGGTCTCCACGGTGCTCGCGACCGCGTTGCGTCGGTGCTCCGGGTCGCCCGCATTACCGTCGATCGCGAGCACGGAATCGCCGAGTTCCGCTGCCGCCGCAACGAGAGGTTCGCGCTTGCGAGCGGTGATGGCGACGTTCGCGCCGCGGGCGAGCAGTTCCGCGGCGATGGCCTTGCCTATGCCTCGGCTGCCGCCGGTGACGAGTGCGGTGCGCCCGGCGAGATCGGGGGTCGGCGCGCTGGAAGAGCTGACTGTTTCGGAGGCGTCGGTCATCGATCAGACGTTACCGGTGTCACCGTCGTTCCTGGGTGAGGGCACGTGAATGCTGAGCTAAAATGGGAGTTTGCTGTGCTGTTCGGCGGCATGGTTCGCCCGTCGGTCGACGGGCGACGATCTTGTTCGGCAATCGCTAGGAGCTCACGCGTGATCACCGCCACCGACCTGGAAGTTCGTGCCGGTGTGCGGACCCTTCTGTCCACCGAGGGGCCCGCGCTCCGGGTACAGGCGGGCGACCGCATCGGGTTGGTAGGTCGCAACGGTGCAGGAAAGACCACCACGTTGCGCATCCTGGCGGGCGAAGGCGAGCCCTACGCGGGCGAGGTCGTGCGCACCGGCGAACTCGGTTACCTGCCGCAGGATCCCAAAGAAGGCGACCTCGACGTGCTGGCCAAGGATCGCGTGCTCTCGGCCCGTGGCCTGGACACCCTCCTGCACAAGATGGAGAAGCAGCAAGCGCTGATGGCCGAGGTTGCCGACGAGGCGCTGCTCGACAAAGCAGTCCGTAAATACGGCGAACTCGAAGAGCGTTTCGCGTCCCTCGGCGGTTACGAAGCCGAGAGCGAAGCGGCCCGCATCTGCAACAGCCTCGGCCTGGCCGACCGCATCCTCGGCCAACCGCTACGGACCCTGTCCGGTGGACAGCGTCGACGCGTCGAGCTGGCTCGCATTCTGTTCGCCGCGTCCGACGGCAGTGGTGGACGTTCGAACACCACCTTGCTGCTCGACGAGCCGACCAACCACCTCGACGCCGATTCCATCACCTGGCTGCGCGGATTCCTGCAGAACCACGAGGGCGGACTCATCGTGATCAGCCACGACGTCGAACTGCTCGGAGACGTGGTGAACAGGGTGTGGTTCCTCGACGCCGTCCGCGGCGAAGCCGACATCTACAACATGAACTGGAAGAAGTACCTCGACGCCCGCGCCACGGACGAGCAGCGTCGCCGTCGTGAGCGCGCCAACGCGGAGAAGAAAGCCGGGGCACTGCGCGTGCAGGCCGCCAAGATGGGGGCCAAGGCGACGAAAGCCGTTGCAGCACAGAACATGGCGAAGCGCGCCGACAAGCTGCTCGCCAACCTCGATGCAGAACGGGTGTCCGACAAGGTGGCGCACATTCGTTTCCCCGAGCCGGCACCGTGCGGCAAGACGCCGCTGATGGCGAAGAACCTGACCAAGATGTACGGATCGCTGGAGATCTTCGCCGGCGTCGACCTCGCCATCGACCGGGGCAGCCGTGTCGTGGTGCTCGGGCTCAACGGTGCAGGCAAGACGACGCTGCTGCGGATCCTCGCCGGAACCGAGAAGGCGGATACCGGTGAGATCGAACCCGGCCACGGCATGCGCGTCGGATACTTCGCACAGGAACACGACACTCTCGACGACCACGCGTCGGTCTGGGAGAACATCCGGCACGCGGCACCCGACACCGGCGAGCAGGAACTGCGATCGCTGCTCGGAGCCTTCATGTTCACCGGGCCCCAGCTCGACCAGCCGGCAGGAACACTGTCCGGTGGCGAGAAGACCCGTTTGGCTCTCGCCGGGTTGGTGTCCTCCGCGGCGAACGTTCTCCTGCTCGACGAACCGACCAACAACCTCGACCCGATCTCCCGTGAGCAGGTGCTCGACGCGCTCCGCAGCTACAAGGGCGCGGTCGTACTGGTGACCCACGATCCCGGTGCCGCCGAAGCGCTGTCACCCGAACGAGTGATTCTGCTTCCCGACGGCACCGAGGACCACTGGTCGCAGGAATACCTGGAACTGATCCAGCTCGCGTAACGGTGCTCAGTCCTGCCTGCGGACCGACTCCTCGACCAGGTCCAGGATCGCGGCGAGGTTCGAGCCGCCGTGGCCGGACGCAATGCGAGCCACCAGGCCGTCGAGCACGAGATCGAGGTAGTCGGCGAGGACGTCGTTGGGTACGTCGTCGCGCAGTCGTCCTGCGGTCTTCTGACGCTCGAGTCGTCCGAGTGTGGCGTCGGTCAGCTCGGCCGACCTCTCGGCCCAGCTGGACCGGAAGTCCGCGTCCGTGCGCAATCGTCGGGTGATCTCGAGCCGCGTGCCGAGCCACTCGAATTGTTCGGGTTGCGCCAGCATGTCTCGCATCACCTGCACCAGACCCTGAGTGGCCGCGACCTCGGCCATGCGTCGGGCATCTTCCTGAGCCAGCGCGAGGAAGAGCCCGTCCTTGTCCTTGAAGTGGTGGAATATGGCTCCGCGCGACAGGCCGGTGGCTTCTTCGAGACGCCGTACTGTCGCGCCCTCGTAACCGAACTCGCCGAAGCACTTACGCGCGCCGTCGAGAATCTCGCTTCGACGGGCAGCCAGGTGGTCTTCGCTGACCTTGGGCACGTGTGGGTTTCCTACTTTCGATGAGGGCCTCGACCGAGACGGCGATGGGCCCGGAAACACGTTGTCGGTTCCGGGCCCATCGCCGTTCGAGGCGTACGTCAGACGACGCGCACTCAGCCTCTGATCATGTTGCGCAGCACGTACTGCAGGATGCCGCCGTTGCGGTAGTAGTCCGCTTCACCCGGGGTGTCGATGCGAACCACTGCCTCGAATTCGACCTTCGAGCCGTCTTCCTTGGTGGCGATGACGGTCATCGTCTTCGGGGTGGTGCCCTCGTTCAGCTTCGCGACTCCGACGATGTCGAAGGTCTCGGTGCCGTCCAGCTTGAGCGACGATGCGCTCTCACCGGCCGGGAACTGCAGGGGAACGACGCCCATGCCGATGAGGTTGGAGCGGTGGATGCGCTCGAACGACTCGGTGATGACGGCCTTGACGCCCAGGAGCGAGGTGCCCTTGGCGGCCCAGTCACGTGAGGAGCCGCTGCCGTACTCCTTGCCGCCCAGCACGACCAGCGGGATGCCGGCTTTCTGGTAGTTCTGCGACGCGTCGTAGATGAAGGACTGCGGTCCGCCGTCCTGCGTGAAGTCGCGGGTGTAGCCACCCGAGACGTCGTCGAGGAGCTGGTTCTTCAGGCGGATGTTCGCGAACGTTCCGCGAATCATGACCTCGTGGTTTCCGCGGCGCGAACCGAGCGAGTTGTAGTCCTTGCGCTCGACGCCGTGCGAATCCAGGTACTGCGCGGCAGGTGTACCCGCCTTGATGGGACCGGCCGGGCTGATGTGGTCGGTGGTGACCGAATCGCCGAGCAGCGCCAGCACGCGTGCACCCTTGATGTCCTCGACGGGAGCCGGGTCCATCGTCATGCCGTCGAAGTACGGAGGCTTGCGCACGTACGTCGACTTGGGATCCCACTCGAACGTGTCGCCCTCGGGGGTCGACAGGTTCTGCCAGCGGCTGTCACCGGCGAAGATGGTCTCGTAGGACTTGCTGAACATGTCCCGGCTGATCGAGGACTGGATGGTCTCCTCGATCTCCTGCGAGGACGGCCAGATGTCCTTGAGGAACACCGGATTGCCCTCGTGATCCTCGCCGAGAGCGTCGGTCTCGAAGTCGAAGTCCATCGTGCCCGCCAGGCCGTAGGCGATGACCAGCGGCGGCGAAGCCAGGTAGTTCATCTTCACGTCGGGGGAGATGCGGCCTTCGAAGTTGCGGTTGCCCGACAGGACTGCGGTGACCGAGAGGTCGTTGTCGTTGATCGCCTTCGAGATCGGCTCGAGCAGCGGACCGGTGTTACCGATGCACGTGGTGCAGCCGTAACCACCGAGGTAGTAGCCGAGCTTCTCGAGGTACGGCCACAGGCCGGCCTTCTCGTAGTAGTCGGTGACGACCTGCGAGCCGGGTGCCATGTTGGTCTTGACCCACGGCTTGGTGGACAGCCCCTTCTCGACGGCATTGCGGGCGAGCAGTGCTGCGCCGAGCATGACCGACGGGTTCGAGGTGTTGGTGCACGAGGTGATGCCTGCGACGACGACGGCACCGTGGTCGAGGACGAATTCGCCGGCCTCGTCGGTGGTGACCCGAATCGGCTTGCTCGGGCGGCCCTCGGAACCGTATGCGGCAGAACGAACGTCGACGGAGTCCTCTTCGGCGAAGCTCAGCGAAGCGGAATCACTGGCCGGGAACGACTCGTCGAGCGCCTCGTCGAGCTTGCTGTCACCCTCGTGCGCCGGGTGGTTCTCCTCGACGTAGTTGTGGATGTCCTTGCGGAAGGCAACCTTGGACTCGGACAACAGGATTCGGTCCTGCGGGCGCTTCGGTCCTGCGATGGACGGAACGACCGTGTTGAGGTCGAGTTCGATGTACTCGGAGTACACGGCCTCGTTCTTCGGGTCGTGCCACATGCCCTGTTCCTTGGCGTACGCCTCGACGAGAGCGAGCTGCTCGTCGCTGCGGCCGGTGAGGCGCAGGTAGTTGATCGTCTCTTCGTCGATCGGGAAAATGGCTGCGGTGGAACCGAACTCGGGGCTCATGTTGCCCAGGGTGGCGCGGTTCGCGAGCGGAACCTCGGCCACGCCCTCGCCGTAGAACTCGACGAATTTGCCGACGACGCCGTGCTTGCGCAGCATCTCGGTCGCGGTCAGCACCACGTCGGTCGCGGTGACGCCGGGCTGGATCTCACCGGAGAGCTTGAAACCGACGACGCGGGGGATCAGCATCGAGACGGGCTGGCCGAGCATGGCCGCCTCGGCTTCGATACCGCCGACGCCCCAGCCCAACACACCGAGGCCGTTGACCATCGTGGTGTGCGAGTCGGTGCCGACGCAGGTGTCGGGGTAGGCCTGGCCCTTGCGGGTCATGATCGTCGGTGCGAGGTATTCGATGTTGACCTGGTGCACGATGCCCATGCCCGGAGGGACGACCTTGAAGTCGTCGAACGCGCCCTGTCCCCAACGCAGGAACTGGTAGCGCTCACCGTTGCGCTCGTACTCGAGGTCGACGTTGCGCTCGAGAGCATCGGCGCGGCCGAAGACGTCGAGGATGACCGAGTGGTCGATGACCATGTCGGCGGGGGAGAGGGGGTTGACCTTGTTGGGGTCGCCACCCAGGGTGGTGACGGCTTCACGCATCGTGGCGAGGTCGACGATGCAGGGAACGCCGGTGAAGTCCTGCATGATGACGCGTGCAGGGGTGAACTGGATCTCGAAGCTCGGTTCCGCGGACGGATCCCACGAGGCGATCGAACGAATGTGGTCGGCGGTGATGTTTGCACCGTCCTCGGTGCGAAGGAGGTTCTCCGCGAGGACCTTCAGTGCGTAGGGCAACTTCTCGGCACCGGGCAAGGCCGACAGTCGGAAGATCTCGTACGAGTTCTCTCCGACTTCGAGGGTGCCCTTTGCACCGAATGAATCTTTACTTGCGGTCACTTCAGCTCCACTCGTCTATGAGGCACACCGCCGACGGGGCTGTGTCGACGGTTGAAGCGAGGCGCCGACTGCGGGCCTCGGCCTCGAATCTCGGTAGCGAGAGTTCGGGGCGGACGCACGGTCGGTGTCTCGATGGAAGTCTAACAGTACGCTTGTCCTGTGAAAACCTGCGGTCGGGTCCTCGGTGGGTCTGGAGGGACCGAACCACACGACGATCCTCACGCAGTGCTCCCGGCTGCGCAATGAAGGGCGACCTCAGTAGTGAAGCCGGACCTGCGGGGCAACCAGGTTCGCACGTGGCGGTGACGTAGGGTTCGAGCCGACTGGTTCCTACCGACTGGACGAGAGATGCCTGAGCCGATTCACGCCGTTTCCCCACTTGCCACCGATATACCGGCAGGTCTGGACGTCGACAGCATCGTCGCCACGGTCCGCGAGTCCGGCGTCAGTGCCCCCGCCGACGAGGAGGCCGGTTTGTCCGCGGTCGTCGCGCGCGCCGAGGACCACGGCATCGATCTGAGCATCGTCATCGTGCCGACCGAACCTCGCCACGACTCGCAACTTCGAGACCTCGCAACCGCTGTCGGAGCACGCGAGGGCGGGACTGTTCTCGTGCTCAGCCCAGGGCAGGTGGGTACGTTCAGCGACTCGATCAGCCGGGTGACCCTCGAAGCAGGCCAGGACCGTACGTACACCGGGAACCACGTCGTGGCAGCCGACAACTTCGTCGACACCCTCGTCGAGGATCAGACACCGTGGGGTCTGCTCACGGGCGGCCTGGTCGTCGTGGTCGCCGCGGTCGCGGCTCTGACCGCTGTCGTGAAGGTCCGCAGATATCGCTCGCGTTCGGAGTCGAACGACCGCGCGCACAGCGAGTCCGTCGCCGACTGAACACGCGCGTCGGAGTGTCGTTCGACCGACCGACGCTCGCCCCGTTCGACCCCGTCCCGATGGTGACCGTCGGGTCGTCCGAAAAAGTCGGAAAAATTGTTTTCGGTAAACCCCGAGTTCACGGCGTTGTGCCTGGTGAAATTACCAATGTGTCATTTGTGACTGGAGTTTCTTTAGGGTGCGAAGTGTCGTACGGTGCCATTGGCACTGCTGGGGAAGGAGTGTCGCAGAAGGCGGTTGTCATCCGTGGGGAACTCGGGAGGCCACTGCTTCGGGTGTGACTGACGTGGTTCGCACCTGTCGTATCGCTGCGTGTTTCTTTCCTGCCCGGCGAGAGCGCTCACCGTCACCTGCGATCGGGGTGGAGGACGGAGAGCTTCCCGACGGCACGACGGTTCGACGCGAACCCGAGTGAATGCCGGACCCGAGGGAGACATTTGTGAGCCGACGTCAAGTCCGCGGAACTCACCGCCGTGCACTCGTCCGTACCCGATTCGTGCTGGTAGGCGCAGGCCTCGTTCTCGCGTTGACGGCGACCCTTCCCGGGGTTGCCGCCGCGGTACCACCGCCACCGCCCAACCCCTCGGACACCGACATCGCCGCCGCGGGCAGCGCCGTCGATTCGAGCCTCGGCCGAGTCGGCCAACTGATCGACGCGATCGCCTCGGCCAACCAGCAGCTCGCCCAACTCGACGACGAGGTCGCGTCGAAGCGCGAAGGCGTCAACAAGGCCCTGGTCGATCTGCAGAATGCGCGCGACGCGGCCGACGTGGCCGCCGCGGTCGTCGGTGCCGCACAGCAGGCTCTCGCCGACGCAGGCACCCAGATCCAGGCGGCCCAGGCCAAGTTCGACGAGTTCGCCAAATCGAGCTACACCCAGGGCTCGGGCGTCGCCTCGATGGCGTCGTTCCTGGGATCCAGCGGACCGGACGACGTCCTGGACCGCGCCCAGGTCCTGAAGATTCTCTCCAACAGTCAGAACGCAGTACTCGACGGCCTACAGCGAGCCCGTACCGAGCAGGCGAACCGCGACTCGGCAGCGCGTGAGTCCAAGCAGCAAGCCGACGCCGCTGCCTCGGAAGCCGAGGCGAAGAAGGCGGAGGCCGAGCAGGCCATCGCCGAGGCGCAGGCCGCGCTGCAGGCAGAGGCCGACCGGAAGGCCACGATCGAATCGGAGCGCGACTCGGCGCAGACCGAACTCGATGCCGCCCGCAGCAACGTCGCCGGTCTGCAGGACCAGCGAGCCGCATACGGCGACTGGGAGGCGCAGAAGGCGGCCGAGGACGCGGCCATTGCCGCCGCCACGGCCGCAGCGAAGGAAGCTGCTGTGCAGGCAGCTGCCCGAGTGTCGGCCAACCTGGCGGCGCAGCAACGCGCGGCCGCCATCGCCGAGGGCCAGCGTTCGCACGTGGACGTGGACGACGATTCGAGCGCGTCGACCGACTCGGACAGCTCGACCACGACCACGCCCACCACCCCCACCAAGCCCAAGACGCCCACCAAACCGAAGACCTCCACGACCCCGTCCGTCACCGGCAGCGCAGCTGTCGAGTTGGCGATCGACCGCGGAATGAGCCAGCTCGGTGTGCCGTACTCCTGGGGCGGCGGCGACGAGAACGGACCGACCAAGGGCATCAGGGACGGCGGAGTCGCCGACAGCTACGGCGACTACAACAAGGTCGGCTTCGATTGCTCGGGGCTGATGATCTACGCCTTCGCAGGACTGGGTATCTCGCTACCGCACTACACCGGCTACCAATACACCGCCGGTAAGCAGGTACCGTCCTCGGAGATGAAGCGCGGCGACATGATCTTCTACGGACCCAACGCCAGCCAACACGTCGCGCTCTACCTCGGCGACGGCAAGATGCTCGAAGCCCCGCAATCGGGTTCGGTGGTGAAGGTGTCCGACGTTCGCTACAGCGGAATGACGCCGTACGCAGTGCGCATGGTGTCCTGACCGCGATCCGCAGACTCCACTCCGGCTTCTCGAGTCGTTCCGCAGGCTCCACTCCGGCTTCTCGAGTCGTTCCGCAGGCTCCACTCCGGCTTCCCGAGTCGTTCCGCAGGCTCCACTCCGGCTTCCCGTCGGGGGTGCCTTTCGGCGCACACACCGATCACCTGGAATAGTTGATTGCGGCGGTACGAAACGAGCCCGACGACGATCGACTGAAAGCGGTGAATTCTTGGTGACATCACGTGACGGCCGGATTTCGAACGACGAGGGGTCGACGCGAGTCGAGTCTGCGACTCCGAATCCACCGAGTGCGGAGCCGAAGCGGGTGGACAGTCCGGCCCTGGCCGAGGACGTCCAACTTCTCGAGAAGGCCGTGTACGAGGTCAAGCGCGTGATCGTCGGTCAGGACCGACTGGTGGAGCGCATTCTGGTGGGGTTGCTCGCACGCGGACACGTGTTGCTCGAGGGCGTCCCCGGTGTCGCCAAGACCCTCGCCGTCGAGACCTTCGCACGGGTGGTGGGTGGTTCGTTCTCACGAGTTCAGTTCACTCCCGACCTGGTGCCCACCGACCTCGTCGGCACCCGGATCTACCGTCAGGGCCGTGAGGAGTTCGACACCGAACTGGGACCCGTCGTGGCCAACTTCGTGCTGGCCGACGAGATCAACCGTGCACCGGCCAAGGTTCAGTCCGCACTGCTCGAGGTCATGGCGGAGCGGCACGTGACCATCGGCGGCAAGACGTTCCCGATGCCCGACCCGTTCCTGGTGATGGCCACGCAGAACCCCATCGAGAACGAGGGTGTGTACCCCCTTCCCGAAGCTCAGCGAGACAGGTTCCTGTTCAAGATCGTCGTCGACTACCCGACGGTCGAAGAGGAACGCGAGATCGTCTACCGCATGGGCATCAAGGCCCCCGAGCCCAAGCAGATCCTCGACCCGGCCGAGTTGGTTCGGCTGCAGAATCTGGCCAGCTCGGTGTTCGTGCACCACGCGCTCGTCGACTACGTGGTGCGGGTCATCGCCGCTACCCGAACGCCCGAGCAGTTCGGGATGGACGACGTGGCGAGCTGGATCGCCTACGGTGCATCGCCACGTGCGACACTCGGCATCATCGCGGCCTCCCGCGCACTGGCTCTGCTCCGTGGTCGCGACTACGTCGTTCCTCAGGACGTTCTCGAAGTCATTCCCGACGTGCTCCGGCACCGTCTCGTGCTCTCCTACGACGCTCTGGCCGACGAGGTGACCCCCGAGACGGTCATCTCCCGGGTGCTGCAGACCGTCGGTCTACCGCAGGTGTCGCCGCAGGCGGTACCGGTGCCGCAGAGCAACGGAGGGGGTCCGGCCGGGCAGCACTTCGACGGACGTCAGCCGCAGGGGCCCTACCCGCCGCAGGGGCAGTACTCGGCACCCGGTCAGTTTCCCGGCCAGGGCCAACCGCCTGCGCCCCAGCAGCCGGGTCCCCAGCAGCCAGGGCCCCAGAGCCATCCGCAAGCCGGGCAGTACGGCCAGCCCGCACCGTCTCTGCAGAAGCCGTCCGGTGACGGATCATCGATCGGTACGCCGGGGCAGTGAGCGGACCCGACACCGCCTCCGCGGGCCGAGCCGTCGTTTCCCGGCCACCGTCGTTCCGCTCGGGTGAGCTGCGCGATCCGAAGCTGGCCGCAGCGCTGCGGACCCTGGAACTGACCGTGCGTCGACGGCTGGACGGGGTGTTGCACGGTGACCATCTCGGATTGATACCCGGTCCGGGGTCCGAGCCGGGCGATGCCAGGGAGTACCAGCCGGGTGACGACGTTCGCCAGATGGACTGGTCGGTCACCGCGCGTACGACGCATCCGCACGTGCGGCAGTCCGTCGCCGACCGCGAGCTGGAGACCTGGCTCGTGGTCGATCTGTCGGCCAGCCTGGACTTCGGCACCACCGGGTGCGAGAAGCGCGACCTCGCGGTCGCGGCCTCGGCTGCCATCACGCACCTGTCCGGCGGTGGCGGAAATCGAATCGGCGCGGTGGTGGCAACAGGTTCGGACACCAACCGCATTCCGGCACGGGGCGGCCGCGTGCACACGCAGTCGATGCTTCGCGCCATTGCCACCACTCCTGCTGCAGCCGACGGTGTGCGCGGCGACCTGCGCGCGGCCATCGAAGCGTTGCGACGCCCCGAACGACGCCGTGGAATGGCAGTGGTGATCAGCGACTTTCTCGGGCCGATCGACTGGGAGCGCTCGCTCCGGGCCATCTCCGCGCGGCACGACGTCTTGGCCGTCGAGGTCCTCGACCCACGTGATCTCGAACTGCCCGACGTCGGTGACGTCGTTCTCCACGATCCGGAATCCGGTCGTACTCGCGAATTCAGTACGACACCGCGGTTGCGGGCAGATTTCGCGCGCGCAGCCGCGGCACACCGCGACGACGTGGAGAAGGCGCTGCGGCGGTGCGGCGCACCTCGATTGACGCTCCGTACCGACGGTGACTGGATCGCCGACGTCGTACGGTTCGTGACCGCACGCAGGCACACCATCGGGGCCGGGTTCACCAACACCGCGCGGGCGCCGCGATGAGCCTGACCGATTTCGCCTCGCCGTGGTGGCTGGGCTTTCTCGTCGTCGTCGTCGCACTGACGGTCGGCTACGTCTGCGTCCAGCGGCGCAAGCAGAAGCACGTACTGCGGTTCTCCAACATGGAACTGCTCGAGTCCGTCGCACCCGATCGGCCCAATCGGCTGCGGCACCTGCCGACGGCTCTCGTTCTGGTCGGCCTGATGTTCCTCACCGTCGCGTTGGCCGGCCCCACCGCCGATCAACGCGTGCCCCGGAACCGGGCAACGGTCATGCTGGTGATCGACGTGTCACTGTCCATGGAGGCCACGGACGTCGAGCCGACTCGGTTGGCCGCCGCGCAGGAAGCAGCGAAATCCTTCGCCGACGGTCTGACACCCGGCATCAATCTCGGACTGGTCGCGTTCGCCGGTACGGCCTCGGTTCTGGTCTCGCCAACGGCCAACCGCGAGGCCACCAAGTCCGCCATCGACAAGTTGCAGCTCAGCGAGCGAACGGCCACAGGCGAGGCGATCTTCACCTCGCTCCAGTCCATCGACACTCTCGGTGCCATCCTCGGCGGCGGCGACGCGGCACCGCCTGCGCGCATCGTGCTGCTCTCGGACGGTAAGCAGACCGTCCCGCAGAACCTCGACGACCCACGCGGCGGGTACACCGCGGCGCGTGCCGCCAAGGACAAGAACGTGCCCATTTCCACGATCTCGTTCGGCACCAGCTACGGCTCGGTCGAGATCGAGGACGAGAACGGCGTCGAACGCGTCCCCGTACCGGTCGACGATCCGTCGTTGCGAGAGATCGCGAACCTGTCCGGCGGCAGCTTCTTCTCCGCGTCGTCGCTCGAGGGTCTCCGAGACGTCTACGACACCCTCGAAGAACAGATCGGGTTCGAGATCACCCGCGGCGACGCGTCGCGTCCGTGGCTGATACTCGGTGTTCTCTGCATATCGGTCGGCCTCGGTTCGGCGTTGGTGATGCGGCAACGTCTGCCGTGATCTTTGTTCTTACTCACCAGTAAGTTTCGCTTTGTCATTCCAGGACGAACAGATAGGTTGCTAGGCATGTCCACACCTGACTTCATCGCGCGATCGGTACTCGTCACCGGAGGTAACCGAGGTATCGGTCTCGCCATTGCCCAGCGGCTCCTAGCCGACGGACACAAGGTGGCCGTCACCCACCGCGGCTCCGGCGCCCCCGACGGGCTGTTGGGAGTCGTCTGCGACGTCACCGACTCCGCCTCGGTGGACGCGGCCTTCAAGGAGGTCGAGGAGAAGCAGGGTCCGGTCGAGGTGCTCGTGGCCAACGCCGGAATCACCGACGACACGTTGCTGATGCGCATGACCGAGGAGCAGTTCCAGCGCGTGATCGACGCGAACCTGACCGGGGCCTTTCGGGTCGCCAAGCGCGCCAACCGTGCCATGCTGCGCGCGCGTTGGGGCCGGATGATCTTCCTGAGTTCGGTCGTGGCCATGGCCGGCGGACCGGGGCAGATCAACTATGCCGCCTCGAAAGCCGGTGTCATCGGCATGGCGAGGTCGATCACTCGTGAGCTCGGATCACGCTCGATCACCGCGAACGTGGTGTCCCCGGGATTCATCGAAACCGACATGACCGCAGAACTCTCCGACGAATTACGCGGCAAGGCCAAGGAATTCATCCCGCTTCAGCGTCTGGGGCAGCCCGAGGACGTCGCGGCGGTCGTGAGCTTCCTGGCCGGCCCCGACTCCTCCTACGTGTCCGGTGCCGTCATCCCCGTCGACGGCGGCATGGGCATGGGTCACTGAGAGCCGTTCTTGCACAGTATTTTTCAGTTCGACGTCATCGATTTCATCTTCGAAAGCTAAGGAACACAGCACTATGGGCGGATTGCTCGAAGGCAAGACCATTCTCGTCACCGGCATCATCACCGATGCCTCGATCGCGTTCCACGCCGCGGCCATGGCGCAGGAGCAGGGTGCCAAGGTGATCATCACCGGGTTCGATCGGCTCCGGCTCATCGACCGCATCGCACAGCGTCTACCCAAGGAGGTGCCGCCGGCGATCGAGCTCGACGCCACCAACGAGGAGCACCTGGCGGCGTTGGCCGACCGCGTTCGCGAGGTCGCGCCCGAAGGTATCGACGGGGTTCTGCACTCGATCGCATTCGCGCCCCGCACCCTGATGGGCCCCGACGCCAAGCCGTTCCTCGACGGCCCCGGCCCCGACGCCGCGAAGGCATTCGAGATCTCGGCGTGGAGCTACGCATCGCTTGCGCGTGCAGTTCTGCCGGTCATGAACGAGGGTGGCTCCATCGTCGGAATGGACTTCGATCCTCGTACGTCGATGCCGTACTACAACTGGATGGGCGTGGCCAAGGCTGCTCTCGAATCGGTCAACCGCTACGTGGCCCGGGAAGTGGGCGCCGCCAAGCGCATTCGCTCCAACCTCGTCGCTGCCGGCCCCATCAAGACCCTCGCCGCCAAGGCCATCGCGGGTACGGCCACGGACGACGCGGCAAAGATGAACCAGCTCAACGTCTACTGGGACGGTGCTGCCCCGATCGGTTGGGATGTCAACGACCCCACCGTCGTCGCCAAGTCCATTGTCGCGTTGCTCTCGGATTGGCTGCCCGGCACCACTGGATCCATCGTGTACGTCGACGGCGGAGCCAGCCACAACACGTACCTGCCCGAGAACATGTGATGCCGCGGTGGGCGCACCCGCACGTGCGCCCGCCGAGAGGTTTGGTTCGCCGATCGGACCCCCGCAGGGGCCGGTCGGCGACGGGGGCACAATGGAAAACATGACCACCCCTGGAGACTTCGACGCATTGTTGGTGCTCTCGTTCGGCGGGCCGGAACAGCCCGCCGACGTACGCCCGTTCCTGGAGAACGTCACTCGCGGTCGTGGAGTGCCGCCCGAGCGGCTCGACGCCGTCGTCGAGCACTACATGCACTTCGGCGGAGTCTCGCCGATCAACCGACTCAACAGAGACATCATCGAGGCGCTCCGCAGCGAATTCGATTCCGCCGGAGTCGATCTGCCGATCTATTTCGGAAACCGCAACTGGCATCCGATGATCGAGGACACCGTCGCGACCATGAAGTCGGACGGAATCAGGAACGCGCTCGTTTTCCCGACCTCCGCGTGGGGCGGATACTCCGGATGCAGGCAGTACCACGAGGACATCGCCCGGGCCCGCGCCGCCGTCGGTGACGATGCACCGCATCTGCTCAAGATCCGGCAGTACTACGACCACCCGCTGATGGTCGACGCGTTCGGCGACGCCGTCGCATCGGCGCGAGCCTCACTGCCCGAGCAGCACCGCGCCGGTGCACGTCTGGTGTTCACCGCACACTCCATCCCCTCGGCCGCCGACGCCAATGCGGGCCCGCCCCAGGACGGCGGTCACCTCTACAGCCGTCAGGTGGCCGAGGCATCGAGGCTCGTCGCAGCCGCGTCGGGCGTCGACGATTACGACCTGGTGTGGCAATCCCGCTCCGGCCCTCCGCAGGTGCCGTGGCTCGACCCCGACATCTGTGATCACCTCGAAGCGCTGTCGGAGAAGTCCGTCGACGCCGTCATCGTGTGTCCGATCGGATTCGTGTCCGACCACCTCGAGGTCGTGTGGGATCTGGACACCGAAGCGGAGGAGAAAGCCCGTGAACTGGGAATGGCCTTCGCCCGTGCAGGTACTCCCGGATCCGATGCGCGTTTTCCGCAGATGATTCGCGAGCTCGTGGACGAATACCGAGTCGGTGGACGGTGCCGCGGCCTCGGCAGTGTGCCCGGCTACGGTTCGACGCTGGACGGCAGTCGCTGCGCCGTCGGCTGTTGTGAGCAGCCCACCCGGCCCGCCAGGCCCGCAGCCACGTCGTGAACGCGTCCGCCCGGCACCTGCGTCCGACGGGGTGTCAGGCGGAGTGCATCGCCGCTTCGATGCTCGTCGCGACCGCAATGGTGCGCGCGGTGCGCACCGCAGCCCACAGCGGTCGAACGAGTTCTTCACGGGCCGCGGCTGCCGACGCGGTCGGTGCCTCCGACGGAGCCGATCCCGCCGCGACCGTCAGAATGGCGGCGACCCGATCTGCCGATTCGAGGACGCGGAACGCTCTGTCGGACATCTCTGCCGGGTAGCGATGCCGTGCCGCGTCGGCGATCAGTGCGGCGATACGGGTGCGCGGATCGGTGTCGAGGGTGCGGGTGGGTAGCGACTGCATCTGCGCGAGAGCGTCCGCTGCGCCGCGCACGGCCTCACGCATTTCGTACTCGGCCTCACCCAACCCCTGATCTCGATGACGGTGCTCGGGGACGACGATCGAGTACACGGTCCAGCGCAACACATCCGGTCCCTCCACGACGGGCACCACACCGATGCCGGCGTTGCCCGAGGTCCCGACGATCACGGCCTGCCCCGCGTTCAGGGCGGCACGCGAGAAATCCGTGTTCGCGGGCAGTCCAGTCACTGCGCCGGGGGCAGGCAGAACGAGTTTGACTCGATCGTCGCCGGCCTCGGGAGTCGACGCTGTTGCAGCCGCCCTGATCGCGTGCAGCAGGCCCGCGATTCCATCGGCGTAGCCGGGATGCTCGAGCCCGAAATTCACTGCCGCGTCGGCATCGCCTGCACCCACCAGATGCATCGGTGCCCACTCGTACATGGCGTCGATGACGTCGTCGGGCGAGCTGGCACCGGCCAGCCAGGAACCGGCCCACAGGGCGAGACTTGCGCTTGAGGAACACACGACTCACGAGCATAGGTCGGCGTGGCGAACCGTGCTCGGGACGCCGGTGTCGCTAGCGTTGGTCGCCGTGAACGACATGTACGGCGGAGACATTCTCAGAGGGCACAGTCGCATGCGCAAGGTTCCGGCACCGGAGGTGTCGGCCGAGCGCGGATTGGTCGTCGAAGATGCAGGCACCGGGTACTGCGGTGCCGTGGTCGGCTTCGAGCGCACCTACGACGGAGATTTCGTCCGGCTCGAGGACGGTGCCCGCACGACGCGGCTGTTCGCCCTGCGCGAGGCGGCGTTCCTGATCGACGGACGTCGGGTCACCCTGGTTCGGCCCAAGCCTGCGGCGGCTGCGGCGGCACCGACGCGCTCCGCATCCGGTTCGACCAAGGTCGAGGGCCTGCGCGCGCGCACCGCCCGCGCCAGTCGCATCTGGGTCGAGGGCGTGCACGACGCGGCCCTGGTGGAAAGTGTGTGGGGACACGATCTTCGGGTGGAGGGCGTGGTCGTCGAGCATCTGGAAGGTCTGGACAATCTGGGGGAGCGGTTGGCGGAATTCGGTCCCGGACCGGGCCGCCGTGTGGGAGTTCTGGTGGACCACTTGGTGACCGGTTCCAAGGAGTCGAAGTTGACGAGGTCGCTGGGCGAACACGTTCTCGTCACCGGTCATCCGTTCATCGACGTCTGGGAGGCGGTCAAGCCCGCTGCTGTCGGCATCGACGCTTGGCCGAAGATCCCGCGGGGTGAGGATTGGAAAACCGGAATCTGTCGAGAGTTGGGGTGGGGCAGTCCGCGGGAGGGGTGGCGTCGGGTGTATTCGTCGGTGTCGAGCTTCCGTGATCTCGAAGCACCGTTGATCGGAGCCGTCGAGCAATTGGTCGACTTCGTCACCGAGTAGGGCTGTGTCCAGCAACGCACCGGCAATTGTCCGATTCGTGCTTGGATGGAGGCTGTGGCAGCGATCATTTGGCTCATAGCGGCAGTGGTTCTCGCCGGTGCCGAGGCACTGACGGGCGACTTCTTTCTTCTCATGATCGCCGGCGGCGCGCTCGGCACCGCAGGCGTATCGGCTCTGACCGACTTCCCGGTGTGGGCCGATGCGATCGTCTTCGGCGTCCTGTCGCTGGCATTGGTGCTCGGTCTGAGACCGATACTGTTGCGTCGCTTCGCGACTCCGCCCGAAACCCCGATGGGGATGGCTGCGCTCACCGGCAAGAGTGCGATCGTTCTCGAGCAGGTCACTGCCCACGAAGGCCAGATCAAGCTCGGTGGGGAGGTGTGGACCGCTCGTCCACTCGACGAGACCGAGGTCTATGCCCCGGGTACCACCGTGACCGTGATGGAGATAGACGGCGCAACCGCCGTCGTATGGAAGGGACCGTAGCCACGTGGAAGCACTCATCGCACTGGCTGTCATCGTCGCATTCGTCGCGGTGTTGATGGCCAAGTCCATCTCGATCGTCCCGCAGGCCGAGGCCGCCGTGATCGAGCGGCTCGGCCGCTACACGCGCACCGTGTCCGGTCAGCTCACGTTTCTCGTGCCGTTCGTCGACCGTATTCGTGCCAAGGTCGACCTGCGTGAGCGAGTCGTGTCGTTTCCGCCGCAGCCGGTGATCACCAAGGACAACCTGACCGTGTCCATCGACACCGTCGTCTACTTCCAGGTCACCAACCCGCAATCGGCCGTGTACGAGATCAACAACTACATCGTCGGTGTCGAGCAGTTGACCACCACCACTCTGCGCAACGTCGTCGGTGGAATGACGCTGGAGGAAACTCTCACCTCGCGTGATTCGATCAACGGGCAGCTGCGGGTCGTACTGGACGAGGCCACCGGCCGTTGGGGCCTGCGCGTGGCCCGAGTCGAGCTCAAGAGCATCGACCCGCCGCCCTCGATCCAGGAGTCGATGGAGAAGCAGATGAAGGCCGATCGCGAGAAGCGAGCGACCATCCTCACCGCCGAAGGCCATCGCGAATCGGCGATCAAGACGGCCGAGGGAGACAAGCAGAGCCGGATTCTCGCGGCCGAGGGCGGCAAGCAGGCAGCCATCCTCACCGCCGAGGGCGAGCGCCAGTCCCGCATCCTGCGGGCGCAGGGTGACCGCGCCGCGAAGTACCTCGAAGCTCAGGGTCAGGCCAAGGCGATCGAGAAGGTGTTCGGCGCCATCAAGGCAGGCAAGCCGACGCCCGAGTTGCTCGCGTACCAGTACATGCAGACGCTGCCGCAGATGGCTCAGGGCGATGCGAACAAGGTGTGGATGATCCCGAGCGATTTCGGTGACGCTCTCAAGGGGTTCGCCAAGACACTCGGTGCGCCCGGCGAAGACGGTGTGTTCCGGTACGAGCCCAACGAGTCGGCCGGCAACGAGCCCAAGCCGGAGGACGATTCGGACGAGGTTGCCGAATGGTTCGAGACCAAGACCGATCCGGCGGTCGCCGAGGCGGTCAAGGCTGCAGAAGCGGTGGCGCGCAAGCCGGTCGACACGTCGCTGGCGTCCGCGCCCGAGCTGTCGAAGGGGTTCGACGTCGGTGCCCTGGCGGCGTCCCCGGAGGCGGAGCCGGAACAGCGTTGAGGGACGGCCCCGATCAGCTGATCAGGGCCGTGCCGACCCCGGCAGCGGCCAGAGCCCACAGGACGCTGGCGAAGGTGCCGATGATGAACTGTTCGGAGGCATGGGATTCGCGCAGTTCTGGATAGCGCGCGAGTCCCTTGACTGCCAGCACGATCGCGATGCCCTCCGGCCATCCGGCGAGAATCGACACGGCGACGGCCACGCGTTCGAGGACGCCTATGGTCAGTCCACCACGCAGCGGCTCGACCGGATCGTCTCCGGTCGAGTCGCTGCGTCGTCGTGCGATGCGAAACACGGTGGGTACCGCCGCCGTTCCACCCAGGGCTGCTGCGACGACGCTCAGGACGACTCCGACGGCATGGCCGAGACCGTAGGCCGGTCCGGCCACCGTGGCCAGGACTGCCGCTGCCACGAGAAGACTCGACGCGGCGACGGTGGGCAGCCATCGGCGAATCCCGGTGCCGGTGGGGACGATGGCGGCAATTGCGGTCAGTGCCAGTAGCACCAGGGTGGCAACGATCATGGCCTGTGGTTTCCCGTCGTGTTCGCGGTGTCGAGCAGTCGAGTCGCCAGGGTGCGACCTGCGTTCTCGACGTGCCAGCCGGCTACCGAGAGTCGTTGCGACATGGCTTGTTTGCTGATCTTCAACCGTTCGGCCGCCTCGGTTTGCGAGAACCCGCGGGCCATGAGTTCCACCGCTTCTCGCCCCTGGTCCGATCGTCTGATCACGAGCAGCGCAACCAGGGTCGATGCCGTCTCCGCGTCCTCGGCGGCAGCGTCGTCGGGACCGCTGACGGCGAGCGCAGCCGGGGCGTTCTTGGCTCGGGTCACGGCGTCTCTGGCTGCTTCGAATGCCGGTCCGCGTCCGGCGCGTGTCGTCTCGGGTAGCGGGAGTTCGACGGATCCGATGCCGATGCCGACGCTCCAGTGCGGGGTGGCGACCAGTTCGAGAGCGATCGAGACGACGGTAGCGGCGTCCTCGCAGACGGCTTGCACTTCGTCTCCTGCGGTGCGCTCGAAGGGCCGGATCAGTTCGTGGTCGCGATAGCGTTCGAGCAGTTCGGGCACGCGATCGATATCGCATCTACTGCGGCGTTGGTCCACGGTCAGCACGAACATCGGACAAGGCTAGATCGTTGATGTGGTCCAGTCAAGCTTCAAGGCTTGATTCGTCGGAATCAAGGTTCCCGGCCTGTCGACCGCCCGCAGGCGCCGGCACGGATCGCGAACCTCGCGAGAGCCGCCAATCCACCACCAGCCCACTCAGACCGATCGCGATACAGACCGCAGACAACACCAGCAGCGCCGGATGTGTCTCGCCTCCGATCGCTCCGCCGATCACGACGATTCCGAGCGTGCCCGGCAGCATCCCGACGGCCGTCGCCAGGGCGAACGGGACGAGCCGAACCGCCGACACCCCACACGCGTAGTTCACCAACGAGAACGGCACCGGCGCGATCAGGCGCAGGGAGCCGACGGCCAGCCATCCTCGTCGACGCAGACTCTCGTCCACCGAATCGAGAGCCGAGTGCGACATCCGCGCTGCCACGGCGTCGCGACCGATGGCACGGACCAACAGCAGCGCCAGCATCGCACTGACGGTCGACGCGCCGATGGTGACCGCCAGACCGGTCAGGGGCCCGAACAACACTCCTGCACTGAGCGTGAACAGCGTTCTCGGGACAGGCGCAACGGTCACGATCGCGTGCACACCGAAGAACACGAGCGGGAATGCCGGACCGACGGACGCACCCCAATCACGAATCTGTTCGACACTCGGATGGGGTGCGAACACCGCTACCAGAGCGAAAACGGCAATCACCGCCAGCAGCGCGATCAGTCGAACGTCACGCAGGTGCCGGGTCACGAGAGGCCAGCGTACCGGCGTGAGACGACACCTCGTCGCCTCCCGAGTCCGAGAGCCGCGCTGCACGATCGAACGTGAGGTGATCCTCACGATAATGTGCAACTCGGTGGGGTTAGCATCACTTCACGTCGGGCGAAGGACTACCCGGCCGAACCGAGGGAGCAGCACACGTGTCCATCGCGTCGCACGAAGATGCCGCACGCAGCGCTCATGCGGCCTGGCAGAAGGCAGTGGCAGGTGTCCTGGCCAAATCGCGTCGGGTCGAGGTGTCCGATCTGCCGGCCGATGCCGAACACCTACTCGATTCCACGACGTACGACGGGATCACCGTGTCCCCGTTGTACACCGCCTTCGACGAACGACCGGAAGGTCCGCTGCCCGGGCAGTTCCCCTACCTGCGGGGACGCGACCCCCACCGCGACGTCAACGCGGGCTGGAAGGTGTGCACCCGCCACGGCTCGGTCCGGGGCGACGGTGCCGACGACGCGGCGACTGCGAACACCCAGATTCTCGATTCGCTCTCCAACGGCACCAGCGCCCTGTGGTTGACGGTCGGCAACGGTGGCGTCGACCCGACCGCTCTGCCGGAGGTTCTGCGTGGGGTGTTTCTCGAGCTCGCACCGCTGACGATCGATGCGCGCGGGGACGTGTCCGCAGCGGCAGCGGCGGTGTTCGAGGTGCTCGACTCCGCCGATATCGACGAGCGCGCCGCAGTCGACATCCGGCTGGGCGTGTCCACTCTCACTGCCGGGTTGAGCGGAACCGAGTCGATCGAGATGACCGAGGCGCTCGAGCTGGCTCGCAAGTCGATCGGTCGTGCCGAGACGATTCGTGCGATCACGGTCGACGGCACCGTGTTCCACAATCTCGGTGGCAGCGACGCACAGGAGCTCGGTGCGGCGATCGCCGCAGGACTCGAGTACCTCCGGTCCATGACCGATGCCGGTATCGGCATCGCCGATGCCCTGCGACAGATCGAGTTCCGGTTCTCCGCCACCGACGACCAGTTCCAGACCATCGCCAAGTTCCGGGCCGCTCGCACGCTGTGGGCGCGCATCGCGCAGGTGTGCGGAGCCCCCGACGCCGGTGACGCTCCTCAGCATGCGGTGACCTCGGAAGCGATGATGTCGCAGCGGGATCCGTGGGTGAACATGCTGCGGACCACGCTGGCGTCGTTCGGAGCGGGAGTGGGCGGTGCCGATTCGGTGACCGTGCTCCCGTTCGATGCGGCACTCGCCGGCGGCGCAGCCGGGGTGTCGAAGACGTTCGCGGCCCGTATCGCCCGAAACACCCAGCTGCTGCTGCTCGAAGAAGCGCATCTCGGACGGGTCCTGGATCCCGGTGCCGGGTCCTGGTACATCGAGGAGCTGACGGCAGCGGTCGCGGCGAAGGCCTGGGAGTTCTTCCAGACCATCGAAACGTCCGGAGGTTTCCGCGCCGCCGTCGACGACGGTTCGCTGATGACTGCGATCGAGAAGACCCGCGCCGAACGCGATTCCGACATCGCTCACCGAGTCACCCCGCTGACGGGCGTCAACGAATTTCCCAACCTGGCCGAGGCTCCGCTCGATCCCCAACGAACCGCGCCGCAGGGCTCGACAACGGTGTATCGGTACGGCCGGGCATTCGAGTCGCTGCGAGACCGGTCGGATGCCTATCTGGCCGAGCACGATTCGCGCCCGACGGTGCTCCTGGTGCCGCTGGGCAGCGTCGCCGAACACAATGTCCGAACGACGTTCGCGTCGAACCTGCTGGCGTCGGGCGGAATCGAGGCCGTCGATCCCGGCCCCCTGACCGTCGACGGAATCGCCGGATCGGTAGAGACGTCCGGAGCTCGGATAGCGGTGGTGTGCGGAACCGACAAGCGGTACGCCGACGAGGCCGCCACTGCCGTGGATGCATTGCGGGCCGCAGGCGTCACCCAGGTGCTGCTTGCCGGCCCCGAGAAGATCTTCACCGGCACCGAGGGCACCTCGCGTCCCGACGGATTTCTGACCGCGAAGATCGACGCCGTGGCAGTGCTGACCGAACTTCTCGACACCCTGGGAGCCTCGAAGTGACGACCGACGAGAACCGAATCTCGCACACCATCGGCAGTTTCGCCGACGTGCCACTGGTCGACCCCGACGAGCCGACGCCGACGCCGCCGTCGGCCCAGGACGTCGACGCCCATGTACGGCAGGGCGCGAAGGCCAACTTCTACACGCCCGAGCAGGTGGTGTGGTCCACCCCCGAGGGCATCGACGTCAAGCCGGTGTTCACCGAGGCAGACCGTGCAGCCGCCGAGGCCGAGGGCTACCCGCTGCACAGCTACCCGGGTGCTCCGCCGTTTCTCCGCGGGCCGTACCCGACGATGTACGTCAACCAGCCGTGGACCATCCGCCAGTACGCAGGTTTCTCCACGGCGGCGGAGTCCAACGCGTTCTACCGCCGTAACCTGGCGGCCGGCCAGAAGGGTCTGTCGGTCGCGTTCGACCTGGCCACCCACCGCGGCTACGACTCCGATCACCCCCGAGTGCAAGGTGACGTCGGAATGGCAGGCGTCGCCATCGATTCCATCTACGACATGCGGCAACTGTTCGACGGCATCGACCTCGGTAGCGTGTCGGTCTCGATGACCATGAACGGCGCTGTGCTGCCGATCCTGGCGCTGTACGTCGCGGCCGCCGAGGAGCAGGGCGTCGGGCCGGAGAAACTCGCCGGCACCATCCAGAACGACATTCTCAAAGAGTTCATGGTGCGCAACACCTACATCTATCCGCCGAAACCGTCGATGCGCATCATCTCGGACATCTTCGCGTACACCAGCGAGAAGATGCCCAAGTACAACTCGATCTCCATCTCCGGCTACCACATCCAAGAAGCCGGAGCCACAGCCGATCTCGAACTCGCCTACACCCTCGCGGACGGTGTTGAGTACATCCGGGCCGGTCTGGATGCAGGCATGGACATAGATACCTTCGCACCGCGACTGTCGTTCTTCTGGGCCATCGGAATGAACTTCTTCATGGAGGTCGCCAAGCTGCGTGCCGGGCGTCTGCTGTGGGCCGAGCTCGTGCAGCAGTTCGAGCCCAAGAGCGCCAAATCCCGTTCGCTGCGCACTCATTCGCAGACGTCGGGCTGGTCGTTGACGGCACAGGACGTGTTCAACAACGTTGCCCGCACCTGTGTGGAGGCGATGGCGGCCACCCAGGGGCACACCCAGTCGCTGCACACCAACGCCCTCGACGAGGCACTCGCCCTGCCGACGGACTTCTCGGCGCGCATCGCCCGCAACACCCAGCTGCTCATCGCGCAGGAGTCCAACACCGTGCGCCCGATCGATCCGTGGGGCGGCTCGCATTACGTCGAATGGCTCACCCACCAGCTCGCGAATCGGGCTCGGGCACACATCGCCGAGGTCGAGGAAGCAGGCGGCATGGCTCAGGCCATCGGCGAGGGCATCCCCAAGTTGCGCATCGAGGAGGCTGCGGCCCGCACCCAGGCGCGGATCGACTCCGGCCGTCAACCCCTGGTTGGCGTCAACAAGTACGTTCCCGACGAGCCCGACACCATCGAGGTGCTCAAGGTCGAGAACTCCAAGGTTCGGCGCGAGCAGATAGAGAAGCTCGAGCGGCTGCGGGCCGAACGGGACACCGCCGAGGTCGAGGCAGCCCTGGCGAACCTGACCAGAGCGGCGGCCTCGGACCAGCCGGGGATGGAGAACAACCTGCTGGCTCTCGCCATCGACGCGGCACGCAAGATGGCCACCGTCGGCGAGATCTCCGATGCACTGGAGAAGGTCTACGGGCGCCATCAGGCCGAAATCCGGACAATCAGTGGTGTGTACCGCGACGAGGCAGGCAAATCCGAGAACATCACCCGCGCCACCGCGCTGGTCGAGCAGTTCGCCGAGGACGAGGGCCGTCGGCCTCGCGTCCTGGTGTGCAAGATGGGTCAGGACGGACACGATCGAGGTCAGAAGGTGATTGCCACGGCGTTCGCGGACATCGGCTTCGACGTCGACGTCGGCCCGCTGTTCCAGACCCCCGAGGAGGTGGCCCGGCAGGCCGCCGACAACGACGTGCACGTCGTCGGGGTGTCGTCGCTGGCCGCAGGCCATCTGACGCTGGTGCCCGCCTTGCGACAGGCCTTGGCCGAAGTCGGCCGTGAGGACATCATGATCGTCGTCGGTGGCGTCATCCCGCCCGGTGATTTCGACGAGCTCTACGCGGCGGGCGCTGCGGCGATCTTCCCTCCGGGCACCGTCATCGCCGACGCGGCGATCGGGCTGGTGGAGAAGCTGTCCGTTGCGCTGGGGCACGCACCACGCGAGGCCAACGCCTGAGTATGGGTTCTCCGAACGACAAGACGGGTTCTCCGACCGGTGCACCGTCGCCGAGAGGCCGAACCATCGATATCGACGCGGTGGCCGATTCGGTCCGTGCGAACGAGCGATCCGGGCTGGCGCGTGCCATCACGCTGGTCGAGTCCACTCGCTCGGATCATCGTGATCTGGCTCAGCAGTTGCTTCTTCGGGTTCTGCCCGATGCGGGTGGTTCCCATCGCGTCGGTATCACCGGCGTGCCGGGGGTCGGCAAGTCGACCTTCATCGACGCGCTGGGGATGCGCTTGATCGAGAAGGGGCACCGGGTCGCGGTGCTCGCCGTCGATCCGTCGTCGACGCGTACCGGTGGTTCGATCCTGGGTGACAAGACCCGGATGTCGCGTCTCGCGGTGCAGGAGAACGCATACATTCGGCCGTCTCCGACCTCGGGAACCCTGGGTGGTGTCGCACGTGCGACGAGGGAGACGATCGTGCTCCTCGAAGCGGCAGGCTTCGACGTCATTCTGGTGGAGACGGTGGGCGTCGGGCAGTCCGAGGTGACGGTCGCGAACATGGTCGACTGCTTCACGTTCCTGACGCTCGCGCGTACCGGAGATCAGTTGCAGGGCATCAAGAAGGGCGTTCTCGAACTCGCCGATCTGGTTGCCGTCAACAAGGCCGACGGCAAGCACGCGACCGACGCGAAGAACGCGGCGCGGGAATTGGCGGGCGCGCTGCGGCTGATCTATCCGCACGATGCGATCTGGAAGCCCCCGGTGTTGACCATGAGCGCCATCGAGGGCACCGGACTCGACGAGTACTGGGACACCGTGCTGCGCCATCAGCAAGTGCTCAGTGACGCAGGCGAATTCGCGGAGAAGCGTCGCAAGCAGCAGGTCGATTGGACGTGGACGATGGTCAACGACCAACTGCTGCGCCGGCTGGCGCAGAACCCGTCCGTCAAGGCCATCCGCGGCGACGTCGAAGCCCGGGTACGCGACGGTTCTCTGACGGCCGCGCTGGCCGCCCAGGAGCTACTCGACGCGTTCGACTCCTGAATCTGCCCCGGCGGCCGGGAGCGCGGGATAGAGCCGGTCGGCAAGAGCTCCGACGCGTTCGATGAGTCGATCGAAGAATGCCTCGGGATCGGTGTGTGTTGCGATCGCCGCATTGGGGGCCTTGCCCCACATACCGCGCCAGTCCGCGACCGTCGTTCCGCGCGTGAGGGTTCCGACGAGTTCGACGTCGACGGTCGCATGACGGTAGGTGGCGATATCGGCATCCAGTGCGACGGCCGCCGCGAAGGGGTCGTGCATGTGCGCCAAGAATCCCTGATCGTGATCGCGATGGAATTCCATGTAGAACCGCACCGCATCGGAGAAGTGCCGCACGATCGGGTTCGACGCCGTCGATCGAACACCCGGTGCGTCGTCGGGCGAGATCACCTCGGGCGGAAGGCTCCGCGCTCGCGCTGTCAGCCGTCGGATGTGATCGGGGGTCATTTCGATGGTCTCGGTGATGTCGAGCGCGCAGACGATGGGATGTCGTTCCGGCGGTAGTCCGGAGAAGGCTGCGAACACTTCCGCTGCGGCCTCGGGGTCGACGGCGATGTTCCATTCGGTAGTCGGTGTCGTGTTGCCCTGGTGCTGAAATGCGCCGCCCATCAACACCAGTCGCTTCAGCAGTCGAGGTAGCTCGGGATCCCGACGGATCGCCAGCGCGAGATTGGTCAGCGGACCGGTGACCAGTCCGGTGATCTCACCCGGTCGCGAACGAACCAGCTCCACCCACATCGTGGTGGCGTCCCGGCCGGACAGCGACCGCGTGGACACCGGAAGCTCCGCGTACCCAATGCCTTGCGGGCCGTGGGTGTCCTCGGTGGTCATCAGCGGCGCCACGAGGGGTACCTGTGCGCCGAGCGAGACCTCGACATCACCCGCGCGGCACAGGTCGAGCCAGGCGAGATTGTTCGCCGCAACCTGGTTCACCGGCACATTGCCCGCGGTGGATGCGATACCGAGGATCTCAGCATCCTCGCTGGCCAGCAGGTACAGCAAGGCGAGAGAATCGTCGATTCCGGTGTCGACGTCGACGATCATGGGGACGGTCACGATGCGACCTCCGTCGTCGGGGTGTGCCGCACCGGAAAGTTGACCGATCGCGCGATGACGCACTTCGACGACGCGGACGCGTGCAGTTTCTCGGCGCGCGGCACCATCGACGGGTCGACGACGGTCACGACCGGAGCCAGGGTGACCTCGACGAACTGACCCGAACCATCGGATTGCTCGGTCATCACTCCGGTGGGGGAGTCGGTGTATTCGGTGACGACCACTCCGGATGCGGCCGCGAGCCCGAGGTACCAGAGCATGTGGCAACTGGACAGCGAGGCGACGAGCATCTCCTCGGGATTCCAGCGTTCGGGATTGCCGCGGAAGCTCGGATCGGAGCTCGCGTGAAGGTCGGGTTTCCCGGGTGCCGACACGATGTGATCGCGGTCGTAGGCTGCGGCACCGGTGGTCCCGGTACCGCGGTTGCCCGTCCAGTTCAGCGTGAGTCCGTAATCGTGGTTCGGCACTGGTCCATCGTGCCAGTACCCGCCCGTTCGGTGACAATCCGCCGCGGAAACCGTTGTCCGCATTGACCGTAATGCCTCGATTGCCAAAGCGGTGTGGCACATTCGTCGTTGCGCGCGTTCACCTGGGCATTCGCCCGAGTGTGTGCGTCGATCTGCACAGCGGTCGTTTGAAAACGAATCGTTTGTCTGGCTAACGTTGAACGAATGACATCAGTGCCCAGTCTCGAACCCGGCCGAGAGCAGGCCACATGGGGACGCCGCCACGTCCAGCATCTTCGCCGCGTTGCGTTCTCGAAACGGATGCGCACGAAGCCGGCGCTCTCGGAGGAGGGCATCACTGTGGTCGATCAGCCGATGCTCAAGCGCGCCGTCTCGGCAGCTGCTCTCGGCAACACGATGGAGTGGTTCGACTTCGGTGTGTACGGCTATCTGGCGGCAACGTTGGGCAAGGTGTTCTATCCCGATGCCACGCCTGCGGTGCAACTCATCTCGACGTTCGCCACGTTCGCTGCAGCGTTCGTCGTTCGTCCGCTCGGCGGCCTGTTCTTCGGGCCGCTCGGTGACCGGATCGGTCGGCAGAAGGTATTGGCCGCCACCATGATCATGATGGCGATCGGCACTCTGGCTGTCGGCCTCATCCCCAGTTACGCGACCATCGGCATCTGGGCACCGATTCTGCTGCTCGTCGCCCGCTTGGTCCAAGGCTTCTCCACCGGTGGTGAATACGGCGGTGCAACGACGTTCATCGCAGAATATTCACCCGACAAGCGGCGCGGGTTCCTCGGAAGTTGGCTCGACTTCGGCACCTTCGTCGGTTACGCGATGGGCTCGGGCCTGGTGACGATCCTCAACGCGGTGTTGGGCGACGCCACCATGATCGAATGGGGTTGGCGCATACCGTTCTTCGTCGCGGGTCCGATGGGGCTGATCGGGCTGTACCTGCGGCTCAAGCTGGAAGATACGCCCGCGTTCCGCAAGCAACTCGACGAACACGACAACAAGGTCAAGGCGCAGGAGAGCGGCCGGAGGTCGATCGGGAAGATCTTCACCGATCATTGGCGGGCGCTGTTGATCTGCATGGGAATCGTGTTGTTGTACAACGTGACCAACTACATGGTGACGTCATATCTACCCACGTACTTCACCGAGGTCGTCGGTCGAAGTCAGCTCAGTGCGGACTTGCTCGTCCTGTCGGCGATGGTCGTCGTGGTGAGCGTCATCGTGGGTGTCGGCAGGCTCACCGACCGAATCGGCCGCAAACCGGTGTTCGTCTTCGGTGCCGTCGGGCAGATCGTTCTCGCCGTGCCCTGCTTCTTGCTGCTGCGCAGTAGCGGGTGGTTGGGTCCGCTGATCGCGTGCTTGCTCCTCGGCCTCGTTCTGGCCTGTTTCGCGGCGCCGAGCGCATCGACGCTACCGGCCCTGTTTCCCACCCGGATTCGTTACGCGGCGCTGTCGATCGGCTTCAACCTGTCCGTGTCGATCTTCGGGGGTACGACGCCGTTGGTGACCTCGGCGTTGGTCAGCTCGACCGGTAGCCCGATGATCCCTGCGTATTACCTCGTCGTGAGCGGTCTCGTCGGCCTCGTCGCCGTCGGATTCCTGCGCGAGTCCGCCACCCAACCTCTGGAAGGCTCACCGCCTCAGGTCGACTCGACCGAGGAAGCCAAGGAGCTCTATTCCGAGGCAGCGGCGACCGCCGGACGCCACTGATCCGGCCTCGGCTCGCCTTCACCCCCAGGTTGCCTCATCGGTGCCCCACGGGCGTGCGGGAAACGGGTAGTCGGCATGATCGTCGAAAACCGGCCGTGCTGTCGTGACACGCCCGTGGGTCACGACACAGTCGGGCGGCGGCGTCGCCCGAGGGCCGTGATGCTGACCCCGCCCTGGTAGTTGCAGTAGCCATGCGGCCGTCCGGGCCAACGACACCTCGACGGAGGCGGTCGAACCCGTTCTGTTCGCGCGATCGGCCAGCTCGCCGACGATCCCTGCGGCCAGTAGATACCCGCTGGCGTGGTCCAGCGCCTGGGCCGGCAGGTGCCCGGGTTCTCCACCACTGCCTTCGAGTACCGAGATGCCGGTGGCAGCCTGGACGAGACTGTCGAAGCCCCGCCGATCCGACCATGGTCCGTGGGTACTCCACGCACTGACCCGTCCATGCAGGACGTCCGCTCGGTGTTCTAGTCCGAACCGTGCGAGAGCGCCCGGGCGGTACCCGGTGACCAAGACATCGGCGGACTCGAGCAGTCGGTTCATCACTGCACGCCCTTCACGCGTGTTCAGGTCCACCGTCGCCGAACGCTTCCCCTGACCGTTTTCCATGTGCTGCCAGCTGATCTCGGGGCGGTGGGGCGGATCCACGCGGAGCACCTCGGCACCGAACAGGGCGAGCGCGCGGGTGGCCACCGGTCCGGCGATGACGCGGGTCAGGTCCAACACCCGGACCCCGGCCAGCGGAGCAGCGGTAGTCCCTCGGAATCGGGGAACTCGACATGTGTCGGAGCCCGTGTCGTTCGAGCGTGCAATCACCGGACCGGACTCGGCTGCACCACCTGCGGGCTCGGCGGGCCACTGGTCTTCGGTGCGGACCCGCACTGCGAGAGCGCCGTTCTGTGCGCACGACCATTCGAGCTCGACAGCGGTGATCCCCGCCACCCGCTCCGCGAATTCTTCAGTGCCGCAATCTTCGTCGAGACCGACCGTCTCGAGCAGCGCAGTCCGGTGGTGCGGATAGTTCGCGTGAGTTCTCACCCAGCCGTCGGACACGCGGAAGAAGCCGGACAGATCTGCGAACGGCTGCACCGGTGCACCGTCGAGGCGCACCATCGAGTTCCCCCATGAACGATGCTGCTATCCGCTCCGCCGATGCCGTCGGGACCGCGCCGGTCGAAGACGGTTCGAGAACACCCCTCAGCCTGCCGACTGCGGTACCCAGGGCACCGACCGATTCGGCAGCGATGGTCGCCACCGGCAGTGTCGCCGCGAGCCAAGCACTCACGGGTGCGGGCACCGCGCCGAGGGGACTGCCGTTCCCGACATCAACTGCGCTTGGCCCAGATCTCCATACCGGCAGCATTGAGACGGTCCACGAGGACGTCGCCGATCGCAGTGGCCGGAGTGAGGACTCCGCTGGCCTTCGGCAGGGCGTCACCGCCGTGCACGAGTGCGAGTGCCGACTCGGCCAGCATGACTGCGGTGGCCTTGTAGCCGGGATCTCCCGAGGCCTTGACCCGGGCCCGGTAGCGAGCCCCCGATGTGGTGAGGGTGTACAGGTCGACCGTGAAATGTCCCTTCTCGCGGGCTTTTTCACTGGGGCCGGTGCCCGGCTTGGGCAGAATGCGATCGAGCACCTTGCTCGGAAGCACAGTCATCGCGGACACGCCGACGAAAAGCCCAGCCGACAGAGCACCGGCGAGGACGGGGCTGGCGAACGACGAGCCGACACTCATCACCTCGCTGTAGCGGAACTGCTTTCCGTAGGCCCAGTCGCGAAGTGCGTTGGTCCGCCGGACGACTCGCGTGTTGTACGAGGCCATCACGAACGGTGCTTTCCAACCGCGCAGGCTCGGGTCGATCTTCTTGCCGTCGATCAGTACGGTGTCGAGTTGGCGACCGAGTTGCGGCTCGAGGCCGCGATCGGGACTGAGCGAGTACGGCCGCGCGGCGATGCGTCGGGCCCGCTTGTCCTTCTTCATCGCCTCGATCTGCCCTCGCAGCGAGTCGATGGTGCCACCGCTGACCCCACCGGACATCGACGTGACCACCAGGGTCGTGTCGGTCAGCTCCCCGGCGTTGTCCGCGGTGACGGCCTCGTACAGGGCGTGTACGCCGATGTCGGACGGGATGGAATCGAAGCCGCACGAGTGGACGATGCGGGCCCCGGTGCGCTGAGCGATCTCGTGATTGGTGTCGATGCTCTCGCGAGCGAACAGCACCTCGCCGGTGAGGTCGACGTAATCCGTCCCGGCCTCGGCGCACGCCGTCGCCAATTCCAGGCCGTACTTGGCGTAGGGGCCGACCGTGGTGATGACGACTCGGGTCGATCGGGCCATGGCCTCGAGCGATGCGACGTCGGTGGCGTCGGCCTCGAGAACGGACCACTGCTGAGCCCTGGAGCCCAGTTCCTTCCTGGCGGCCTCCACCCGCGCCGTCGAGCGCCCGGCGAGGGCGATCCGGGTGTCGGCCGGTGCATGCTCGGCGAGGTACTTCGCCGTCAGTTTCCCGACGAAGCCGGTGACGCCGTAGACGACGATGTCGTGAGTGCGATCGGGGCCGACGGTCGAGTCGGATGCTGGCGAGTTCATACCAGCGACACTAACGCGGGTCACCCCTGCGAGTCGACGCGCCGTCAGTTCGTCCAGGTGTGCACGGGTTCTCCGGCGTTCATGAGGGTGACGTAATCGCCGAGCATTCCGGCGAGGGCGCGATCGCGCTTCTCACCGGCGCGTTCACGGGCGACGACGGCGTTGCGCTGCCACACCGAGCCGGACTGCTTGGCCAGGCACCGCGCTTCGATCACCCCGAGATAGCGGTCGCGGACCGGCGCGTCGACGCCGTACGCGGCCAGTCCGGCGTCGGCCAGTGGCAGCAGCCGGCGCAACACCAGTTCCTGCGGACTCACCCAGCCCACCTCGGGCCAGTAGAGCATCGAATCGAACCCGCCGCGGGCGGCGGAGTGCACGTTCTCCTCGGCCGCGTCGAACGACATCTGGGACCACAGCGGGCGGTCTGCATCGGCCAGTGCGCGGACGGTTCCGTAGTAGAACGCCGCGTCGGCGAGGGTGTCCACCACCGACGGTCCGGCCGGCAGGACTCGATTCTCGAGCCGAATGTGGTGGCCGTCGCCGGACCGGTCGTAGATCGGTCGGTTCCACCGGTAGACGGTACCGTTGTGCATGCGTAGTTCGGACAGTGACGGTGTCTTGCCCTCGGCCAGCGCAGCTTTGGGGTCCTCTTCGCTGCAGACGGGAAGCAACGCAGGGAAGTAGCGCGAATTCTCCTCGAACAGATCGAAGATCGAGGTGATCCACCGTTCGCCGAACCACACCCGTGGTCGGACTCCCTGATTCTTGAGCTCCTGCGGCCTGGTGTCGGTGGCCTGCTCGAACAACGGGATACGAGTCTCGTGCCACAGCGCGCGACCGGCGAAGAACGGCGAGTTGGCGGCGAGCGCCACCTGTACGCCCGAAAGAGCTTGCGCTGCATTCCAATACGATGCGAACTCGTCCGGAGCCACCTGCAGGTGGAGCTGAACCGACGTGCAGGCTGCCTCGGGCAGGATCGTGTCGGTCACGATGTCGAGGTCCTCGGCGGCAGCGGCACCGGGCAGCCGCACTCCACCGATCTTCAGTTCGATGTCTTCACCGCGCGCGGCGAAGATCTGTTGATTGAGCAGGTCGTAGCGCGGATTCGCCGAGAGCCACCGGTGCTCGAAGTGTTCCTCGTCCAGAGTCGGGAGCATGCCGATCATGGCCAGACGGCTACCGGAGGTGCGGGCGCGTTCGTCCGCCGCATTCAGCGATCTGCGCAGGTCCGTCTCCAACTCGGCGATGGAGGCACCGCGCAGTGGCCGAGGGTCGACGTTGATCTCGATGTTGAACTGTCCGAGCTCGGTTTGATAGTCGGGGTCGGCGATGGCGTCGAGCACGGCGGCGTTGGCCATCGACGGCTCCATGTCGTCGTCGACGAGATTGAGCTCGATCTCCATGCCGATCTGCGGTTCACCGACGTGGAAGGTCTCGTCGGCCAACATGACCGCCAGGGCATCGAGACAGTCCTGGACCTTCTGGCGGAACTCGTGCCGATCCTGCCTGGTGAACTTACGGCGCTCGACGTCCTCGCCCATGGTGACCGCCTATCGGTGCGTGAAGATGGGCCGTTCGCTCACGCGCAACGACTTCGAGTTACGAGTATCGCAGTACGCGTTCGCCGAGGGGGACGCACGCGAAAATCACCAGGGTGAGGGCTGATAATCCTTGAGGAACGAGCCGTACAGATCGTTTCCGAGCTCTCCCTGCACGATCGGGTCGTACACCCGCGCGGCCCCGTCCACCAGGTCGAGTGGAGCATGGAAACCCTCGTCGGCGAGCCGCATCTTGGTGGGGTGCGGCCGTTCGTCGGTGATCCAGCCGGTGTCGACGGCGGTCATCAAGATTCTGCTGTCGAGCATCTCCTTCGCGCTGGTGCGCGTCAGCATGTTCAACGCGGCCTTGGCCATGTTGGTGTGGGGATGGCCCGGCCCCTTGTATGCGCGGCCGAACTGGCCCTCCATGGCAGAGACGTTGACGACGTACTTTCGTCGAGCGTCGGAGGCCTCCATCGCGGTGCGGAGCCGCGAGACCAGGATGAAGGGTGCGACGGAATTGCAGAGCTGCACCTCGAGCAGTTCCACCGGGTCGACCTGCTCGACGGTGTGGATCCAGCTGTTGGTCTCGGCGAGATCGGGTACCAGACCCCCGGCGTCGATGGCGAGCCCGCTCTCGATCCTCTCGGCCGTGACCGAGCCGGCGACCATGGCGAGGGAGGCCACGTCGTCCGCGCTCAGGGCAGCAGTCGATCGGCCGCCGATCGCCGTGGCGGGTAACGAACTCGCCAGTGACGCGGGGTGCGCATCGCTGGTCTTGCCGAACGTGATGCGCTGCGGTCCTGCCCCCTCGGTCAGGGCGGCGGGCAATGGTTCGGCTTCCGCATCGGCCAGTGCACTGTAGGAACCGGGGGAGCGTTTGACGGTCTGTGCGGCGTTGTTGATCAGGATGTCCAGAGGCCCCTCGGCGGCGACGGAGTCGGCAAGTGCCACCACCTGAGCCGGATCGCGAAGATCGATACCGACGACGCGCAGACGGTGCAGCCACTGATCGCTGTCGTCCATCGCTGCGAAGCGACGTACGGCATCGTTGGGGAAGCGAGTGGTGATCGTGGTGTGAGCACCGTCGCGGAGCAGTCGAAGAGCGATGTACATGCCGATCTTCGCTCGCCCGCCGGTCAGCAACGCCCGACGTCCGGACAGGTCGGTTCGAGCGTTGCGCTTGCCGCGATTGAGCGTCGCGCACTCCGGGCACAGCTGGTGATAGAACGAGTCGACGTGGGTGTAGCGCTGCTTGCAGATGTAGCAGGGGCGGGCCTTGATCAGCGTGCCTGCGATATCTCCTTCGGCGCGGGAGGTCAGGGAGAGGCCTGCTGTTTCGTCGTCGATTCGGTCCGGGGATCCTGTCGCGGTGGCGGCGACGACGGCGCGGTCGGCCGCGTTGACGGCGTTGCGTGCCGCGACGCGTCGAGCACGCTTGAGGTCCTTGAACATGGCACCGGAGGCGCGCTGGACAGCGATCGAATCGGGATGGTTCTTGTCCAGCTCGGCGGCCTGCTTCAGCACGCGCAGGCACGTCTCGAGATCGGTCGGGTCGATCGCGTTCATCGTCGGTCTCCTAGCATCGGCCCCTTCGAGCCGAAGGGAGCGAGTGCAGAACGAAAAAGACCCTGATTCCGAAGAATCAGGGTCCGTTTCGTCTGTCTCAACTCAGATCTGTGAAAATATCTGTCTGGCTACATCTTTCAGACGGTGTCCGAGGGGGGACTTGAACCCCCACGTCCGTTAATAGGACACTAGCACCTCAAGCTAGCGCGTCTGCCATTCCGCCACTCGGACAAGTGCGACCGCTGCCGCATATTCTTTTGTTGCTTTCACAGCCGGCCGCTGTGTGCTGCGTAAGATTATCCGACGGGTTCCCGATAACCCAAATCCCCACGTCAGTTCGTCCTCGAGGCCGTTTCTCATGGTGCCCGAAGCGGATTCTGGTGGTAGGAACGACGTGTGCCCAACGATGTGAGCAATCCCGGAAACCCAACCGATATCGACGCCACCGTTGCCCTCGACGAAGTCGTGGATCTCGTCAGTTCCCTCATCCGGTTCGACACCTCGAACACGGGGGAGCTCGACACCACGGTCGGCGAGAAGGAATGTGCCGAGTGGGTGGCGAGCAAACTCGAGGAAGTGGGCTACGAGACGGAGTACGTCGAGTCCGGGGCCCCCGGTCGAGGAAACGTGTTCGCCTGGCTGCGCGGATCGGACTCCTCTCGCGGCGCGCTGCTGCTCCACGGACACCTGGACGTCGTGCCGGCCGAGCCCGCCGACTGGAGCGTGCATCCGTTCTCCGGGGCCGTCGAGGACGGGTACGTGTGGGGCCGGGGCGCGGTGGACATGAAGGACATGGTCGGCATGGCCCTGGCGCTGGCCCGACAGTTCAAGTCCAACGGAACCGTCCCACCCCGCGACATCCTGTTCGCGTTCTTGGCGGACGAGGAGGCAGGTGGCAAGTACGGATCGCACTGGTTGGTCGACAACCGACCGGACCTGTTCGAGGGCGTCACCGAGGCAGTCGGCGAGGTCGGTGGTTTCTCCCTGACCGTCCCCCGCCCGGACGGCACCGAGAAGCGGCTCTACATGGTCGAGACGGCGGAGAAGAGTCTGGCGTGGATGCGGCTGACGGCGAAGGCGCGAGCCGGGCACGGATCGTTTCTGCACGACGACAACGCCGTGACGTACCTGGCCGAAGCAGTGGCGAAACTGGGCAATCACACGTTCCCGCTGGTGCTCACCGAGTCGGTCTCGCAGTTTCTGCAGGCGGTCTCGGAGGAATCCGGGCTCGATTTCGATCCGACGTCACCGGACATCGACGGCACCCTGCTCAAGCTCGGCAGCATCGCCCGCATCGTCGGAGCGACCCTGCGCGACACAGCGAACCCGACGATGCTCTCGGCCGGCTACAAGGCCAACGTGATTCCGCAGACGGCGACGGCAGTGGTGGACTGCCGAGTGCTGCCGGGGCGGCAGGCGGCCTTCGAGAAGGAGGTCGACGAGTTGATCGGCCCGAACGTCGAACGCGAGTGGATCACGAAACTGGAACCGTACGAGACCACCTTCGACGGTGATCTCGTCGATGCGATGAACGACGCAGTGTTGGCACACGACCCGAACGGTCGAACCGTTCCCTACATGCTCTCCGGTGGAACCGACGCAAAAGCATTCGCGCGCATCGGTATTCGCTGTTTCGGCTTCGCTCCGCTGAAGTTGCCGCCGGAATTGGATTTCGCGGCGTTGTTTCACGGCATCGACGAACGAGTACCCGTGGAATCGTTGGAGTTCGGTACACAGGTACTCGAACACTTCTTGCTGCACAGCTGATACGAAAGGAACCATCGTGGCGTACAACCCATACGACTCGCTTCCGGACCTACCGTCCTTCGAGTTGACGTCCGAGGACGTCGAAGACGGCAAGACACTGGCCGCTCAGCAGGTCAGTGGAATCATGGGAGCCGGTGGGCACGACAACTCCCCGCAGCTGTCCTGGTCCGGATTCCCCGAGGGCACCAAGAGCTTCGCTGTCACCGTCTACGATCCCGACGCGCCGACGGCATCCGGCTTCTGGCACTGGGCAGTGGCGAACATCCCCGTCGAGACGACATCGCTGGTGTCCGGCGCGGGCGACGACGGCGGGACCGGGGTGCCCAGCACCGCGGTGACGCTCAAGAACGATGCGGGCCTGTTCCGCTACATCGGTGCTGCACCGCCGGCAGGCCACGGCCCGCACCGCTACTTCATCGTGGTTCACGCGGTGGACGTGGAACGGCTCGAAGTGGACGAGACGGCCACCCCGGCCTACCTCGGTTTCAATCTGTTCTCGCACGCCATCGGTCGTGCGGTCCTCACCGGCATCTACGAGGCCTGAGCTCGGTCGTCGGGTGCCGGATTTATGTTCCGGCACCCGGCGGTTCAGGGCTTGTTCGCCGAGCCCACCGCATCGGCGATCGTGGCGAATCCGTGTTGCTCGAGCCGAGCGGCCAGTCCGCGGTGAATGTTCTCGATCCACAGCGGGCCGCCGTAGACGAACCCGGTGTAGCCCTGCACCAGCGACGCGCCCGCGGTGATGCGTTCCCATGCCTGCGCCTCGGTCTCGATTCCGCCGACGGAGATCAACGCCAGATGCGTACCCACTCGGCGGTACAGGCGTCGCAATACCTCGAGCGAGCGGTCGGCCAACGGAGCACCGGACAGGCCGCCGGCACCCATTCCTGCAACCAGTTCTGCGTCGGTGCGCAGACCGGCGCGGGAGATCGTCGTGTTGGTGGCCACGATCCCGTCGAGACCGAGTTCGACGGCCAGATCGGCCACGGCGTCGATGTCCTCGTCGGACAGGTCGGGGGCGATCTTGACCAGTACCGGGACCGTCACCACCGACTGCACCGCCACCAGGATCGGTCGCAGCGATTCCACGGCCTGCAGGTCACGCAGTCCAGGGGTGTTGGGGGAGCTGACGTTGACGACGACGAAGTCCGCCAACGGGCCCAGAAGTTGGGCGCTGGCCGTGTAGTCCGCGGCGGCACCGTCCGGCTCGACGAGCTTGGTCTTGCCGATGTTGGCGCCGATCGGGATACCGGTGCGCCTGGCACGGACGCGCTGGGCCGCGTGCTCGGCACCGTGGTTGTTGAAGCCCATGCGGTTGACGATGGCCCGGTCGAGAGGCAACCGGAACAGTCTCGGAGTCGGATTGCCCGGCTGGCTCTGCGCAGTCACGGTGCCGATCTCGGCGAAACCGAATCCGATCGGCCCCCACGCATCGATTCCGTCGGCATTCTTGTCGAAACCGGCCGCGAGACCGAGCGGAGCCGGGAAGTCGACGCCGAACACCGTCGAGCGCAGTCGTGGATCGTCGACCACGAACATCTTCTCGGCCAGAAAGCGGAGCGGAGGCACCGCGGCGACAGCGCGAAGCACACCGAACGCCAGATGGTGAATCCTCTCCGGTGGCACGAGGAACATCAGGCGCAACAGGACGCGGTACAGGCGGTCTCCCACGGTCTTCTCTCCGGTCGATCTGGCAGGGTAGAACTCGTGCTGTGATTCAGCGATCGTGCGGTCGAACAGTACTGCGAGGCGCTCAGATTCCGGGCTCGGGGATGTGATGCGCGGTCTTCTTGCGTTTGAGCAGCACACGCCTGCTGCCGTCGGTGTAGAGGCGAACCCGCGACAGTTCCCAGCCGCCGAACTCCGCCTGAATCGCCAGACGCATCGAGGCCGTCACACGGGTCACGTCCGGTGGCAACCGCAACGGCACGTACTCCCAGTCGTCGGACGGCGACACTTCCCATCCGACGGGCATCTTCGCGCGGCCAGGTGCCGAACTCTCGTGTGCGTTCACATGCCTCCTCCGTCCTTATCGGTCGTTCCTGCAGGCTCCACTCCTGCTTCGAGCTCAGCGACCCGCAGCGGGGATACGCTGCAGCCCGTCACCGGTTGCCGACCCCACGTACAAGTCGCCCGTGTCGGCGTCGACGGCAACCGAATTCGGCTGCCGCACAGTGGCCAACCTCGTGACCTCGACCGGAATTCCGGTGTCGAGTGTGTACCCGACCACCTCGTTGGAAGCGGGAAGCGTCACCCATGCGACACCGGACTGCTCATCGTAGGCGATCGCCCACGGCTGCGACCCGACCGGAAACCGTTGCCGCATCAGCAGGTCGTGTGAGGTGAAGACGAGCAACTCGGTACCGGTCGAATCGGTGACCAGAAGGCGGCCGAACTCGTCGCTCGTCATCTCCGCGGCACCTTCGCCTGCGCGCAAGGCCACTCCGAGGGTGCCGTCGTCCAGATTCAGGTCGGTCACCGACGTCTGGCGACGATCGAGGACCGAGACACCGTTCGGTGTACTGGCCAGAGCATCGGCTGAGGTCACGCTGCCGCCGGAGATCGTGGTGGTGACCTGACCGTTCGGATCGAGCACGCGCACCGTGCCGGTGTCGTCGCCGACGGCCGTCGTGCCGTCGGGCAGGTCTGCTGCGGACAGCGCGTCGGCGTCGACCGTCAGGTCGGTGCGCTGTCCGTCCGCGACGGCGATCCTCGCGACGGCGCCGTCCATCGGGACGAGCACTGTCGAGTCCCGTCCGGCGACGAGTTCTGCTGCCGTCGAGCCCAGGTCGACCACGCGGGTCTCGGCTGCGGTGCCGTCGCGGACGAGGGTCACCGTCGTCGATGCGTCGGTCAGCGCCACCAGGGTTCGCGTGACGGGGTCGAAACTGAGGGCGTCCACGGGCGCGAACGCGCCGACGGTACCGGCGGGGGTCACGGTCGGTTCGGGGGACTCCGCCGGCGGTAGGGGCTCGACGGAGATGTCGTCGGCGTTCTCGTCGTCGCTGGAGCAGCCGCCGACCGACAGGACTGTGACGACGGCGAGCGCGGACGCGACTGCCGCCCGAATCGAACGGGTCGACGGTGTTCGCATGAGGCCGAACCTACTTCCTCGAGAAGATGCTGCCGGTGGAGGCGCTGCCACATCTGTACCAGCGTGCGGCGATCTCGGCGAAATCCACCACGGCGGATTTGGTTGCCGACCGGTCGCGGCGGAGGACGCGGTAGCGTGATCGTCCGAGGTCAGTGCACGACATGGGAGTGGACGTGGGAACCGAGGAAACACACTTCGTTGTCGAGGAAGTGAACGCGGGAACGCATCCGAACGGCTTCGGGCGCACCGACGACGGCCGGGCGTTCGCGTTTCGGGTGCACAGGAGCACCCTGTACGTGGAGATATACCGCGCCGATGTGCAATCCCCGGTACCGGACCGGTCCGAGGTCGAAGCGGTGGCCGAGCATTCGGTCACCGAAGTCGATCTGACGGACGAGCGCAGCATCGTCGGAGTGGTGCGTGATGCGGTCGCCCACGCGCAGCAGCTGTCCGATGCGTCACAGCGCGACACCACGGCAGTGCGGTCCTTCTTCAACCGGGTCAATTCCGTGTTGGAAGGTTTCTGACACGGTGGGGAACCACCAGCTGTTCGCCGGTGTCGGGATGATCGAACACGTCGACGGGGTGTCGATAGACCCGGGCCAGCGTTGCGGCGGTGAGCACCTCCCGCGGCGGACCGGTTGCGATCAGTTCACCCGAGTCCAGGATCGCGACGCGATCGGCGTAGGCCGCCGCGAGGCCCAGATCGTGCAGCACGACGACCACGGCGCGGCCTGCGGCGGCGAGTGAACGCACCACGGCCATCACCGACTCCTGATGTCCCAGGTCGAGTGCTGCGGTGGGCTCGTCCAGCATGATCGTCGCCGTGTCCTGGGCGATGACGCGGGCCAGTGCGACCCGGGCCTGCTCGCCGCCGGAGAGCGATGCGAACGGTCGATGCGAGAAGGCCGTCACGTCGCATGCAGTCATGGCCGCTTCGATGCGGTCGTCGTCGTGGCGTGCCGCCGAGGTACCGGCCCAGGGGGCTCGGCCCATCCGGACGATCTGGCCGGCCGTGAACGCGAATCCGACGCTGTGCTTCTGAGGCAGCACAGCGCGTCGCCTCGCCACGTCCACCGAGCGGATGCGGGACAGCGGTTCGTCGCCCAGCAGCACCGATCCGGCGCTGGGCTCGGTGTCTCCCGCCAGGACCGACAGCAGCGTCGATTTGCCTGCGCCGTTGGGTCCCACCAGCGCCAGTATCTCGCCGGCCACCACGTCGAGGTGGACCCCGGACAACACCGTCGCGTCCCCACGTCGTGCGGAGACTCCGCGGGCGACCAGGGCGTTCGAACCCGGTTCAGGGATGACCGGGATGTCGCGGCGTGCTGTGCGTCCCATCATGCCCAACCCCCCTGGCGAGCCCGGGTACGGCGAAGCAGCCAGAAGAAGAACGGGGCACCCGCCAGCGACGTCACCATGCCGAGTGGCAGGTCGACGTTCGCGACGAGAGTCCGCGTCACGAGGTCTGCAGCAAGAAGCACGACCGCCCCGGCGAGGGCGCTGGCCGGAATGAGGAGTCGATGCGCGGGGCCGAGCACCATCCGCATGGCATGCGGAACCACCAGACCCACGAACAGGATGATTCCGGTGAAAGCCACCCCGGACGCAACGAGCAGGGCGACGACGACGATCGCGAACTGTCTGAGTCGTTCGACGTTCACGCCCAGATGGCGTGCCACGTTCTCACCGAGCGCAAGCAGGTCGAGTCGGCGGGCGATCGCCAGGGAGGTGCCGATTCCGAGCAGCGCGAGCGGGCCGACCACCGCCACCGACTCCCAGGTTGCGCCCGCGAGCGACCCCAGTTGCCAGAACACGATCCGATCGCGGGCGGCGGGACTGGCGACGAAGGTGAAGAACGCGATGACACCGCCGGCGAAGGCGTTGACTGCAACACCGGTGAGGATGAGCGTCACTACTTCGGTGCGGCCTGCGTTGCGAGCGAGAAAGTACACGGCGACCGTGGTGACGAGCCCGCCGACGAAGGCGGCGAACGCCACGCTCCACACTCCCGCGAAGCTGCCGCCGAGCACGATGACCGAGCTGGCCCCGACAGCAGCGCCCGAGGAGACCCCGACCACACCCGGCTCGGCCAGTGGATTGGCGAACACCCCCTGGAGCAGCGCACCCGCGCAGCCCAGACACGCGCCGACGAGAATTGCCAGCGTCAGCCGTGGGAATCGGACCTGCCACAGCGTCACCTCGCCGCTGGGATGTGCAGGCATCGGGCCGATCTCGAGTCCCACCCGATGCGCGAGGCTGCCCAACACTTCCAGCGGAGTCGTCGGCACCTGCCCCACAACGGCCGAGATCAACGCCAGGCCGACCAGCGCCACAACCAGGGCTCCGAAAATGGCAAGAACCCGTCCTCGGCCCGTGCGGCGTTCGGCGAGTGTGCGGTTCGTCATGACGCCGGGTCGTACACGGCCTTCGACAGTGCGACCAACACCTTTCCGGTGTTCGGGCCGAAACTGAGGATGGTCCCGTCGTCCATGTCCACCACCCGGCGTTCTCGGCCTGCGGGGGTCTGGGCGATTCCGGGGATCTGCTCCAGACCCTCGATTCCACCGATCGATTCCAGGCCCTTGGTCATCATCAGAATCACGTCGGGTGCTGCGGCGATCAGGGCTTCGCTGGTGATCGGCACGAATTGCTCGGTCAGACCCGATTCGACACCGGCGTCCCTGGCTCCGAGAGCCTCGATCAGTGCATCCGCTCCCGAGCCGGGCCCGGCGAGCATCGTGATCGCAGGCCCGCGCATGTACAGAAACGCGATCTTCGGCGGTTCGGTGGACTCGGGTGGCTCGTTCGCCGCTGCCGAAATCTCGGCGTTCGTTCGTTCGGCGAGGGCAGCCCCGGCGTCGGGCACACCGAGGGCGGCCGCCACGGCCTCGATCTGGGTGGCGACGCCTGCCAGAGTGCGGGTGGGATCGAAGTACACGACGGGAATGCCGGCGGCTCGGATCTGATCCTGCACGGCGCGTGGACCGATGCTGGTATCGGTCAGGACGACGGTCGGCGACAGCGCCAGAATCCCCTCGGCACTCAGAGAATGGCCGGTCGGGGTGACATCGGGCACGTTCTCGGCCGCGGGAAATGCGGCCGAGGTGTCGCGCCCGACGAGGTTCTCACCGAGCCCGAGCGCGAAGACGGTCTCGGCCAGCGTGCCGTACTGGTCGGCAGCGACGATGCGGCTGTTGTCGGTGACCGTGACGGCGACGCCGTCGAATCCGGTCACGGTGACGGGCAGTACCTCGGCCGGATCGTCGGCGATCGGTTCCGGATTCGGATCGTCGACGACGGCGGTGCGGGGGCCGATCGAGTCCGCGGGTCCTGCGGCGGGGGTGTTCGCCGAGCAGCCGACCAGGAGTCCGGCGACGAGGAGCACGGCGGCGAGACGGTTGACGGTCACCACCGAAGGTTAGCCTGTCCGATGTTCGCAGGCGATCAGGCGCTGACGTCGTCCAAGGCCGACGCGATCGCGGGCGGCAGCTCGAGTTCCTCGGCCATCAACGCGCCCATCAACTGAGCCAGATCGCGAGCCCCCACGATCGCGCTGCTCACACCCGGCCTGTCCCGAGCCCACGCGAGCGCGACGACCAGGGGAGAGGTCGCCAGCCCGTCGGCGGCGGTGACGGCGGCGTCGACGATGCTGACGGCAGAGTCGGTCAGGTACGTCAGCACGGACTCTGCGTGCACCTCGTCGGCACCGCGTGAGTCCGCCGGTATTCCGCTGCGGTACTTGCCTGTCAGCACGCCGCCCGCGAGGGGAATCGCGGCGAGGACACCGATGCCGTGGTGGTCTGCGGCGGGGATCAATTCGTCCTCGATCCCGCGGGCCAGCAGCGAGTACTCCGCCTGTGTGGCCACGATCCGTCCGGTGCCTGCTGCTCCTGCCGCCGTCGCCAGTTGCCACCCGAGGTAGCCACGGGCTCCGGTGTAGCGGACCCGTCCACTGGTGACGGCGTAGTCGAGTGTGGCGGCGACCTCGTCGACTGGAGTCATCGGGTCCCAGGTGGCCACCTGCCACAGATCGAGGTAGTCGGTTCCCAGTTCGCGCAGCGTGGCGTCGAGTTGGCCGAGCAGTCCGCGCCGCGAGCAGTCCACGTGATAGCGGCCGTAGCGCGAACTGAGACCCGCTGCGCTGCTGATCACCAATTCGTGCCGCGGTACCACGTCGTCGAGCAACTCGGCCAGCACTCGTTGCGCGCGTCCGTCCCCGTATGCCGGAGACGTGTCGACGAGCGTGCCACCGGCCTCGGCGAACGCCGACAACTGCGCCGCGGCGTCGTCACCGTCGGTTCCGCTACCCCATCCGAGGGTGCCGAGGCCGAGTCTGGAGACTCGAAGTCCGCTGGTGCCGACCGATCTCTGCTTCATATGTGCCGAATGTCCTTTTACGTGTGATCGTCGGTGTCGAACTGCACTGCCGCCAGTGCACAGTAGTGCGCCGCGCCGCCCGGTGCGTACGTGCCGCGCCGGGTACGGTCGTGCCCGTGAATCGCGAACTCAGGGGGCGGGCCGGCGGCCGCGCATCGACAGTGATCAGTCCATCGACACCGATCTCGGAGGGTGACGCCGCATGATCGACATGACGTGGCTGCAGGCGATCGTCCTCGGTGCGGTGCAGGGCCTGACCGAATTCCTGCCGATCTCCTCGTCCGGGCACCTGCGCATCGTGTCCAGTGTGTTCTGGAACGAGGACGCAGGTGCCTCCTTCACCGCGGTGACCCAGCTGGGCACCGAAGCCGCTGTGCTGCTGTTCTTCTGGCGAGACATCGTCAGGATCGTGAAAGCGTGGTTCGTCGGTCTGACGAAGAAGGACGAACGCGGGCTCGACTACCGCATGGGGTGGTACGTGATCATCGCCACCATTCCCATCGGCGTTCTCGGACTGCTGTTCAAGGACCAGATCCGAACCGGTGCCCGAAACCTGTACCTCATCGCGTTCATGTTGATCGCGTTCGCCGTCGTCATCGCAGTCGCCGAGAAGGTCGGCCGGAAGGAACGCCCGATCGAGAAGTTGACCACCCGGGACGGCATCGTCATGGGTCTGGCGCAGTGTCTCGCTCTGATCCCGGGTGTGTCCCGTTCCGGGGCGACGACCAGCGCCGGCCTGTTTCTCGGACTCGAACGCGAGGCAGCGGTGCGATTCTCGTTCCTGCTCGCCATTCCGGCGGTCACGGCCTCCGGTCTCTTCTCGCTGCCCGACGCCTTCGAGCCGGTCGGCTCGGGACTGGCCGCGTCGGGTCCGCAGCTGCTGGTGGCCACGATCATCGCCTTTGCCCTCGGCTACGCCTCGATCGCCTGGCTGCTCAAGTTCGTCGCGAACCACTCGCTGTACTGGTTCGTCGGGTACCGCATCGTGCTGGGTGTCGTGGTGCTCGGTCTGTTGGCCGGCGGGGTCGTGTCCGCCACCTAGTCGTTCGGCACAGTGGCCTCCGGAGCGGAGTCGGAAGACCCCGGTCGTTAGGCTCGGTGCAATGACAGTCATCTTGCTTCGGCACGGCCGCTCGACGTCGAACACCGCAGGCACGCTCGCGGGTCGGAGCGCGGGAGTCGAGCTCGACGATCGTGGTCGTGAACAGGCGCAGGCGGTCGCCGACCGTCTCGGCGACCTGCCGGTCGCGGAGATCGTTCGTTCGCCGCTGCTGCGGTGCGAGCAGACCGTCGAGCCGTTGGCTGCCAGGCTCGGGCTCACGCCGCTGGTCGAGGACCGGTTGGTCGAGGTCGACTACGGGCAGTGGACCGGTCGAACGATCAAGGAATTGCTGGCCGAGCCGCTGTGGAAGGTGGTGCAGCAGCATCCGTCGGCCGCGGTGTTTCCCGAGGGTGAAGGACTGGCCACGGTGCAGCAACGGGCCGTGCAGGCCGTGCGCGAACACGACGCCCGGCTGGCCGCCCATCACGGCCGTGACGTGTTGTGGGTGGCGTGCTCGCACGGGGACGTCATCAAGTCGGTGCTGTCGGACGCGATGGGTGCCCACCTCGATTCGTTCCAGCGCATCGTCGCCGATCCGGCATCGATCAGTGTCGTTCGCTACACCTCGACGCGACCCTTCGTACTGCGGACCAACGACACCGGGTCCGACCTGAGCGTGTTCGTACCCAAAGCCGAGGAGCCCAGCACGCCGGAAGCGGGCAACGCGGACTCTTCGGACGCGGTAGTCGGTGGTGGGGCAGGCACCTAGAGCTCCGATTCGGCGCTGACACCCCGATCGGTGGCAGGCTGGAGGGCAAGCAATACCGTCCACGGTCGATCCGTGGCCGATAATGAAAGTTCCGCGAATCGCATCGCGGAGCTGTTCGAGTCGTTAGGAGGTGCAATGCCGCGCGCCATACACGTTTTTCGCACCCCTGATCGTTTCGTTGCCGGGACCGTTGGTGAACCGGGCGACCGAACGTTCTTCCTGCAAGCGGTGCACGACGCCCGCGTGGTGTCGGTTGCGCTGGAGAAGCAGCAGGTCCAGGTACTGGCCGACCGGATGGGGCTTCTCCTCGAAGAGGTGCACCGTCGTTTCGGGGCAGAGGTACCGGCCGAGGAGGCCGATACGGTCGACACGAGTCCGCTGCTGACTCCGATCGACACCGAGTTCCGTGTCGGCACGATGGGGCTCGGCTGGGACGCCGATGCCAACGCCGTCGTGGTGGAGCTGTTGGCCGTCAGCGAGGTCGAGGTGGACGAATCGGTCGTTCTCGACGACACCGACGAGGGCCCCGATGCCGTTCGGGTGTTCCTCACCCCGGTACAGGCCCGCGAATTCGCGGTGCGGTCCGAACGCGTCATCGCGGCGGGCCGTGCTCCGTGCCCGTTGTGCGGACAGCCGTTGGCTCCCGAGGGACACGTCTGCATCAGAACCAACGGTTACCGACGCGGCGCGACGTTCGGTCCGGTGACCGAGGTCGACGAGTCTTGACCGTCGAACTGCCGCCGTTCGAGGGCCGCGAAACCATGGAGACCGGCGACCTGACCGTCGTCGGTCGGGTGGTGTCGGCCAGCAACGCCACGCTGGTGTGCGAGGCGGGCGAGGGCGAGAAGGCCGTCCGGTGCGTGTACAAACCGGTTCGCGGGGAAGTCCCGCTGTGGGATTTTCCGGACGGCACTCTTGCGGGCCGGGAAGTGGCGTCGTACGAAATCTCCGAGGCCCTCGGTTGGGGCGTAATCCCGCCGACGGTGCTGCGCGACGGCCCGTTCGGTCCCGGCATGGTGCAGAAGTGGATCGACACGCCCGACGATCACGCCGAGGGACGCGTCGACCTGGTCGATATCTGCCGTCCCGATCTCGTACCTGCGGGCTGGATTCCGGTACTGCAGGCGTACGACCGCGAGGGCGAGGAGATCTCGCTCATCCACGCCGACGATCCACGGCTGCAGCGGATGGCGGTGCTCGACGTGATCCTCAACAACGCCGATCGCAAGGGCGGGCACGCGCTCGAAGGTCTCGACGGCTACGTGTACGGGGTCGATCACGGCATCTGCCTGCACGCCGAGAACAAGTTGCGCACGGTGCTGTGGGGCTGGGCGGGCCAGGCGGTGGACGATGCGTTGATGACCGACGTGGTGCGGTTCGTCGAGACGTTCGACACGGTCACCGCTCCTCGATTGGTCGACAAGATCACCCTGACCGAAACGGTCGCGGTTCTCGACCGGGCGCAGGAGTTGATCGCCCGCCCGATCATGCCGGAACCTCGCTCGAGCAGACCCATACCCTGGCCCGCCTTCTGATCGGGCTCGGATAGGCTCGACCGCATGCATTCTTGGTCGAGCCCGGAGATCCCGACAATTCCCGGACAGGGTCCAGCGCTTCGATTGTTCGACACCGCCGACCGCCAGGTCCGTCCCGTCACCCCCGGTTCGACGGCTCGGATGTACGTCTGCGGAATAACCCCGTACGACGCCACCCACCTCGGGCACGCGGCGACGTACCTGACGTTCGACCTGATCAACCGGCTGTGGCGGGATGCGGGCACGGACGTGCACTACGTGCAGAACGTCACCGATGTCGACGATCCACTGTTCGAGCGCGCCGACCGCGACGGCGAGGACTGGCGCGATCTGGGAACCCGTGAGATCGAACTCTTCCGCGCCGACATGGAAGCGCTCCGGGTACTCCCTCCGCGCGACTACATCGGTGCCGTCGAGTCCGTCGACGAGGTCGTCGAACTGGTGGAGAAGCTGGTCGCGTCCGGTGCGGCGTATGTCGTCGACGACGCCCAATACCCGGATGTGTACTTCCGTGCCGATGCCACCGAGCAGTTCGGCTACGAGTCCGGTTACGACCGAGCCACGATGGATACGTTCTTCGCCGAACGCGGGGGCGACCCCGATCGGGTCGGTAAGCGGGATCCACTCGATGCGTTGCTCTGGCGCGCAGTACGGCCGGGCGAGCCGTCGTGGCCGTCGCCGTGGGGTCCGGGGCGGCCCGGGTGGCACATCGAATGCGCAGCCATCGCGCTCAACCGCATCGGTACCGGCTTCGACATTCAGGGCGGCGGAAGCGATCTGATCTTCCCGCACCACGAGTTCTCGGCCGCGCACGCCGAGGCGGCGACCGGTGATCCGCGCTTCGCCCGGCACTACGTGCACACCGGGATGATCGGGCTCGACGGCGAGAAGATGTCCAAGAGCCGCGGCAATCTGGTGTTCGTCTCCAAGCTCCGCGCCGAGAACGTCGACCCCGCAGCTGTCCGACTCGGTTTGCTCGCCGGGCACTACCGCCAGGATCGACCGTGGTCCGACGAGGTTCTCGAACGCGCTCACACTCGGCTCGCACTGTGGCGTCGGGCCGCGGCGCTCGACAGCGCTGCATCGGCCGACGACGTGATCAACCGGTTGCGGCAGCACCTGGCCGACGATCTGGACACCCCCAAGGCTCTCGATGCGCTCGACGCGTGGGCGAGTTTCGCAGTCGAACGCGGCGGATCGGATGCGGGCGCGCCCGGTGCCTTCGCCGATGCGGTCGATGCGCTGCTCGGGGTTGCGCTGCGCTGATCTGGTCCCGAACTAGGTCGCAGGTCCCAGCCGCAGATCCGTCAGCAGATCCGGGATCAATCGATCCTCCGTGACTGCTCGGCCCGAGTCGCGCAGTGCGGCAGCGAGTTCCGGATCCCACGGGCTGTCCGTTCGATGGCCCTTCAGCGGTTCGGAATTGCGTGCATCGAGTGCGCGTCGGTAGGAATCGACGTCCATCCGCCACGGCACCGCGTCGTATCGGGAGATGGCTCGGGTCACCATCTGCACTCCGGCCCAGTCGAAGTCGGCTCGCCACCGAATCGTGGTGCCGGGCGCTCGGGAGGCCAGCAGCCGGTGCACCGCTGCGGAGGGTTGACCGTCGGTGCAGATCAGGCTCGCGCAGTTCGAGCCGAGGGTGCGGGCTGCGGCGGCGAGCACGGCGACGTTCTCGCAGACGAACACTGTGGACGAGCTGTTGGTGAGCGGGCCGCGCGAGAGCATGTCCACGGTGACGGGGAAGGGGATGCCCACGTCCGCCGCGTCGTTCAGCCAACGAGCCACCGTGTGGGCCTCATCGACGCGGTAGCCGAGCACCAGCACCCGGCTGGACACCGAGTCGACCGACACGCCCGCGGTCTCCCACAATGCCCTGATGCCCACCGGATCGACGGGCCGAGGCACGTTCTCGCGCAACGACAGAGCGTCGAGGACGAGCTTCGGGGCACCGCCGCCCGAGAGCGCCTTCGTATCACCGCAGGCCAGTTCCGCGAGTTCGGTCAGCGACATCCCGTCGACCGGAAGCAGCGCCAGGACCTGTGTCGCCACCGCGAGCGCATCGACGGCGACGCGGCCCCCGAGAGTGCCGTCCTGATTGAGTAAGGAGGCGATCCAGTACTCGACCCACTCCCGATCGGTCCCGCCACCGAGCACCTCTCTGGCCCGATCGAGTGCCTCGGCACGAACCCGAGCCTTGTCGGCTGCGATCTGCTTCTTGTCCTGCAACGGAGCCTGCCGAGAGAGGGTGTCGATCAGTCCGAGGCCACCGTTGAGCGGATGGCTCAGCCACGCGTCGAACCGCTCGAGGTCGAGTCTGGCGCTACGCGCCCGAGAATGCAGACTGGAATTGGACCGAGAGATCGCGCTGCACAGACGCCACAGTTCCGGGGCCTCGCTCAGGTCGACGGTGATGTTGCCACCGACGCGAAGCCAGTTGGACTCCAACTTCTTTCGTGCCGCATCGAGCAGTGCAGCCAATTCGGCGCTGCCTCGCCATTCGCTGTTACCGGTCAAACTCCAGCCCACCTTCGGTTCGGGTCGGCACACGGCGCGTCAGCGGTGACCCGAGTGCGGCCGCGAGGTCGGTGCCGTCGTGCTCGGCGAACAGTTCGCCGTTCTCCCACACCAGAAGAGCTGCGCTGACGGTGTTCTCGGCTGCCGAATGCGCCAGATCGTAGTGCGCGCAACCGGGCACGTCACCGTAGGTGATCCACAGGTCGTATCCGGTCATGAACAGATCGAGATCGAATTGCACACTCAGGCCGAGCAATTCGCTGCGGCCGTTGTCGTCGACTCCGGCGAATGCCTCGTCCAGCGCCAGCAGCCGAGGTGAATGTGGATCGGCGGACGAGAGCATAACGTGCGCAGCGGCGAACAGGGGCAGATGCAGCGACACCGACTGCTCACCGCCCGAGAGCGCACTGTGGCGTGCGACGGTGAGACGATCCTCGTTGCCGTCACCGCTGATGAGGGTGAAGGCGAACACGCGCCAGCGGCGATAGTCCAGTGTCGTGGAGAGGATCTCGGGGTATGACCGTTCCGGATGCGCCGCGCGAGCGATCCTGATCTCCGACGCGAAGTGCGCGCGCATCGCGGCCAGATCGTCCTGGTTCAACGCCGAGGCGTCGCGGTCGAGCAGTTTGGACACCGCCCTGGCACCGTCGTCGAGGTTGTCCGCGAGCACCCAGTGCACACCGATCGTGTTGCCCGAGGACATGCGGCGCTGCTTCATCTCGGCGGACATCTGCGCGATCAGCTCGCGTGCGTCGACGGTGCGCTCGTGAATCTGCTGCGCCAGGCCGGTCAGCAACGCGTCTTCGAGAATTCGGCGCTCCTGCTCGGTCAGCAACAACTCCTGATCGGCTCTCGCCGCACCTATTCGGTCGGCGAAATCTCCGACCGACGAGTAGCCCTGCTCGTCCTGAACACGGACGACGGTCAAACCGTCCGGCGCATCCCACTGCAGTCGATAGTCCTGACCCGACGCAGCGAGTTGCGAGTCGAACTCCTGCAGCGCACTCGTCAGGGCTGTCCGGGTCGACTTTCGGCTCGAGTCACTGACCTTCACCGACGCCGTCGCTGCGTCGAGCGCCGAATGCAGAGCGCGCACGACGGGCGGAAGTACCGGAACCTCGTCGTCGGGACCCTCGGCCTGCTGCACTCGATACAGAATCTGCTCCACGCTCAACCACGCCGAGTCGCTCGCCGGCCAGGTGTATGCCTCGTGGACGCCGAGAATGCCGAGAAGGTCCTTGCGAGCGTAGGGCGCGAGCCGCACGGCGTCACCCAGGGTTTCGGTGACGGCACCGCGCAGGCTTTCCAGTGCTGTGTTGCAGGCCCCCTCGGCCTTGCCGATCGCTTCGCCTGCTTCCTTGTCCGCTTTGCGTGCGGCCCGCTGCTCGGCGCGGCACTTCTCGATGCGTTCGCGTGCGTTCTCGAGATCGGTGTCGATCTGTTCGGCGGTGGCACCGAGCTTCTCGCTGAGTAGCTCGAGGCGTTGCACCTGCTGTCGGTAGTTCTCGTCGGCGATCGCGGCTTCCTCGGCGAGCTCCTCGGCCAGGCCACTCGCTTCTTCGAGTCGGTTGGTTGCTTCGCGGGCGCGTTCTGCTTCGCGCGTGTGATCGCCGCGCTTGCGGATCACCACCGAGCCCTGGTGCTCGAAATGCCTGATCGCCGCGGCGAGGGCATCGATGTCTCGACCGATGTGTGGGGTGCGGTGAGCCACGGCGACGGTACGCAGCTGCTTCTCCTTCGCGGACAGGTCTGCGATCGCCTGGTCGAACTCTCGGTCCGCTGCTGCCGAACTCTGCGTCGAGGTGCGCAGCGCCCCTGCGGCGGCGGTGACGGCGCGTTGCGCTTTCACGATGGCCGAGACACGAGGCAGTTGCTTGGCCGCCGCAGCCAGTGCCTGTACCGATTCGCGGGCAGTTCGCTCGTCGGCCGCCGCGGCCTCCAGTGCGGCTGTCGCGGTATCGATCGCGGCACCGAGTTCGGTGATCCGCTGCTCTCGGCGTCGTGCACGGGCCGTCGCGCCGATGTACTCGGCATCGGTCTTGATGTGTCGGCCCTGCTGCACCCCCTGCCGGTACCGACCGTCGACGCTCATCGAGACGACACCACCCGAGTCGGCACCTCGATCCTGCTGCAGTGCAACCGAATTCAGGACGTCCAGGATCCGCGATTCGGATACGGCGGTGCCGGGCTCGGGTTCGAGGACGGACGCCAGCGTGGTCCCGGTCGGCCTCGAGGCCTCCGGCAGCGGCGACAGATACTGCTCCGAGCTCGAGTCGACGGGGAAGTCCGCGACCGGGTGGATCCAGCCGTCGAGCAGATTCGCAGCCTGCAGTGCGGATTCGATCCCTGCCGCATCGGCGGGGGAGACCGAGTCGGCAAACCGAACCAGCTGCCACAGAGGCGCACCGGAGAGTTCGGCGCGAGAGTCGGTTCGTGCCGCGAACGGCGGCGGCGCGTCGTCGTGTTCGGCCCGCACCAGAGACAGTTCGTCACGCAGCGAGTTCAGCTCGGCCGTGCGGGTCGAAACTTCCACGTGCGCCTGGGCCTGGCGGGCACGAAGTGCGTCGACCGCGTCTGCGGTCTGGTCGGCCAGCACCGATTCCAGGCTCGGGGCATCGTCGTCGCCGATGCCCGCCAACGCGGCATCGAGGGCCTCGAACGCTGCGGAGGTGATACCCGCCGAGGAGTACAGCGCCGAATTGTTCGACCACCAGGCCCGCAGACCCGACGCGAACTGCGCCTTCTCCAGGTCGACGGTCGCCTCGGCCTCGGTGACCGCAGCCGACGCCGCCTCGAGCATCTCGCGAGCCTTCGATGCGGCCTTCTCCGCACGGGCGCGCTCGGTCGACGCCTTCTCGACGGTTCCCAGCGCCTCGCGAACCGCCCGCACGTCGCCGTCGCGTTCCTCGGCATGGCCGCGCAGAGCAGTGCCGATCTGATCGCTGCGGGCTGTTCCGGGCAGCGGTGTCCAGGCGATGCCCGCGTCCTCGGCGGCGGTCTGCAGTTCCTCTTCGGCACGGGTAACCGAGGCGACGGAGTCCCGGAGTGCGGCATCGGCACGCGCCGCCTCGGTGGTGCGCTGTTCCAGTTCGGCGTGCGCCTTGCGGGCGCGGTCGGCCTGCTGGGCGGTCGACATCTCCAGCTTCGCGGCGGATTCGGCCAGGTCGTCCAGTTGCTGCTTGCCCTCGTAGGCGCTCGAGCGCTGCAGAGTCTCGCGGTCCGCAACGGCCTGATCCAGTGCGCGTTCGGCCTCGTCGAATCGGGTTTCCGCAGCCGCCCGTTCCAGCAGGCGCCGGTCCTTCAGGGCGGCAGCGGCGAAGTGTGCGGTGGTCGCGTGAGTCACCGCCTCCAGCCGGCGCGAGACCTGCTCGACATCCGATCGAGTCTGTACCCGAAGGTATTTGGAGTACACCGAAACGAAGTTCCTGGCGGCGTGATCGGCCTGCGCCAATCCTTCGAGCGCCCGGCCCACCTCCTCCATGTCGCTGAAGGAGCGAGCAGCCTCGAGTACCAGCTGCTCGTCCAACGGACGCAGTCCGTCGGTCAACGCCTGCGAGAGTCCCTTGGGATCGAGGTTCTTCGCCAATTGCGGGCGGCGAAGCGTCAGAATGAGATTGATCAGCTGGTCGTATCGCTGCGCGCCCAACCCGAACATACGGGCATCGATCGCGGCGCGATAGTCCACCGGGCGATCAGTCAAGGCGTCGGTGCCCAGCTGCTCACCGAGCTGCTTCTTCGTCAACGGTCGGTCGTCGGAACCCAGCAACGAGAAGTCCACGCCCACTCGGCCGTCGGCCACGAAGTACCAGCGGGTCACCTTGTCGTTGTGGCGGCTCGCCCGCATTCCGATTCCGACAGTCACCGATTCGGGATCCTCACGAGATCCGCGGCCGAACTCCATCCACACGTAAGAATGCGCGCTTTCCTGCCCCCGGTAGAGCAGGTTGGACTTCATCGTCCGTTCTTCTCCCGCAAAGGGATTGAGCCGGCGTGGTTCGATGCGGCCGTCCAGGACGAAGGGAAACAGCACTTCGAGTGCCTTGGTCTTGCCGGATCCGTTGGGGCCGCGCAGTACCAGGCGACCGTCGGCGAACGAGAACTCCTGATCGCGGTAGTCCCACAGGTTGACGATCCCTGCTCGTGTCGGCCGAAAGCGTGTCGAGTGTGCGGTCATCTACTCAGGCCTCTACTTCGGACGATTCGTTACTGACGGACTGTGCGGTTCTGGGTGCTTCTGCGGTGCCGGTGGTTCGTTCGGTGCCGAACAGTGAGTCCTGTGGAGTTCGATCACGCACGCTGACCATCACGTCGCGGTAGCGCGCGATCACCGGCAGCACCAGTACGCCGCCGGAAACGCTGTGTATCAGGCGAAGTCGGTGCAGCAGCGCGATCGCCCGCACTCGCAGTCCATCCCGATCGGTCTGCCACTGAGCTGCGAAGGTGCGGCCGAAGCGTTCGACGAGATCGTCGACGACCGTTGTCAGCCAACTGTCCTCGATCAACGGATACAGCTTCTTCTCGTCCGCATCTTCCAATGCCGTTGCATCGGAACCGAACCCGAATTCGGCGAGATCGCCGAAGATCCCGCCGTCGGGTATGGCGCCGTCCAGCTGCTCGATCAGGGCGTCGCCGTCGGGAAGGGGATGGGTTGCCAGCGCAGGTGCATCCGGATCGATCACTCGGTCCGAGATCTCGCCCGCAATCAACAGTGCGACCTGGGCGATGGTTCCGGTGCTGGGGAATCGGTAGTCCGACAGTCGTCCCGAGGTGTCGATGAGGGCGACTCCCTCGGCGCGACGCTCGGCAATGAGGCCGGTCAGCAACTCGACGTCCGCAACGGTGCGCGACGCGGCCAGGGCGGCTCGGCCGTTTCGGTCGAGATCGTCGTGATAGACGACCGGTTGCTCGACCAACGCTCGGCGGACCGCGCGCAGCGTTTCCTTCGGGTCTGCCTCACGCCCGGAGTCGGTCTGTCCCGGGTCCGAATCCTCGGGATCGATCGGGGAGTCCGAGCCGGCCAGTAGACCGCGAATCGATCGCAGGTGCTGCACGGCGCGGGGCGGCCGGAACATGGCGACGACGACGGGACGGTCGATGTCGTAGAGGGCCTCGCCTGCGGACGGGTTGTTCGCCCAGCCGGTCGCATCACCGTCGGCCAACGCGATGGCTCCGCGCGTGGCGAGCCACCCGATCGCGTCGACGAACGCGTCTCGGTCGCTTGCTCGGTCGGTCGTCAGCTCTACTCCGTCTACTTGACTTGCTTCTGCCGCAACATGATCGGCCAGCTCGGAGAGGGTGATCTGGTTGCCCGCCCGGCCGAGGGCCGCCAGTGCCAGTGCCAGGTACGCGTATCTGCGGCGGTCGAAGATTCGGTCGGTGGACGTTCGCGCGGGCTGGCTGTCGTCGAGCCGATCGATCACCGGGTACAGACGTGCCGTGGTCTCGGTGACCTCGAGGCGATATCCGAACAGTTCGAGCAGGTCCTCGCGCAGTTCGGTCGCCCATCGACGCAGCAGAGGCAGCGCAATCCTGTCGGGATACGTCGTGGTCACCAGGTGGTTCGACAGCGCGACTCGGGCGGCCCGCTGGTAGGAATCGAGTGCGAGGGTGGAGATTTCACGAGCTCTCATCGGCGTGCCACCTCGCTGACCTCGAGCGCGAGGCGGTCCAGATGCAATCGGCCTCTGCTGGTCCGCACGATCGTAGAACGGTCGCTGTCGCTGAGCGTCAGGCGCACGCCGCTGTCCGATCCGGACGAGTCGGAGGTTCGACCGCTCACGCGCACCCGCGCGGTCAACGCAGCGTTGAGCAGGCTCAACAGCACCTCGGTTTCCTGCTCGTTCAGAATTCGGTCGTGGATTCCGGTCGACGCAAGCGACTGCGCTGCGGCACTTCGTGATCGCTGCGATTCGAGTTGCTGTTCCCTGAGCCGTCTGATGCCGCCGTCGTTGCGCTGTACCCGACCCGGAACGCCGGGGGTGGGGGTGCGTCCGGTCTCGGCCAGGGTGCGCGAAATCTCGACCGGCGGTGCCTCCCACCACGATCGGGACGTGGAGATGATGTCGGCGTCGGGATGCACCATCGACAGGTGTCTGGGTCTGCCGAGACCGAACACGGCATGGAACAGGGCGTGCGCGCTGTCCTCGGTAGGCGTGGCAGCGAACCAGCCGGCCAGATGCCGCAGTTGGCTTTCCCTGCTCACACCACCCCTGCGGGTTTCGGTGACGCGGCGCAGCAGCGACAGCACGGCGGCAATAGCGCTCATCGTGCCCTCGCGGAGTCGCTCGGACTCGCTGAGTTCGGACTCGGCCGAGACGAACCAGTGCGACAGGCCCGCCCAGCGATCGGTCCAGTCGGCGCGGCGTTCGGCGACGGTGAGGAAGACTCGTTCGTCGCTGATCGCGGCTCGCTCGACCAGTTCCTCGATCCCAGTGTTCTCGACGAGTGCGATCGCCTCGGCGAGCTTCGGTGCGTAGCGGGTCAGATCGGAGCTGAATTCACGCATGTGCGTCAGCAGGGCGTCCTTGTGGACCAGAAACGACTCCGGCGTGATCTCGGTGGTGCGCACGAGGTCACCGAGGACGAGATAGAAGTGGGCAGCGCGGGTCGCCATCTCCGACAGCGTCGAATCGAGTCGGCTGAGCTTGCGGTAGATGCGATCGCCGTCGGCCTGACGGTTCGCCTCGGCCAGCTCGTGCATGTCGGCCAGCAGCTCGGGCAGCACCAGCCGCGACAGCGCGGCGTCGTCCAAGCGGGCTCCGAGCACGTCCTCGACCGCGCGGTAGGCCTTGTAGCCGGCTTGGCCGAACTGGTAGACGAAGTGACGGTTGCGGTACTCGGCGAGTGTCGCGGCGCGGGTGCCGTCGTAGCTGCGTTCGAGCAGACCCCAGGCGTGGAGCTGATCGAGCAGGGGTGCGATGTCGAGGGTGGTCAGTGCGTCGTGCCGACCCGGGCTGCGTGCGATGAGGTCGGCCACGTCTCCTGAGTGCAGCAGGACGACGTAGTTGGCTCGTGCGGTGTCGAATGCCCGGAGAACGGCCAGGTACTCGGATCGCTTCTCGGCAACGGCGAAGGAGAACAGACCGAGACGATCTTCCTCCACGAACGCGTTCGCGACTCCCCGCCGCGCGTCCTCACCTGAATCGCTCACTGGAACAGGGTAGGGGGTAGGAGTGGAGCCTGTGAAACGCCCAGGGGGCGCAGGGTCTCGGTCGTTGAACCGTGCCGGTTACAGCTCCACGGTCACTTTTCCGTCCACCACTGCGGCGGGGTAGGTGCGCACGGAGCCGATGCCGCTGGGGCAGGTGCCGTCGTCGAGCGAGAACGTGTACTGATGCAGTGGGCAGACGACTATGGATCCGTCGATCTGACCGTCTGCCAGTGGCCCACCCTTGTGCGGGCACACGGCATCCATCGCCCGCACCGAGCCGTCGCTGAGCAGGAACACGGCAACCTGCTTGCCGTCCACCACGTAGGCGCGTCCCTCGCCGGGTGTCATGTCCTCCACGGCCCCGACCGGCACACTCATCGGACCGGTACCTGTGGGAGCGGAAGCAGGGGCAGCGACGGGGTGAACTGGGCCGGTGACTTCGGTGCCGCGCGGTCCTGCCAGGGGTCGACGTACCCGTCCACCGATGCCTGCACCCGCTCGTCGAGTCCGGCGACGATGCCGTCGCGGTCGTCGATCAGCACGGCCTGCAGTTCTTCCAGGCCGAGACGGGGAACCCATGCGTACGTCCGCTCGAGCCACTGGGCGTTCTCGCGGTAGTGCTGGATGAACCTGCCTGCCACGGTGAGAACCTCCTCGGCCCCTGTCACGGTGGCCAGTAGATCACCCTTGCGGATGTGTGCGCCTGCCGCGCCACCGACGTAGATCTCCCATTTGTCCTCGCCGACCGAGACGACGCCGAAGTCCTTGCACAGTGCCTCCGAGCAGTTGCGCGGGCAGCCCGCGACCGCAAGCTTCAACTTCGCGGGGGTCTCCAGGCCCTGGAACCGCTCTTCGAGGGCGATGCCCAGGGCTGTCGAGTCGCCGAGGCCGAAGCGACAGAAGTCGCTGCCGACGCAGGTTTTCACCGTGCGCATGCTCTTGCCGTAGGCGAAGCCGGAGTGCATGTCCAGATCGCCCCACACCTTCGGTAGATCCTCCTTCTTGATGCCGAGAAGGTCGATCCGCTGTCCGCCGGTGACTTTGACCAGCGGAACGTGGTACTTGTCCGCGACGTCGGCGATTCTGCGCAACTGATCCGGGGTGGTGACGCCACCCTTCATCTGCGGCACCACCGAGAACGTGCCGTCGCGCTGGATGTTGGCGTGGACGCGGTCGTTGATGAACAGTGCGCCGCGCTCGTCGACCCAGTCCGGGCCCCACACCGTCCGCAGCAACGATGCCAACGGCATCTTGGCGGCGGCGTCCTCCGTTCCCTCGGTCGCCAGCGCCGCGAACACCGCGGATACCGCCCGAAGATCCTGCGCCCGAACGGCGTCGATCAGCTCGGGCTTCGTCATGGGGATGCAGGGCACGTACCAGTCGGCGGTGGGATCGGCCTCGACCGCACCGCCCGCAGCGCACGCGATGATGTCCTGGACCAGACCCTTGCAGGATCCGCACCCTTTGCCCGCACGGGTCTTCGCGGTCACGTCGCTCAGGTTCTTGGCGCCCGCGTGCACGCAGGCCACGATGGCACCCTTGGTGACACCGTTGCAGTTGCACACCTGCACGTCGTCGGCCAGTTCGGCGGCTCCTGTTGCCGCGGAGGGAGTTCCCATGTCGAAGAGCATGCTGATGCGCTCGTCGGGCAACGGCACTTTCTCGTCGAACGCCTGCGTCAGGAAGTTGGCCTTGGAGATGTCGCCGAGCAGGGTGGCACCGACCAGCTTGTTGTTCCGGACGATCACCGATTTGTAGGTGCCACTGCGCGGCTCGTAGAACTGGACGAACTCGTCGTCGTCGCGTTCGGGCGCGGTGATCCCCATCGAGGCGACGTCCACGCCGGCCACCTTGAGCTTGGTGGTCAGCCGCGAACCGTGATACGCCGCAGTGGGATCGGCTCCGGTGAGCACGTCGGCCAACACGACGGCCTGCTCCCACAGCGGCGCGACGAGACCGTAGACCTCGCCGCGATGCTGACAGCATTCACCCACGGCATAGATGGAACCCTCGTCCTCGCAACGCAATTGGTCGTCGACGACGATTCCTCGTTCGATCACCAGACCTCCGGCGCGAGCGAAATCGACACTGGGACGAATACCCGCGGTGACCACGACCATGTCCGCGTCGAGTGAGGTGCCGTCGTTGAACCCGACGCCCGTGACGACGCCGTCCTCGGATCGCAACACCGACGTGGTCCGCTTGGAGGTGTGCACGCCCACGCCGAGGGACTCGATCTTGTTGCGCAGCACCCGTCCGCCGCGCTCGTCGAGCTGTTGGTTCATCAGGTGACCCGGGGAGTGCACCACGTTCACCTCCAGACCCTGCGTGCGCAGGCCGTAGGCGGCTTCGAGTCCGAGGAGTCCGCCGCCGATGACGACCGCCGAGACGTCGTCACGCGACTGCGCCATCTGCAGCATGCCGTTGGTGTCGGCGATGGTGCGGAAGCCGAACACGCCGCGCGCCAGCCTGCCGTCGGACTCGCGCAGGCCGTCCATGTTCGGGAAGAACGTGTTGCTGCCGGTGGCGATGATCAGCACGTCGTAGTCGACGGACCGCCCGCTCTCGCAGACGACGGTCTTGGAGAACCGGTCGAGCGTGACCGCGCGGTCCCCGGCGTGCAACGTGACGCCGTTCTCGCTGTACCAGCTCATCGGGTTGAGGATCAGATCCTCGTCGTCGACGGTGGCCTCGCCGGACAGCACGTGCGAGAGCATGATTCGGTTGTAGTTGCCGTACGGCTCGTCGCCGATCATGGTGATCTCGAACAGCGAACTGCCGTCGCGTTTGATGATTTCTTCGACGGCCCTGGCACCGGCCATCCCGTTACCGACCACCAACAGTCGCTGCTTGCCTGCGGTCATCAGATCAGCACCAGACCGAAATCGACGACGACCTCTCCGCTGGTTCCGGCAGGGGCGGCAATCACCAGTTCGAGCACCGTGTCCGGATCCACGTCCTCGACCACGCGCAGCGGAATGTTCACTCCGCTCTTGGCGCCCATCGGGAACATGCGCATCGGGCTGCCGTCGCGTAGCAGGGTCACGACCACCAGCTCGTCGCTCGAGTTTCCGCCGCGAAAGTACAGGGGCTGAGCAGTCGCACCCTCGGGGACGACGAAGCTCAGGCTGGGATCGATCAGCTCTGGCTTGTCCAGACCGTTCCCGGTGAAGGAGAAGATGCCGTGCAGGAATCGCGGTGTGCTGGCCATACCCACGAGGTTGCGGGGTCGGGGTGACGTCACCGCTGCGGTGACGTTACGTCGGGATCAGAAAGACCTCACCGGCTCCCGGTCCCTCGTGTGCGGTCGGTCAGAGTCCGAAGTTGCCCGGACCGCGTCGCCTCAGGTATTTCTCGAACTCGGCCGCGATGGCGTCGCCGTCGATCTTGGCGATCGCATCGGACATGTCCACCTCGGCGTCGCCGCGCTCCTCGAGGCTGCGGACGTATTCGCTGATCTCCTCGTCTTCCTTCGTCATCTCGGTCACCGCCTCTTCCCATTCCTCGGCCTGGGTCGGCAGTTCGCCGAGAGGTACCTCGATGTCGAGCACGTCCTCGACCCGCTGCAGCAGCGCCACGGTCGCCTTGGGGTTGGGCGGCTGAGAGACGTAGTGGGGAACAGCAGCCCAGAAGGAGACCGCGGGCACCCCGGCCTTGACGCACTCGTCCTGCAGTACGCCGGTGATTCCGGTCGGTCCCTCGTAGCGGGTCTGTTCGAGGTTGAACTGTTCGGCCGACTCGGTGCTGTAGGCGGTACCGGTCACCGGAACGGGCCTGGTGTGTGGGGTGTCGGCCAGCAGGGCTCCCAGGATCACCACGGTCTCGACGCCGAGCTGTTCGACGAATTCGAGCAGGTCGTCGCAGAAGCTGCGCCAGCGCATGTTCGGCTCGATTCCGCGCAGCAGCACCACATCGCGTGAGCTGCCGGGAGGCGAACACACCGACAGCCGCGTCGACGGCCACTCGATCTCGCGAGTGACGCCGTCCACCTGGCGGACGGTCGGGCGGTTGACCTGGTAGTCGTAGTAGTCCTCGGAGTCCAGCTCGGCCAACGGGCTGGCGTCCCAGATCAGCTCCAGATGTTCGATCGCACCGCTGGCCGCATCGCCTGCGTCGTTCCACCCCTCGAAGGCAGCCACCAGGATCGGGGAGCGCAACTCGGGAATGTCGTCGTCGAGATCATCGAGATCGTCGGGGTCTGTGGCGTTGGCCACAGCGTCGTGGACGGCCTCGATCAATGCAGCATCGAGAGGCACATCCGATCCGGCACCTGAAATGTCCGTATTTTCGGTACCGTCGTCGATCGGGGACTGGCCATCGAGGTTTCGGGGACTCACCACGACAGCCTACGACCCGACGTAACTTCGGTGCCCACTACTCTGTAGTGATGCCCGCTGAACACAAGCCCAGTCTGCTCGATGCGATTTCACGTCGCGTTGTCATCGGCGACGGCGCGATGGGCACGATGCTCCAGGATGCCGAGCTGACTCTCGACGACTTCATCGGTCTCGAAGGCTGCAACGAAATCCTCAACGACACCCGGCCGGACGTCCTGCGGGAGATCCACCGCGAGTACTTCGCGGCAGGCGCGGACGCCGTCGAGACCAACACCTTCGGGTGCAACCTGCCGAACCTCGCCGACTACGACATCGAGGACCGCATCCGTGAACTCGCGGAGAAGGGCACCCGGCTCGCGCGCGAGACCGCAGACGAGATGGGCCCCGGCCGCGATGGAATGGGCCGCTACGTGCTGGGCTCGATGGGCCCGGGCACCAAGCTCCCCACCCTCGGACACGCTCCGTTCGCCCGACTGCGCGACGCCTACACCGAGGCCGCCCTCGGCATGATCGACGGCGGTGCCGACGCCATCCTGGTCGAGACCTGCCAGGATCTACTGCAGGTCAAAGCCGCGATCATCGGCAGTCAGCATGCGATGGACCGCCTCGGCGTCCGCATCCCGATCATCACCCACGTCACCGTCGAGACAACGGGCGCCATGCTCGTCGGCAGCGAGATCGGTGCCGCACTGACCGCACTCGAACCCCTCGGTATCGACATGATCGGGCTCAACTGTGCGACCGGTCCGGCCGAGATGAGCGAGCACCTGCGTCATCTGTCCAAGCATTCACGACTTCCGGTGTCGGTCATGCCCAACGCCGGCCTGCCGACGCTGGGCGCGAAAGGTGCCGAGTACCCCCTGACCGCCCCCGAACTGGCCGAGGCTCTGAGCGGTTTCGTCAACGAGTACGGGTTGGCTCTGGTCGGCGGTTGCTGTGGCACCACGCCCGAGCACATCCGCCAGGTTGCCGACATGGTCCACGGGGCAACGAAACTGGAACGTCGGCCTGCACCCGAGCCGGGCGTGTCCTCGCTGTACACCGCCGTTCCGTTCGAACAGGATGCGAGCATCCTGATGATCGGTGAGCGCACCAACTCCAACGGGTCCAAGGCATTTCGCGACGCGATGCTCGCCGAGGACTACGAGAAGTGCCTCGACATCGCCAAGGATCAGACGCGCGACGGTGCCCACATGCTCGATCTCAACGTCGACTACGTCGGTCGCGACGGTGCCGCAGACATGGCCGCGTTGGCCAGCCGCCTGGCGACCGCGTCGACCCTGCCGATCATGCTCGACTCCACCGAACCTGCCGTCCTGGAAGCAGGGTTGGAGCACCTCGGTGGCCGCAGCGCGGTCAACTCGGTCAACTACGAGGACGGCGACGGGCCCGACTCGCGGTTCCAGAAGATCATGCGTCTGGTCAAGGAGCACGGCGCCGCTGTCGTCGCTCTGACCATCGACGAAGAGGGACAGGCACGTACGGCCGAGTGGAAGGTGCGTGTCGCGGACCGGTTGATCACCGACATCACCGAGAACTGGGGCCTGCGCCACGAGGACATCATCGTCGACACCCTCACCTTCCCGATCTCGACGGGCCAGGAAGAGGTGCGACGCGACGGCATCGAGACCATCGAGGCGATCCGGCAGCTCAAGGAGAAGTACCCGAAGGTGCACACCACCCTCGGGCTGTCGAACATCTCGTTCGGCCTCAATCCCGCTGCACGCCAGGTGCTCAACTCGGTGTTCCTGCACGAATGCACGCAGGCCGGTCTCGATACCGCCATCGTGCACGCGTCGAAGATCTTGCCGATGAACAAGATTCCCGACGAGCAGCGCGAGACGGCACTCGATCTGGTGTACGACCGCCGCAGCGAGGGCTACGACCCGCTGCAGAAGCTCATGCAGCTCTTCGAGGGCGTCTCCGCGGCCTCCGCTCGCGAATCCCGCGCCGAGGAACTCGGGCGACTGCCGCTGTTCGAGCGTCTCGAACGGCGCATCGTCGACGGTGAACGCAACGGCCTCGACGCCGATCTCGACACCGCGATGACCGAGAAGCCGCCGCTCGAGATCATCAACGAGACGTTGCTCTCGGGGATGAAGACCGTGGGTGAGCTGTTCGGCTCCGGGCAGATGCAGCTGCCGTTCGTGCTCGCCTCCGCCGAGGTGATGAAAGCTGCTGTGGCGTACCTCGAGCCGCACATGGAGGCGACCGACGACGACGGCAAGGGCCGCATCGTGCTCGGTACCGTCAAGGGCGACGTGCACGACATCGGCAAGAACCTCGTCGACATCATCTTGAGCAACAACGGCTACGAGGTGGTCAATCTTGGTATCAAGCAACCGATTTCGACCATTCTGGAAGCCGCGATCGACAAGCGCGCCGACGTGATCGGCATGTCAGGGCTGCTGGTGAAGTCGACGGTGGTCATGAAGGACAACCTGATCGAACTCAACTCGCGCGGTGTCGCCGAGCAATTCCCGGTGCTCCTCGGCGGAGCCGCGCTGACGCGGTCCTATGTCGAGAACGATCTGCAGGACGTCTACGAAGGCGACGTGCACTATGCGCGAGACGCGTTCGAAGGTCTTCGGTTGATGGACACCATCATGACCACCAAGCGTGGCGGCGGTCCGGCTCCGGACAGCCCCGAGGCACTCGCCGCGAAGGCCAAGGCGGCCGAGCGCAAGGAACGTCACGAGCGCTCCAAGCGAATCGCGGAGAAGCGCAAGGCCGCCGAGGCACCGGTGGTCGTGCCCGAGCGATCCGATGTCGCTGCCGATATCGATATCCCGGTGCCACCCTTCTGGGGCACGCGCATCGTCAAGGGCGTGTCGCTGTCGGAGTACTCGGGGCTGCTCGACGAGCGGGCTCTGTTCCTGGGGCAGTGGGGTCTGCGCGGTGCACGTAAGGGCGAAGGCGCCACGTACGAGGATCTGGTGGAATCGGAAGGCAAACCGCGCCTGCGTTATTGGCTGGATCGCCTGAGCACCGACGGCATCCTCGCGCATGCGGCGTTGGTGTACGGATACTTCCCGGCGGTGTCCGAGGGCGACGACGTCGTCGTGCTCACCGAACCCGAACCCGACGCGCCCGAACGCTTCCGGTTCACGTTCCCGCGTCAGCACCGCGACCGGTTCCTGTGCATCGCGGACTTCGTTCGATCGCGTTCGGCTGCACGGGAATCGGGCCAGGTCGATGTTCTGCCGATGAACCTGGTGACGATGGGTCAGCCCATCGCGGACTTCGCCAACGAGCTGTTCGCTGCCGACTCGTACCGCGACTACCTCGAGGTCCACGGAATCGGAGTTCAGCTCACCGAGGCCTTGGCCGAGTACTGGCATCGCCGGGTACGCGAGGAACTGAAACTGTCCGACGGCAATTCCGTTGCCTCGGAGGATCCCACCGAGGCCGAAGGCTTCTTCAAACTCGAATATCGCGGTGCGCGTTACTCGTTCGGCTACGGAGCCTGCCCGGATCTCGAGGACCGCATCAAGCTCGCCGCGCTTCTCGAACCCGAGCGGATCGGCGTGAAGCTCTCCGAGGAACTGCAGCTGCACCCCGAACAGTCGACCGATGCATTCGTGCTTCATCACCCGGAGGCCAAGTACTTCAATGTCTAGTCCAACTCACCTGCACGGTGTCCTGTGGGACATGGACGGCACACTGCTCGACTCGGAGAAGATCTGGGACGTCGCTATCGGTGAGTACTCCCGCTCCCTGGGAACCGAACTCAGCGCGGAAGTACGCGAGAGCACCCTTGGTAACTCGATGCGGGACGCGCTGAGCAAGGTGCTGGCCAACGCCTCGGTGGAGGTCACCGACGATCATCTGGCCGAGGGGCGCGAATGGCTGACCGCCCGCGTCGGAGACCTGTTCGCCGAGGGGATTCCGTGGCGACCAGGTGCCAAGGACGCCCTTGCGCTCGTGCGCGAGATGGGCCTGTCCACTGGGCTGGTCACCAACACCGAACGCGGTTTGGTCGAGCGGGCACTGGACACCCTGGGCCGCGAGTACTTCGATATCACCGTCACCGGCGACGAGGTCGAGGCAGGCAAACCGCACCCGGCACCGTACCTGCGCGGTGCTGCGTTGCTCGGACTCGAGGCCGCGTCGTGCCTTGCGGTCGAGGATTCGCCCACCGGATCGCTCTCTGCCCACACGGCGGGGTGTCCGGTGTTGGTGGTTCCCTCCGAGATCGCAGTGCAGGCGGCACCCGGATACACGATTCGCGACGGTCTCGTCGGACTCACTGCCGAGGACGTTCGCCGGGCCTGGTCGGGCCGAACGCCCTAATCTCGACCGTATTCGTGTACCCGAGTGACGACGTGAAAGAATATCCAGTCGTGAAGACTTTCGATTCGCTGTTCGCCGAGCTCACCGATCGCTCGAAGACCCGTCCCGAGGGTTCGGGCACCGTCGCAGCGTTGGACGCTGGAGTTCATTTCCAGGGCAAGAAGGTCCTCGAAGAAGCAGGTGAAGTGTGGATCGCTGCCGAGCACGAGAGCGACGAGGCGCTCGCCGAGGAGATTTCGCAGCTTCTCTACTGGGTCCAGGTGATGATGGTGGGCAGAGGCCTCGAACTCGAGGACGTCTACAAACATCTGTGAGTTCGATCCGCTTGTCGCTCACGAACTCGTCGAACAAGGACACTCCATGCTGCGCGTAGCCGTACCCAACAAGGGCGCTCTCTCCGAGTCCGCCGCCGAAATTCTCAGTGAAGCCGGCTACCGACGCCGAAGCGACTCGAAGGACCTGACGGTTCTCGATCCGGCGAACGGCGTCGAGTTCTTCTTTCTCCGCCCCAAGGACATCGCGATCTACGTCGGATCCGGGCAATTGGATCTGGGTATCACCGGACGCGACCTGGCGCTCGATTCCGGTGCCGCGGTCGAGGAACGGCTGGCACTCGGGTTCGGCCGATCGACCTTCCGCTACGCCGCACCCGCGGGCAAGCAGTGGGCACCCGAGGACCTGGGCGGACTGCGCATCGCCACGTCCTATCCCAATCTGGTGCGTAAGGATCTGGCCGCCAGAGGACTCGAGGCTACGGTCATCCGCCTCGACGGTGCGGTCGAGATCTCCATCCAGCTCGGTGTGGCCGACGCGATCGCCGACGTGGTGGAGTCGGGACGTTCGTTGCGTCAGAACAATCTCGTGGCCTTCGGCGAATCTCTCTGCGATTCGGAGGGTGTGTTGATCGAACGAGCAGGCGCTCCGGGCACCGACTCCGCACGAAAGCAACTCATCGCCCGTGTCCAGGGCGTCGTCTTCGCGCAGCAGTACCTGATGCTCGATTACGACTGCCCCAAGGCGATCCTCGACGAGGCCGTGAAGATCACCCCGGGAATCGAATCGCCGACCCTCGCCCCGATGGTCGACGACAACTGGGTTGCCGTGCGCGCCATGGTTTCTCGCAAGGTCCACAACAACGTCATGGATCAGCTCGCCGAGCTGGGTGCCAAGGCGATCCTCGCTTCCGACATCAGGTCCTGTCGAGCATTCTGAGTCCGGGTAGCCGACGGGTCGTGTCGCGCGTTGCGTGCGCGCCGCGGGTGCCCCGATCGTTGTCGCTCGTCAGGTGCGACGCCGAACCAATACCGTCTGCGCGATGCGCCCGACCGGTCCCAGTTCGTCACTGAGCGTGCCTGCACACATGGCGATACCGTCGGGACCGGTGGAGGTCTCCGCCGAGACTCCTACCCATTCACCCTGCGGCACTCGGAACACGTGCACGGTCAGGTCGGTGTTCAAGAACGTCCATTCGTCGATCGGCAGTTTCGCGCCGATGCCGTTGGCGATGTCCGCAATCGAGAAGAGTCGTTCCAGGGGTGTCATCGATTCACCCTGCACGAGAACGGGTGTGGGCCTGGCCCAGATCTCACCCGGTCCGTCGGCTCCGAGTCCGGTGAGGATCTTGAACTCGACGGCGTCGAGATAACCCGACGACCAGGTGCCACCGAAGGTGTAGTCGACACCGTCGCTCACCGGTCGCATCACCGGATCGCCCGAGTGAGCCACGTCGTCCGTCGGCGTGGTGCGCATACGCCATGCGCTGCCCCGGGCGACAGCGCGCGCAGTTCCCGAGGCACCGGCCGCCCAGAGTTCCGCCACGACGAGCTCGATGTTGGTACCGGGACGCTCCGTCCATGCTCGGATCTCGATGTCGCCGACCGGAACCGGTCCGAGGATGTCCACGGCCACCCGACTGATCCGGGTGTCCTCGCGCGCGTCGACGCGCTCGAGTGCACGGACCAACAGGGCGGACGGCGGTGCCCCGTGCTGCATCGTCGGTGCCCACAGGCTGACGGTGTGCTCGGTGGCGGTGACCCTCTCGTGGCCTTCACTGCCGACACCGGCGGGGACGAAGAAGGCGTTCGGAATCGTCACTGCTCGGCCACCGCAGAAGCCTGGGCCGTCTGCGGCCAACCCGGATACGGCGGGGGAGTGCCGCCGAACTCGGGGCACAGGGCCTGGTGGTCGCACCACTTGCACAGTGCGCCCTTCTTGGCGCGGAAGTCACCGGTCTCGCCTGCAGCCAGAATCGCTTTCCAGATCGCAGACAGCATGCGCTCGAACCTGCGAAGCTCGTCTTCGTCCGGAGCGTAGGTCAGTTCCTGCTTGTCGGCCAGATACATCAATTTGAGTTGCGCCGGAACGACGCCGCGCATGCGCATGATCATCAGGGCGTAGAACTTCATCTGGAACAGCGCCTTGGACTCGGTGAACTCCCGCGGTGCCCGACCGGTTTTGTAGTCGACGACGCGAATCATGCCGTTGGGTGCGACGTCGATTCGATCGATGAATCCCCGAAGCGGCGTGCCGTCGTCCAGATCGATCTCCACCCGTTGTTCGCAGGACTCGGGCTCGAAGTGAGTGGGGTCCTCGAGTTCGTAGTATCCGGCGACCAGAGCCCGAGCGCGATCGAGAAAAGCCGTCCGCTCGTCGGCCGGAACCAACGACTCGATGGCAGGCGACTGGGCAACCACTCGCTCCCACGCCGGATCCACCAGGTCGCGCGCAGTCGCCGGCACTCGGTCCTGCGCAGGCAACGCGTAGAGAGCCTCCAGTGCGGCATGCACCACAGTTCCCTTGACCTGAGCTTCGGTGGAGACCTCCGGAATGCGGTCGACCGCGCGAAAGCGGTAGAGGAGAGGACACTGCTTGAAATCGCCTGCGCGGGAGGGCGACAACGCCGGCGTGCTGCGGGGGCTCGGCACCGCCAGCGGCGGTCGCGCGCTGTCGCCGAGGTCGAGTAGAGGCAAGTCGATGGGCGTCGACACGGAAATACTCACGACTGCGAGACTATGCCGTTGGTCCGACATCTTCGGTCAAGGCCGTAGTCTGGCACGTCGAGTCGTCCCAGGTGTCGGACCAACAGGTCGGGCGTCGAACAGAGCAACGAAAGCAGGTTCCGCTGTGCCGTCCGGTGATGCTGTGTCCTTCGGTGATTCCGCGTCCGCGGCGAGCGACGGTTCCGAGGTCGACGCGATCGTCGACGTTCCGGCTCCAGGTGCAGACGAGGTGGTCACCGCGACCGTCGACGAGATCGAACTCGACGACGCTACGACGATCGACGACGGGATACCCGTCGAGCCGGTACCGACCGGACCCGCCCGCAGCGGTCCGTTCCGCGTCGGAGACCGAGTCCAGCTCACCGACGGCAAGGGCCGTCACTACACGGTGGTGCTCGAGGCGGGCAAGGAATTCCACACGCACCGGGGCGGGATCACCCACGACAAACTGCTCGGGGCCGACGAGGGCAGCGTCGTCACGTCCGTCAACGGCACCCCCTACCTCGCGCTTCGGCCGCTGTTGACCGACTACGTGCTGTCGATGCCGCGTGGCGCGCAGGTCATCTACCCCAAGGATGCAGCCCAGATCGTCCACGAGGGCGACATGTTCCCCGGAGCCCGCGTACTCGAGGCCGGTGCCGGATCGGGCGCTCTGACGTGCTCGCTGCTGCGTGCGGTGGGTACGGAAGGAACGGTCATCTCCTACGAGATCCGCCAGGACCATGCCGACTACGCGATCAAGAACGTCGAGACGTTCTTCGGCGAGCGGCCGTCCAACTGGCACCTGACGGTGGCCGACGTGGATCGGTTCGGTGTCGATCGACCGGGGGAGCAGGTGGATCGGGTGGTTCTGGACATGCTGGCCCCCTGGGACGCACTGCCCGCCGTATCGAAAGCTCTCGTTCCGGGCGGAGTGCTGTTGGTCTACGTCGCGACGGTGACGCAGCTGTCCAAGGTCGTCGAAGCCCTACGCGCACAGGAATGCTGGACCGAACCCCGTTCGTGGGAGTCGATGGTGCGCGGTTGGCACGTCGTGGGACTGGCGGTTCGGCCCGAGCATCGGATGCAGGGGCACACGGCATTCCTCGTGAGTGTTCGACGCCTCGCCGAGGGCACTGTCACGCCGAAGCCGCAGCGTCGATCCGGCAAGGGCTGACGATCGGCGTCGGCGAGGATTCCGACCTCTCGGTCTAGGCGCAGGGAGCCTGTCCCATTGCGAGAATCCGGCAGGTGCTGGCATCGGAGAGCTTCCAGTCGCCATCGATCAGCACCCAGGTCTGAGGGGACGGAGCTGCCGTTCCCCGAGGGGTGGCGATCGCGACGTCGGCGGTCGACGTCTCGCCCTCGACCGTCGGTTCGGCGACCTCGAACGTGATCGCGCCGTAGTTCGCCAGGGCCGCGGTCATCGTTTCGAGGTTGGTCAGGCGTGCCTGCCCGTTCTCGACCGACGCCGCCTTCGTCGCTGCGTCGACGTTCGGGGCCACCAACTGCAGCAGAGATGCTTCGAGTTCACCGGATGTCGGCGGCGCGACGGCGGGCGCATCGGCTGCCGGAACGCTGCTCTCGGCGGCCGACGTCGAATTGTGATCGGTCTGATCGGATTCATCGGCCGAGCTGCACCCGGCTACCGACATCACCGCCGTCGCGAGCGCGACACCTACCGAGAAAGTACGCATCTTCACTGGTGAAGCCCCTGATTCCGTCGTCGGTCCGCTGTTTGGTCAGGTGAGGCTAACATGAATTCGACCGACGCTCGGTGCGGTCGAGACGCAGTGCTCACACGACCCGATCGTGGTGTCGGTCCGCACATTCGGGCCGGTGCCGGTAGCGTTGATAGATCGTCACTGGGAGGAGTCGCTCATGAGCTCAACAGACAATCCGGATGTGGCCGCGGCCAGAGCCGAACTGGACGCCGTGCGAGCCGAAGCTGCTTCGCTGCGCCGTCAACTGGGGGAGTCCCCCGAGCAGGTACGCGAACTCGAAGGTCGCGTCGATTCACTGTCTCTGCGCAACGCGAAGCTGATGGACACCCTCAAAGAGGCGAGACAGCAGCTCATCGCGCTCCGGGAGGAGGTGGATCGCCTCGGCCAACCACCGAGCGGCTACGGCGTTCTGCTGAGCGTGTTCGAGGACGGAACGGTCGACGTGTTCACCTCGGGACGCAAGATGAGGCTGACGTGTTCACCGAACATCGAGGCCGATTCACTCGCACCGGGACAGACGGTGCGACTGAACGAAGCGTTGACCATCGTCGAGGCCTGCACCTTCGACCAGGTCGGCGAGATCAGCACTCTGCGTGAGCTTCTGGGCGATGGATCGAGGGCACTCGTCGTCGGTCACGCCGACGAGGAACGAGTCGTGTGGCTGGCCAAGCCGTTGATCGACATGGTCAACGACGAGGGTCCGATCGACCCGGACGAACCGTCCCGCAAACTTCGCCCCGGCGACTCCTTGCTCGTCGACACCAAGGCCGGCTACGCCTTCGAACGTGTCCCCAAGGCCGAGGTGGAGGACCTGGTCCTCGAAGAGGTGCCGGACGTCGGATACGAGGACATCGGTGGTCTCGGGCGACAGATCGAGCAGATTCGCGACGCCGTCGAACTTCCGTTCCTGCACAAGGATCTGTTCCGCGAGTACTCCCTGCGTCCGCCCAAGGGCGTGCTGCTCTACGGCCCTCCCGGTTGCGGAAAGACGTTGATCGCCAAGGCCGTTGCCAATTCGTTGGCCAAGAAGATCGCCGAGGCCCGCGGGCAGGACGCCAAGGAAGCGAAGTCGTTCTTCCTCAACATCAAGGGCCCCGAACTGCTCAACAAGTTCGTCGGCGAGACCGAGCGGCACATCCGCATGATCTTCCAGCGTGCACGGGAGAAGGCGTCCGAGGGCACCCCGGTCATCGTGTTCTTCGACGAGATGGACTCGATCTTCCGAACCCGCGGTTCGGGCGTCTCGTCCGACGTCGAGACGACGGTCGTTCCGCAGCTGCTCGCCGAGATCGACGGCGTCGAGGGGCTGGAGAACGTCATCGTGATCGGTGCCTCCAACCGTGAGGACATGATCGACCCCGCGATCCTGCGGCCCGGTCGCCTGGACGTCAAGATCAAGATCGAGCGGCCCGACGCCGAATCGGCACAGGACATCTTCTCCAAGTACCTGACCGATTCGCTACCGGTCAACGCCGACGACGTCGCGGAGTTCGCTGGAGACCGCGCAGCCTGCATCCGAGGGATGATCGACCGCGTCGTCGAGCGCATGTACGCCGAAAGCGACGACAACCGCTTCCTCGAGGTGACGTATGCCAACGGCGACAAGGAGGTTCTGTACTTCAAGGACTTCAACTCCGGGGCCATGATCCAGAACATCGTGGACCGCGCGAAGAAATACGCCATCAAGTCGGTACTCGAAACCGGAAACAGCGGTCTGCGGATTCAGCATCTCTTCGACTCCATCGTCGACGAGTTCGCCGAGAACGAAGACCTGCCGAACACCACGAACCCGGACGACTGGGCTCGAATCTCCGGCAAGAAGGGCGAGCGGATCGTCTACATTCGCACGCTGGTCACCGGCAAGAACGCCAGCGCGAGCCGGGCGATCGACACCGAGGCCAACACCGGCCAGTACCTGTAGCTTCGTCGAACACCACTTTCGGGGCGCGTCCGCACAGGGCGCGCCCCGAAAGCGCTCTTCGGTCGACGTCTAGGCTCGACACATGCAGCGCATCATCGGTATCGAGGTCGAGTACGGCATTTCTTCGCCCACCGAACCCACCGCCAACCCGATCCTGACGTCGACCCAGGCAGTGCTCGCCTACGCGGCGGCCGCCGGAGTTCCCCGGGCCAAGCGCACGCGCTGGGACTACGAGGTCGAATCGCCTCTGCGTGACGCTCGCGGCTTCGACCTCGGACGCTTCAGTGGCCCCGCACCGGTGATCGACGCCGACGAGATCGGCGCAGCCAACATGATTCTCACCAACGGTGCTCGCCTGTACGTCGATCACGCCCACCCCGAGTACTCGGCTCCGGAGGTACGTGACCCGCTGGACGCAGTCATCTGGGACAAGGCAGGCGAGCGCGTGATGGAAGCCGCAGCCCGCCATGCGTCGAGCGTCCCGGGAGCGCCGCGCCTTCAGCTGTACAAGAACAACGTCGACGGTAAGGGCGCGTCGTACGGCACTCACGAGAACTACCTGATGTCGCGCGAGACGCCGTTCTCGGCGGTCATCGCGGGTCTGTCGCCGTTCTTCGCCTCGAGGCAGGTCATCACCGGGTCCGGACGCGTCGGAATCGGCCAGTCCGGCGACGAAGCAGGCTTCCAGCTCTCGCAGCGGGCGGATTACATCGAGGTGGAGGTGGGCCTCGAGACCACCCTCAAACGCGGCATCATCAACACGCGCGACGAACCGCACGCGGACGCGGACAAGTATCGCCGCCTGCACTGCATCATCGGCGACGCCAATCTCGCCGAGATGTCGACCTACCTCAAGGTCGGCACCACAGCGCTCGTGCTCGACATCATCGAAGCCGGCGTCGACCTGTCCGATCTGCAGCTGGCCAGGCCGGTGACCGCAGTCCATCAGATCAGCCACGATCCGACGCTGCGCAAGGCCGTCGCTCTCGCCGACGGCCGCGAACTGACCGGGCTTGCGCTGCAGCGGATCTACCACCAGCGCGTTGCCAAGTTCGTCGCTGCCGAGGGCAGTGACGATGCGCGCGCACTCGACGTGCTCGACAAGTGGGCCATGGTCCTCGACCTTCTCGAGCGGGATCCGATGGAGTGCGCCCATCTGCTGGACTGGCCCGCGAAACTGCGCCTGCTGGAGGGATTCCGCCAGCGCGAGGGGCTCGGGTGGTCGGCTCCGCGGCTGCATCTGGTCGATCTGCAGTACTCCGATGTTCGGCTGGACAAAGGCCTGTACAACCGGCTGGTCGCTCGTGGGTCGATGGATCGACTGGTCACCGAACAGCAGGTGCTCGATGCCGTCGGCACGCCGCCGGAGGACACGAGGGCGTACTTCCGCGGCGAGTGCCTGCGCAAGTTCGGGGCAGACATCGCTGCGGCGAGCTGGGACTCGGTCATCTTCGATCTCGGCGGTGACTCCCTCGTTCGTATCCCGACTCTCGAGCCGCTCCGGGGCACCAAATCGCACGTCGGTGCGCTGCTCGAGTCGGTCGACAGCGCCGCGGAGCTCGTCGATCAGCTCACCAACTGACGCACCCCGGGACCGACGCCGACCAAAGGCGGTGTCTTGTCGACCGGCGGAGTCGGTCAGTCGGTAGGGTAAAGGTCCGTGCACTTTCGGCGGAACGTTCGGTTGCACTTGCACATCCACGACGGTGCACCTCGGATCGACCGGTGAGAGTGCAGTAGATCTGTTTTCTCGATACACGGAGGAGGTCGGCGACTATGGCACAGGAGCAGACACGGCGCTCTGGCGGCGGCGACGACGATGAGGTTCCCGGCGACACCGGAGCCGGTGGTCAGGAACGACGCGAGAAGCTGGCCGAGGAGACCGACGACCTTCTCGACGAGATCGACGACGTGCTCGAGGAAAACGCCGAGGACTTCGTCCGCGCCTACGTTCAGAAGGGCGGCCAGTGACGGTGGATCGTTCGGACCCACGGTCGGCAGGCGACGGAACGGCGATCCCATTCGGGACGAGCAGCTCGTCGTTCTCCGATTATCTTCGTCGGCACGCCCCTCATCTGTTGCCCGAGAGCGGTATCGCGGCGGATCTGGCGACCAACACCGCTAACGGCGGCTCGGACAAGTCCGGAATCGCTCCACACGGGACGACGATCGTTGCACTGACCTACGCAGGCGGCGTTCTGATCGCGGGTGACCGGCGGGCCACGCAGGGCAATCTGATCGCCAACCGCGACATGCAGAAGGTCTACGTCACCGACGACTACTCCGCCGCGGGTATCGCCGGAACCGCGGGCATCGCGATCGAGCTGGTTCGGCTCTTCGCCGTCGAACTCGAGCACTACGAGAAGATAGAAGGCGTGCCGCTCACGTTCAACGGCAAGGCCAACAAGCTGTCGTCGATGGTGCGAAGCAACCTCGGTGCCGCGATGCAAGGGCTCGCCGCCGTCCCGTTGCTGGTCGGATTCGACATCGACATCTCGGACCCGGATCGAGCCGGACGCATCGTCTCCTACGACGTGGTCGGCGGGCGATACGAGGAGCGTTCGGGTTACCACGCCGTGGGATCGGGATCGTTGTTCGCCAAGTCCGCGCTCAAGAAGCTCTATCGCCCCGGAATGACCGAGGAGGAGGCGATTCGTGCAGCGGTGGAATCGCTGTACGACGCCGCCGACGACGACTCGGCCACAGGCGGTCCTGACGTCACCCGCGGGATCTACCCGACGGCAGTTGCCATCACCAGTGTCGGGGCGGACGACGTTGCACACGAGAGGATTTCGGCTGCTGCTCGGTCGGTTCTCGCGGAGCGGACGGAGAGTGCAGCGCATTCCGGCGGTGCCGAGCACCACACTCGGGCCGGCCAGCAAGTGAGCGAAGGGGGTAGCGCACCATGACGATGCCGTACTACGCATCTGCCGAACAGATCATGCGCGATCGTTCGGAGTTGGCGCGCAAGGGAATCGGCCGCGGCCGCAGCGTCATCGTGCTGACGTATGCGGACGGGGTCCTCTTCGTCGCCGAGAACCGTTCGACCGCGTTGCACAAGGTGAGCGAACTCTACGACCGGATCGGCTTCGCGGCCGTGGGCAAGTACAACGAGTTCGAGAACCTGCGCAAGGCCGGTATCCAGCACGCCGATATCAAGGGCTACACCTACGATCGGCGCGACGTGACCGGCCGTTCGCTCGCCAAGACGTACGCGCAAGCACTCGGCACGATCTTCACCGAGCAGCTCAAGCCGTACGAGGTCGAGATCTGTGTCGCGGAGGTGTCGCACCAGGACGAGCCGATCGCCACGCAGCTCTACCGCATCACCTACGACGGATCCATCGTCGACGAGCAGGATTTCGTCGTCATGGGCGGGACGACCGAGCCGATCGTGGCCGCACTGAAGGACACCTACCGCGCCGGGCTGGACCTGGCAGACGCGGTACGTGTGGCCGTCGACGCACTCACGGCAGGCCCGACTGCGCCGCCCGCGGCGGGCGGCGAGCCGGAGAAGAAGGTTCTGGAGGTGTCGGCGCTCGAGGTCGCGGTGCTGGACCAGGCGCGGCCGCGACGAGCGTTCAGACGCATTGCCGGGGCTGCGCTGGAGGACATGTTGCCGTCGCCGACTGCAGCGGTCGAGACGGCACCCGACACCGAAGGTGCACCGCCGTCCTGACCGATGGTCCCGACACTCGTTCGGCCTCGCGCGCTATCGCTTTCGGTAGAGCGCGAGGCCGTTCTTGTCACTGGTGAACTCGAACCTTCGTCCGTCGCCCACCACTTCACCGTCGGCCGCGAGGGCAACGGGGGCACCCTCCACCTCGACGGTCAACTCCTTCACCGCTCGACGGACGTAGGCGGGCGAGGACCCGAGGGTGCCGGTCAACGTTGCCCACAGCAGTCTGGTTCTGGACGCTTTCGGCTCGGACGGAAGAAACCGGACATCGAGGGTGCCGGTGTGAATACTGCTGCGAGACATGGGTACTTGGTCGGCCGGTACATAATTGCCGTTGCCGACGAAGAGCATCCAGACCGACTGCTCGGTGCCGTCGAGTCCGATGTTCAGTGGTTCCGCAGCCGCCAGGACCCGCGTCATCGCGATGGCGGCCGCGGGCCATTTGCCGATTCGGCGTTGCAACTTCTGACGTAGCCGAACCGAGTCGGGGTAGCCACCGAACGTTGCGGTGTTGACGAACGACACACTGCGGCCGTCGACGGACACCTCGGCGATGTCGACCAGTTCGGCGGTGCCCGCTTCCACGGCGGCAGCGGTGTCCTGCACGACGGTCAATCCGGTGTCGCGCGCGAAATGATTGAGGGTGCCACCCGGAAATGCTGCGAGCGGTAATCCGTTGCGCACCGCGGATGCGGCGACGCTGACCACGGTTCCGTCACCACCGCAGACACCGAGGGCACGTGGGGACGTGCTCCGAATGCGCTGCTCCAGTTGCTCGTTGAAGTCCTGATCGGGATTCGGCACGAACAGATCGGCATCGGGAAGTGCTCGACGGATCGCATCGGGCACCGCGTCCGAATCGGTGCCCGACCCCGGATTGACGAGTACCAGTAGCCCCCGGCCGCCCGGCAGTGGCTCGACCTGGACCGGGGAGCCGAGATCGGCAGGCTTTTCCGATCGCACGGCCCACCACCGACGAGTGGACAACGCGATGGCCGAGCCGAGAGCGGCGCCGGCGATGACGTCCGTCGGCCAGTGCACGCCCACGTGGACCCTCGAGTAACACACCGCGGCCGCAACGGGTGCCAGCAGCACGCCTGCGACGGGGGATTCGATCGCCACCGCTGTGACGAACGCAGCCGCGGACGCCGAGTGGCCGGAGGGAAACGACGACGACACCGGCGGAGCCAGAACCTGACGCAGGACGGGAACGGACTCGGAATCGGGACGAGTCCGCGGGAACAGCGGTTTGAGCAGCCCGTTCGCCACGGAGCTCGCACCGGCCAGCGCCACCAGCCCCCGGACGCCGCCGCGTCGGGCCGGGCCACCTGCGGCCACGAGAAGCGCAGCCGCCCCGAGCCACAGACGACCGTGATCGGCGGCGTTGCTCAGGGCACGCAGTCCACCGTCCGCTCTGCTCTGCCGCAGGGCGGCGCTTCGTGCCACCAGGGACAGATCCCACGCGTGGACGGCCGTCGAGATCGGGGTGCGCGTGGATGTCATGACGCCCAGCCTAGGCACGTGCGACGGCATCCTCACGGACGGACGACATCGGAGCGCTCCGACACATCGATCCGCGGGTTGCGTTGTAGTGTCGAAGTGTGCAGCGACGAATTATGGGCATCGAGACAGAGTTCGGTGTCACATGTACTTTCCACGGACATCGACGGCTGAGTCCGGACGAAGTGGCTCGCTATCTGTTCCGCCGAGTCGTTTCGTGGGGTCGCAGCTCGAATGTGTTTCTTCGCAACGGAGCCCGCCTGTACCTCGACGTGGGCTCGCATCCCGAGTACGCCACCGCCGAGTGCGACAGTCTGTTGCAGCTGGTAACCCACGACCGCGCAGGCGAGCGGGTACTGGAAGACCTGCTGATCGACGCCGAGCAGCGCCTGGCCGAAGAGGGTATCGGCGGCGATATCTATCTGTTCAAGAACAACACCGACTCGGCGGGTAACTCCTACGGCTGCCACGAGAACTTCCTCGTCCAACGCGCCGGCGAGTTCTCCCGAATCTCGGACGTTCTGCTGCCGTTCCTGGTCACGCGTCAGTTGATCTGTGGCGCGGGCAAGGTGCTCCAGACGCCGAAGGCTGCGACGTTCTGCCTGTCGCAGCGCGCCGAGCACATCTGGGAAGGCGTCTCCTCGGCCACCACTCGTTCGCGGCCGATCATCAACACGCGCGACGAGCCGCACGCCGACGCCGAGAAGTACCGCCGACTGCACGTCATCGTGGGCGACTCGAACATGGCCGAGACCTCGACGATGCTCAAGGTCGGTACAGCAGCCCTCGTTCTCGAGATGATCGAGGCGGGCGTGTCCTTCCGAGATTTCGCACTGGACAATCCGATTCGCGCAATCCGCGAGGTCAGTCACGATCTCACCGGACGTCGCCCCGTTCGACTCGCCGGGGGACGACAGGCCAGCGCCCTCGATATCCAGCGCGAGTACTACTCGCGAGCCGTCGAGCATCTCAAGACGCGCGAGCCGAACACTCAGGTGGAGCAGGTCGTCGACCTGTGGGGACGAACGCTCGACGCCATCGAGACACAGGATTTCGCGAAGGTGGACACCGAGATCGACTGGGTCATCAAACGCAAACTGTTCCAGCGTTACCAGGACCGTTACTCGATGGAGCTGTCCGATCCCAAGATCGCTCAGCTGGACCTGGCCTACCACGACATCAAGCGCGGCCGCGGAGTGTTCGATCTGCTGCAGCGCAAGGGTCTGGCCAAGCGAGTCACCGAGGACGAGCAGATCGACGAGGCCGTCGATCTGCCGCCGCAGACCACCAGGGCCAAGCTGCGCGGAGAATTCATCACGGCCGCTCAGGAAGCGGGTCGCGACTTCACCGTCGACTGGGTACACCTGAAGTTGAACGACCAGGCTCAGCGAACCGTGCTCTGCAAAGACCCGTTCCGATCGGTCGACGAGCGAGTGGAACGGTTGATCGCGTCGATGTAGTGCCGGACGCAGTCGGGTCGTTACCGCTGCGTCCACCGGTGAGCAACTAGGCTCGACTGTCGTGGCCACCACCAAAGTCGAACGCCTGATGAATCTGGTCATCTGTCTGCTGTCGACACGTCAGTTCCTGACCGCGGAGTGGATCCGCGAGAGCGTTGCCGGATACGACGACTCCACCAGCCACGAAGCGTTCAGCAGAATGTTCGAGCGGGACAAGAACGAACTGCGTGACCTCGGTGTCCCGTTGGAAACCGGTACCGCCACCAGGTTCGGCGGCGTCGAGGGCTATCGCATCAACCGCGATGCCTACGAACTTCCCGACATCGACCTCACCAGCGAGGAATCGGCCGCCGTCGCAGTAGCGGTCAAACTGTGGGAATCGCCTGAGCTGACCTCGGCGGCACAGAGTGCGTTGCTCAAACTCCGCGCCGCCGGAATTCAGGTGGACCAGAACGAGTCCGCCGCAGCGGTGACCGCGGTTCCCGCCCGTACCCGAGGCTCCGAACCCGCCCTGGGTGCCCTGCTGGCCGCGATCGACGACGGAAAGTCGGTACGGTTCCAACACCGCCCGTCGTTGACCGAGCCGTTCACCACCCGAACCGTCGAGCCGTGGGGGGTCGTGACGTTTCGCGGCCGCTGGTATCTGGTGGGGCACGACGTGGACCGCGACGACACCCGCACGTTTCGCCTGTCCCGAATCGGCGACGAGGTCAAGTCGTTCGGCACCCCGCAGAGCGTCCGCAAGCCCGACGGTGTCGATCTGCAGGAGATCGTCCGCCGAGTGGCGGGCACGTCCTCGGTATCGGGCACGGCCCGAGTGTGGCTGCAGGACGGAAGGGCGCTGGAATTGCGGAGAATGGGAACGGTGGTGGGCGTGCAGAGTCTCGGCACCCGAAGCGGCACGGTCGTCGAGGTGCCCGTGCGGTCCTGGGATTGGGTCTCGCGGTTGATCGCCGGTCACGGCGCGGATGCGGTGGTTCTCGAACCCGCGGAATTGCGCGCCGACGTGATCTCGACCCTGCAGACAGCGGCCGACGTGGAGAACCAGCGATGAGCGCACGACTGTCGGTTCGGCTGGCCAGGTTGCTCAACATGGTGCCGTTCTTCATGGCCAATCCCGGCTTGAGTGCCGAGGAGGCCGCGCGTGAGCTGGGGGTGTCGACGGCGACGTTGATGGCCGATCTCAATCAGCTCTGGATGTGTGGTCTGCCCGGTTACGGTCCGGGTGATCTCATCGATCTGTCGTTCTCCGAGGAGAGCATCGACGTCACGTTCTCGGCCGGAATCGATCGACCGCTGCGCCTGACGTCGACCGAGGCGACGGCCCTGTTGGTTGCGCTTCGATCCCTGACGTCCATGCCCGGCATGGTCGACCCGTCCGCCGCTCAGCGCGCTATCGCGAAGATCGAGACCGCAGCGGGCTCGGCTGCGGCCAACGTGCCGCTCTCGTCGGATCACGACAGCGCAGGTGCCGAGGAGGGACCGGTCTCGAGTACCGTTCGTTCTGCGCTGCGTCACCGGCATGCCCTGCAGCTGACCTACTACTCCGCATCGCGGGATGTCGTCACCGAACGGACCGTGGACCCGATCAGGACGGTCGTCGTCGACGACAACAGTTACGTCCAGGCGTGGTGCCGAAGCGCCGAGGGAGTGCGGCTGTTCCGATTCGACCGCATCGACTCGGCAACCGAACTCGACGAACCCGCCGCGCCTCCGGAATCGGTGCAGGACGAGGACGCCTTCGAGATCTTCAACGACGATCCCTCGCTTTCGCAGGCCCGGCTGAAGGTGTCGCCCTCCTTCACCTGGATTCTGGACTACTACCCGATGACGCAGGTCGCCGCGGATGCCGACGGTTCCATCGTGGTCACGATGAGGTTCGCGACGCTGCAGTGGATGACTCGATTGACCTTGGGCTTCGGCGGCGGCGTCACGGTACTGGCACCTGAATCCTTGGTGAACTCCGTCCGCGATCGTGCCCGCTCGGCCCTGGATGCGTATGCCGAGCTCGATGCCACCAGCGCGGACGGCACCGTCCCGACGTGAACACGGGGCAACCGACACCCGCTGCTGCCGGAGGCGATGCCCGCGGTCGGGTACGCTCGATTCATCTGATCTGTAGGAGGTTCGCATGGGATTCACCAGTCCTTGGCACTGGGCCATCGTTGCGGTGGTCGTCATCATTCTGTTCGGTTCCAAGAAGCTGCCCGAGGCTGCTCGCGGACTCGGCCGGTCGTTGCGCATCTTCAAGAGCGAGGTGAAGGAGATGCAGAACGACGGCAAGTCCGACGCCGACACCGCGACGGCGCAGCAGCCGACCGCTCCCGCTCAGCTGCCTTCGCCTGCGCCTGTCGTGCAGCCGAACACCGAGACCCAGCACGACGCGAAGTCTGCCTGAGCGCACGGCCGCTCAGCACACCTTCGGTGCCAGGTGGCACCGAAGGTTCACTGCTGTCGGTGACGGCTCCGCGCCGTCGTCCGACCGAAGAAGGCTGACCGTAGAACACCATGCGCATTCCGTTCGATCCGCGGCGTAGCAAGCGCCGAGTCAATCCCGACGGCACGATGTCGTTGGTCGATCACCTGTACGAGCTGCGAACCCGGCTCCTGTGGTCGTTGGTCGCCGTCGCGCTGACGACTGCTTTCGGGTTCTTCTGGTACTCGCACACCATCTTCGGCGTCGAGAGCCTCGGCGACCTCCTACGAGGTCCCTACTGCACGCTCGATCCGAGCCTCCGCGCGAATCTGAGCAACGACGACCAGTGTCGTCTGCTCGCGACCGGGCCGTTCGATCAGTTCCTGTTGCGATTCAAGGTCGCGTTCACCGCCGGTGTCGTCCTGGCCTGTCCCATCTGGCTGTATCAGATCTGGGCGTTCATCACCCCGGGTCTGTACGCGAACGAACGTCGATACGCGGTCTCGTTCGTGACCGGAGCCGCGGCGCTGTTCGTCACCGGAGCCGTCCTGGCCTACTTCGTGGTGGCCAAGGGCCTGCACTTCCTGCTCTCGATCGGTGACAACGTCCAGATCACCGCGCTCAGCGGTGACCAGTACTTCGGATTCCTGATCAACCTCCTCATCATCTTCGGCGTCAGCTTCGAGATTCCGTTGCTGGTCGTCGCCCTGAATTTCGTCGGCGTACTCACCTACGAGCGACTCAAGGCGTGGCGTCGAGGTCTCATCTTCGGGCTGTTCGTCTTCGCGGCCATCGCGACTCCGGGGCAGGACCCTTTCTCGATGCTGGCCTTGGCCTTGGCGTTGACGGTGCTCTTCGAGATGGCAGTGCAGATTGCGCGGATTCACGACAAGCGTAAGTTGCGCAAGAGAAGAGACGAATGGGGTGATGTGTCAGATGACGAAGCAACGCGCATCGACGGCGCAAGTTCGATCGAGTCACCGGATGCCGTCGCTCCGACACCGCCGTCCAGCGGCTTCGGTACCGCGACCCGAGTGCAGGCACAGTACGACGACACGATCTGACCGCGGCCGAACCGTCGGGTCGATCGCATGACCGAGCCGATCGTCGATACGGGGACGAGCCCCCGACCCACCCAGCTGCAACGCTTTTCGTCCGAACTCGGTTTCCCGCTCGATCGGTTCCAGGTGGACGCGTGTACGGCACTCGAGAACGGTCACGGCGTTCTGGTCTGCGCCCCCACCGGTGCAGGCAAGACCGTCATCGGCGAATTCGCGGTGCACCTGGCGCTCGCCGCCGGGCGCAAGTGCTTCTACACCACCCCGATCAAGGCGCTCAGCAACCAGAAGTTCGCCGAGCTGACCGCGCGGTACGGGCGTGACACGGTCGGGCTGCTGACCGGAGACTCGTCGATCAACCCCGATGCCCCCATCGTCATCATGACGACCGAAGTGCTGCGCAACATGCTCTACGCATCCTCGGACGCATTGCGAGGTCTCTCGCACGTCGTCATGGACGAGGTGCACTACCTCGCCGACCGTTTCCGAGGCGCGGTGTGGGAAGAGGTCATCCTGCACCTGTCCGACGACGTTCGACTGGTCAGCCTCTCGGCCACGGTGAGCAACGCCGAGGAGTTCGGTGCCTGGATGAGCACGGTCCGCGGAGACACCTCGGTCGTGGTCGACGAGAACCGCCCGGTACCCCTGTCGCAGCACATCATGGTGGGTCGCCGATTGTTCGATCTGTTCGACACGCGAGCCCAGTCGGCGGACGGCAGTCAGAAGATCGTCGTCGATCGGGAACTCGTACGACACGTCAAACAACGTCAGTCCCTCGACTCGTTGGACCGCTGGCATGCACCACACAGCAGAGGCCGAGGCGGTCGGGCAGGCGGCGGAGGTCGCGGTGGCGGTCACGGCAGCGGAGCGAACAACCGCCCACTGGCCCGACCCGATGTGATCGCCAAACTCGACGAAGAAGGTCTGCTCCCGGCGATCACATTCATCTTCAGCCGCGCAGGCTGTGACGGCGCGCTGACCCAGTGCATGCGTTCGCGGCTGGTGCTGACCACGCCCGAGCAGGCCGAGGAGATTCGGTACATCGTCGAGAAGCACACCTCGGAGCTGCCACGCGAGGACCTGGAGGTCCTGGGCTTCTGGGAGTGGCGCGACGCGCTCGAGCGTGGATTCGCCGCTCACCACGCCGGGATGTTGCCGGTCTTTCGGCATACCGTCGAGGAGTTGTTCGTCAAGGGCCTGGTCCGGGCGGTCTTCGCCACCGAGACGTTGGCTCTCGGGATCAACATGCCTGCTCGAACCGTCGTGCTCGAGAAGCTGGTCAAGTTCAACGGTGAGACACACGCCGAGTTGACGCCGGGGGAGTACACCCAGCTGACCGGCCGGGCCGGGCGGCGCGGTATCGATGTCGAGGGGCATGCCGTCGTGCTGTGGCAGCCCGGTACGGAGCCGACCGAGGTCGCCGGTCTGGCGTCGACCCGCACTTTCCCGCTGCGCAGTTCGTTCGCGCCGGCATACAACATGTCGATCAACCTGATCGAACAGTTCGGTGCGGCCGATTCGCGTCTGTTGCTCGAACGGTCCTTCGCCCAGTTCCAGGCCGACCGGTCCGTCGTCGGGATGGTGCGCGGCATCGAGAAGAACATGCAGACGTTGGAGGCGCTCGGGGCACGCCTCGGCGGCCCCGACGGCGAGTATTTCGAGTATGCGCGGCTGCGTGAGCGGCTCAAGGATCGTGAGAAGACCCTCGAACGCCAGAACAGGTCCGATCGACGGGACAAGGCAGTCGATTCACTCCGTGCATTGCGGCGCGGCGACGTGATCTCGGTGCCGACCGGTCGCCGCAGCGGTCTCGCGGTGGTCCTGGAGGCGGATGACGACCGGGCCGATCCGCGGCCGCTCGTACTGACCGAGGACAAATGGGCCGGGCGGCTTTCGGCCGCGGACTTCCCCTCGCCTGCAACGTCTTTGGGCACCATGCGCCTTCCGCGCTTCGTCGATCATCGCACCGCCAAGACCCGGCGCGATCTCGCGGCCGCCCTGGTCACACGCGGAATCTCGCAGCCGTCGGACCGAGTCCGCCGCAAATCGACCGCAGCGGACGACAAGGAACTGGCCACGCTTCGGAGAGCCATTCGATCGCATCCGGTGCACGCGCGCCCCGATCGCGACGAGCTCGGCCGCACCGGTGAGCGCTACAACCGGCTGGCTCGGGAGACCGAAACGATGCGCCAGAAGGTATCGGCGACGACGAACTCCCTCGCCCGAACGTTCGACCGTATCCTGGCGTTGCTCGCCGACCGCGGGTACGTGACGGCAGGCAAGGATCCGAAGGTCACCGACGATGGCGCACGGCTGAGTCGGATCTATTCGGAGTCCGACCTCCTGGTCGCCGAATGCCTGCGCGGCGGCCTGTGGCAAGGCCTTTCTCCGGCAGAGTTGGCGGCGGTGGTCTCGGCGGTGGTCTACGAGTCCAGGTCGGAGGGCGATATCACTCCGCACGGTCCGACGGGTCCGATTCGACACGCGCTGACCGAGACGGTGCGGGTGTGGCACGAGTTGAGGTCCGACGAAGTTCGGCACAAGCTTCCGCCGACGAGAGAGCCCGACATGGGATTCGTGAAGGCGATCTACAAGTGGGCGTCGAACCATTCGTTGGTCGATGCTCTCGTCACCGCGGGCGACAACGGCAAAGCACTGTCGGGCGGAGACTTCGTGCGCTGGTGTCGGCAGGTGATCGACCTATTGGATCAGGTTCGGCTCGCGGCCCCGGAGCCGGAACTCTCGCGCACTGCGGCGCGGGCGATCGCGGCTCTGCGCCGCGGTGTGGTCGCCGTCGATGCCGCATGACAGGAGCGAATCGGACTGCCGGGTCGGTACAGCGGAGAGTCGTACGGGCGGGATACTGTACCCCCGACGAATCCGAATTTTCAGTGGAGGCGAGATGAGCGGCCCATACGGTCCGACCGATCCGGACAACAGCTGGTCGCGCAAGCCCGATCAGCAGGACGGTGCCGCGAACGACACGCCGGAGACGCAACCCGGCGGCCCCTCGGCCGATCAACCGACGCCGTCGGCGTGGGGTCAGTACGGACAGCCGCCGGCCACGCCGTACGGGCAGAGCCCGCAGCAGCCCGGCGGCCAGTACCCGCAGGGGCAGTATCCCCAGGGCCAGTATCCCCAGGGCCAGTACCCATCTGCCGGCTACCCGCAGGGTCAATACCCCCAGGCCCCGAACGCGCAGGGCGGCTACCCCCAGGGCACGAATCCGCAGGGCGGCTACCCCCAGGGCACGAATCCGCAGGGCGGCTACCCCCAGGGCCAGAACCCCACCGGTCAGTATCCGGCCGGTCAGCAGTACGGCGCGCCCTATCCCGGTGCCGGCGTGCCTGCTTCGGGCGATGCGGCCTACCAGAACCCCTACGCACCACAGCAATTCGGTGGTGGGCAGTACGGACAAGGGCAGTACGGACAGCCGCCGCAGCAGCCCTGGAATCCCAACCAGCCGTATCCGAATCAGCAATACCCGAATCAGCAGGGGCCAGGGCAGGCCGGATCACAGTCCAAGAAGCCTCTGATCATCGCGGGTGTCGTCGTCGCCGTGGTCGCAGTGATCGCTGTGGTGTTGTTCTTCGCCTTCGGCCGCACGACCACCCTCGATACCGCGGCCGCCGAGGAGGGCATTCGCACGGTCGTCACCGAGTCCTACGGGGCGTCCGACGTCTCCGGTGTGTCCTGCCCCCAGAACATCGAGGTCAAGGCAAAGACCAGTGTCGATTGCACCCTGACGGTCGACGGTGCGTTCAAGACGGTGACGTTGACCTTCCTCGACGACGACGCCAACTACGAGGTCTCCCTACCCAAGTAGTCCCGCGTCGGTCGGCCGTTCAGGCTGTCGAGGCCGTGGCCGCCATGGCAGCGACGAGGCGGGCCACGGCGTTCTCGATACCGAGGGTTTCGGCGAGTGTGTTCAGCGCGTCGAGATCGGCGGGCTCGGCCGGAATCTCGTCGGACTTCGACAGGACGACATCGGCGTCGGTGACAACTCGGACGACGGGAAGTGCGGCGTCCAGGTACTCACTCGCATTGGCCAGCTTCGCCCGAATGCCCTTGGCCATGTCCGATGCCGGGTCGAGGGCCGCAGCGCGCAACGCAGCGACGGATTCGTAGTTCAGCATCAACGTCGATGCCGTCTTCTCACCGATCCCTTTGACACCGGGCAGGCCGTCCGAGGCATCGCCGCGCAGCAGGGCGAGTTCCGCGTACGCCGCACCCGCTCGATGAAGCGGAACACCGTAGCGCTCGGAAACCAGTGCGGGATCGAACAATTCGGCCTTGGCCAAACCGCGTCCCACGTACAGAACGCGCACCTCGTTCGGTTCGTCCGCGGCGACCTGAAGTAGATCCCTGTCCCCGCTGACCACGACCACCGGGTCCTGACGCTCGCGTGCTGCCAGGGTTCCCAGCACGTCGTCGGCTTCGAGACCGTCTGCGCCTGCGGTCGCGATCCCCAATGCGGCGAGCACATCCATGATCATGTTCACCTGTGGTGTCAGTGTCTCCGGAACTTCTTCGCTCTCGGCGACCTCCGGGGCAGCGTCGGCAACACGATGCGCCTTGTAGGACGGCACGAGGTCGACGCGGAACTGTGGGCGCCAGTCGAGATCGAGGCACACAGCGAGTCGGCTGGGTTCGGTGCGCGCAATCAACGCCGAGATCATGTCGAGGAAGCCGCGAACGGCATTGACGGGTCGCCCGTCGGGGGCCGTAATCGACTCGGGCAGTGCGTAGTAGGCCCTGAACCACAGGCTCGCACCGTCGAGGAGCAGCAACGGAGACTTTCCGGGGGCGGTCATGGGGCTCATCTTGCCGTACGGCATTAGCCTGAAGGTATGAGTGTCGATTCTTCGGTCAGTTCCTCACGTTTCTCCAGCGATGTCTACGCGTCCAGACTCGCCCGCGCGGCTCGCCTGACGTCGGAAGCAGGCTTGGATGCCCTGTTGATCACCCCGGGTCCCGATCTGCAGTACCTGATCGGATCGAAGGCCAGCTCGTTCGAGCGTCTCATCGCTCTGGTCGTTCCGGCAGACGGCAGCACCCCGACGGTCGTGGTTCCGCGGCTCGAGCTCGCCGCACTGGGTGATTCCGCGGCGCAGGAGCTGTCTCTGACGCTCGTCGACTGGGTCGACGGTGTGGATCCGTACGCACTGGTGGCAGCGGCAGTTCCCGGCGGAACGAGAACAGCCGTCGCCGACGCCATGCCTGCCCTGCATTTCGTGCCGTTGGCGGGTGTCTTCGGCACGGTCCCGGTGCTGGCCACCGACGTGCTTCGCGAACTTCGAATGGTCAAGGATGCGGCCGAGATCGACGCGTTGCGCCGCGCCGGGTACGCCATCGACCGCGTGCACGCCCGGATGGGCGAGTGGCTTCGAGTAGGCCGCACGGAAGCGGAGATCGCCTCGGACATCGCGGCCGCGATCGTCGAAGAAGGCCACACAGCACCGGAATTCATCATCGTCGGGTCCGGGCCTCACGGTGCCGACCCGCACCACGAGGTCTCCGATCGAGTCGTCGAGGCAGGCGACATCGTGGTGATCGACATCGGGGGACCCGTTGCACCGGGATACAACTCCGACTCGACCCGCACCTACAGTCTCGGCGAGCCCTCGGCAGAGATCGCCGAGCAGTACGCGGTACTCGAGCGGGCCCAGCAGGCAGCTGTCGATGCGGTGGTGCCCGGCGTCACGGCGCAGTCCATCGATGCGGCAGCCCGCGACGTGCTGGTCGACGCCGGTCTGGGCGAGGCGTTCCTGCACCGGACCGGGCACGGGATCGGCCTGTCGGTGCACGAGGAGCCGTACATCGTTGCCGGCAACGACATCACGCTGACCGAAGGAATGGCGTTCAGCATCGAGCCGGGAATCTACTTCCGCGGACAGTGGGGTGCGCGCATCGAGGACATCGTCGTCGTCACCGCGGACGGGTGCGAGTCGGTCAACCTGCGGCCGCACGGCCTGGCCGTCCTGCCGGCGTGACGAATCGAGGCGAGCCCGAGTTCGTCTCGATCGTTCGATCCAATCCTGCTGTCGCCGAGATACTTCGACGTGCACCAGAACTGAAGCTTCCCGGGTGGTACCTGACGGCGGGTGGCCTGTTCCAGACGGTCTGGAACCACCTGGCCGGTAGGGACCTTCGTGCGGGTATCCGGGACTACGACTTCTTCTACTTCGACGACTCCGATCTGTCCTACGAATCGGAGAACGAGGTGATCGAGCGCGCGGCATCGGTGTTCGCCGACCTCGGTGTGGACGTCGAAGTACGCAACGAGGCGCGGGTACACCTGTGGTACGAGCAGCATTTCGGCACTGCGATCGCACCGTACCGAAGCACCGAGGATGCGATCGATCACTTCGTCTCCACGACGTGCTGCTTCGGCATCACCACCGACCAGGGCGGTACGGACGTCGTGTACGCACCGCACGGATTCGAGGATCTCTTCGCGGGAATCGTGCGGCCGAACCCGCGGTTGCCGATGCGGCACGTGTACGAGGCCAAGGCTGCCCGGTGGACGACCGAATGGCCGAACCTGACCGTGCTTCCCTGGCGGTGAAAGCCGACGGGACGGCCCGCTACCGGTCGAGCAGCGAACGGCTACCCAGTACCCGCTGGACCTGTATCTCGATGACGACTCGGGTGGGGTTCTCCCTGGGTACGCGGTAGCGCTGCGCATAGCGGTTCTCCGCATCGACGACCGATTCACGATCGTTTCGGACCGACGCGGGGCCCTCCAACGTCAGCCAGCGGGCGCCGTCGATCTGGGTGACGGCGGCGTAGGCGCCACGGCCGGCGTTGATCGCCTTCTGCGATACGTCGTTGGTGATGACCCGAGCGCAGCGGGATTCGGCATCGTAGGTGAACCCGACGGCGACCACGTGCGGGGTTCCGTCGGGTCGCAGTGTCGTCAGAGTGGCCAGATGCCGCTCGGCAAGGAACTCGAATGCGTCGTCGGCGAGGGCAGTCGCGTCTGCGGGAATGGCGGCCATGCCCCGACTGTAGTGAATGCGATTTCATCGGCAAGACTGGTCGGCGTGAGCAGACGAGCAGAACCCGCGGCCGGAACGCTGTTGCTGTTGGGTGGGCGCAGCGAGATCGGACTCGAGGTCGCTACCCGACTCGCCTCCGGCCGAACCGTCGTACTGGCAGCTCGGCGCAGCAGTGACCTCGATGCCCAGCAACGACGAGTGCAGCAGGCAGGTGCGGACGCCGTTCACACCGTCGAGTTCGACGCGAACGCGATGGACACCCACGCCGAGCTCGTGAGCCGGATTGCCGAGCGATACGGTCCGATCGGGATCGTGGTGTTGGCGTTCGGCATCCTCGGGGATCAATCGCGCGCCGAGAACGACGCTCAGCACGCTCTCGAGGTCATCACCACTGACTTCCTGGCTCAGGTTTCGGTGCTGACGCATGCGGCGAAGTTGCTCCGAGCGCAGGGGAGCGGCGACCTGGTCGTGTTCTCGTCGGTGGCGGGAGTTCGAGTGCGGCGCGCCAACTACGTGTACGGGTCGGCCAAGGCCGGTCTCGACGGGTTCGCCGGCGGACTGAGCGATTCCCTGCACGGCAGCGGGGTGCATCTCCTACTCGTTCGTCCGGGATTCGTCATCGGTTCCATGACCGAGGGGATGACACCCGCGCCCATGTCCAGTACACCGGATCAGGTCGCCGACGGCGTGGTCACCGCGCTGGGCAAGCGTCGGGCCACCGTGTGGATCCCCGGCACTCTGCGACCGGTGTTCTTCGGCATGCGTCTACTGCCGCAATGGCTCTGGCGCAGGATGCCGCGCTGATGGTGGCACCGGTGCCCAACCCGATCGTGGTCGTCGGAATCGGTGCCGATGGCTGGGACGGACTGTCTGTCGGTTCCCGCACGGCGATCGAGCACGCCGATGTGGTGTTCGGCTCGGCCCGCCAGATCGCGGAGGTGCGAGAGCACTGCACCGAGACCAGGACGTGGCCCAGTCCTTTGGTGCCGAATCTACGGCCGATGCTCGACGCCTGCGCAGGTGCTCGCGTCTGCGTGCTGGCCAGCGGGGATCCGATGTTCCATGGCATCGGGGTCACGCTGGTGCGGGAGTTCGGTGCCGATCGCGTACGGGTCCATCCGGCGCCGTCCTCGGTGTCACTGGCATGCGCGCGACTGGGCTGGGCACTACAGGACACCTCGACGGTGTCCCTGGTGAACACCCCGGCCGAGACGGTGTTGCCCGAGCTGGCCGACGGTCGTCGGATACTGGTGTTGAGCCGGGGCAGCAGTACGCCGGGCGAGATCGCGGCTGTGTTGTGCGCCAACGGCTTCGGATCGAGTGACCTGACCGTCCTCGAGCAGCTCGGCGGACCGGCCGAGCGGGTCGTCGGCGGAATCGCCCGAGAGTCGACGTTCGAGGGCGTCGACCCACTCAATGTCGTTGCACTGCTGTGTGTCCGAGATCCCGACGCGCCCCGCCACACCCGCATTCCCGGCCTCGCCGACTCTGCGTACACCGGAGACGGCCAGATGACCAAGCGGGAGGTTCGAGCACTCACTCTCAGCGCGTTGGCACCGGCACCCGGAGAGTTGCTGTGGGACATCGGAGGCGGCTCGGGAACCATTGCCATCGAATGGATGCGGACCGACCGATCCTGTCGCGCGGTGACGTTCGAGAGCTCGCAGGCACGCCGTGAGCAGATCGAGACCAATGCACTGCGCCTGGGAGTTCCGGGGCTCGTGGTGCACGGCGATGCCCCGGGGAGCTTCGCTGCGGTCTCCGACTCGGATTCGGTGCCGGATGCGGTGTTCATCGGTGGCGGGTTGACCGGGGCCGACATGCTCCAGACGTGCTGGAACGCGGTGCGCGCCGGCGGACGACTGGTCGCCAATTCGGTGACCGCAGAATCGGATTCGTTGTTGCTGACCGCGGCGGCGAAGTACGGCGGAGAGCTCCGCAGGTTCCAGATCTATCGCGGTGAACCGTTGGGCGCGTTCACGACGTGGAGACCGCAGCTGCCGGTCACGCAATGGTGTGCGACAAAACAATGGACTGCGACCGAACGGTGAGAGTCCTGATTCTCGGTGGTACGACGGAGTCGCGGGCACTCGTGGTCGCTCTGGGCGCGGTGCAGGGGATCGAGACGATCACCTCGTTGGCCGGACGGGTTGCCGAGCCGATTCTGCCCGTCGGACGGATGCGAATCGGTGGCTTCGGTGGTCCGGACGCCCTTGCAGTGTGGCTGCGAGACAACGCAATCGACGTGGTGGTGGACGCGACACATCCGTTCGCCTCCACCATCGGTGCACACGCCGAGCAGGCCACGCGGGAAGCGTCGGTCGCGCTGCTGGTACTGACGCGGCCACCGTGGACCGCGGGAGAGGGTGATCGATGGACCTCGGTCGCCTCACTGCCCGACGCGGCGTCGGCGATAACCCCCGGAAGCAGGGTGTTCCTCACGACCGGCAGGCAGGGTGTTCATCATTTCGCGAGTGTCGATCACTCGTGGTTTCTGGTCCGAGCGATCGACCCTCCGACCGGCCCGGTCCCGCCGCACATGACGCTGCACCTGAACCGTGGTCCCTTCGACGTCGACCACGAGGCGATGATGCTCGCGGACAACCGAATCGACCTGTTGATCACCAAGAACAGCGGCGGCGACATGACGCGAGCCAAGCTCGATGCTGCCCGAGCGGCATCGATTCCGGTGATCGTGGTCGATCGTCCTGCGCGCACCGGCTCGGCACCGACGGTGTTCGACATCGCGGCCGCCGTGGACTGGCTGACGAATCGACTACGCTCCACCCTCTGACGGGTACCGGCGGGAGGTGAACACTTTCGGTCCGCTTCCCGTCTCGACCACCGTCGTCATCGACGATCCGATGATGAGCAGGCACCGCATGTCGATCGACTCCGGGTCGAGTTCGCCGAGCGTGACGGTGCGAACGGATTCCTGCGCGCTGCCCACTGCGCGTCCGATGACCACGGGGGTCTGCGACGAACGGTGCTCGAGCAGAATGTCTTTCATCGCCGCAACCTGCCACGTTCGTGATTTCGAGGCCGGGTTGTAGATTGCGATCGCCATGTCGGCGCCGGCTACCGCCGAGAGCCGTGCTGCGACGACGTCCCAGGGCTTGAGGCGGTCGGAGAGGGAGACGACGGCATAGTCGTGGCCGAGCGGTGCGCCCACTCGACTGGCGACGGCGTTGGCGGCCGTCATTCCGGGCACCACCCGTACCGGTACCGAGTTCCACTGCTGCTCGGCTGCCACTTCGATCACGGCGGTGGCCATCGCGAACACCCCCGGATCGCCGGAGGAGACCACGGCCACTCGGCGACCCTGTTTGGCGAGATCGAGTGCGAAGGCGGCGCGTTCGGATTCGACCTTGTTGTCACTGGCGTGTCGAACCTGTCCGGGTCTCGGAGGTACCCGATCGATGTAGGTGACGTAGCCCACGAGATCGCTGGCGGCGGCCAGTTCGGCGCGCACCTCGTCGGTCGTCCATGCGTCGTCGCCTGGACCGAGGCCGACGACGACCACTTCTCCGGTGCCGGTGCGCGTTTCGGCTCGGTTGGACGGGCTCGGCACGACGATCATCGAGAAGTAGGGCACGTTGTCGGCGTCTGTGGCGTCGAGTACTCGCTGCTGGGGCGTGCTGGCGCGTTCGACGTAGCGCGCCTCACCCAACCGGCCGGAACGCTCCAGTGCCTCGAGCACCGTGGGGTAGGTCCGGCCCAGCTTCATGATCACGGCCGCGTCGGTGCCGCGTAGTCGGCGCGTGAGTTCGTCTGCGGGCAGTGTGCCGGGAAGCACGGTGAACACTTCGTCTCGCTCCACGAGCGGAGTTGCCAGCGCGGCCGAGGCCGCACTGACCGACGTCACGCCGGGCACGACCTCGACCTCGAAGCGGTCGGCCAACCGTTTGTGCATGTGCATGTAGGAGCTGTAGAACAGCGGATCGCCCTCGGCGAGAAGCACTACGGAGCGTCCCGCATCCAGATGGGACGCCAGCCGTGCGGCAGCGGATTCGTAGAACTCGTCGATCGCACCCTGATATCCGCCGGGGTGCGCCGTGGTCTCGGTGGTCACCGGATAGACCAGATGTTCCTCGAGCTGCCCGTCCCGCATGTACCCGGCCGCCAGTCCGCGGGAGATGCTGCGACCGTGCTGCGCACTGTGGAAAGCGACCACATCGGCCTCGGCGATCACACGAGCGGCCTTGACCGTCAACAACTCCGGATCGCCGGGACCGACGCCGACACCCCACAGTTTTCCGGTAGTGGTCATTCCTGCTCGCTCGCGATGGCATTGACGGCCGCGACGGTGATCGGACTGCCACCCCGTCTGCCTCGAACGACCAGATACTCGACGCCGAGGTCCGCAGCGATCAGGTCCTCCTTCGACTCGGCCGCCCCGATGAATCCGACCGGGCCGCCGACGATGGCCGCCGGCTTCGGCGCTCCGGCCGCGAGCATCTCCATCAGGTGGAAGAGCGCAGTCGGTGCATTGCCGATCGCGACGACGGCACCGTCGAGCTTGTCGCCCCACAACTCCAGCGCCGCAGCAGTTCTCGTGGTGCCCATCCGCTTCGCCAACTCCGGCACCCGCGGATCGGACAGGGTGCACAGCACCTCGTTGTCGGACGGAAGACGACGACGGGTGATACCGGCGGCAACCATGTTGGCGTCGCACAGAATCGGCGCGCCGGAGTTCAGTGCCGCGCGAGCGGAGGTCACGACCGCGGGGGTGTAGCCGATGGTCTCGGTCAGATCGATCTCTCCGACCGCGTGAATCATGCGCACGACGACCTGTGCCACGTCCGGTGCGAACCGAGACAGATCTGCTTCGGCTCGGATCGTCGCGAACGATTGCCGATAGATCTCCGCGCCGTCGCGGACGTAGTCGTGCATGCGTTTCACGATAGGGGAGAGGGACCCCTCAGCAGAAAACCGGTTGCACCTGGGGTGAAGGCACCCACTCAGGACACGCGGTAGCCGATTCCCGTCGCGATGACGTCGGTCACCTCGCCCTTGGGCCGTCCGCAACGCCGTTCGCACCCGGACCAGTGTTGCCGCTCGTCGCGCGGCGTCATCCGGGCATCGACTGCCGCGGAGAGGTCGGCTCGCACGTCGGCCAGCGACTTCTCGCACCCCGGCGATCCGGTGCACGCACTCACCCGAATCCACGGAGATGCTGCGTCGAAGATCAGTCCCATCGGGGCGAGCACGCGGACGACCTGTTCGGCCGGTTCCTCGTCCAGGTCGCACACGATCAGCGATCGCCACGGCGTCATGATCAACGGACGGTCGATGGCGGCGAGGAACTCGGCGAGCCGCGCCCCGAGAACACCGTTGGCCAAGCCCGCGGCCAGCGCCACCGGACCGTCGTCCTGGTCGAGCCATCCGATCGGTGGCACCTCCACGGGTGCGGGCAACGTCAGGGCGGGGCCGGCCGAGAGCCCGAGACGGTCGATGATCTGCGCCGGGCCGTCATCCAGTTCGGCCACCCGCCACTGGGACTGCCGCAGTTCCACGAAGGCACCGGCGCAGTCCAGCAGCGTCGAGACGACCTTGTCGCGGTCCACGCGAACGCCGCTGTCCCGGCCCGCCAGCAGCACAGCGAACGAACCGTCGGGCTGGGCGTAGGCACCGAAGTCCGGTTCCAGTCCGCACAGGTCGCCGCGGCCGTCGTCGAGCGCGAAGAGCGTTCGCCCCGGCAGTTCGGCCAGGTCGGCTCGTGCGCACAGGCCTTCGTCCAGCGCGCCGATCAGCGCACGCACATCGGTGAGGCCGCCCACCCGGCCCGACAGTGGAGAGGCGAGTATGTTGCGGACCCTCTCGTGCGTCGAGGACGGAAGCAATCCTGCGTCGGCCAGCCTGCTCGCGAAGCCGTCCGGATCCGACACCGCGCGCACCTGGATGTTGCCCCGCGAGGTCAGTTCCAATGTGCCGTCACCCAGCTCTGCAGCGGCCTGCGCCAGCACCTGCATCTGCCCCGGCGACACGACTCCGCCCGGCAGCCGAACTCGTGCCAGCGGCCCGTCCGCGGCCAGATGGGTCGTCAGCGCTCCGGGGCAGCCGTCGGGCACCGACCTCTCTGGCGAACTCATGGTCACCAGGCTACAAGCGCAGCGGGTGGCTCGATTCCATGCTCGCCCCGGTAGCATTCGATGTCCACGGCTCAGGCCGAGAGGAAACCGGCGAGAATCCGGTACGGTCGCGCCACTGTGACGCCCCATCCAGTCCCTCGGGACGGGGCAGGAGTCAGACCCTCTCGCCGACGAGTCGAAGACCGACACACCGATTTCCAGGGGCGCGAAACCCCCGAGGAGGGCGTTACCCGTGTTCTTGCTGCTGTCCACATCGGACACCGATCTGCTCAGTGCCCGTGCCAGTGGAGCCGACTTCACCTGGGGAAACCCTTCTCGCCTTCTCGCCGAGGACATACCGGCGATGGCTGCGACGGCAGAGCTGATCATCGTGCGCATCCTGGGGTCTCGTCGATCCTGGGAGTCGGGGATCGACGCCGTCCTCGCCACCGGACTGCCCGTCGTCGTACTCGGCGGCGAGCAGGCACCCGACGCCGACCTGATGGAGATCTCGACGGTCCCCGCGAACGTCGCCGCGCAGGCGCACAACTATCTGGCCGAAGGTGGGTCCGACAACCTGCGTCAGCTGTACAACTTTCTCTCCGACACCGTGTTGCTGACCGGGCACGGTTTCGACGCCCCACGACACCTCCCGACGTGGGGTCACCTCGAGCGACACTCCGCCGCGAGCTCCGACGGTCCGACGGTGGCCATCCTCTACTACCGCGCCCAACATCTGGCCGGTAACACCACCTACATCGACGCTCTCGCCACCGCGGTCGAGAACGCCGGTGCCACCGCGCTCCCGATCTACTGCGCGTCGCTGCGCACCGCGGAAGCCGACCTGCTCGACACGCTGAAGTCGGCGGATGCCCTGATCGTCACCGTTCTCGCCGCGGGAGGCACCAAACCGGCCGGAGCGTCGGCAGGCGGGGACGACGAGGCCTGGGACGTCGCCGAACTCGCTGCCCTCGACGTCCCGATCCTCCAGGGACTGTGTCTGACGAGTTCTCGCGCGACGTGGTCCGAGAACGACGACGGACTCTCCCCGCTGGACGTGGCCACGCAGGTCGCCGTCCCGGAGTTCGACGGCCGGCTCATCACGGTTCCGTTCTCGTTCAAGGAGATCGACGACGACGGGTTGACCACGTACGTTCCGGACCACGAGCGTGCTGCTCGGGTGGCGGGCATCGCGGTCCGGCACGCCCGGCTGCGGCATATTCCCGCTGCCGACCGCCGCATCGCGCTGATGTTCTCGGCCTATCCCACCAAACATGCGCGGATCGGCAACGCCGTCGGTCTCGACACTCCGGCGAGCGCGATCGCGCTGATGTCGGACATGCGCGCCGCCGGCTACGACCTCGGACCGCTCGACGGCCCGGATTCGGTGCCCGGTCTGGCTGCTCGCGACGGTGACGCACTCATTCACGCGTTGATCGCCCGCGGCGGCCAGGATCCCAACTGGCTCACCGACGCCCAGCTCGAGGGCAATCCCATTCGCATCTCGGCCGCGCAGTACGGCCGGTGGTTCGAGCAGCTTCCCGCAGATCTGCGCGACGGCGTGATCGAGCACTGGGGCCCGGCGCCGGGCGATCTCTACGTCGATCGGTCTGCCGATCCGAACGGTGAAATCGTCATTGCAGCAATGCAATTCGGCAACGTGGTGATCATGGTGCAGCCACCTCGGGGATTCGGCGAGAAGCCGGTTGCGATCTATCACGACCCGGACCTGCCGCCGAGCCATCACTATCTGGCGGCCTACCGGTGGATCTCGGCCACCGAGGCCGACGGCGGCTTCGGTGCGGACGCCATGGTCCACCTGGGCAAGCACGGCAACCTGGAATGGCTGCCGGGTAAGACACTCGGTATGTCCGCCTCCTGCGGAACCGATGCGGCGTTGGGCGACCTGCCGTTGATCTACCCGTTCCTCGTCAACGATCCGGGGGAGGGCACGCAGGCCAAGCGTCGCGCGCACGCCACTCTCGTCGATCACCTGATTCCGCCGATGGCGCGTGCGGAGAGCTACGGTGACATCTCACGGCTCGAGCAATTGCTCGACGAGCACGCGAACATCTCGGCACTCGATCCGGCCAAGCTGCCTGCCATCCGCCAGCAGATCTGGACGCTGATGACCGCGGCGCAGATGCACAAGGACCTCGGACTGGAGGAGCGCCCCGACGAGGAAGTGTTCGACGACATGCTGTTGCACGTCGACGGCTGGCTGTGCGAGATCAAGGATGTGCAGATCCGCGACGGCCTGCACATTCTCGGCCAGGAACCCGTCGGCGATGCCGAGGTCGAGTTGGTTCTGGCCATGCTGCGTGCTCGGCAGATGTGGGGCGGGGAGCAGACGGTTCCAGGTCTGCGCGAGGCGCTGGGTCTGAGCGAGGACGGAGACGAGGATCGCACCCGCGTCGACAGTATCGAGGCCGTCGCCCACGGATTGGTCGCGGCGATGCAGGCAACTCAGTGGGATCCCGCAGCGGCCGCGCGAGTGGCGGGCGAGCACGGCGGCGTGGTTGCACAGATTCTCGAGTTCGCCGCAGCCGAGGTCGTTCCGAGACTGCGCGGGACCTCACGCGAGATCGCCCAGGTACTGCACGCGCTCGACGGCGGTTTCATCGCGGCAGGGCCCAGCGGTTCACCGCTGCGCGGGCTGATCAACGTTCTGCCCACCGGCCGCAACTTCTACTCCGTCGATCCGAAGGCCGTGCCGTCGAAGTTGGCGTGGGAGACCGGTCAGGCGATGGCGGAGTCACTGCTCGCTCGCTACCGCCAGGACCACGGCGAGTGGCCGAAGTCGGTCGGGCTGTCGGTGTGGGGCACGTCGGCCATGCGGACCTCCGGCGACGACATCGCCGAAGTCTTCGCACTGTTGGGCGTGTCACCGGTGTGGGACGAGGCGTCGCGCCGAGTCACTCGGCTCGAGGTGATCGACCTCGTCGAGCTCGGCCGTCCCCGCATCGACGTGACGGTCCGCATCAGCGGGTTCTTCCGTGACGCGTTTCCCCATGTGCTCGCATTGCTCGACGATGCGGTTCGGATGGTCGCCGCGTTGGACGAGCCGGCCGATCAGAACTACGTTCGAGCGCATGCGCAGTCCGATCTCGCCGAGCACGGTGACGAAAGGCGTTCCACCACACGCATTTTCGGATCGAAGCCGGGGACGTACGGTGCCGGGTTGCTGCAGCTGATCGACAGCAAGACCTGGCGCAGCGACGACGACCTGGCGCAGGTCTACACCACCTGGGGCGGCTTCGCGTACGGCCGTGGTCTCGACGGCGTTCCCGCCTCGGACGACATGCGCACCGCCTACAAGCGCATTGCCGTTGCCGCCAAGAACACCGATACGCGTGAGCACGACATCGCCGATTCCGACGACTACTTCCAGTACCACGGAGGAATGGTCGCAACCGTGCGTGCGTTGACCGGGAAGTCGCCCGAGGCGTACATCGGTGACAGCACGCGGCCGGAATCGGTTCGCACGCGCACGCTCTCGGAAGAGACCGCGAGAGTGTTCCGCGCCCGGGTGGTGAACCCGCGGTGGCTCGAGGCGATGCGCAGGCACGGGTACAAGGGCGCGTTCGAGATGGCGGCGACCGTGGACTATCTGTTCGGCTACGACGCGACGACCGACGTGGTGCAGGACTGGATGTACGAGAAGCTGGCCGAGACGTACGTGCTCGACGAGCAGAACCAGAAGTTCATGCAACAGTCCAATCCGTGGGCGCTGCACGGTATCGCGGAGCGGCTGCTCGAAGCGGCCGAACGGAAGATGTGGGCCGAGCCGGACACGCAGGTTCTCAACGGGTTGCGCAAGGTGTATCTGGAAACCGAGGGCGAGCTCGAGGGCGAATAGCGACGTATTCTGAGCAGTATGGCTGCCACCTTCGAAGACATTGCCAAAGGCAAATACGTACTGCTGACGACGTTCAAGAAAGACGGCACAGGGGTTCCGACTCCGCTGTGGGGTGCCCTCGACGGGAATCGGCTGCTGGTCTGGACGGTGGCCGATTCGTGGAAGGTGAAACGGATTCGCCGCAACCCCGCAGTCACGCTGGCACCGTGCGACATGCGCGGTAACCCTCAGGGCGACGCGGTCGACGCGCGGGCCGAGATTCTCGACGGGGCCGAGACGGAAAAGGCTCGCTCGGCGATCGCGTCGAAGTACGGACTCATCGGATGGCTCACGGTCAAGGGAAGTGTGCTGCGACGGGGCAAGAGCGGTTCCGTCGGATTGGCGATCACCGCCGCCTGAGTCGCGATTGGTGCCATCGTTCGCATGCGCGGTTCCGAATGCTTCGTGAGGCAGCTTCCCCTGCTGCCGGAATGGAGCACCACGTGCCAATCGCAGTGACCGATTACAACCATGTTCGCCTCACCGTCAGCGACATCGAACGGTCCCGGTCGTTCTACGACTCGGTGTTCGGCTTCGACGTCGCGTACGCCTGGGATCCCGACGCGGACGAAGAGACCAAGAAGGCGCTGTGGTTCCTCTTCGGCGGCGTCATCTACAAATTCGGTGGTGGCCTGCTCGGTCTGCGCCCGGTCGCACCGAGCGACGACACATTCGCCGAGGACCGTTGCGGACTCGATCACCTCAGTTTCACCGTCGACACCCGCGCCGCCCTCGAGGACGCCGTGAAGACACTCGACGAGTTGGGCATCGCGCACGAGGGCATCAAGGACGCCGGGCCCGGACTGTCCATCGTGGAGTTCCGCGACCCCGACAACATCGCACTCGAGCTCTCCGGCCCCGACAAGTAGGTCGCGCTACCGAGCCCTACTGCGCTGCGCTCACCGAGGACATGTGAAAGTCGGGGATGCGTAGCGGCGGCATCGCCGTGCGAGTGAACCAGTCCTTCCACTCGCGCGGCAGTGTCGCCTCCGTTGCGCCCGCCTCGGTGACGCGTCGCAACAGATCGAGCGGGCTCTCGTTGAAGCGAAAGTTGTTCACTGCGCCGGTGATCCGACCGTCCTCGATGGCGTAGACCCCGTCTCTGGTCAGCCCGGTGAGCAGCAGCGAGGTGGGATCGACCTCTCGGATGTACCAGAGCGTGGTCAGCAGCAGGCCCCGCTCGGTTGCGGCAACCATCTCCTCCAGCCGAGTATCGGTGCCGCCGGTCATGACGAGATTGTTGCCCGGCACCGCGACGGGTGCCCCGAACTTCTGCGCGGCGGCACGCGGGTAGGACAGGGCCGCGACCGAACCGTCGCGCACCCAGTCGACCCGCTCGATGTCCATGCCGTTGTCGAACACCGATACCGCATCACTCGACGAGCCGGCGATCACGAACGGCGCGTACTCGAGTCCGGATGCGCGTGGGTCGGAGTACAGCGTCAGCGGCAGGTCGGTGAGTTTCTCACCGACTCTCGTTCCCCCGGCCCGCGAGAGAGCGGTGCGGCCTTCCTGCGCTCCGCGGCCTTCCATGGTCCACATCAGGTAGATCATCAGATCGGCCACCGCCGACGGGGGCAGCAGAGTCTCGTACCGACCGGCGGGCAGTTCGACGGTGTTCCGGGCCCAGCCGAGTCGGGTGGACAGTTCCGCCAACATGGTTCGGACCGAGACGTCCCGGAAGTCGGTTGTTCCGGTGCCCACCCAGGCGCTTGCCCCGGATCGCTTGCCGTTGATCTCGACCGATCCGGTGGGTTGGGTGAACGTACGGCGCACACCGGTCGAGGTTCCGAGCCAGACGTTGTCGACGGTGTGCTGCGCGAATCCGTACAGCGTGTCCTCGCCGTCGAATCCGACGTTCAATTCCGTTGCCAGCGAACCGAACACGTCGATCGACGTGTGCGTCGCACCGCGGTCCCAGTTCTCCGTTCCGGAAGCGGACCCGACCGAATCCGAAGGCAGCAGCGGCATCGCGTCTTCCGCGGTCTCTGCCGATCGTGCTGCCGATTCGCTCGCCCGCACCACCGCCTCGATGTCGTCCGGGTCGACACTCGTCGACGACACGGTACCGACTCGAGTGCCGTCCGCCCCGCGCACGATCGAGATGACCTCCCAACGCCGCGAGGTGGCGATTCCGTTGGTGGTCATGGAGTTTCCGGCCCACCGCAACGTTGCGTCACTGGAGTCGGTGACGATCACGATGGTGTCGTCGACACTCGCGCGGGCGAGTGCACGTTCGATCACGAGCTGCGGAGCGATCATCGGCCTGCCTCCGATCGGGTGTTGAGGACGTTGACGCCGCGGAACAACGCGACGGGGCAGCCGTGGCTGACGGCGGCAACCTGCCCGGGTTGGGCCTTGCCACAGTTGAATGCGCCGCCGAGTCGCCACGTGGACTGTCCACCGAGCAGTTCCATCGAACCCCAGAATTCGGTGGTGGTCGCCTGGTACGCCACATCACGCACCTGGCCGTCGAGCACGCCGTTGCGGATTCGGTAGAAGCGTTGGCCGGTGAACTGGAAGTTGTACCGTTGCATGTCGATCGACCAGGATTTGTCGCCGACGACGTAGATGCCGTCCTCCACCTCACCGATGACGTCGGCTGTGGATCGATCGGTGTCGGGGTCGGCCTGCAGCGACACGTTCGCCATACGCTGGATCGGCACGTGATGCGCAGAATCGGCGTACGAGCACCCGTTGGACCGCTCGAGACCGAGCTTCGGGGCGAACACTCGGTCGAGTTGGTAGCCGACCAACGTCCCGCCGCGCACCAGATCCCATTTCTGCGATGCCACTCCGTCGTCGTCCCAGCCGATGCTGGCCAGACCGTTGACCTCGGTTCGGTCCGCGGTGACGTGCATGATGGGCGATCCGTAGCGCAACGTACCCAGCTGGTCCGGAGTCGCGAACGAGGTGCCGGCGTAAGCGGCCTCGTAGCCGATGGCCCGATCGTATTCCGTTGCGTGCCCGATCGATTCGTGAATGGTGAGCCACAGGTTGGTCGGATCGATGACGAGATCCGTCGGTCCTGCCACGACCGACGGTGCCTTCACCTTCTCGGCCAACCATTCGGGTATCCGCGCAAGCTCGTCGGCCCAGTCCCAGGTGCCGTTCTCACCCAGGTACTCCCAGCCTCGTCCGACCGGTGGCGCGAGGGTACGCATGGTCTCGAACGCACCGGCGGATCGATCCACGGTGGTGGCCTCGAACTGAGGATGGAGTCGAACCCGCTGCTGAATGATGCTGCTGCCGGCCAGATCCGCGTAGAACGACTGCTCCTTGACCTGCAGAACCGAGGCGGTGACGTGGTCGACGCCATCCGACGCGGCCAGCCGGGACGAATACTCCGCGAGCAGTGACACCTTCTCGGCGGTGGGTACCTCGAAGGGGTCGATGTCGTACTCCGACACCCACGTTGCGTTCGAGTACACCGGCTCGGCAGCGAGTTCCACGCGTTCACGATTGAGTGCGCGCAGCGCTGTGGCCACCTCGACTGCGCTCCGGGCCGTGGCTGCGGCAGCGTCGGTGCCGAGTTCGGCGTGCGATGCGAAACCCCAGGTCCCGTCGACCACGACCCGCACGGCGAGACCGATCTCCCCGGCGTCGACTGCGGATTGAACGGAGCCGTCGCGCAGCGAGATCGACTGAGTCGTCGAGCGCTGCACGCGAACATCGGCGTGCGTTGCCCCGGCGGTCCGTGCCGTGCTCAGGGCGGCGTCCGCGAGGGCCTGCAGGGGCAGAGCCAGGAAGTCGGCGTCGACCGACCGATCCGATTGTCTCGTCACGCCTGAAGACGCTAGCCGAATTGTTGCCATCCGAGTCGGACGACCATCCCCACCACCACGACGAGCAGGACGATTCTCACGAATCCGGCACCGCGGGCGACCGCTGTACGCGACCCGAGGACGGCACCGAACACGTTGCACACCGCCATGACCGCTCCGAGTTGCCAGTAGACGCTGCCGGTGACCGCGAAGAAGGCGAGGGCACCGACGTTGGACCCGACGTTGATCACCTTGGCCATCGCGGCGCTGCGCACGAACTCGGTACCGAGCAGCGTGGCGAAGGCGATGATGAGGAACGTTCCGGTGCCGGGCCCGAGAATGCCGTCGTAGAAGCCGATTCCGGCGGCTGCGCAGCCGATGACGATCAGAACCTTGCGATGGGTCGGCGGCGACGGTGCCGCCGTTCGGCCGATGGTCGGACGGCAGGTGACCAGTACGGCCACACCGACGAGAACGACCATGATGATCGGGATGAACAGCTCGCGATCGATCAACGACACCGCAGCAGCGCCTGCGGCCGAGGCCACGGCGGCAAGGACGGCGGCCGGAATCAGCACCGGCCAGTTCAGCGGGACCTTCCGCGAAAAGGTGACGACGGCAGCGACGGTACCGAACACGGCAGTTGCCTTGTTCGTCGCCAGCGCCGCCTGCTGCGTCAGCTGAGGGGCCACGAGAAGGATGGCGGGCAGCAGGATGAGACCACCTCCGCCCACCACGGCGTCGACCCAACCGGCGGCCGTGGCAGCGACCATCAGCAATCCCCAGTCGGCAGCAGTCATACGGCAAACTCAATCACATGCGTCGATTCAGTCTGTGGCTCCGTGGGCAGCCGTTCGTGGCCGACGCCCTGCTGGCGGCCGGGCTGTTCGTCCTCGACATTCTGGTGTTCGTCAGCTCGGTCGACGGTCTCAACGCACCGTTGTTCCTGGTGTTCTCGGTCGTGCTGACGATTCCCGTTGCATGGCGGCGCCGTCTGCCGCGCTCGATCGCAGCGCTCACTCTCGTCACCGCGCTCGCCTCCGACACAGCAGGCAGCCTGGCGGGCGATGCGTACAACGGTCACCCGGCCGCTCTGGCCCTGCCGATCATGCTCTACACCCTGGTTGCGTACGTCGGTCGAATCCAGGCCGGCATCTATGCCGTCGCGCTCGCTGTGTACACCGCCGCGAGCCTGTACCTGTTCGACCAACCGGTCTTCACGACGCTGTTGTTCAGCGCGCTGATGTACGCGCTGTCGTGGGTTGCGGCGGAATTTCTCGGTGCCCGCAGGGCATACGACGAAGCGACGCAGGCCCGTCTCGTCGTGGCCGAGTACGACAGGGACCGACGCGCCGAGGAGGCGGTGATCTCCGAGCGCACGCGCATCGCACGCGAGCTGCACGACGTCATTGCCCACAGCGTCAGTGTCATGGTGGTCCAGGCCGACGGTGCCTCGTATGCGATCAGACGCAACCCCGAGCGTGCAGAGCAGGCCGTTGCCAACATCTCCGCCACGGGCCGGTCGGCGCTCGCGGAGTTGCGTCGAACGGTCGCGTTGCTGCGGACGTCGCCCGACTCGGACGACATGCCCCAGTACGGGACAGCGGGACTGGCGCGTGTCGTCGAGATGATGGGTCGGGCCGGGTTGAACGTCGAACTCGAACAGACCGGAAATCTGGACGACATCAGCCCGGCGATCAGCCTCGGAGTTCATCGGTTGGTCCAAGAATCGCTGACCAACGTTCTCCGGCACGCCGGCCATGCGCCGCGCGCCGTCGTCAAGGTCGTTCGCGAGGAGGAGACGGTCACCGTCGAGATTTCCGACAACGGCACCGGCTCGGGCGCACCGACGTCCGCGGACGGCGGTGGGCACGGACTGCTCGGAATGCGTGAGCGAGTAGCGGTGCTTCGAGGAACCCTGCATGCGGGTCGGACGCCACACGGCACTTGGCTCGTGCGGGCGACACTGCCGATCGAGTGAGGGCTAGGTTGGGTCGGTGTCGATCACCGTTGTCGTCGTGGACGACCAGGAACTCATGCGCATGGGATTGAACATGGTGCTCGAGGCGCAGGACGACATCGAGGTGGTGGGGGAGGCGGCCGACGGGGCAAGTGCCGTCGAAGCCGTAGCGAGACTGGCACCGGCGGTGGTGCTGATGGACGTCCGGATGCCCGGTGTCGACGGCGTGACCGCTACCCGCACCATCACCGAATCCGGTTCGGACGCCAAGGTTCTGGTGATGACGACCTTCGATCTCGACGAACACGTCCTCGGTGCACTCAGGGCGGGGGCCAGTGGATTCCTTCTCAAGGACACTCCACCGGAGGACCTGGTCTCCGCGATTCGCAGCGTGGCCGCAGGCGACGCCGTCGTCTCACCGAAGGTGACCAAGCGCTTGCTCTCGAGGTTCGTCGCACAGACTCCGTCGACCACCGACGCCTCCGTTCTCGACGCTCTCACCGGCCGTGAGCGCGAGGTGCTGGTGCACCTGGCGACCGGCTTGTCCAACGCGGAGATCGCGACCGCACTGCATCTGTCCGAGGCGACGATCAAGACCCACATCGGCCGAATTCTGACGAAATTGGGTGTCCGTGATCGAGTTCAGGCGGTCGTGCTGGCGTACGAAACCGGACTCGTGCGGCCGGGTTCCTGAGAATCTCCCGGCAAACCGGTCACACCGGGAGCGATTTCGATGCCCCGCGCGTTGTACCGATGAAGCGAAGAAAGGATCGTCATGCTCGCTCTGTTCGTACTCTATGTCGTGGTCGAGGTCGCAGCGCTGGTCGCCGTGGGAAGCGCACTCGGTGTGCTCTGGACAGTGGTGTTGCTGATCGGCGGATCGCTGGTCGGGTCACTGCTGGTGCGATCGCAGGGCAGACGCGTGTTGGACGGTCTGCAGAGGGCATCGAGAGGCGAACGATCGGCCGGCGGAGCCGTGGCCGATGGAGCTCTCTTCGCCGCAGGGTCGGTCGCGATGTTCGTGCCGGGTCTGGTGACCACGGTGATCGGATTGCTCTTGATGATCCCGCCGACCAGGTGGCTGCTACGCCCAGCGGTGATGTGGGCCGCCGCACGCTGGTTGCCGCAGGTTGCGACCGCGACCCGGCGCATGCGCCCCACCGTCATCGACGGTGAGATCCTCGACGATGACGTCGACAGGAGTACTCGCGCGCCGAATGCATCCGGTTCTGCGCTGATCCTCGAGGGACAGGTGATCGAGGCGGACCGGTTCGATCCCGCCGGTGGGGATTTCCGGAAGCCACACCGGTAGGGGCAGACTGGTCGTTCGTGACCACCGAATTGTTCTGCGGCGGACGGATCTACAGTCCGATGGCTTCCGACGCCACCGCCATGGCCGTGACCGATGGAATCGTCAGTTGGATCGGTGAGGATCGCACCGGGCGAGCGCTCCACCCAGGGGTCCGCATCACCGATCTGGCCGGGTCCTTCGTGGCACCGGCGTTCGTGGACACTCACGTGCACGTCACCGACCTGGGGCTGTCGTTGGTCGGACTCGATCTGTCCGGCTGTATCTCGCTCGAACACTGTATGCGGGTGCTCGCCGACCACGCATCGTCGTCATCGGACGCTCTCGTCTGGGGACACGGGTGGGACGAAACCGAGTGGCCCGAACGTCGCGCACCGTCGACAGCCGACCTCGATGCGGCCGCGCCCGGGCGCCCGGTGTATCTCGCTCGCATCGATGCACATTCGGCCGCCGTCTCGACGCCGTTGCGCGTTGCCGCCGCCGGTATCGAATCGACCAGCGGCTTCGCGGGGCAGTCTCCGCTCACCGCTGCCGCTCATCACCTCGCCCGGCTGACCGCGCGGTCGATGATGACGGCCGATACCCGGGATCGGGCTCGAACGGCTGCGCTCGACAGTGCTGCGGCGCAGGGAATCGTCGCTGTCCACGAATGTGCCGGTCCGATCGTGTCGGGGATCGACGACTTCCGTGAACTGATGTCCACCCGACACGGAGTGGAGGTGCGCGGATACTGGGGCGAGCTGGTCGAGACGGCCGAGCAGGCCCGACAGCTTCTCGAGAGCACCGGTGCCCACGGGTTGGCCGGCGACATCTTCGTCGACGGCTCGCTGGGTTCGCGGACCGCATGGTTGTCGTCGCCGTACGCCGACGATGCCGGATCGGGCGTGTCGTACGAGAACGTCGATGCGATCGCCGCACACATCTCGGCGTGCACGACGGCAGGAGTGCAGGCTGGTTTCCACGTCATCGGTGACGCGGCGATTTCGGCTGCCGTCACTGCATTCGAGCAGGTGGTGGCCGAACTCGGAACTCCTGCCGTCGCCGCGTGCGGGCACCGGCTCGAACATCTGGCCATGGTCGCACCCGAACAGGCCGACAGATTGGCGTCGTGGGGCGTGATCGCCAGCATGCAACCGATGTTCGACGCACTGTGGGGCGGCACGGAAGGGTTGTACTCGGCACGGCTCGGCGCAGACCGGGCGTCGGCGCTGCATCCGTTCGCGCGCTTGGCGTCGGCGGGGGTGTCGCTCGCGTTCGGGTCGGATGCGCCGGTCACCCGACTCGACCCGTGGGCGACGGTCAGGGCGGCGGTCGATCACCGCACGCCGGGCAGTGCCATCTCGCCCCGGGCCGCATTCTCGGCCTCCACCCGCGGAGCATGGCGCGCGGGCGGAGTCCGAGACGGATTGGCAGGGACATTGGTGCCGGGGGCTCCCGCGTCCTTTGCGGTGTGGGAGGTCGACGAGCTCGTCGTCCGAGCACCCAAGGACAGCGTGCAACGGTGGTCGACGGACCCACGCGCGGGGGTATCTCCCTTGCCCGGTCTCGACCCGTCGTCCACCGCTCCACGGTGCTCGATGACCGTGCATCGCGGACAGGTCATCCATGAGAACTGAGTCCGCTTCGGGTGTCGAGACGGTGGTGTCATCGGCGGAGCGGCTGCGCCGGGCCGCACTGTCCACTGCGCTCTCAGTTGCCGGTGGTGCGCTGATATTCGCGAGCTTTCCGCCGCGAACCCTGTGGTTCCTGGCACCGCTGGGTATCGCGCTGCTGGCCCTCGTTCTGACCGGCTTCGGCGGCCGTGGCTCGGTATCGCTGAAAGCGGGATTCGGCTACGGCTGTGCCGCCGGCCTGGGATTCTTCGTTCCGCTGCTCCCATGGATCGGTGTGTACGTCGGACCGATGCCCTGGCTGGCGCTCGCCCTCGCCGAATCGGTCTTCGTCGGCCTGTTCGGAGTGCTCGGGGTGTTGGCGGCACGGAGTGCATGGTGGCCGTTGTCCATGGCATTGGCCTGGAGCCTGACCGAATGGCTCAGATCGAGTGTTCCCTTCGGTGGCTTTCCGTGGGGTCGACTGGCATTCGGACAACCCGAGGGCTGGCTGCTTCCCTTGGCGAGCATCGGGGGTGCACCGTTGCTCGGTTTCGGGGTGGCGCTGACCGGAACCGGAGCGGCTGCTCTGCTGTTCGCGGTCGGTCGACGAAGAGGAGTGCGTTCGTACCTCGGACCGGTCGCCGCAACGACGGTGGCGTCCATCGTGGCGCTGATGCTGCTACCGACGCTGCACAGCAACGACGCACCGGAGGGCGACGAACGGACGGTGACGATCGCGGCGGTCCAGGGAAGCGTTCCGCGGCTGGGTCTGGATTTCAACGCACAGCGGCGAGCGGTGCTGGACAATCACGTGCGGGAGACGATGACGTTGGCGGCTGACGTCGAGGCCGGCAGGCAGCCTGCTCCGGATCTCGTCGTATGGCCCGAGAATGCGTCCGATATCGATCCGTTGAGAAATGCCGACGCTGCGACTCTCATCACAGAGGCGTCGGTGGCCGTGGGGGCTCCGATTCTCGTCGGCACGGTACTGGTCAATGCCGATGGCACGAACACCAATTCGGTGATTGCGTGGAACGGTACCGATGGGCCCGGTGAGCGGCACGACAAGAAGATAATTCAACCGTTCGGCGAATACTTGCCATTCCGAAGTTTCTTCCGCTTGTTCTCGGAATATGCCGACCGAGCGGGTTATTTCGTCCCAGGCGACGGAAATGGAGTGGTACGCGCCGGGGGAATAGCGGCCGGAATAGCGACGTGCTACGAAGTCGCATTCGATCGCGCCCTCGAGGAATCGGTCCGATCGGGCGCAGAGTTCATCGCCATACCCACCAACAACGCGACCTTCGGTGACACCGAAATGACCTACCAACAACTCGCGATGTCCAGAGTGCGCGCCGTCGAGCACGGGAGAACAGTCGTGGTGGCGGCGACGAGCGGCGTCAGCGCGATCGTGTCGCCCGACGGACACGTTCTGCAGCAGACGCCGCTGTTCACCCCTGACGTGCTGGTGTCCAGTGTCGTACTGCGACAAACCCTCACCGTCGCGACACGAATCGGCGTCGGATCGGAACTGGTGCTGTGTCTGGCAGCCGTCGGAGCACTCGGCGCAACGCTTCTGTCCGGGCGCCGCCGTTCCGCCTCGTGAAACAATCGCCGAGTCGGTGAACAGTGGGTTTTTCGCGTCGCCGAGTCGGATACGAGTAGGGCAAAGGCGTTCGACCCGGCACGCGGAGTCATTCGATCGACCGAATAGCATCTGTTCGAGTAGCACTCGCGGTCACTTCTGTAACAGGCTGGAGACGGCGATCGATGGTTCTTATGATTACCGTCCAAAAGAACCTTGCCGATGTTGTATCTTTGTAAGCCGCTGGGATGCTCGACGCGGGATATCCGGGCTCGACTTTCAGTGGATGACCGACAGTCTCGCGTTGGTATGTGAGCGCTGCACCGACGCCGACAGTGTCGAGCGTGTCGTACGCCTGGCGGGGAGGGGAGTTCGTGTCGTACAGGACAATGGATTCGAGAGTCACCACACACTCATTCGTAGAACTCGCGGTTTGTTCCATCCGGTAGAACCGGGTTCTCTCCCTGTTTCAATCCGATCGGTGATGCGCGACGAATTGATACAGAGCCATATCACCACCGAACGTGTGTGAAACGACACGAACGCAGACCAGAACGGAAGCCAGAATTGCTCAATCGCGCGCACAGGCCGCCGCGGCTCGACACTCCCAACCGACCCGAGGGCTCCGAGTCGATCGACTCGACGTCGGCCTTCGTCGTCGTGACCGTGCCGCCGAAGGGCATCTGAATGCGCGCCGCAATCACCGGTGGGTCTCAGACGCCTCCGACCGGCCCCGGCTTCGAGAACGGGTTCCCGCTGTCGTCCGCTCAGCGTGGCATGTGGTTCGCTCAACAGCTGGCTCCTGACGTCCCGGTCTGTATCGCGCAATACGTCGACCTCCGCGGCGATCTTGACATCGCCGTTCTCCAGGACGCGTCGGCTCTCGCAGCACACGAATTTCAATCCGCCTACCTGAGACTGGCCGAGGTGGACGGCGAACCGGTCCAGATGGTCGATCACTCCATCGATCAGTCCGTGCACTACCTGGATCTGCGCGGCGAAGACGATCCCATGACCTCTGCGCTGGCCTGGATCGACGAGAACTACGTCCAACCTGTCGACATGGAACACGATCCACTCGTCGAGAGCTGGATCATTCAGGTCGAGGACGATCGCAACCTCTGGTACAGCAAGATTCATCACGTCGCACTCGACGGTTACGGTGCGATGACGCTCGTCAATCGAACCGCAGCCTTGTACACCGCGGCCGTCGAACACGTCGAGCCTGCCCCCAGCAAGGCGGCCGAGCTTCGGCGGCTCTACGAGCTCGATCAGGAATACCGGACGTCGTCTCGCTTCGAGACGGACAAGGAGTACTGGACCGCTCGCGCCGCGGACATCCACGACGGAGCCACCCTGTCCAACACTGCCGGGCGCACGATCGCCGCCAGTAAATTGCGCAGCGTCGCTCTACCCGACGATGTCGTCACCGAGCTCGAAGCGTCCGACGCGACCAAGGGCGGAACCGCGGCCGCGGTGTTCATCGCCGCCTTCGGCTGCTACCTCTCGCGGATGACCGGGCGGGAGGACGTCTCGGTCAACATCCCGGTGTCCGCGCGCACCACCGCACTGCTTCGCCGATCCGGTGGGATGCTCGTCAACGTCGCACCCATTCCGATCCATGTACCCCAGGACGCGACCGTCGGCGAGCTGGTTCAGCAGGTCCAGCTCGAATTGATGGGGGCCCTGCGGCACCAGCGTTTCAGCATCGAGGACATTCGGCGTGAGCTGGCGGCTTCGGGCAGCGACAAGCAACTGTCCGGCCCGATGGTCAACATGATGCTGTTTCATCAGCAGATCGAACTCGGCTCGATCGTCGGCGAATTCAACATCGTGACCTCGGGTCCTGTCGAGGACCTTCTGGTCAACGTCTATCAGAGCGGTTCTCCGGCAAGGACGTTCGTCGATTTCAGGGCCAACCCCAACCGGTACGACGACGACGATCTCACCGCACACCATTCGAGTTTCGTCGACATGGTGCAATCCTTCATCGCGGCCGGACCCGATGTCGCCGTTGTCGACGTACATCCGGACAGCGCACGCGAAGGCCAACGTCGACGTCGCGCCGCAGCCCAGCTCGCCTACTGGACCGACCGGCTCGCCGATGCCCCCGATCTCCTCGATCTTCCGACCGACCGTTCGCGCCCCTCGCGCATCGGTCATGTTCGCGCATCCCACGAGGTGACCATCGGATCCGAATCGTGGTCCGCAGTGGCTCGGTTGGCCGCCGAACGTTCCACGACTCCGTTCGTGGTGCTCGAATCCGTTCTCGCCGTGTTGCTTTCGCGACTGGCCAACACCGACGACGTGTCGATCGCCGTGCCTGCGGGTGACGGCAACACCGTGGTGCTGCGGTCCCGACCCGACGTTCGGCACTCGTTCGCCGATTTCGTCGATGCGTCCGGAACCGACTTCGATGCTGCGATGGCGCACGGGGAGACGTCCTTCGAGGACGTCGTCACGGCCCTCGGTCTGCCGAGCTCGGAGTCGTACAGCCCCCTTGCCCAGGTTGCGCTCCGGTTCGGTCCGTCCGCGCTGCCGCGTGACGGGGTTGGCATGGACCTGGTAGTCACCGTCGACGAGTCCGACGATGTCGCGGTCGTTTTCGACTACGCCACAGAACTGTTCGAAGCCGCGAGCATGGCTCAGCTCGCCCGCCGCCTCGTACGCGTGCTCGACGCTGTGATCGGCGAGCCGGATCTGAGGATCGGCGATGTGGACCTGCTGTCCACCGCCGAACGCGCTCGCCTGGCTCCGGTTCGGGGGCCGCGGTCTGTGGCGGGTGTGGTGTTGCCGGAGTTGTTGGCTGGTGCTGTGGGTGTTGCTGGTGTCGGTGGTGTTGCGGTGGTGTCGGGGTCGCGGTCTGTTTCGTATGGTGAGTTGGATGCGGCGTCGTCGCGGTTGGCGCGGATGTTGATGTCGTGTGGGGTGGGTCCGGGGTCGTTCGTGGCGTTGGCGTTGTCGCGGTCGGTGGAGTCCGTGGTGGCGGTGTGGGCGGTGGCGAAGGCCGGTGGTGCGTTCTTGCCGGTGGATCCGAAGTATCCGGTGGATCGGATCGAGCACATGTTGGTCGATTCGGGTGCTGTGGTGGGTGTGACGTTGGGTGCCGATGTGGGTGTGTTGTCGGGTGTGGGTGGGGTGTCGTGGGTGGTGCTCGATGATGCCGATGTGGTGGCGGATCTGGCGTTTCGGTCGTCTGCTCCGGTGTTGGATGCCGAGCGTTCGGGTGTGTTGCGGCTCGATGATGCGGCGTATCTGATCTATACGTCGGGTTCGACGGGTGTGCCCAAGGGTGTGGTGGTCACTCATCGTGGTGTGGGGAACTTGGCTGCCGAGGAGCGGGTTCGGTTCGGTGTGGGTCCGTCGTCGCGGGTGTTGGCGTTTGCGTCGCCGAGTTTCGATGCCTCGATTCTCGAGTTCGTGTTGGCGTTCTCGGGTGGGGCGACGATGGTGATTGCTCCGCCGTTGGTGTTCGGTGGGGTGGAGTTGGCGTCGTTGTTGGCGCAGGAGCGGGTCTCTCATGCGTTCGTCACGCCTGCGGCGTTGGCGTCGGTGGATCCGGTGGGGTTGGAGTCGGTCGAGGTGGTGGTGACCGGTGGTGATGTGTGTGCGCCGGAGTTGGTGGCGCGGTGGGCGCCGGGTCGGCGGATGTTCAATGCGTACGGTCCGACGGAGGCGACGATTTTCTCGTCGATCTCGTCGGCGTTGGTGGTGGGGGAGTCGGTCGATATCGGTTCGCCGACGATCGGTTTCGCGGAGGTGGTGTTGGATTCGCGGTTGAATCCGGTGCCGGTGGGTGTGGTGGGTGAGTTGTATCTGGCGGGTCCGGCGTTGGCTCGTGGGTATCACGCGCGGTTGGGTTTGACGGCGGAGCGGTTCGTGGCCAATCCGTTCGGTGGTGCGGGTTCGCGGATGTATCGCACCGGTGATGTGGTGCGGTGGAATGCTTCGGGTGCGTTGGAGTATGTGGGGCGTAGCGATTTCCAGGTGAAGGTGCGTGGTTTCCGGATCGAGTTGGGTGAGATCGATTCGGTGTTGGCTGCGGTGCCGGGTGTCGATTTCGTGGTCACCATCGGTCGTGAGAGTGCTGCTGGGGCAACGTTGTTGGTGTCGTATGTGTTGCCGGTGGCCGGTGCCGGGGTCGAGGCGGATGCGTTGCGCGAGCATGCCGGTTCGGTGTTGCCTGCGCATATGGTGCCCTCGGCGTTCGTGATGCTCGAGTCCATTCCTCTCACTCCCGCAGGCAAACTGGACCGAAACGCACTCCCCGAACCCGAACTCGGTTCGCAGGGTGCATTCGAGGCCGCGGAAACGGAGTACGAGGCCGCAGTGGCGACCGTGTTCCGCGACGTTCTCGAGGTCGACCGGGTCGGCGTGACCGACAGCTTCTTCGATCTCGGCGGAAACTCCCTCGTGGCAACGCGTCTGATCGCTCGGGTCAATTCGGCTCTCGGAACCGATCTCAAGGTGCTGGACCTCTTCGAGGCGCCGACCGTGAGGACCCTGTCCGAACGCGCCGAGGCCAAGGGCGCATCGCTGCATCGCCGTCCGGCGCTCGTCGCCGTGGACCGGCCCGATTCGATCCCACTGTCTCTCGCACAGCAGCGGATGTGGTTCATCAACCAGTTCGATGTGTCCTCGCCCGCGTACAACATCCCGCTCACCGTGCGACTGACCGGTCGACTGGACGTCGATGCGATGGCTGCGGCCGTCGGCGACGTTCTGTCCCGGCACGAGTCGCTGCGCACCGTGTTCCCGACCGTGGGCGATCTGCCGAACCAGGTCATCACACCGGTCGAGGACGTCACCGGATCGACGCTGCCCCTCGATGTGGTCGACGTCGACGCCGGCTCGGTCGATGCGCTCGTCCGTGCTGCCGCGACAACAGGATTCGACGTCACGGTCGATCTTCCCTTCCGTGCGGTGCTGTACAGGACCGGTTCGGAAGATTTCGTACTCTCCATCGTCGTCCACCACATTGCGGCGGACGGTGCGTCGATGGCACCGCTGGCCCGAGACGTGATGGTCGCCTACGGTGCCCGATCCGCCGGTTCGGCTCCGGTGTGGGAGCCACTCGCCGTCCAGTACGCGGATTTCGCGTTGTGGCAGCACGCCGTTCTCGGCGACGAGAGCGATTCCACCTCGGTGGCGTCGCGGCAGATCGAATTCTGGCAGTCGGCTCTGGCGGATCTGCCGGACGTATTGCCGATGCCGCTCGATCGTCCGCGTCCCATCCGGCAGTCGATGCGCGGCAGCGTCACCCCGTTCACGATTCCGGCCGACGTCGCCGCACGATTGAGTTCGGTTGCTGCCGAACATGACTCGACCCTGTTCATGGTTGTTCATTCGGCGCTTGCACTCCTGCTCGCGCGGCTGAGCGGAACTCAGGACATCGCTGTCGGTACGCCGATCGCCGGTCGAGGCGACGCGGCCCTGGACGACCTGGTCGGCATGTTCGTCGGTACCCTCGTTCTGCGAACACAGGTCGAGCCGCAAGAAACCTTCACCGATCTGCTCGCCGACACTCGTCGCTCCGACCTCGCCGCCTTCGACAACACCGACATCCCGTTCGAGCGTCTGGTCGACGTACTCGATCCGGTGCGGTCGACCGACCACTCGCCGCTGTTCCAGGTTCTGCTCGAGTTCCAGAACAATGCAGCCGTCACGTTGGAGCTGCCCGATCTCACCGTTCGGTTCGAGGAGATCGGCACCGACACGGCAAAATTCGATCTACAGCTGCGTGTGGATCAGGAGCCCGTCGACCCGTCCGGTGCACTGTCGGCGTCGTTCACCTACGCCACGGATCTGTTCGATCCCGAAACCATCGACCGGTTCGTCGATCGCTTCCTGCGGATCGTGTCGACCATCGGAACGTCGACGGACGTACGCACCGCAGACATCGACATTCTGTCCGCCGCGGAGCGGGAACTCGTCCTGTTCGAGTGGAACGACACCGCACGTCTGATCGAACCTCCGGTCCACCAGCAGATTCCGGCCGGCGGCGCCGACATGACGCTCAGCAGTCTGTTCGACCGACAGGTACAGCGCAGTCCGTACTCGACAGCGCTCGTGTTCGAGGACGAACACATCACCTATCTCGAACTGGACGAACGCGCGAATCAGCTCGCGCGTCATCTCATCTCGCTCGGCGTGACACCCGAATCCCATGTCGGCCTGGCGATTCGCCGGTCGATCGATCTGCTCGTCGGCATGTACGCGATCGTCAAGGCCGGTGGTGCCTATGTACCGATCGACCCGGACCATCCCGTCGAGCGGTCGTCCTACGTCCTCTCCAGCGCCCAGCCCGTGTGCATCCTCACCACCAGTCGCGACTGGATCAACATCCCGGTCGCAACTCCGGTCCTGGCCGTCGATCTGCTCGACGTCTCCGATCGCGACCACTCCACGATCACCGACTCGGACCGACTGGGAAGACTGCACGGCTCGAACACCGCATACGTCATCTACACCTCCGGCTCGACCGGTCGGCCCAAGGGTGTCGCAGTCACGCACTCGGCCATCGTGAACCGGCTGCTGTGGATGCAGCACGAATATCACCTCGAGCCTGCGGACACCGTTCTGCAGAAGACTCCGGCGACGTTCGACGTCTCGGTGTGGGAGTTCTTCTGGCCACTACAGGTCGGTGCCAAGCTCGTCGTGGCCGAACCCGACGGACACCGCGATCCCGTGTATCTGTCCCGCATCATCGCGCAGGAGCACATCACCACGGCGCACTTCGTGCCGTCGATGCTCGCGGTGTTCGCAGCCGGGGCACGGGCTGCGGAATGTGTCTCGCTCCGACTGGTCTTCTGCAGCGGCGAGGCGCTTCCACCTGCCACCGCGGCGCAGTTCGCGCAGTTCTCACTCGCGGAACTGCACAACCTCTACGGTCCGACCGAGGCGGCAGTCGACGTCAGCTACTACCACGTGACCGGGCGCGAGTCCGTCTCGATTCCCATCGGCGCACCGGTGTGGAACACGCGTTTGTACGTGCTCGACGCGTCGTTGCGACCGGCTCCGATCGGTGCTCCCGGCGAGCTGTATCTCGCCGGTGTGCAACTCGCTCGCGGGTACGTCGGCCGAGGCGACCTGACAGCGGATCGCTTCGTTGCGGATCCGTTCGGCGAGCCGGGCGAGAGGCTCTATCGCACAGGTGATCTGGTGCGCTGGCGCGCCGACGGCGAGCTCGAGTACATCGGCCGCACGGACTTTCAGGTCAAGCTGCGAGGGCTCCGGATCGAATTGCCCGAGATCGAAGCGGTTCTCCTTCGATCCGAATCGGTCGCACAGGCGATCGCACTGGTGCACAAGGACCCGAACACCGGTGAGACCCTCGTGGCCTACGTGGTCGGTGCGCCCGGCCACGCCGTCGATCCCGCGCATCTGACGGCCGAGGCCGCGCGCCGTCTCCCGGGGTACATGGTGCCCTCACACGTGGTGGTACTCGACTCGCTGCCGGTCAACGCCAGCGGCAAGCTCGACCGGAAGGCATTGCCTGCGCCCGAATTCACTGTCGCTGCATCGGAATTCTTCGGGCCCGAGAACCCGGTCGAGGAGATCGTCGCCGGAGTTTTCGGCGATCTCCTCGGTATGGCCCAGGTCAGTGTCACGTCGAGCTTCTTCGAAATCGGCGGCAACTCGCTGATCGCGATGCGGTTGGTCGCGCGAATCAATGCGGCACTCGGAACCGATATCGGTATCAGGGATCTGTTCGACGCCCCCACCGTGCGAGCGCTGTCGGCAGGCATCGAACTCGGTGAGCACGACGCTGCAGCCGCCCCTCGGCTGGTCCCGCAGGAGCGACCGGATGCAGTGCCCCTGTCGCTGGCCCAGCAGCGGATGTGGTTCATCAATCAGTACGACACCGAATCGGCTGCCTACAACGTCGCGTTCGCCATGCGCCTGAGCGGCGCGCTCGATGTCGATGCGATGCACTCGGCCATCGCCGACGTGCTCGGTCGACACGAGTCGCTGCGCACGATGTTCCCGCTGACCGACGACGCTCCGGTGCAGTCGATCCTCGACGTGGAATCTGCACTGCCGGATCTGACTCCGATCCTCGCGAACGACGAGCGCCACGTCATGGAGTTGATCGCCGACGTCGCCGGCTCGGGCTTCGACGTCGTGGCCGATGTTCCGCTGCGAGTTCGACTGGTTCGGGTCAGCGAGAACGAGCATGTGCTCGTGATGGTGGTACACCACATCTCCTCCGACGGGTTCTCGAGCGCCCCGCTGGCCCGCGACCTGATGGTGTCCTACAGTGCCCGCGCCGCAGGGCATGCACCCAGCCAGGAACCGTTGCCGGTGCAGTATGCCGATTACGCACTGTGGCAGCGCCGGTTCCTCGGCGCGGAGTCCGACCCCGAGTCGTTGATGGCCAAGCAGCTCGCCTACTGGGTCGAGACACTGTCCGGCAGCCCCGAGGTTCTGACGCTGCCGACCGACCGCCCGCGTCCCGCGGTGGCTTCCCTGCGCGGCGACAGCGTCACGTTCGAGATCGACGCCTCGGTTCATGCCCGCCTCGCTACTGTTGCCGCCGAACACAATTCGAGCTCGTTCATGATCGTGCACGCGGCTCTTGCCGTACTGCTGGCCCGACTCTCGGGTACCGAGGACATCTCGGTCGGAACGCCGATCTCGGGCCGAGGAGACGCCGCACTCGACGAACTCGTCGGCATGTTCGTCAACACCCTCGTTCTGCGCACTCAGGTTCCCGGCTCGATGCGGTTCGAGGACCTGCTCTCGGACGTTCGCTCCGTGGACCTGGCCGCGTTCACGCATTCGGATGTCCCGTTCGAACGGGTGGTGGACGCGGTCGATCCCGCGAGGTCGACTGCCCATGCGCCGTTGTTCCAGGTGATGCTCGAGTTCCAGCAGACCGACCGACCGACCGTGACGTTGCCCGGACTGTCGATCGAGAGCATCGAGCTACCCAACGACATTTCCAACTTCGATCTGCAGTTGACGATCTCGGAGGAATTCGACGCGTCCGGCGCACCGGTCGGCATCGAAGCCGGATTCCGTTACGCCACAGAACTGTTCGACGCGGATACCGTCCGAGTTCTCGCCGATCGCCTGGTACGAATCCTCGACGCCGTGACCGCCGTGCCGTCCATCCGAGTCGGTGACATCGAAATCTTGTCTGCCAACGAGTACGACTCGCTGGCTCCGGTTCGTGGGCCGCGGTCTGTGGCGGGTGTGGTGTTGCCGGAGTTGTTGGCTGGTGCTGTGGGTGTTGCTGGTGTCGGTGGTGTTGCGGTGGTGTCGGGGTCGCGGTCTGTTTCGTATGGTGAGTTGGATGCGGCGTCGTCGCGGTTGGCGCGGATGTTGATGTCGTGTGGGGTGGGTCCGGGGTCGTTCGTGGCGTTGGCGTTGTCGCGGTCGGTGGAGTCCGTGGTGGCGGTGTGGGCGGTGGCGAAGGCCGGTGGTGCGTTCTTGCCGGTGGATCCGAAGTATCCGGTGGATCGGATCGAGCACATGTTGGTCGATTCGGGTGCTGTGGTGGGTGTGACGTTGGGTGCCGATGTGGGTGTGTTGTCGGGTGTGGGTGGGGTGTCGTGGGTGGTGCTCGATGATGCCGATGTGGTGGCGGATCTGGCGTTTCGGTCGTCTGCTCCGGTGTTGGATGCCGAGCGTTCGGGTGTGTTGCGGCTCGATGATGCGGCGTATCTGATCTATACGTCGGGTTCGACGGGTGTGCCCAAGGGTGTGGTGGTCACTCATCGTGGTGTGGGGAACTTGGCTGCCGAGGAGCGGGTTCGGTTCGGTGTGGGTCCGTCGTCGCGGGTGTTGGCGTTTGCGTCGCCGAGTTTCGATGCCTCGATTCTCGAGTTCGTGTTGGCGTTCTCGGGTGGGGCGACGATGGTGATTGCTCCGCCGTTGGTGTTCGGTGGGGTGGAGTTGGCGTCGTTGTTGGCGCAGGAGCGGGTCTCTCATGCGTTCGTCACGCCTGCGGCGTTGGCGTCGGTGGATCCGGTGGGGTTGGAGTCGGTCGAGGTGGTGGTGACCGGTGGTGATGTGTGTGCGCCGGAGTTGGTGGCGCGGTGGGCGCCGGGTCGGCGGATGTTCAATGCGTACGGTCCGACGGAGGCGACGATTTTCTCGTCGATCTCGTCGGCGTTGGTGGTGGGGGAGTCGGTCGATATCGGTTCGCCGACGATCGGTTTCGCGGAGGTGGTGTTGGATTCGCGGTTGAATCCGGTGCCGGTGGGTGTGGTGGGTGAGTTGTATCTGGCGGGTCCGGCGTTGGCTCGTGGGTATCACGCGCGGTTGGGTTTGACGGCGGAGCGGTTCGTGGCCAATCCGTTCGGTGGTGCGGGTTCGCGGATGTATCGCACCGGTGATGTGGTGCGGTGGAATGCTTCGGGTGCGTTGGAGTATGTGGGGCGTAGCGATTTCCAGGTGAAGGTGCGTGGTTTCCGGATCGAGTTGGGTGAGATCGATTCGGTGTTGGCTGCGGTGCCGGGTGTCGATTTCGTGGTCACCATCGGTCGTGAGAGTGCTGCTGGGGCAACGGTGTTGGTGTCGTATGTGTTGCCGGTGGCCGGTGCCGGGGTCGAGGCGGATGCGTTGCGCGAGCATGCCGGTTCGGTGTTGCCTGCGCATATGGTGCCCTCGGCGTTCGTGATGCTCGAGTCCATTCCTCTCACTCCCGCAGGCAAACTGGACCGAAACGCACTCCCCGAACCGGACTGGTCCGCTCAGGTCACGGCCGGTCGCGATGCGGACAACGCGGTCGAGAAGACGTTGGCCGGATTGTTCGCCGAGGTTCTTCGACTGGACCGCGTCGGCGTCGACGATTCGTTCTTCGCTCTCGGCGGCGACAGCATCATGTCGATTCAGCTGGTCTCGCGTGCCAAGGCAGCCGGATTGTCCCTGTCGCCACGAGATGTGTTCGAGCACAAGACCGTTGCGGCACTGGCCGAGGTGGTCGCGTCCGGAGACGGCACTGCACCTCTCGTACTGGAGGAATTGCCAGGTGGCGGTGTCGGTGACGTACCGCTGACTCCGATCGTCGCCTGGATGCTCGATCGGACGGCTGTCCTCGACAAGCACACGCAGACGGCGGTTCTCACCCTCCCGGTCGATATCGAGCTGGATGTGCTCGAGGCAACCGTGCAAACGGTCCTCGATCACCACGACATGCTCCGCGGCGTTCTGCACCGGGGTGAGCACCCCACGATGGAGGTGCTTCCCGCCGGATCGATCGCGGCGAACTCGGTCGTGCACCGCGTGGCGTCGACGACCGTTCGGGGAGAAGGGTTCTCGAAGCAGGCAACGGCCGAGGCAGAAGCAGCAGTCGGCCGGTTGGCACCCGATTCCGGTGTGATGATCCAGATGGTGTGGTTCGACGCCGGCCCCGAGGGGAGCCGTCTGCTGGTCGTCGCCCACCACTTGGTCATCGACGGCGTGTCCTGGCGAATCCTGGTTCCGGACCTCGCGTCGGCATGGGCCCAGATCATCGGCGGGAACACTCCTGAGCTGGCTCCGGTCGGCACTTCCATGCGTCGGTGGTCGCACGGGTTGCGTGAGGTCACCGCCACCCGCGGTGACGAGCTGGTGATCTGGCGCGACGTTCTGGCACAACCGGATCCGCTCATCGGATCACGCGCGCTCGATCGCGAGATCGACGTGTACAGGACGGTGGACAAGATCGAGATGACGTTGTCCACCGACGTCACCGAGGGGCTACTGACAGCACTGCCCGATGCGTTCCACGGCAGCGTCAACGACGGTCTGCTCGCCGCACTCGCGCTCGCCACGGCGGTGTGGCGACGTGATCGGGGAGTGACCGTGGACGACGCTCTCATCTCGCTGGAGGGTCACGGCCGCGAGGACCACGTGGTACCCGGTGCCGATCTGGGCCGGACCATCGGTTGGTTCACCACGATCTACCCGCTCAGGCTCACCCTCGCCGGTCTGGACCTGGACGACGCACTCGCCGGCGGTGCCGACGCAGCACGACTGATCAAAACGGTCAAGGAGCAGTTGCTGGCGGTCCCCGATCACGGCATCGGTTACGGCATGCTCCGCTACCTGGACGAGGACGGCACCGCTGCTCTGCGCGACTTCCCGGCTCCCCAGGTCAGTTTCAACTATCTCGGGCGCTACAGCACCGACGTTCCGGACGAGCTGCGTGGACACGGCTGGCTGCCGGTCGACGACTCCGGTGTCGGCGATTCGCAGGACGCCGATCTACCGGTAGCAGCAGTGCTCGACATCAATGCCGTCACCACCGCGACGCCGACCGGCCCGCGCCTCGAGGCGACGTTCGCTTTCCCCACCGGGGTGCTCGCCGCCGCCGAGGTCACCGAACTGGCGGAGTTGTGGCGTCAGGCCCTCACCGCGCTGACACAGCTCGCCCAGCGACCGGGGGCCGGTGGCTTCACGCCGTCCGACCTCGATCTGGTGCGGCTCGATCAGAGTTCCATCGACCACCTCGAACGGGTCTATCCCACGCTGGACGACATCTGGTCCATGACGCCCCTGCAGGCCGGATTGCTGTTCCACGCCGAGCTGTCGGATCAGTCCGTCGACGCCTACATCGTCCAACTCGTGTTGGAGCTGCGCGGAAGCGTCGACGAGGCACGGTTCCGACGTGCTGCCCGAGCGCTCCTGCGTAGACACGCGAACCTGCGGACTGCCTTCGTTCACAACGACGACGGCGAGTCCATACAGATCGTTCACCACGACGTGGACGCTCCCTGGTCGTCGATCGACCTGACCGGACTGGACGCCGACGATCGAGCCGTCGAGCTCGATCGCATCGAACACGACGATCGCGCCACCAGATTCAACATGGCGCAGGCACCTCTGTTGCGCTTCATGCTGATCACGGTGGCGCCCGGCGAGTGGCGTCTGGTGATGACCAACCACCACATCCTGCTCGACGGTTGGTCCACACCGTTGCTGCTCAAGGACCTGCTGACGCTCTACGTGGTCGACGGCGACGAAACCGTGCTCCCGCGGGTTCCCGCCTATCGCGACTACCTGTCATGGCTGGCGAAGCGTGACCGTTCGTCGGCACTGGCCGCGTGGACCGACGCGCTCGCAGGCTTGTCCGAGCCGACCCTGTTGACGCCGGTCGAGAGCCGACGCCAGGAGTCGACGTTGGCAGGTCGGTCGCTGGTCTCGCTCGATGTGGAGCAGACGGACCGGCTGCGCAGCGTCGCTCGTGTACGTGGCGTGACGATGAACTCCATGGTGCAGGCGTCGTGGGCCCTCGTGCTCGGCACTCTGACCGGACGCTCCGACGTCGTGTTCGGTGCCACCGTGTCCGGACGCCCGCCGGAGGTCTCCGACATCGAGGCCATGGTCGGTCTGTTCATCAACACTCTGCCGGTGCGGATCGTGCTCGATCCGTCGGAGACACTCGGCGAGTACCTCGAGCGGGTGCAGGCCGAACAGGCCGCTCTGCTCGATCACCACTACCTCGGCCTCACCGACATCCAGCGTGCGGTGGGACCGGCCGTCGCCTTCGACACCCTGACGGTGTTCGAGTCCTACCCGATGGACCGCGCGGGATTGTCGGCCGAGACCGACCTCGCCGGAATGCAGGTGCACGACGTGCACGACGGCAGCGACACAGCGCAGTATCCGCTGACCTTGGTCGCCATGGTCGACGACCGGCTGCACATCGAGGCGAAGTACTTGCCGGAGTTGTTCGAGCACAGCGTCGTCGAGGCGACGGTCGACAGGATCGTGCGGGTCCTCGACGCCATTGCCACCGACACCGGTCGACTCGTGGGGTCCCTGTCGTTGCTGTCCGACGACGAACTGGTCCGGTTGGCACCGGTCCAGGGGCCGGCTGCCGAAGCAGTTCGACTGCTCCCGGACATCCTCACCGCCGCTGCTGCGGGCAACCTGCACGGCACCGCTCTGTGGAATGACGGGCGCACGGTCGACTACGCCGAGCTCGACGCGCAGTCCTCGGCTCTCGCCCGAACGCTGATCGCTCGCGGTGCCGGTCCGGAAACCGTTGTCGCACTGGCTCTGCCACGTTCCATCGAATCGGTACTCGGAATCTGGGCGATCGCGAAGACCGGCGCGGCATTCCTGCCGATCGATCCGAACTACCCGCGCGATCGCGTCGAGCACATGCTCGTCGACTCGAACGCCTCGCTCGGCCTGACCGTGTCCGCGCACACATCAGCCGTCGAGGGTCTGGGATCCGCCCGGTGGACCGTTCTCGATCACGACGACACGAGCGCCGACATCGCCGGTCACTCGACCGCGCCGGTTCTCGACGGCGACCGAATCCGCCCGATTCACATCGATCAGGTCGCGTACCTGATCTACACCTCCGGCTCGACCGGTGTGCCCAAGGGCGTCACCGTCACTCACCGGGGGTTGGCGAACCTGGCGGAGGAGGAGCGCACTCGTTTCGAGGTGACCCCGGACGCGCGGGTTCTGGCGTTCGCGTCTCCGAGCTTCGATGCCTCGATTCTCGAACTGCTGATGGTGCTCTCCGGTGCCGCGACGATGGTCATCGCGCCGACGTCGGTCTACGGTGGAGCCGAGTTGGCTCAGCTGCTCGCTGCGCAGCAGGTGACGCATGCGTTCGTCACCCCAGCCGCGCTTGCATCGGTGGATCCGGACGGCCTGACGGAGCTGCGAGTCGTCGCGACCGGTGGCGACGTCTGTCCTCCGGAACTCGTCGCCCGCTGGGCACCGGGCCGCCGGATGTTCAACGCGTACGGTCCGACCGAAGCGACCATCTTCTCGTCCGTCAGCGATCAGCTGCATATCGATTCGACGATCGACATCGGTTCGCCGACAATCGGGTTCAGCGAGGTCGTCCTCGACTCGCGACTGCACCCGGTACCCGTCGGTGTTGCGGGTGAGCTCTATCTCGCCGGTCCGGCGCTCGCCCGGGGTTATCACTGCCGATTCGGCCTGACGGCCGAGCGTTTCGTGGCGAATCCCTTCGGCGAGCCGGGTGCGCGGATGTACCGCACCGGCGATGTCGTCCGGTGGACCGAGTCGGGAACGCTCGAATACGTCGGGCGCAGCGACTTCCAGGTCAAGGTGCGCGGTTTCCGCATCGAACTGGGCGAGATCGACGCCGTCCTGACCGATGATCCTTCCGTCGAGTTCGCGACCACCGTCGGTGTCGACGGTCCGGCCGGTAACACCATTCTCGTCGCCTACGTCCTTCCGCGGTCCGGCGAGCAGATCGATGCGGCGTCTCTGCGCAGTCATGTGTCGAATTCGCTACCGACCCACATGATCCCGACGGCCTTCGTCGCCCTGGAATCGATTCCGCTGACACCGGCCGGCAAGCTGGACCGCAACGCCCTGCCCGCACCCGATCTTCATCTCGGGGACGATTCGCGTGCACCGCGCAACGACACCGAGCAGGTCATTGCCGACATCTTCGGCGAGGTACTGGGGATCGACGGCGGTGTCGGAATCGATTCGAGCTTCTTCGACCTCGGTGGGGACTCGCTCAGCGCCACCAGACTCACCGCTCGGGTCAATGCCGCCCTGGACACCACGATCAGCGTGCGTGCACTGTTCGAGGCTCCCACTGTCGAGTCGCTTGCGGTGCGCGTACACAGCGATCCGACCGGCACCGAGCGCCGTCCCGCACTCGTGGCCAAGCCGCGACCTGATTCGATTCCGTTGTCGCTCGCGCAGCAACGGATGTGGTTCATCAACCAATTCGACGTCGACTCTGCGGCCTACAACATCCCGCTTGCGGTCCGGCTGACGGGTCGACTCGACATCGACGCGATGAGTGCGGCGGTCGGGGACGTTCTCGAACGGCACGAGTCGCTGCGCACGGTGTTCCCGAGCCACGGTGAGCGCCCCGAGCAGAAGATCCTCGATGCGCAGACGGTGAGAACCGATCTCGCCGTCGTCGATCTGGCCGCCGACGAGATCGTGTCGGCCATCTCTGCCTCTGCCGCAACAGGTTTCGATGTCACGACCGATCTACCGTTCCGCGCGGTGCTGTATCGGGTTGCAGCGGACGAATTCGTGCTGTCGATCGTTGTGCACCACATCGCCGCCGACGGTGCCTCCATGGCACCCTTGGCGCGAGATGTCATGGTTGCCTACGGTTCTCGCGTAGCGACCGGCGCTCCGATGTGGGCACCACTCGACGTTCAGTACGCGGACTTCGCGATCTGGCAACGCACCGTCCTCGGCGACGAGGCCGATCCCGCGTCCCTCGCCGCGCAGCAGTTGGATTTCTGGAAGACCGCTCTCGCGGATCTTCCCGACGTACTGCCGTTGCCGCTCGATCACCCGCGGCCCACTCGGCAGTCCATGCGCGGCAACAGTGTTCGGTTCGAGATCGACCGAGCAACCCATTCGGCACTGGTCGAGTCGGCGCGCACCAACGAGGCGACCGTCTTCATGGCCGTGCACGCGGCATGGTCGATTCTGATGGCACGCATCAGCGGCACCGAGGACATCGCCGTCGGAACGCCGATCGCCGGTCGAGGCGAGGCCGCGCTCGACGATCTGATCGGCATGTTCGTCGGCACGCTGGTTCTGCGTACCCAGGTGACACCGGGGCTCTCGTTCAACGATCTGCTCCGTGCCACCCGCACAGCAGATCTGGCGGCGTTCGACAACACCGATGTTCCGTTCGAGCGACTGGTCGACGTTCTCGATCCCGCGCGTTCGACGGACCGTTCGCCGCTGTTCCAGGTGCTGGTCGAATTCCAGAACAACACCTCGGCCGCGCTCGAACTACCGGAGCTCACGGTCGAGGCCGTCGACATCGACGCGCACGTCGCGAAGTTCGATCTGCAGCTGACCGTCGCCGAGCAGTACGACGAGTCCGGTGCGCCGGCCGGGATGACCGCCGCGATCACCTACGCGGTCGATCTGTTCGAGGAATCGTCCGTCCAGGAGTTCTCGGCACGATTCGGTGCTGTGCTCGCCTCGGTGACAACCGATCCCGAGCGCGCAGTCGGCGACATCGACCTCTTGCTCCCGGGTGAGCTCGATGCCATGACGGGTGAGTGGAACCACGCAGGTCTCGTGGCATCCGACGCGACATTGGCCGATCGATTCGCCACCGCAGCAGCGCGATACCCCGACTCGCGTGCGGTCGTCTTCGGCGATCACACGCTGACTTACGCCGAGTTGGACGACCGGTCGAGCCGACTCGCGCGGCTTCTGGTCCAGCGCGGTGTGACATCGGAATCGCTCGTGGCGGTCGCGATGCCGCGCAACGAGCAGCTGATCGTCGCTCTGCTCGCGGTGATCAAGTCCGGTGGAGGCTACCTTCCGATCGACGTGTCCTACCCAGCGGATCGGCTCGCGTTCATGCTCGAGGACGCCTCGCCCGTCTGTGTGATCTCCACGGTTGCCGACAGTGCGGCAGTGCCCGCCTCGGATCTCGATGTCCTCGAGATCGATTCGCCCGAGCTGATCGCCGAACTGGACGTCATGTCGGGTGCCCCGCTGACCGATGCGGACCGCTCGGGTGGCACCAGCGCGGATTCGATCGCGTACGTCATCTACACCTCGGGCAGTACCGGTCGCCCCAAGGGCGTGCAGATCGCGCACCGCAACGTGGCGACGCTGTTCGCGAACACAGCCGATCTCTTCGATTTCGACGATCGCGACGTCTGGACGATGTTCCACTCGTATGCGTTCGACTTCTCGGTATGGGAGCTGTGGGGACCGCTGCTGCACGGCGGAACACTCGTCGTCGTCGACTACTACACCGCGCGCTCCCCGGAGCTGTTCCGCGAGTTGCTGGTACGCGAGAAGGTCACGGTTCTCAACCAGACACCGACGGCGTTTTACCAGTTCGCGGAAGCGGATCGAGTTGCGACCGGAAACCTCGCCGGAACCGCGGACTCCGATCTGTCGCTGCGGTACGTGATCTTCGGCGGAGAAGCACTCGATCTCGGTCAGTTGGCTCGCTGGTACGCCCGGCACGACGAATCCGCTCCGACTCTGGTCAACATGTACGGCATCACCGAGACGACCGTCCACGTGAGTCACCTGGCCCTGACCGAACAGTTCGCCGCCTCGGCCTCGGCCAGCGTCATCGGTCAGGCGATTCCCGCGCTGCACGTCGCGGTTCTCGACACCCGTCTCAATCCGGTGCCGCCGGGTGTGACCGGTGAAATGTACGTCTCGGGGGCACAGCTCTCTCGCGGTTACCTCGGCCGGGCCGGGCTGTCTGCCACCCGTTTCGTCGCCGATCCGTCCGGAGACCCCGGTGCCCGGATGTACCGCACCGGCGACACCGCGCGATGGAATCGCGACGGTGCACTGGAATACCTGGGCCGCAGTGACATGCAGGTGCAGTTGCACGGCTTCCGCATCGAGCTCGGCGAGATCGAGAGTGCTCTGCTGGCGTACGACGGTGTCGCGGCCTCCGTGGTCTCGGTCCGTGACGACGGATCCGGTGATCGCCTGATCGGATATGTCGTCGCCGAGGCGGGTCGAACCCTCGACCACTCCGCCGTTCTGGATTTCGTCGGGCACTCGCTGACGTCCTACATGGTTCCGGCTGCGCTGATAGTGCTGGACGAGCTGCCGCTCACTGCCAACGGAAAGCTCGATCGCCGTGCACTGCCGGCTCCGGACTTCTCGGCCAACGTGACCGAAAGCCGTTTGCCTGCAACCGAAGTCGAGTCGATCCTTGCCGGATTGTTCGCCGACGTGCTCGGCCTCGACACCGTCGGCGTCGACGACTCGTTCTTCGCGCTCGGCGGCGACAGCATCATGTCCATCCAGCTGGTCTCACGCGCCAAGGCGGCCGGTCTGGTCCTGGCTCCGCGCGACATCTTCGAGCGCAAGACCGTTGCGGCGCTGGCCGAGGTCGTCGTTCTCGGGGGCGACGCCGTCGTGCTGGAAGAGCTCGACGGTGGGGGAGTCGGCTCGCTGCCTCTGACACCCGTCGTTCGCTGGATGCTGGACCGCAGCACCGACTTCGGCCGCTACACCCAGACCGCCCTGCTTCAGCTTCCGGTCGGCATCGAGACCGAGACGCTCGAGCGCACCGTCCAGGCGGTGCTCGATCGTCACGACATGCTCCGGTCGAGGCTGTACCAGGATGCCGACGGCATCTGGCACGAGGAAGTATCTCCGATCGGCACCGTGTCCGCCGCGTCGGTCATCCATGCGGTCTCGGTCGATTCCGTGGACGGTGCCGCATTCTCTTCCCGCGCCGCAACGGAGCTCGACGCCGCAGCAGATCGACTGATCCCAGCCGACGGCGTCATGGTTCAGATGGTGTGGTTTCAGGGCCCGAACGGGTCCGGCCGACTGCTCGTCGTCGCGCATCACCTCGTGATCGACGGCGTGTCCTGGCGCATCCTCGTGCCGGATCTCGCAACGGCATGGAGCCAGATCATCGCCGGCGACGCGCCTGCGCTGGCACCGATCGGCACATCGATGCGGCGGTGGTCCACCGGTTTGGCCGAGGTCACGGCGAGCCGCGCCGACGAGATCGGGCTGTGGCAGCGCATTCTGAGCGGTGCCGATCCGACAATCGGTTCGCGACCACTCGACAAGCGCATCGACGTCGACGCCACCGTGCAGCGCATCCGCACATCACTTCCCGTCGAGGTGACCGAGCGCTTGCTGACCACGGTGCCGAACGTCTTCCGTGGCAGCGTCAACGACGGCCTCCTGGCCGGCTTGGCGTTGGCACTGACCGCGTGGCGTCGTGAACGGGGAGCCGCTGTCAGCAGCGCCCTGATCACGCTCGAAGGCCACGGCCGTGAAGACGCCGTGGTTCCCGGAGCCGATCTCGGCAGAACCGTCGGCTGGTTCACCACGATCTTCCCCGTGCGACTCGACCTCGGTTCGGTGGACGTCGCCGACGCGTTGTCGGGTGGCGACTCCGCCGGTGCACTGATCAAGGCGGTCAAGGAACAGCTGCTCGAGATCCCGGATCACGGAATCGGCTACGGCATGTTGCGGTACCTCGATTCGGCTGGAACCGAGGCGCTTTCCGGTTTCGCCGCGCCTCAGGTCAGTTTCAACTACCTCGGACGATTCTCGACCGGCTCCACCGAAGGCATGGCCGACGTTGGTTGGATTCCCGTCGCCGATGCCGAGCTCGGCGACGCGCAGAATCCGGACATGCCCGTGCCGGCTGCGCTGGACATCAACGCCGTCACCACCTCGACGCCCGACGGTCCGCAGCTCGACGCCACCTTCGCGTTCCCGGCGGGCATCCTCGATTCCGACGAGGTCGATCGGTTGATCGAACTGTGGACGCAGGCGCTGACCGCGATCACCGAGCACGCCTCGGTGCAGGGTGCGGGAGGCTTGACCCCGTCCGACCTCGAGCTGGTGGACATCGATCAGCGCTCCATCGAGGTGCTCGAGCAGCAGTTCCCCGACCTCGACGACGTGTGGTCGCTGTCGCCGCTGCAGGCCGGCTTGCTGTTCCACGCGCGCCTCGCCGGCGAGGTCGGCAGTGACACTGCGGGCGTCGACGCCTACATGGTGCAGCTCGGCCTCGAGCTGCGTGGCGTCGTCTATGCCGAGCGGATGCACTCCGCCGTGAACAAGCTCGTCTCTCGCCATCCGAACTTACGAGCAGCGTTCGTGCACAACAGCGCCGGCGAATCCCTGCAGATCGTGCAGAATTCGGTGACGGTTCCCTGGGCCGAGGTCGATCTACGCGGCGAGGCCGACGTCGACTCCGCGCTCGAGGCCGTGCTCGCCGCCGATCGCGGTGTGCGGTTCGAGATGGACTCGGCGCCGCTGCTTCGATTCACGCTGATCACCCTCGCCGACGATCACTGGCGACTGTTGCTGACCAACCACCACATCTTGCTCGACGGTTGGTCGACGCCTCTGGTCGTCAAGGAACTGATCACGCTCTACGTCACCGAGTCCGACGATTCGATGCTGCCGCGTGTGCCCGCGTACCGGGACTACCTCGCGTGGATGCGGCAACGCGACGTCGCCATCTCCACGGCGCAGTGGGTCAGCGCGATGGCGGGTGTCGAGGAGCCGACACTGCTGGTCACCGGTGATCGGGGCCGACAGTTGTCCACCGTCTCGAGCGAGACGGAAAGGTCGTTGTCGATCGAGACCACAGCGGCACTGCGCGATTTCGCAGCGCGCCGCGGTTCGACTCTGAACACCCTTGTTCAGACCGCGTGGGGCATCGTGCTCGCCATTCTGACCGGACGCGAAGACGTCGTCTTCGGTGCCACGGTGTCGGGTCGGCCGCCCGAGGTCCCTGGCATCGAAGGCATGATCGGGCTGTTCATCAACACACTGCCCGTTCGGGTCACGCTCGATCGGGCCGAGACTCTGGGTGCTCTGGTCGATCGCGTGCAGGCCGAACAGGCAGCACTGCTCGACCACCACTACCTCGGTCTGACCGACATCCAGCGCGCAGCCGGTGCCGGCGTCGCATTCGACACGCTCACCGTGTTCGAGTCGTACCCGGTCGATCGCGCCGGAGCTTCTGCGGCAACGGATTTCGCCGGCATGCAGGTGACCGACATCCTCGGAACCGATGCCGCGCACTACCCGCTCACCCTGGTGTCGTCGGTGGACGAGCGCTTGAACCTCAAGGCCAAGTACCTGCCCGAACTGTTCGAGATCGAGGACGTGCACGCGATCGTCGATCGGGTCGAGCGGGTACTCGATGCGGTACTGGCCGACGAGCAGCAGCCGCTGGCTCGACTCAGTCTGCTCGCCGATGCCGAACTCGGTTCGCTGGCACCGGTATTCGGACTCGAAGGCCGATCGACTCGGTTGCTGCCGGAGATCTTCTCCGACGCAGCTGCCGTCGACCCGGATGCCGTCGCGGTACGCAGCGTCGACGGCGAGCTGACGTACCGCGAGCTGGATCGACAGTCGAACCGTCTCGCCCGCATCCTGCTCGGTCACGGTGTTCGTACCGAGACGTTCGTGGCGCTCGGAATCGCACGATCCATCGAGTCGGTGCTGACCGTCTGGGCCGTCGCCAAGTCCGGTGCCGCGTTCGTGCCGGTCGATCCGAACTACCCGGCCGATCGCATCGAGCACATGCTGGCCGACTCCGGAGCGTCCTTCGGTGTCACCACCCGCAGTCACCTCGACGATCTGCCGTCGACCGTGCCGTGGATCGTTCTGGACGACCTCGCCACCGATGGCCCGAACGCGGTGAGCGACGAGCCCATCGCCGACGACGAACGCCACGGTCGCGTAACCCTCTCGAGTGCCGCGTACACCATCTACACGTCGGGTTCGACGGGTGTTCCTAAGGGGGTCGTGGTCACCCACTCCGGCCTCGACAACTTCGCTACCGAGCAACGCGAGCGCTATCGAGTCACGAAGGACTCACGCACACTCCATGTTTCGTCGCCCAGCTTCGATGCGTCCGTGCTCGAGTACCTGCTCGCGTTCGGCGTCGGAGCCACGATGGTGATCGTTCCGCCCACCGTGTACGGCGGAGCCGAGCTGGCATCGTTGCTGGCCGAGGAATCGGTCACTCACGGCTTCATCACCCCGTCCGCCCTCGCCTCTGTCGATCCCTCGGGGCTCGACACGTTCGCCGACGTGGTCGTCGGCGGCGAGGCGGTCCCGGCCGAGTTGGTCACCAAGTGGGCTCCGGGCCGCAACCTGTTCAACGGGTACGGACCGACCGAGGCCACGATCATGTCCAACATCAGTGCACCGATGGTGGCCGGCGAGCCGGTCTCGATCGGCGGACCGGTACGGGGTGTGTACGAGGTGGTTCTGGACTCGCGACTGCAGCCGGTTCCCATCGGGGTGGTGGGTGAGCTGTATCTCGCGGGCGTCGGATTGGCCCGCGGCTACCACGATCGGATGGGGTTGACGGCCGAACGATTCGTCGCCGATCCGTTCGGTGCTCCCGGTGCGCGCATGTACCGCACCGGAGACGTGGTGCGCTGGTCGCCGGATCTGACCATCGAGTACGTCGGTCGCAGCGACTCCCAGGTCAAGGTCCGTGGCTTCCGCATCGAACTCGGTGAGATCGACGCAGCGCTCTCTGCTCATCCGGCGGTCGACTTCGCGGCGACATTCGGAACTCCCGGGCCGACCGGTGCCACCGTTCTCGTGGCCTACGTTCGCCTGACGGGGGACGACCCGACCGAGACGGTCGATACCTTCGACACGGCCGTTCTGCGCGATCATCTCGCCGCCGCGCTGCCGTCGCACATGGTTCCGAGCGCCATCATCGTGCTCGAGTCGATTCCGCTCACACCGGTAGGCAAGCTCGACCGCGCAGCACTTCCGGTACCGGAGTTCGGCACGGCCACGTCGTACCGCGAGCCGAGCACGCCTGCCGAGCTGACGGTCGCGGCGGTCTTCGCCGAGATCCTCGAGGTGGGTCGAGTCGGTGCGGACGACGGCTTCTTCGAGCTCGGTGGCGACTCTCTCAGCGCAACGCGAGTGATCGCTCGCGTCAATGCCGAATTCGGTACATCGATCGGGGTCCGCACGATCTTCGAGACCCCGACGGTGTCGGGTCTGGCGAGCGCAGTCGGCTCGGCCGACCCACGTACGCAGCGGCCGGCCCTCGTTGCGGCGACGCGTCCGGAGCACATTCCGCTCTCGCTCGCTCAGCAGCGGATGTGGTTCATCAACCAGTTCGACACCTCGTCGGCGGCGTACAACGTGCCGTTGGTCGTCAAACTGACCGGACGGCTCGACACCGCTGCGCTGGCCGACGCGGTGGTCGATGTTCTGGGGCGCCACGAGTCCCTGCGCACGACCTTCCCCGACGGCCCCGAGTTCCCCGTGCAGCTCGTGCACCCGGCTGCCGAGGTCGCGCCCGCGGTCGAATCCGAACGGATCGATGCCGCTGTTCTCACCGATCGCGTGGCTCTGTTGGCCGGTCGAGGATTCGACGTGACCACCGAGATCCCGGTGCACGTCGAGCTGTTCGAGGTGCTCGACGCCGACAACGACGCGTCGGAGGATCCCGTCTTCGTACTCGCCATGGTGGTGCACCACATCGCCGCCGACGGCGCGTCGATGGCACCTCTCGCTCGCGACGTCGTGCTCGCCTACTCGGCGCGCAGTGCCGGTCACGCACCGAGCTGGCAGCCGCTGCCCGTCCAGTACGCCGACTACACGATCTGGCAGCGTTCGCTGCTGGGTGACGAGCAGGACGCGTCGAGTGTGGCTGCGGCTCAGCTCGAGCACTGGTCCACAGCGCTCGCGGGTCTTCCCGATCTGTTGCCGTTGCCGACGGACCGACCGAGGCCGACCACTCAGGACTTCCGCGGCGGCCGAGTCCGCTTCACCGTCGATGCCGACATCCATCGCGCCCTCGTCGCCATCACGCGCGAACAGAACGTCAGCATGTTCATGGTTCTGCACGCCGCGTTCGCGGTCGTTCTGGCACGACTGAGCGGCACCGACGACATCGCGATCACAACCCCGGTGGCCGGGCGCGGTGACGCGGCGCTCGACGACCTCGTGGGCATGTTCGTCAACACGCTCGTGCTGCGCAGCCGAGTGGACGAGTCCGCGACGTTCGACGATCTGCTGAACCAGGTCAAGACACACGACCTCGACGCGTTCGATCACACCGAAATGCCCTTCGAGAGAATCGTCGAGGTTCTCAATCCCACGCGATCGACGGCGTACGCTCCGCTGTCACAGGTCGCGCTGTCGTTCCAGAACAACGAGAAGGCCTCGCTCGAGCTGCCGAACCTACGCGTCGAAGGCTTCGACTTCGACGTTCCGGTGGCCAAGCAGGATCTGCAATTGCTGCTGTCCGAGACCTTCGACGACCAGGGGCGTCCGTCCGGCTTCGAGGCCGCATTCGACTACGCCACGTCGTTGTTCGACGCGTCCAGCGTCGAGGCCATCGCGGCGCGACTGATCCGAGTTCTCGATGCCGTCGGACGCGACCGACACGCGGTGGTCGGAGACATCGAACTTCTGGGTGCCGACGAGCAGCGCACGTTGGTGCCTGCGCGAGGAAACGCCGACGCGGCAGTTCGGACGTGGCCGGAGTTGCTCGCGGCGGCGGTCGCGCTCGATCCGTACGCAGTGGCCGTGACCTACCGAGGCATCAGCCTGTCCTACGCCGATCTCGACAGCTGGTCCAACCGGATCGCTCGGATGCTGATCGACTACGGGGTCGGTCCCGAAACGTTCGTCGCGTTGGCGCTGCCTCGGTCGATCGAGTCGGTGCTGTCGGTGTGGGCTGTGGCGAAGACCGGTGCCGCGTTCCTGCCTGTCGATCCGAACTACCCGGCGGACCGAATCGCGCACATGCTCGAAGATTCCCATTCCGCAATGGGTCTGACCGACATCGATAACAGGGCTTCGCTGCCCGACACGGTCCCGTGGCTGGTTCTGGACGATCCGGAAACCTCCGCGGAGCTATCTCGCTATCCGGCGGACGCGGTGACCGATGCCGATCGCACGGCCACCCTGCACATCGACCACCCGGCCTACCTGATCTACACCTCGGGCTCGACCGGTCGGCCGAAGGGCGTTGCGGTACGGCACCGTGGCCTGGCCAACCTCCAGGCCGAGGTGATCGAGCGATTCCGCCCCACTCGGGATTCGCGTGTTTCGCACATCGCGTCGCCGAGTTTCGACGCATCGATCTACGAGCTGACGATGGCGTTCGGCGTCGGTGCCACCGTCGTCATCGTGCCGCCGGGAGTCTTCGGCGGCGGCGACTTGGCCGACCTGCTCGAATCCGAACACGTCACGCATGCGTTCCTGACGCCGGCGGCGCTGTCGTCGATCGACGAGACACGTCTGGGCACCGTTCGGGTCCTCGCGGTCGGCGGCGAGGCCTGCACTCCCGAGCTGGTGGCGAAATGGGCACCGGGCCGCACGATGTTCAACGGCTACGGTCCGACCGAAACCACGATCCAGGCAAGCGTCGGCGGACCTCTAATGCCCGGTGGCACAGTGGATGTCGGCAAGCCGGGAACCGGATTCCGGTTCGTGGTGCTCGACGCACGACTCCGACCGGTCCCGGCCGGAGTGTCGGGCGAGCTCTACATCGCCGGTCCAGGCACCGCCCGCGGATACCTCGGTCGTTTCGGACTGACATCCGAGCGTTTCGTCGCCGATCCCTTCGGCACTCCGGGCGATCGGATGTATCGAACGGGCGACGTCGTGCGCTGGGGCAGTGCCGGGGCCGTCGAGTTCGTCGGGCGCAGTGACTTCCAGGTCAAGGTGCGCGGTTTCCGTATCGAACTCGGCGAGATCGACTCCGCTCTCACCGAGCACGAACAGGTCGGATTCGCCGCCACGATCGGTCACACGGCTGCGTCCGGCGACACCGTCCTCGTGTCCTACGTTCTCGCGGCCGACGGCGAATCGGTCGACACCGAGGCACTTCGCGATCGCGTGGCCAAAGTGCTCCCGCGGCACATGGTTCCGTCGGCGATCATCGAGCTCGACGACATTCCGCTCACTCCGGTGGGCAAGCTCGATCGACGGGCGCTGCCGGTTCCCGAGCTGACCGTGTCGACAACTCCGTACCGGGCACCGGGCACCGATGTCGAAGCCGCGATCGCCGACGCGTTCGCTCAGGTTCTCGGGGTCGAACGGGTCGGCATGGACGACAACTTCTTCGAGTTGGGCGGAACGTCGCTGGTGGCCACGAAGATCGTGCCTGCCATCGAGAACGCCATCGGGGTTCGGGTGCCGCTGCAGGCACTGTTCGTCGATCCGACGCCGGCAGGGTTGGCCGCGCGGGTCGCCGCGGATGCCGACGCGGGAGGCGCCGACCTCGATTCTGTGTTCGGAGTCGTGATTCCGCTGCGCGGCAGCGGGTCCAAGGCCCCGTTGTTCTGTGTCCACCCGGGAATCGGATTGTCATGGGGATACGCCGGTCTCGTCTCACACCTGAGCGACGACCGTCCCGTGTACGGCCTGCAGCTGCCGAGCATCGTGGAAGGGTCGAGCTTCGGATCCATTCGCGATCTCGCCCACCGGTACGCGGACGAGATCCGCGCCGTCCAGCCGGTCGGTCCGTACCACCTTCTGGGGTGGTCGCTCGGCGGCTCGCTGGCTCATGCGATAGCGGTGGAACTGCGCAGCACCGGCAGCGACGTCGCCACCCTTGCTCTCCTCGACAGCTACGTCGACGGACACGACGGCGAACAAGCCGAGGGAGCGTTGAGCGTCGAGAATCTGCTCGCCGGATTGGGGCTCGACCTGTCGGCTCAGGCGTCGACAGAGCCACTGACCTACGAACGGGGGGTCGAACTGCTCGACGAGTCGTTGGGGCAGACGACCGGCGTCTCCGCCGATCACCTCCGTCGTATCAATGCGGGATTCGAGAACTCGACTCGAATGATGGCCGAGTTCATCCCGGACGTCTTCGACGGAGATGTTTTGTTCTTCTCGGCAACGAAGGGCGCCAGCGATGGAATTGTTCGATCCCCGCAGGAATGGCGGCCGTATGTCACAGGAGATATCGTCATCCACGATGTCGACGTTTTCCACAACGAGATGACCAATGCGGACGCTGCCGACGTGATCGGGCCTGTCGTCGATTCTCATCTCGGAAATACACCCGAATAACGATTGGTGTGTTCTTCACGTCGAAGAGCACATCTGCGAATACCATCGGCATTCGGCACGAATGCCGCCGAAGGCGAATAACAAACACCAGGGGACATAAGTGAAACTGATCAGAACAGCAACGGTAGCGGTGGCGTTGACCGCTGCGGTGGCCACCGGAGCGGGCCATGCTGTGGCAGACCCGTCGTCGGACACGGTGAACTACGAGACGTCGGTCAACCCCGACGGAACGGTCACCACCATCCTCGATGCCGGACTGTTCCGGGTCGACGCCACGAGCGAGACCGTGTCCGTCATCGACCAGGCCGGTGCCACGCTTGCATCTGTCCCGCTGGAATACACCGTCAACGGCACCGTCTACTCGATCGCACCGCTGATCGGTGCCGAGGGTCGCGAACTGACATTGACTCCGCAGACGATTCCCGTCGCCGATGTCGCCGGTCCGCGGACCAAGCAGCAGGCGTTCGACAACATGGTCAACCAGCTCGCGATCGGCTGGAACAACGGTGGTGGTGTCGGCACGGCGATCGGCGCAGGCCTCGGTTTCGCCATCGGCTGTGTGTCGATCTTCCCGAACTTCATCTCCGGGTGCATCATCGGAACCGTCATCGGTACGGTCGCGGGCGCAGTCATCGGTACCAGCAACGGAAACCCGCAGGCTCAGCCTGCAGTGTTCGAGTACTTCACCACTCCGTAGGCACGTCGACCCCGAGTCGGGGAGTGTCGAACAGCGGGTAGGGCGTCAATGCCCTACCCGCTGTTTTCGGTTCTTCCGGTCAGCGCGCGGCGCATCGACACAGCCTTGACCATGGTCTCCTCGAACTCCTCGTCGGGATCGGAGAGAGCGACGATCGCGCCGCCGACGCCGTACGTCACTTCGTGTTCGGTGGCCACGATCGTGCGGATGACGATCGAGAAATCCGCGGTGCCGGTGATCGAGAAGTAACCGATAGCACCCGAGTACACCCCCCGCGGTCCGTCTTCGAGTTTGTCGATGATCGCCATCGTGCGGATCTTCGGAGCTCCAGTCATCGATCCACCCGGAAACGCAGCGCGGATACAGTCCGCGGCCGACGCGTCGTCGCGCAGGCGCCCACGAACCGTCGAGACCAATTGGTGTACGGGAGCATAAGTTTCGACATCGAACAGCTTCGGCACGTGCACCGACCCCGGCACGCAGACCTGGGCGAGGTCGTTGCGCACCAGGTCCACGATCATCAGGTTTTCGGCCTTGTCCTTCTCGTTCGCGACGAGATCGGCCTTCAGTGCGTTGTCTTCCTGCGCGGTGGCTCCGCGAGGACGAGTTCCCTTGATCGGCTTCGACTCGACTATGCGGTCGGCGTCGATGCGCAGGAAGCGTTCCGGAGACGCACTCAACACCGACAGCTCGGGGAACTTCAGCAGGGCGCTGTACGGAGTGGGGTTGATTTCGCGCATGTACGAGTAGGTGGCGGTCGCGTCGATGGAACCGGCCACGGTCGCCGTGTTGGTCAAACAGACCTCGTACGTCTCACCGGAACGGATCTCGGCAAGGCACTGGGAAATCAGATCGAGGTAGTGGGCACGGTCGTGGCGTAGGCGGGGTTCGAGCGACCGATCGGCTCCGAGCAGGGGAGTGCCGGAGGCGGGCACACCCGGACGGTTGTCGGGGGCGACCTTTCGGGACAGACCATGCAGGGTATCGGTGACCGAGTCGAACCACGTCGCCAACACAGGATCCCCGGGGGTGGTCGCCAACCCCATCAGATAGAGGGTGCCTGCCTCGTGGTCGAACACCAACGCGCGGTCTGCGAAGACCATCGACGCGTCGGGAGTCGCAGAGGTGTGCACCAGTTGCCCACCGGTGTCGGCCTTGAGTTCGTAGCCCAGGTACCCCACGTAACCGAGACCGAAAGCGAACGGTAGGTCGTGCCGAGGGGGAGTGGCCCGCTCTCGTAAACGGTCGTCGATGTAGTCGAAGAACGTCGAGTGAATGCGCTCGGTCGTACCGTCTGAACCTTGCACGGTCACCGTGGTCTCGGCAACCGAATAGGTCACGTACTCCGCATGGGGACCCGAGCAGTCGCCCATGACGGTGAATCTGCAGTCGGGTTCGAGAGCCGCGCTGCCGTCCAGCCAGAAACTCTTCGAGCCGTCCGCGAACAGAGCTTCGAAGACCTGCTCGGAGTCGAATGCTCCTTCCAGCGAACGTGTTTCGATGGTGAACATCGAATCCTGAGTACGCGCAGCACTCGATGCGCTCGATCGAGCCAACGTCAGATCGCGGAAATTGGCGAGTAGTTCGCGGCCGTATTCGGTGCTGATCGACTCGGGATGGAACTGAACTCCCCACATGGGCTTGCTGCGGTGACGAACAGCCATGACCAGTCCGTCGGGCGTCCACGCGACTTCCTCGAAGTCGGCAGGGGTGCGGGTCACGACGAGCGAGTGATATCGCACCACCGAGTACGGCGACGGAATCCCCTCGAACAGATCCACACCCGTATGGGTGATGTCGGTGATCCTGCCGTGCATCGGCGCGGGCGCGAGATCCACACTGCCACCGAACAGATGACACAGACCCTGATGCCCGAGGCACACGCCGAGTATCGGTAGACCCGACTCGAGTATCACGCGGGCACTGATCCCGAAGTCCTGCTCCACATCCGGACGCCCGGGACCGGGCGAGATCACGACGTTGTCGTAGGCGTCGAAATTCAGCGACGTCCACTCGACGTCGTTCTTGACCACAGTGGGCGGTCGACCGTTCACCTCGGTCAGAAGGCTGTACAGGTTGTAGGTGAACGAATCGTAATTGTCCACCAGGAGCGTATGGATCGTCATCGGAGTGCTTCTACCGTTCACTGTCGAGGCCGGGCCCGGGCGTCGGAGAATCGATGATCGAATCCTCGACGCGACATGCCTCTGCAATCATCGATCGATACAGATCTTCGAGAAAATCGGGAGACAGTCCATTGGCCGACGCGAATTCTCGTGCTCGTTCGGTCACCAGTCCGACGCGGCCTGGTTGCATCATCGGAATGTCATGTTCACGTTTTACGTGTGCAACTCGTACACACACATCGATGCGGTCTCGAATTGCAGCGCGCAGAACCTCGTCGATTCCGTCCAACTCGCGCCTCAACTCCGCAAGCTTCTGCTCGCCGACTGCGCGATGACCTTCCGATTGCGCATCGGAGGCCGCCGTACGCAAGGCGTCGGTCGAGCGCTGATCAGAATCCTGGCTCACGTGTTGATGCCCCCTGGTTTATTCGACTCCGGTGCCTGCTGTTTATCGATATTGTCCGATAACTGTTACGGCAACCGTTCACGAATCGTCCACTTGTGTGACAACCGATACTCGATGATGTCACCTCGGACTCCGACACCGCCAGTCGATCGTATTGGAATCCTCGTTCGGTGGACAATTAATGCGACAAAGCACATCGAAACATTCAGCAGGTTCGAATAGCACAAAAAAAACTGCACCGCCGGATTGTTTCCAATCAGGCGGTGCAGTGAGCGGCGACGGTCATGCGCCGCGGCGCTTCACCTTCAGCAGGTCCAAGCGTTCCTTGAGGAGTTCTTCGAGCTCGTCGACCGAGCGACGCTCGAGCAACATGTCCCAGTGGGTGCGGGGAGGCTTGACCTTCTTGGCCTCCGGCGCGGTGCCTTCGATCAGCGACCCTTCCAGGCCGTTGCGGCATGCCCAGGTTCCGGGAATCTCGGCATCGTCGGCGAACGGTACGTCGAACTCTTCGCCGTTGTCGCACCGGTAGCGCGCAACGCGGCGGGGTGCCAGGTCGTGATCACGGTCGGTCTCGTAACTGACCGCTCCCAGCCGACTACCTCGAAGTACACGATCTGCCATGGTGAAGTCCTCTCCATCGATAGTAGGTACGTGCGCCGAAGCCATCCGTCGACTTCGAACTACACCGTCTACCCACTGATCTACAACGTCGCCGCACGTCGGTTCGTTCCCGAGCCGATGGGTCCAGGCGCGGTCCGATCGGCGCAGCTTATCGGGCGATCTTACCTCGCGGCCGCAGTAGGCTGAACGACCATGTCCGTCAGAACCCGCCGCGACCAGACATGCACCTGGTGCGGACGCCCGGTCGCCGATTCCGGAACCGGCCGGAAGCGGCGGTACTGCCGTCAATCGTGCCGTCAACGCGCCTACGAGCAACGCAGCGCGACCAAAGGGACATCGATTCCCGACGACGCTGTCGTGTTGACCGCCGAGGAGGTATCGGCGGCGGCCGACAGAGCGTTCGAAGTTCGGTGTGCTGCCGAGGACGTCAGCACGGCGGTGACGGAGGGTGCCGACGCCGCCGAATTGCACCGACTGTGCGTCGAACTGTTGGCCAAGGCGCACGATGCAGAACGGCTGCGCTGAGCTGGAGTTCCTCTCCAGTTCACGGACTACGTGGACAATGGTCGAAGCCCGCGCGACTGTGCGGGCGAGTACCACCTAGTGAGGAGCTCCATGGCGTTCTGGGATCAACTCAAGTCCAAGGCACAGGAATTGAACGGCCAGCTGCAGACGAAGACCAGCCAGTTCAAGAACAAGGAATTCGCCAACGGCAGCATGGCCATGTGCGCCCTGATCGCGGCGGCCGACGGCACCATCGATCCTGCCGAGCGCCAGAAGACGGCCTCTCTCATCGCCGGTAACGAGGCACTGCGAGTGTTCGAGCCCGACGAACTTCGGCAGAAATTCGACTGGTACTGCGACAAGCTGCAAGGAGATTTCGATTTCGGGAAGGTCGAGGCGACAGCCACGATCGGCAAACTGAAATCGAAGCCCGACCAAGCACGAGCCGTCATCCAGATCGGCATCATCATCGGCGGCGCAGACGGCCATTTCGACGATCACGAGAAGGCCGCAGTGCGCAACGCGTGCTTCGCGGTCGGAATCGATCCGGCCGAGTTCGAGCTCTGAAAGTTCCCAGCCGAAGCGTCACGTAGGAACGGCGGTCGACGAAGCGATCCGCTTCGTCGACCGCCGTTCCCGTCGAGCCTCGTGCGCTGTGAAAGTGCGGTCTTGCCGGGATACTGAGGACACTCCGACGGCATGTGCCGATGTCGAACGATCCGTTGGAGATCCGGTTGCAGCCCACCAGCAAAGGGACCGTGCATGACAGTTGCCGCGATCTACCTCGTCATCGCCTTCGGTTTGGGTGGACTTGCCATGGTGGTACGGCTGCCTCCACTGGTCGGATTTCTGGCTGCCGGTTTCGTCATCAATGCACTCGACGTCGGTGAGGTGCCCCAGCTCGAGCTGCTCGCTGATCTGGGTGTGACGCTGCTGTTGTTCGCCATCGGTCTCAAGCTCGACGTTCGTATTCTGCTGCGCCGGGAAGTGTGGCTGACCACCTCGGTGCATCTGGTGATCAGCGTCGTGGTCGGTACCACCGTTCTGTGGCTGGCTGCCGTGGCGGGGTTGGCCATGCTGTCCGGGCAGAGCCTGACGACGATCGCATTGCTCGCCTTCGCCATGTCGTTCTCGAGCACCGTCTTCGTGGTCAAGGTTCTCGAGGAGCGAGGGGAGTCACACGCCCTCTACGGACGGGTGGCGATCGGTGTCCTGGTGATGCAGGACATCGCCGCCGTGGTGTTCCTGACCGTCACCAGCGGCACGCTGCCCAGTCCCTGGGCGCTCATGCTGGTGCTGCTGTGGCCCGTCACTCGCATCCTTCGACGAGTATGGAGCGGACTGGGTCACGGTGAGATGCAATCCCTCTTCGGCATCGTGATGGCGCTGGTGCCCGGTTACGCGCTGTTCTCCGCACTGGGTCTCAAAGGAGACCTGGGTGCACTGATCATCGGTGTGCTGCTGGCGTCGCATCCGGCATCGTCCGAGCTGTCTCGATCGTTGTTCCACATCAAGGAATTACTGCTGGTCGGCTTTTTCGTCTCGATCGGTCTGTCCGGTCTACCCGACCTGCCCAGTCTCGGCGTCGCACTGCTCATGGTGTTTCTGTTGCCGCTCAAGTCCGTGCTGTATCTCGCGCTGTTCGCCCTGATGAAGTTGCGATATCGAACAGCTCTCCTTGCCGGGTTGAGCCTGATGAACTATTCGGAATTCGGATTGATCGTCGTCTCGGTCGGAGTGACGACCGGCCTGCTGGCACCGGCATGGCTGGTCGAGATGTCGATAGCCGTGGCCCTGAGCTTCGTGGCGTCGGCGCTGGTCAACGGACGAGGGCACCTGATGGTCGAGAAGATTGCGACTCGTTTGCCCGAGCAGGACGAGAACAGTCTGCATCCGGAGGAACGTTCCGGTGACGCCGGCGATGCCGAGGTCGTCGTGATCGGAATGGGGCGTGTCGGGTTCGCGGCGTATCAGCGGCTGACCGACCACTACCGCCTCGGTGTGGTGGGTGTCGACTACGACGGGCCACGCATTCGCCGACTCGCCGATCAGGGCCTGCGAGTGATCGAAGGCGACGCGACCGACCTGGACTTCTGGAACCAACTACGCCACTCCGAGTCGGTTCGAATCGCGGTGCTGGCGATGCCGCGTCACGGCGCCAACGTCACTGCCCTCGCCTGTCTGCGCGAATCCGGGTTCAGTGGCACGGTCGCTGCTGTCGCGCGCTACGACGACGAAGTGCAGTGGGCCAGGGATCACGGTGTCGACATCGCCTTCAACGTCTACGCGGGAGCGGGCTTGGAGCTGGCGGACCAGGTTGGCCATGCGTCCCCGGTCCAGGGCAACGACGCTCTCGCCGACGATCGTGGTACACCCGCCGTCGACGGCGTCACCCGACCGGTGACCGAACCGGCAACACACAAGGAGAGCCCGTGACCGATCGGTCGATACCTCCCAATGCCGAGTGGAATGCACGGGCCAGGGGAGAGACGCCGACTCAGCAGCTCGACAGGAACTGGCTCGGGTTACTTCAGGAACTGCGCGTCGAACAGACCGGGGTTCAGCTGTTGACCGGATTTCTCCTGACCCTGCCGTTCCAACAACGGTTCGACGACGTGTCCACATTCGGCCGAGCGGTGTATCTGATCACCGTCAGTGCGTCGATCGTTGCAACCATCCTGCTGATTGCGCCGGTGGGAATGCACCGAATTCTGTTCCGTCACAAAGAAATCGATGTACTCGTACGGGTCGGCAACCGACTCGCGATCGCAGGCCTGTTCATGCTCGGCATCGCACTGGTGGGAGTAGTGGCTCTCACGTTCGACTTCGTGGTCGGTCCGCTCGTCGGCATCGTAGCGGCACTGGTCGCTCTGACCCTTCTCCTCACGTTGTGGGTGGCACTCCCACGGTGGTATCTGAAAACTCGATGACGTTGCGGTGACGACAAATTCGCTCGGTGTCTGCTCTCACGCCGGCCAGCGACTGCGTTTCGCTCGATACATCTCCGAGTCCGCGATGCGGAGTACGTCGTGTGCGGACTGCCGCACATCACTGTCCGCGTCGACGGGTACCACTGCCGACCCGACACTGACGGTGAGTCCGGACAACATCCGGGCCCGTCCGAGGCGCTCCACGAGCTCTGCAGTTCGGTCGGCGAGGTCGGCAGGTCGCCCGACGGCGATGCACGCGAACTCGTCACCGCCCAGTCGTGCGACGATCCAGCGGTTGGCCGCCAGCGCTCGCATGTGCTGGGCCACATCGACGAGAACCGCGTCGCCGGTGTGATGTCCGTAGCTGTCGTTGACACCCTTCATCCCGTCGACATCGGCGGCGACGGCGCATATCACCTTCGGTTCCACATCCGGCGTCGTCATCGCGGTAGCAGCTACTGCAGCGAACAGCCCGCGACGGTTGTGCAGGCCGGTCAGCGGGTCCACCAGCGACTCCCGTGCCCGAGATCTGAGCTCGCTCACGTACACCATCAGAATGAGCGGAGACGCGAACATCAACAGCATGGTCGAACTGTGTGCGGCAACGACCCAGCCGCTGGCGACGTCCGCGTGCACGGTGAGTACGGCCACCACCGCAAGGACGCCAGTGGCGAAAACGATGTGCACGAGACAGGGGAGTAGCGGCACCGCCACCACAGCCAGAGTGGTGATGACGGCAAAGAGTACCGTGCCGCCGATCGCAGTCATTGTCGTGTCCTTCAACAACAGACCGGCGGCGATCGATACATCCGAATACACGATGAATGCAGTCAGCAGACGCGGTCCCGGCCATCGACCGAAGAACCAACGCAAAGCGACCGGAAACGCGGTCAGGCTGATTGCTACCACCGCAGGTACTCGCCAACCGCTGTATTCCTCGGACGGTGCGCTCAGTAAACCGATGAGACCGATCGACAACGTCCCCGAGCCGACGAGTAATCGAATGACGCGAGTTCGAGTCGCGTCCAGATCCAACAGCCCCGCCACCGAACCGTCCGCGCGCTGTTGCGACGACACACGTCGACCCGAGGCCGAGATGAACGGACGAACGGCGAACATCGGGTGACCTTCGGCTGGTATCTGCACCGAGCAATTTCACGGACAGTAGCAGAAACGTGCGCTTCGACCACTCGATCGGCCGATACCGATCGAAATGACCGTTTTCGCATGATCACCGTCGCACTGCGAAAATTCCAACTCCCGCCGCATCACCCCAAAACGTCACTGTGACGTTTCGTAATAGTGACACGGGGCCGACCCAGGAGCGGCCCGAGAGGTGGCCTGGATCAGGTGAGATACGCGCACGTCATCCAATCACAGCGAAGAGCCGAGCCGGCCAACGGCGGATGACCGACACGACGCTCGAAAACTGCGCGCACGCCGGTGGAAGAGTGGATGCAGACACACCCGTACATTTCGACTCACACGAACCGGACCGCCGTGCCGACCGGCCAGCCAGCTTCCGAGCTGCGTCATCTTGCTGGTACCGGTGCGTGCTTGAGGAGTGCGAGTTGTCGCGGCGGCTTTTGCGTAACCGAGTTAGCCACGGCCTGCGTCTGACCAACGACCACGTCAGCGTCGCGTTGACAGCAAGCTGCTAAAAGGTCCTACTCGTCCACTGGCGGCTGTCGCTATTGAATCCTCGATAACTAAGCCCGTCCCGATCTGTTCGGGGGGGGTTCCAGGTTGTGCTGGCTGTGGTTGCAGATCGACTGCGAGCAAAGACCTGCGCGCCGTGAGTCGGGAATCAAGCGGCGGCAACAGGCATTGCAACGATGCCGATCTAGCTCGCTGCTGCGAAGCGGTGATGGTGGGTTCGGAAGAAGATCCGATTGGGCATGCCGATTGCCAAACCGGATGATAAGTTGCCAGCGGAGGTATCAATGGCAACCAGCGGATAATTTGCCAACGATAGGGGAAGTGATCAAGTTGGATCTTGGGCAGTTACTAGTAAGTGCTGGACTAAGCCTCGCAGAGAAGGTCGTCTTCACTTGGTTTCAGGAGGGGCGGACTTCGGTCAAACAATCGAAAGTGCAACGCGAAGTCGCCGAACTTGCAAAACGGGAAGCTGTCCGCGCGAGTCTTCGAGAAGACGAACTCCAAGAGATGACCGAACGGCTTCTTGAGAAACTCGTCGAGGAGAGCCCCCGCCTCGCTTATGTAAAAGCTCCGCTCCATGAACCAAAGATCAAGCTCGACGTTGATCTTCGAGACGCGCGTTCGTCAAACGAGCTTCTAAGCGAGCTCCGATCGCGCCTCGGCTGGCTTGCCGATCAGCAGATAGTCCTGGCAGGGCCCGCACCCGAGATGCCACAGGGGAAAGACATTTCACAATCTGAGGGCAGCGGCTACAAGATCGTGCCGCCGCTAAACCAGCGCGCTGCGCCTGGTGCGTCGCCGGCCGCGCCGCAGAAGCACCCGACAGGACGTCACGGCACAGCGTCTGCCGACGAATCGAGGTCCCGAGCTTCGGAGCTCCTTGCCGACCTAGCCAGACGGGTTGACGAGAAAGAAAATCGCCGCGAATGACGTACATTGATAGCTACTTCCGCAACCCAGTCAAAACACACGTCCTGGCAAATCTGCTAACTGATGCGCGTGAATTTCCTTTGATATTAGGGATATTCGGACCGCCCGGCGAGGGGAAGACTTATCAAGTCAACGCAATCTTCAGCGAGTTGGGGATACACGAGCAGTTGGTGAGTCCTGGCGAGCTTGAGAGCGAGAACGCCGGCGCGCCCGCGCAGCTGCTACGACGCGAATATATGAAAGCCAGCGACCGCACTTGCAATGGGCAACCGACCGCTCTGGTCATACACGATATCGATACGGTGCTGGGAAATTGGGGTGAATTAGTCCAGTACACGGTTAATAGGCAAATCGTCTATGGGCAACTTATGGCCTTTTGCGATTTTCCAAATGAAGTGAACGGGCACCGCACCACGAGAGTTCCTATAGTGATCACGGGAAATAATCCGTCGATTTTGTACGGCCCTATGATGAGGCCTGGGCGCACTCGACTTCTTCAATGGAAGCCAGATACCCTGATGCGCTTTCAGATCATAGCCTCAATCTTTCCCCAGGTTGAGCAGGAAACCTTGCACGCGATTGTAACCAAATACCCGAATAAGCCCGTTGCATTCTGGGCTGATGTGAGGAGCGCTGCACTCGAAAGTAGAGTTCAAGCTGCCATTGACTCAATTGGCGAAACTCGCGTAATTGAACTTCTTAAATCTGGCCACAGAATTCAAGTAGACGAAGAAGTTAACGACCCTGACTTAATCGGTCGCATAGCTCATCGCTTTGCAGGGACCGACATTCGATCTGATGATTACTTGGCTGTTGGGTCAGGGTGTGAAGGGAGTCGAGGCAATGGCTAGAACAATAACCGCTACACAGACTTACGCACGCTTTGCACTTTTGGAATTGCAGGTGCGGGCTCTTCTGCGCGAGTCTGCCGAGTTATCTGAGGGCACTCTGGATCGTGTTTCCCGTGGTCTAAGAGATCCACACTATATCGAAATAGTTATCGTGCAGGGCCTGTACCCGAACGGCAAAATTGGTGCGGAACTGGAGTTAAGTATCGACTGGCGTACGCACACCTTGGAGCTCAAATCTGGAGGCGGAGAATTACAGGTTCCCGGATCGTGGGACGGCGGCATTGCACCATCCATTAAGGAAGGCGTCAGGACGTTCTTGATAGCGTGCCAGGAGGCTGGGCTTGCCCGTGAGTTTAGCGTCGTTTACGGGTCACATTTCGACCGAGATGAGGTGAATAGATTACTGGGCTTTGTAAGGGGAAAGTCAAGAGAATGGGCTAGACCACCGGAGGACATCACACTTGCTCTCGGACCGCTGAGAGAGGCATCTTTCGTAGTTCGGCTCGGGCTATAGGGGCCAACTGCTGTGATCGCGGGTATGGGCCGTTGTGGATCGCCATAGGTGGCGGGATGTTTCACGCAGCGCATGACAGCACCAGACTGCTGGCGGTCAAGATGATTGACATTCTGCGAGTTTCTGCTGATCCCGGCGCCATTACTGCTGGGTCTGTGTCCGTGGGAATAGGTCGCGGGGCCCACGGTATTGCAGATCGATGCCTTGCGTGGAGGTCGATCGCCGCGCGTGCAAAACCCCCTCGCGACTCCTGTTGAGAGCGACATTCGCATGGCCGAGCGCATCAAAACCCGGAGACCACAGAGCAATCCCGGTGTCATCGCTGTCGGTGACTCGCAGCCATGAGGCTGCAGGCGGCGCTTCTGAGTACCAGCTGACGTCGTTGACGGTATGGGTTTGGCGCACCCAACGACGGCTGCGGAACTGAGCGGAGCGGCTTGCGAATTCTTGCCACGCGGCGTGTGAGTCGGTAGTCGGCCAGCTACGGTCGGTGGTGATTTCCGGGGGCAGCCCATCGAGCCACTCTCGCATGCCCGCGGCGCTGTCGTAGGCCGCACCAGTGATCTCCGTCGCGGCGATTGCAGCGTGACGATGATCAAATCCCGAACGAATGAGGATGGCGGCGGATCGGCTGAGTGTTCCAGTTTCTATGGCCATAGTGGCGGTTCCGGTCAACGCATCGGCCAGCATGTTGCCCTGCGCGGCCTCGTAGACGCGCGACGCCTCAATTCCCCAAACAAGGCGATAGATCAGGTCGGCTTCGATGAACTGCGCAACCTCGACGGACGGCTCCCCGAGTTCGTTGAGCGCTCGTCCGGCGATCCAGTGGGCGAGCACGGGCTCCCAGACCAGCTTTGTCTCAGGGTGAAATTGTCTAAGCCCGAATACCGTCCTGGCGATTTGCAATATAAGTCCTGCTGCCTCGCCGCTGTGACCGTCATCGAGGGCGGCCTCGGCCTGCACAGTGGCCTCGACGACATCGGCTGCGACTTGGCCAAGATCAAAGCCGGCGTCGGCTCCGACGCCCGCGAGGTACCAGCCACGGCGCTGAGACGCGGTCGAGGTGCTCCATAGGTAACGTGCGCGTGCATCTACGACGTCGCGCAGCACGGTGGCGGACAGCTCGTCGTAGCGGCGCATTTGCCGCTCCCACAGCGAATCGCGAAGGACGTCTGTAATTAGCTGAATGACCGCGTCGGGATCAGAGTCGTCGTCGCCAAGGATGCTAAGCAGTCCTATGTCTAACCGTGCGAGGTTTTCCCGCCATGCAAGGTCTGCGGCGTCGACCGCGGAGGGCTCCTCGCCAAATACGACTGGCAACGCCCAATCAGGTGAACCAGTCAAGTAATCGATTACAGGTGGCAGCGCGTCGGTGCCGTAGGAAAGGCGCAGGCGGTTGACTAGGGCAACGCTGATCGCGATCAGTCCGGACTGCAGCCCCTTGCTTGCCGCGCCGGTGGTCAATTTATGCCACTGGGAGCGCTGGAATTCGCTCGGCTCAAAGCGCGGGTAGAGCACCAGGCCCTCAGTATCCACGAATGCGCGTCCGGCGCGTCCGATCACGTTGGCGAACTCCGACCCTGTCAGGAGTTCCTTCACGCGGGTCAGCCCTTGAAACAGCACCGCTGACGCCGACAGATTCAAACCTTGCGCCAAAGTGGGGGAGGCCACTGTCACCTTCAACTCGCCGCTTCGAAGGAGACGTTCCACTTCGCGGCGGTAGGGGCCCGGCAGCGCCCCATGATGAATAGCGACGCCCAATCTGAGACATTCCAGGATGGGGTGCCCGACGCCGAACCATTCGGTGCCGATAGCTAGTACCTCATGGAGGTCGACTCCGTCCGGCAAGACCGAGTCGACGTAGCCCTGCCTGTGAAGCTTCAGAATCTCCTTTGCGAAGGGCTCAACCGATCGACGCTGAGGACAGAAAATCAGCACTGACTTGTCTTCCTCTAGAAGTCTCCACGCGGTGGCAATCACCAATTCGCGATTGTCGGCCGGAAACGACCTTTTGCGCTTGCCAGTTGCGGGTCGCGCCTCGATGTAGCGAGGGATGAAGGCTTGATCCTCGCCGAGTGTCGTCGTCAGTCGAGCGTGGTCGCCGCCAAACCACTCCACCAAGCCGAATCGTTGCTGAGTGGGCCGCCAGTTCTCTCGATGCAAGCCATCGGGATCATCGGCTGTAATCCATGCGACGAAATCATCAAGCTCTTCTCCAGAGGGAAATACCGCCGACAGGCAGACGATACGGCGCGCGTCGGCGTCGTCGCGCCGCAACAACCGCTGAACTTGAGCCTCGTAGCGCACTTCACGATCTTCCGGCCCGATCATGTGACCCTCGTCGAGGATCACGAGTCCGACGTCATCGAGGACACCGGGGTCTGAACGGAGCGCAAAGTCAAGCTTTTCGGGCGTGGCAACAACGATCTGGCTAGTTCGCAGCGCGTCCTCATCAAGGTCGGTGACGCCGATGCTTCCGTAGAGGGACGAGACAGCGATGCCCATCGGTGTGAAAGTGGCCTCAAGGACCTGTTCCGTCTGCGCAGACAGGGCACGTAAGGGGGTGACGTACACGATGCGGCGGCCCTGCGCCAAGCACGCCAGAATGCACAATTCGGCGATCCTGGTCTTGCCCGCGCTGGTCGGCAGCGCAACGACGAGATCATTTGCATCAGCGAAGATTCGGCTCACTACGTGCAGTTGCGACGGCCACAGGTCAATCTCGGAGCGACGCCGCGCCAGCAACGTCGCGACGAAGGTGCGACGCAAGTAGCGCCAGCGCTTCCGACCCGCATCCGCTTCGTCGCTCGCCTCGTTCGCCGCTGTACCTGCCGGAGGCCGCGGCACCGGCAGGTTCGACGAGATGCTGGTCTCACCTAAGTCCCCGAGCAGTCGCCTGGTCAGGCGATAGACCCACCATGGCCCTGGAGTTCCGGCCTGGAGGGCGGCCTGCTCACCGATATCTAGGTCGGCTAACGCCGACGACAACAGATCCTGCTGGTCATGGGAAATAGCAAACAGTGCCGCCGATATGGCCGAGTGGTAGTGCTCAGTCAGCAGCATCCCTATTGGCCCTAGGACGTCTAGCAGATCCGCGTTCGCGGGTGTAAGACGTCGGCCCTCGAGTGCTCCGACGAGCACCTCGTCACTCGCCTGGGGAGAGGACCGCAAATCGCGGGTGCGCCGTTCGATCTGATCGAGATCGCGCAGCACGATGTCGGCCAGAGTAGTTTCCATTGGTGTGAGGTGCCCAGAGGCAACGCTGGCCTGCATCAGCGAATAGGCGCGGGCGGCAAAACCTGCGAGATGGCTTGTGGCCCCGGCAATGAGGCGGTGAAACGCAAGATCCGCTGCGGAGTCGGCGTTGCGGGTCGCCGCCTCCAATGCGTATGAAGCTTGCAGGAATCCGCTCTGCGCAACTTCGTGGCGGGTCGCCTGGTCTGCGGGTGCAGAATCTTCTTCGGCGTCGCTGGAATCCAGCAGCTGCAGGCTGGTCGAGATCAGAGCGTAGCTATAGTTAAGGAGATCATTGTCTAGATATGCGCTAAATTGTGGTGCGCCATCGGGCAACACGCCGTCGCGACGAATGAATGACTGAGCCTGCCCGCGCGCCAGCAGCCGATCACGAAATGCTGCAACAGTCGACTCTTGAATGCTCAAGAGCAGCTCGGCGGTATCACGCGCCATGTGCGAGAGCCTTCTCGTAAACCCCGCTAATGAACTCGGGGTGAGCGGCGACGCGCAGCGTCATAGTCAACTGCTCAATTGGGCCGGTGTAGGCGGCGAGATCGTTCTTCACAAACTCGGTCGGGTCGCCCATCGTGAACAGAAACATCATTTGGGTGACCATTTCTGGGCGGATGTCGTTGGCGAGTTGGACTCGCAGCACGGCATCGGCTAAGTCTTCGTCGGATGCTCGTCGTAGCCGTTCAGCAAGCTGGGAAAGCGATTGCGGCGAAGGCAGTCCGGCGCAACGCTGCAGCCCTTCCCGCGCCGCGGCGACCACCTTCTCGGGAATCTTCTTGCCGCTCTTAGCCTCGACCTTGGCCAGGTGCACACCGGTCTTGGTGTCGATCTTGACACCCAAGACATCATCGCCGCGCATGGCCCATTCCTGATGGTCGCGGTCGATGAGGCGACTCGGCCCGACAGCGAATCCGCAATGTTCATTCAGGTACGCAGTGGCTAGGATTTCGCCTAGATCCCCGGATCGGGCCGACTTCTTCGTAGGAAACTTGTTGGTGAGGTACGCCGACACACCATGCTTGCCGAACTGCTCGGCGATGTGCACCAGCATGTCGACCTCGGCGTACTTCTGGCCGAGGGTGGCTGAAACGACGCTGATGCCGGTTGCGTCATCGTTTGAAGCGAGGTCTCCATAGGCATGTTTGCCGACGTTATTCACGACAGGCGGTTCGCACCATTGCTCGAAGTCCGTCATGTAACCGTCCCACGGATCCGGCCACCGTCCCCGGCAGCCCCACTACTTTCCTCTGCCAAGGCCGACTGATACGCCCGACTCAGTGAGGTAGCCGGGAACTCGTCAACCAGTCGGTTATTGCATAGATGCTCAATCATCCGCTGGCTGGCCGATCGAAGATGCTAATCACATTGTCCACGTTGATAATCTGGCGAAAACCCCCGATGTCGGGAGTCGGTAGTGCCGGAGTCTCCTTCGGTATTTCGACAGGTTCCTCCCTGCGCCATCCGCGAGAACTGATCTGGATTTGCAGGCTGCGGTATCGGTCTCTATCAATCACACCGAGATCGAACGAGCGCCTGATCACTGCTTGCATCGACGCTCCCCAACGTGCCTTAATTCGCGAGTAGCCAGCGAGTGTTAGCGCCGGTGAAAGTTCGTCAAGCATCGCTTCGCGTGGGAGCAGGAAAGCCGAGGCGAACATATCGGCCTCTGTCTCGCGCGCCTGTCGACTCAGTGGCTTGCTTTCGGTGTGAATGAGCACGTGACCTAACTCGTGTGCAGCGCTGAACCGAAGTCGATCGCCAGGCTTGTCAAGGTCGAGCGCTACAACGAACGGCTCCTGGGTGCGACGAGGAGACGATATCCCGTCGATGCGTGCATTCGGTTCCCACGCAGGGAGACCGGTCACGAGGATCTGCAGCCGCTCGATGCAACGCGTCACGTTGTTGATAACTTTGTCAGTTCGGATGCCGATAAGTTGCCGTGCTGCGCCGGCCAGCGCTTCGATTTCGCGTTGTGGGCGCGCTCGAACATCGTCGTAGTTCGTTGCGTCCAGGGACCCGGTGACATTGGAGACGTCAGCTGCGCCTCGTACCGCTTGCTCTATGAGTCCGAACGTTACCGCCGCTCGATCTTGCTGGGGCCGTGTGAGCTTTCTCGTCCGGTAGTTGAGATCGTTGGGGCCGTAGGTGATCGGCGGCGCCTCAAAGAAATCGAAAGGAATGTTGAACCGCCGGCGAGCGATCACCATGTGCTCTGCAGTAAGTGGCCGGTCGCCACGTTCGATTTGCGACAGCGCCGCCTGGCCGATACCAAGCTCGGCGGCGAATGCCTTTTGCGTCATCCCGTTGAGTTGGCGCAGATTGCGTAGGCGTTGATTGGGATCGATCACTATGTGGCGGTCTCGGTCTCAGACTCAACGTCCCAGTCCGGCATATCGTGCCGGTAGGTGGCGCGGTCTGGGATCAGTTCATGTTCGGTGCTCGCGTCGAGCTGGAAACCGGACTCCCATTTGTTGTCGTCGAGAGTATGCCCAGCCCTCGCTAGTCGAACGGCGATCGGCGTCGGTCCGGCGGCCTTGTGCTTCTTGTCAATCTTGGGCGTATCCCAGATCAATGCGGCTAATCGCGCATCTTCGGAGGCCTTTGGCTCGGGACATGGAAACAGGGTCGGATCAGGCTCCGTCTCAATCGGGATCGCATTGTTCGGACGGCGGAAGGATCCGCGCCGACGCAACACCAAGTCCAGATTCAGGGCGTCTGAGTGGAACACGAGACGGCGTAGCGAAATCAACTCGTCGCGCCGGATGAAGGTCCCAAACCGCTCCGGGAGTTCCAAAGTGAAGGCTATGACGAACGGATCGCGTTGGTACGCGCGATGTTTCCACTGCAGCCCTCGATAGGGTGCCTTCCGCAGATGGTTCACCCCGCGCACGCCCGCTGCCTGTAGATCGTCAACGAGTGGCAATACTTCAGCGTGAAGCTGTTCGATCGTAGCGCTCATCTAGTGTCACTTCCGATCCGAGGAGATCACTGTGATGTTGCATTTGTGGCCCTACGGTACCGCGTTTTACATATTATTCGCGTCAATGAAACACGGTGTGTCCAACGCCCGTCAGGTGCCGATTATGGCGGGCGGCTGGCCGGGATTCCTCTTGGCGGCTGGTCATATCATTCAACGTCATCCAGTCGAGTTGCGATGCCCACCGCTATGGGTCTTCAGGCTTCCGGGGTCGTGCCATCTCCATCGTCCGCACGATGCGGATACGCTTGGCCACCGGGTTGCCCGGTGTCACTCCCGGTTCGCGTGGCTGCGGGGCGTTGGCTGATGCTGCTGCCTGCATTTCGACGTAGGGTTCGAAGAGGTCGTTGGGTGTGCAGTCGAAGATGTCGCAGAGGGCGGCGAATGTTCGCGATGGAATTCGCTGTGGCTCACCGGTGACAAGTCGGTATACCTGTGCGTCCGACAGATTGATTCCGCGGATCGCAGGAGTGGGCGCAGCTCAGTCGATTTCCACAGGTTGTGCGCTGCCATGACGCGCCTGAGATGCCAATGAAAGCCGATCCGACGTTGCTCAGCCATTGGTTACACCCATCTGGAGGCGTCGAGAAATCATCTGCTGGATCACCTTCTGTTTGAAATCCGACGAGACCGAGGTTTACAGCGTATCGGTGTACACCCTCACGTGATGGTCCCCGTACAACCTCATATGTAGGTGCTCGGCGAGTCCTGTCGTAACTCGCCCACGACAAGGGCCACCCTTCG